>JAEUHG010000152.1 GCA_016795425.1 Verrucomicrobiales bacterium
GCTCGGTGTTGTCCGGATAAGCCGCATGGCTGTCGCCGTAGATCCCGTCGCGATCGAAGTACTGTGGGGCCTGAACAAAATAGATGGTGAGGTTGGTCGCTGGCGAAAGGGTCCAGATCTCGGGTTGGATGCGGCGATCGCCCATGGGCAGGTCCATCCACCAGTCCATCCGTTCCGGCCGATGCTTGGACCAAATGGACCGGTAGAGAGGCGTCACGACGCCCACTTGATGCCCCGCGGCCGCGAGGCTCTTGGCCAGGGCAGAAACCATGTCGGCCAAGCCACCGGTCTTGGAGTAGGGATGAAGTTCGCTGGTGGCGATGAGGACCCGCATAGGAAACGCCTTCAGGACGGGATCATCGTGGCACCCAGGTAGGGTCGCAAGGGGTCCGGGATCACCACTGATCCGTCCGCTTGCTGATAGGTCTCCAGCAAGGCCACAAACAACCGGGCCAACGCCGTGCCGCTGCCATTGAGGATGTGCGGAAATCGGTTGTGCCCCTCGGCATCCTTGAACCGCACATTCATGCGACGGGCCTGGAAATCCTCGCAATTGGAGCAACTGGACACCTCCAGCCACCCGCCCTGCCCGGGCGACCACAATTCGATGTCATAGGTCTTGGCGCTGGCGAATCCCATGTCGCCCGTGCACAAACCAATCACGCGGTAGTGCAAGCCGAGGAGTTGTAGAACGCGCTCGGCGTTCGCCACCATCTTCTCCAACTCGTCGTAACCGTCCTCCGGACGAACCAGCTTGATGAGTTCCACCTTGTCGAACTGGTGCACCCGGATCATGCCACGCGTGCCCACGCCAGCCGCCCCGGCTTCCGCCCGAAAACACGGACTGTACGCCACATACCGGATCGGAAGTTGATCCGCAGCCAGCAGCTCCTCCCGGTGAATATTCGCCACCGGCGCCTCCGCGGTCGGGACCAGGTAGAGCTTCCCCAGTGTCGAATCATCAGCGCCTTCGCGCACCGCGTACGCCTGATCTACGAACTTGGGGAACTGTCCGACTCCTACCATGCAGTGTTGTCCCACCAGGAAGGGCGGCGACACCTCGATATAACCGTGCTCGCGGACGTGCAAATCCAGCAGGAACTGAATTAGGGCCCGTTCCAGCCGCGCGCCCCAACCGGTGTAAAGCAGGAATCCGCTGCCAGCCAGCTTGGCACCTCGCGCAAAATCAACCAGGCGCAGCTTCTCACACAGCTCGATATGGCTCCGCGGCGTGAATTCGAACCGCGCCGGCTCTCCCCACGTCCGGATGACCGGGTTATCCTCTGCAGTCCGCCCCAGCGCGACCGTCGCATGCGGAAGATTGGGGAATTGCAGGAGCAAAGTCTCGCGCCGGGTCTCAATCTCCGAAACCTCGCGATCCAAGGCCGCGATACGATCGCCAATGGCCCGAACCTCGGCCTTGCGCGTTTCCGCCTCGGCGGCCTTCTTCTGAGCCATCAGGGCTCCAATCTCCTTGGAGGCGGCATTGCGCTGGGCCTTGAGTTTCTCCACCTCCCCGAGTTTCTCACGACGCGATTCGTCTAATGCGAGCACTTCGTCGACGCGATGCTCATCGCCAGCGCCGCGGCTGGCGAGGCGTTCCTTGACGAAATCGGGACGCTCCCGAAGGAGTTTGATGTCGAGCATGGCGGCCGGAGTGTTCCGAAACCCCGGCAGATGGGCAAGGCGCGGGACGCGACTCGCGCGGATCCCAATCCTGAAACCCCGCCTGCATTCGCCGCATCGCAAGAGAGGACCGCCTCGGAACCTGACTGCCCAAAGGCCGAACCACCCGCCTTCAGGGCGAGCTCGCAGTCACCGCACCGGAAACCTCCGGCGTCACTGATTCCTCGCGGGTGACGCGCAACCCTACCCTCTCCAAAAAATCCAAGGTTGGCCGCAGCGTCGCTTGATCCACCTCTTCGAGGCGGTCGCTCTGGAATACCGTCAAGACCTGGCGACCCGCTGTCGTGTGATGCAACTCCCGCAAGCCCTGAACCAGTTCATTCCTGAATGGAGCCTGGTAATTTGCGCGCATGGCAAATACGGCAGGTATCCACTCCCCGGACGAAGCGACGATGGTCAGTCGATTCCCCACCTGCGGATTCAGTTCGCACAAGGTCTTGAAGCCTCCCCGCGTTACCAGACACGCGTCGGCGTTCCCAAAGAAGACTGGCAGCACGGCCTTGGATAGCTTCCGCTCAGCCAGCAACGTCCCCGCACACCGGGCCAACGGCGGCAGATGTTCCTCGACCAACAGAGTTCCCAGCCATAGTTCGGCCAACGAAAGCCGAGGAGGTCCGCGCTGCACGACCATACTCGCCCCGACAAGATCCCGGACGCCGCGGACCTTTCCTTCACTCGGCGCCAGGAGGACGTACTGCTCCGTGAGGCGTTCCCCGAGCCAGGCAGCGAACACTGGCGAGAGGGGAACCTTTTCCCGGACGTGACCAAACTCCAGAATCGTGACCCCCACGGCATCGACCCGTTCCTGCACCAAGGCCTCGAGAAGTTCCGTTTGGTTTCGAAACAGCATGGTTTCGGGGTGCGCCGAGATTCTCCGCTCCTTCGCCACCGTCTCCCCCCAGACCTTCACCGAAGCACGCGCATCATTCTCGTTAACATCTGAGAACATCGTGCTCGAGAACCCAATTCGAAGCGTCGGGGCACTCGGATCGGCCGCCAATGCTCCTCCCCAGAAGCCGGTTACCCACCCACTCAACAAAAGCCACTCCAGGATCCGACGCTCGCCTCGAAGAATCGATCCCGTGAGTTGCGCCTTCATCCAGCAGAACGCCCTCCCAATCGGGTGGTTCTCACCCACTCCCGACTCGGACCTTCTCAGGTATCTCACTTAAACATAAGTCGGATACTTCGCCGCCTTCCTTGACCGCAAGGGGTGCTCCTGGGCTGCCGTGGAACGGTGAACCGCTGGGGTTGCTCCATCGTTTTCGCCGGGTTCGGGATTTCACAACACTACTTAAAGGCGCTAGCAGATCCTTCCAAGATCATTCCCTGAGGCCATTTATCGAAAGAATCCAAGGATTTCTTAGCACGCGAAATGCTCTACATGGATCACCGAACCTCCAAACATTGGATGTTCTGTTTTCACCTTAATGGGTGTGTGTTTGTCATCTCGGCTCGATTTTCGACGTGCCGTTACCGACCCGAGCCATGGGCTGTGACGGTCGCCAACGCGCTGATCGATTCCCGCTTCCCGCCGATAAAAGTCCTATCTCCCGGTGGTCGGACCCTCCGCTGTGTCTGAGTGCAGTCGCATCCGCGGGCCGAACCTCGGACATCGATCCTTCCCTGACGCGGCACTTCCGATCGCTCCGACCCCATATCGCACGGCCGCCGCATGCTGCGAAGCACCAACCACCGGCAAGAACTGCCGAGGCATGGGTGACCTTTGCCGTATGCGTGGGGATGCTCTATTGGACCACCTGCGGCGCCTCGGCTCA
>JAEUHG010000099.1 GCA_016795425.1 Verrucomicrobiales bacterium
TGTCTGACCCCATTGCCTGGGTGGGTGGCATGGCGTTTGTGAGGTGTCGTTCTTGGCGGCGGGCCGTTCTTCGGGAGGTGTCGAATGATGTCGTCGGCGCCGGCGGGGTCGAGGCACGCGGAGCCAAGGGCAGCAACCACGGCGGCAGATCGCGCTGGCCGCTGCGGTGCCAGTCGGAGGCCAGTGCGGTGGCGGCTGTGGCCGAGTCAACTCCGGCACCTTCCGGATGGGATGTGGTGAGCCATCGGAAAAGGTGGTGCGCCAAACGGTCGAGGGCGATGGCGGATGTCTGACGGACTTGGGCATACAGCCAGTCGCTCCAGCGCAGGAAGCTCCAGAAGGGCGAATCACTCCCCGACCAGATCAAAGGGAGTGTCGCTCCGAACCGTCCGCTGTTTGCTACCAGATCCCAGTATCGGGCAAAGCGGCGCATACGCTGCAGAGTCGGGAAGTCGAGGGTCTGACTCTCGAGAATCTCGTACGGCGGTACGGGGCTGTAGCGCATGCCCCACTCAGCATCATGCCTCACAATCGGCGTGCCCCGCAGGCGTTTTAATATTCCAAACTGGATCTCCTGCGGATTGAGAGCGAGCAGTCGATCGAATCCCGCGGCGAACGATTCGAGGGTCTCACCCGGAAGTCCGGCGATCAGATCGGTGTGCAGATGAACCCCGGTGGATTGCCGTAGAAAGAGGAGATTGTCGGTGGTGCGCGCCTGGTCCTGCCGGCGGTGAATCCTCTGGCAGACTTCCTCGTTGAAAGACTGGATGCCGATCTCGAGTTGCACCGCGCCGGCGGGAAACCAGGCGAGTTCTTCGCGCAGGGCGTCGGGAAGCCGGTCGGGGATCATCTCGAAATGCAGGAACATCCCTTCGCGCCAGCGCTGGCGAAAGAAACGGAGGATGGCGCGGCTGGTGGCCAGGTTCAGGTTGAAGGTTCGGTCGACGAATTTGAATTGCCGCGCGCCCCGATCGAGCAGTTCCGTCAGCGCCGCCAGAAAACGGTCGAGCGGAAACTGGCGCACAGGCAGGTCGAGCGACGACAAACAGAATTCGCAGGAAAAGGGACAGCCGCGCGAAGCCTCCACATACAAGAGGCGATGGGCGAGATCGGTGTCGCTGTAGTGGTGGTAAGGAAGTTCGAGCGTGGCGAGATCGGGAAGTCCGCCGGCCAACACTTTGGGCGGTGGTTCAGACCGGGGATCCGGATCGAGCAGGCGCCGGCACAGATCGCGAAACGCCAAGTCGCCTTCGCCGGTGATCAGGTGGTCGGCCAGCCCGACGATCTCCTGGTCTTCCCACTCGTGGCTGACCTCGGGTCCGCCCAGCACGATGCGGAGTTCGGGACGGAGACGCTTGAGCAGGCGGACGACGTCAAGGGACGGCCGTGCATTCCAGATATAGATGCCGAGTCCAAGAACGCGGGGTCGGTGGGCGAGAATGGCTTCGACGATTTCCAGCGGGGTCTGCTTGATTTCGAATTCCAGAAGTTCGGTCCGCCCCTGTAGTTCACCCAGGTTGGCGAAGAGATAGCGAAGGCCAAAGGATGCGTGAATGAACTTTGCGTTGAGCGTGCTGAGGACGATGTCCGGCATGAGCGTGTTCCGGGTAAACGTGGTCCACGGATGGAAGCTGTCCATCGCAGACCTACGGCCTTCCAGGCAAGGCTGGGTTTGGGGGCGACATGGATCGGTCGGAGTTCCGGCGACCCGCGACGTTGGGCCGCGGAACCGAGCGGAGGCCGAGTCGCGGCGCACCGCGATGTGTCCTCACGGCGCAGGACCCGTTTCCTCTATGGCGCAACCCCTAACGGGCGGGCATCAGATCGAGGACGGCAGCGCAGAAGGAGAGGATTGATGTCTTGATGGTTGGTTCCGGGACAGGCGCAAACAATGCCGAATGATTGGAGGCGAGGGGCGTCACACCACGTTTGGCGGCGTCCAGTCTGGCAGGATCCTGCGCGCCGACCCACCAGGCGAAGACTGGAACTCGATGGCTGGTGCGCCCAAGAAGGCCGAAATCTTCGCCACCGGTCGTCGGTTTCTCAGCCAGGACCTGGTTCTGACCAAACCAATTCTGGAAAGTGGCCGCGAGTCGCCGAGTCAGCATTGGGTTGTTGTCCACGAGAGGGAGACGTTGCTCGGCGTGCGAGATCACGGGCAAGCGGTCTTCGGGAATGCCCGCGGCCCGCGCGAGATTTGCGCAGATGCGTTCAATGGATCGAACCAAATGGTCCGCCACGGCGTCGCTGTAGGAGCGCAGGGTCAGTTGGAGTCGAACTTCATCCGGGATGATGTTGTGTTTGGTGCCACCATGAATGGACCCCACCGTGACCACCGCCGGGGTTCCAGGTTCCAACTCGCGGCTCACGATGGTTTGGAGCATGAGCACGATCTCCGATGCGAGAACGATGGGGTCCTTGGCGAGGTGCGGCCGCGAGCCATGACCGCCGTAACCACGAACGAGAATGTCGAGAGTGTCGACATTGGCATAGCTGGGACCTTCGGCGTAGCCGATGACCCCGGCCGGGAGTGGTCCCCAAGCATGGAGCGTCAGCGCGAAGTCAGGCAGTGGAAATCGCGAGAAGAGCCCGTCGGCGAGCATGGCGCGAGCGCCAGCTCCGATTTCTTCGGCGGGTTGCGCGATCAACACCAACGTCCCGGCCCAGTGGTTGGTCAGCGCCCGAAGGGTGCGGGCCGCGCCGATCAGGCTGGTGATATGCGCGTCATGAGCGCAGGCGTGCATGGCGGGAAGCCCTTGGCCTGACAGGTTGGTGCTAAGACCTGTGCTGGCGTAGGACAAGCCGGTCTCTTCCTTGATCGGAAGTGCGTCCATGTCGGCGCGCAGCAAGACGGTCGGTCCCGTGCCGTTGGTGAGCACCCCGACGACACCGGTGTTACCCACCTTCTCGGTGACGGCAAATCCCAGGGAACGAAGTTCGCGGGCGACCAGGGCCGCGGTGTTTGATTCCATGAACGAGAGTTCGGGGCGCGCGTGGAGTTCGCGGTAAATCACTTCGAGCGATGGATATTCGGCGGCGACCTTGCGGTTCACCTGCTCGCGAATGGCGGGATCGGTCGCACCGGCTGCCCAGGATCCGTGAACGGCAACGAGGTGGGCAAACGCAAGGGCGAGGCGTTGAATCATCATGGGTCGTGGGCGGTAATGAGGTCGGCGAGGTTCAAGGCCGGCTCAGGCGGAAGAATCGGGCGGGATCGGTGCTGGATACAACGTGGGAATGATCAGCGCCTTCCGAAGAGGTCCCGCCGACCGGCGTCCAACCGGTGCTGGATTGCGTGCTGGTTTCCAAACGCCACGTCTCGGGCGCCGTCCAATGCAGCACGAACTCTTCTGTGGCCACCGATCGGCTGGCGTCGAGAATGGGCGCGGAATCGGTGTTGGCATTCGAGGAGGCGACGAGGCAGAGCGTGCCCAAGGGATCCGCTTCCATTTGGAAACGGAAACCCGGCGCCAGACCCGTGATGCGGACCTCCGAAGGGGTGAACGCGAGACCGCCATCGGCCTGAGTGAAGCAATAGCGTTCCCCGGCCTTGGGTGCGTAGCCGTCGATGAATCGAATCTGAACGACACCCTGAATCGACAGGGCACCGGTCGTATGGACGAAGTCGTGCTGGTCCGGCGCCAACGGACCCGCGACATCAAATTCGATCGTCGAGCCGAGGCGACAGTCGAGTTTGCCGGTGATGGAAAGTGCGCCCACGGTGGCTCCGGGTCGCACTCGGCTCCCCTCCTCGGCCACGAGGTCACCTTGAATTCGGCCGTCACCGATGATGTTGCCGCCGGCGAACACCCTCAAGAATCCGGGCGCCGGTTGCGGGCCTGCCCCAACGACCATGCTGCCGCCCCCCAGCACCAGGCTGGCATTGCGACGGACGAGCAGGACATGCCCCACTTTGGCGTAAGCGCCGCCGGATATCCCCATCAAGGTGGGACCGGTCGGCCGCCCGATCTGTCCCAGGCGCAGGGTGTCCACAATCCGAAGTTCGGACCCTTGGCCGTCCAAGGCGACGTCGGCGCGTCCGGTGGGAGTCGCCTCCGTGGCCAATTCCTGGACGTCGATGTGAGCGCCATTCCGCAAGGAGAGGGAAGCTTTGGCCGCGGCGCCGCGAGCGAGGACGATTCCGCCTCGGTAGGAAACCAGAGATCCGCCCGGATCAAGAACCTCGATGGATCCGTCGGCGGCGTCGCCCTGGCCCACGGCAATGGTGCGATCGGTCGTTACGGTGCCGCGGTTTTGCAGAAGGCCGCGACCTCGGTCGCCCACGGTAATTCCTTGGAAGCTGGTGAGCGAACTCCCAGCCGAGACTGCGAGACGGTTGGTGGAGGCAGATTGTCGGCCGACGGTGACGAGTGCGCCCTGGGCTTCACCCGCTGCAGCCAGTTCGAGGGTGCCGAATCCACCATCGCCGATGATCAGGTGGCGACTGGCGTTGAGATTGGCGGGTGTCGCGGTGAGACTTGGAGCCGGACCCAGAATGATCGCTTGATTGTCTTCGGCTGAACGACCAATGACTACCGTCGCGGCGGAAAGCGCAGCTCCGTCGATCGAAAGGAGCCCCTTGCCACGCTCTCCCACAACCAAGGCCTGGTTCGAGTCGAACGGCAG
>JAEUHG010000115.1 GCA_016795425.1 Verrucomicrobiales bacterium
TCGGCCGTCAGCCGCGGCGATTTGAGTTGCGGGCCGATCCCCGCGGGAACGCTCAATTCCACAAGAATTACACCGCCGTCGTCGGGCTGTCCCATCCTGGTCGCCGGCGTCATGCCGCGAGCCCCCTGACGGCGGGCCAACAAATGCACCCCGCCCTCCGGCGCCGCGCTGAGTTCGAGATCGCGATGTCCGTGGGTGGCATCGCTCGAAAGGAATGTCACTGGCTGAACAATACCCCCCGCGACATCGAACCGTGCAGCCGAAACGCCCGCAGGCGAACCGGCGGTCCAGGCCATCAAAAGCGTTGCATCAGCACCCTCTCCCTCCTGTAGAAGCCGGACCTCCGAAGGCACGACGTCTGGAAGTATCGGCCCCAGATGTATCCAATTCGTCCCCTCCCGGCGCGCCAGTTCCATTTGCAGGCGGTCATTCCTCCATGCGGCGAATGCCCCGCCACTCGGATCGCCGGTCACGTCGAAGACCAGGCTCGCATTCGTCGCGATCGCTTCGACCGACGACGGATCGAATGCCGGACCCGCCAAGGCGTTCAAGGTGCCGCCATCCGCCAACCAGGTTAACAGGAATGCGGGCGACGCCGCCTCCGACACACCCTCGAGATCGAATCCCTGCAATGGCACCTGGGAGCGAACGACCGCCGGCGCCGTCCATGCGGCGCCATCCCAGAGGGCGGTCTTGATCGAGTACTCCCGCGCGGTCGGGCCTTGATCCGTTTCCGCGAAGGCCAAGGCGACCCGGTCGCCACTGGCCACCAGGCGTACCTCGGCGGCGACGCCCCTCAAGCTCGCGAGCACGGCGGGCGGATTCCAGGAAGAACCGTCCGCACTCTGCGAGAACATCAGCGTGCTCGGCGGAAAAGGATTCTCGGCGTCCACGGCATCGATCCGCGTCCATACTGCCACCCATTTTCCAGTGGCGAGGTGGGTGAGTCCGACATTCACGATTCCCGCGGCGGTGGCCACGGTCACGGGCGTTTCCCAAAGGCCACTCGCCGAACGTCGCGCTACCTTGACGAGCATTTGGCCGTTGGCGGGTTCGACATCCGAGTAGGCGAGAAGCTGACCGGTGGACGACGAAGCGGCGGCAAATGTGCCCGCGGGGTAGAAGTTCGAAACCCGGGCGATTCCGGAACCGCTGAACACCCCGGGCGACGCCGTCGACGGGCTGACCAGGCGACGTTGGGTATCGACGGGGATGAGTTGGAAGACCGGGTCCGTCGAGTAGGGATAGGAGAAATCGAAGAACGGCCAGGTGATGAAATAGCCGACCTCTTTGAACCACAGGGAAACCTTGGGTTCGAGGAAACAGGACACGGTGCCGGAGATATCGGTCACATAAGGCCAATCGGACTGCGGATTGATGGTGAGCTTGGCGGTGGGTCGGCCGTTCACGCAGGGTTCGCCGACCAACCGGACTCCCCCTTCCGCCGCGGCGGCGCCCAACGGAAGTTCCAACGTCAAGCTGGCTTGCGCGAACAGACAAAGGTCCCACTGATGCGCGATCTCCCGGCGACCACCCGCGAAGTGCCGGCGGAACACCTGGTCCAACCCTGGGTCGGTGGAATCCGCCGGAGGCCGCGGTTCCGGAAATCGTGTGCCCCACGAGCGGCGCGAATCCAACTCAGCGGCCACCCGGCCGGTGGCGGCGGCCCCGCCGATCTTGAGTTTGCGGAGCAGACGCCCAATCAGCGGTACCTTCTTGATCTCGATCTCAAAGGTGGCGCCCACCTCGAAGCCAATCCCGACCTCGTCGGTGATCTCGAGCTCGTAGGGATCGCTCACCGGGGCGAACTGCTGCGATCCCCTCAGGGTCGTGTCGATGCTTGGCTTGAAGATCGGAGTTACCGGAAGGGGCGCGTTATCGAACGTGGATTCGAGGTCGAGGAGGGTGTCCTTGGCCTCGGCCACGACATAGATCTCAGCGTTCGTGCCCCGGAGACCGAACTGCAACGCGGACTGCATCTTGGCCCCCAGAAAACTGGGAAGGAACTGCAGGAAGCCGGAACCGGGACTCTGGATTCCCTCGTTCCAATCGACGCCAAGGGTATACCGATAGTCCAGGAAGCCGTCCGCGCTGTTGGTGATGGTCGCCTCGAAAGCGTTCCGTGGCATGAATCGTCCCTGCGGCGTCACTTCCAATGCGCGCTGGGGATTGGCCAGGAAGGCGGCGACCGACGCGAACACGTCGGAACCGAAGGATAACCACGGTGGCATCCTGACGCCTCGCAGCCGGTGCGCGTCGCTGGCGAACGAATAATTGGTTTGAACGGTGATGCCGCCGTGACGGGAAACCGCCACGAACACCGGATCGAACAACCCTTCGGGCATTTGCCAGATCGGAGTGAAGTTCGTCATGCCGACCGAGTTGGTCGGGAAGCGATGGGCAAAGGACCGCTGGTAATAGACGTTGCTGATGCTGCCGTTGGCGATCCGCTGGAGCCAGGTCGCCCAGGCGCGCGGCTCGGTGGGAAGCACCAGGGCGGCCGGGGTGCCCTGCCGGGCGCGATTCGTGAAGGATCGTGGATCGATCATCCACAGTTCGGCGATCGGATCGATCAACGGCGGTAGCGCCGCTCCCGGCCCGCCCAATCGGGTGTCGAACCCGGTCAACAGGTGGGCGATCGGCGGCGCCTGCTCGGCGGTCATCGTGGAGGTGAGTGTCAGCGGTTTCGTTGCGCGGCTGCCCGAATAGCTGGCCGGGTTTCCCGCGCGGTTCAGTCCGGGAAAAAAGACCCCGAACCGATCAAATGTGGTCGACGTAATGCTCGGCCCGGGCAACGGATCCAACGGGATCTCCACCATCAGGTCGGAATCGCCGTTGCCCAATGCGACGGCGTCCGCGGACGTGAATCGTCGGCGCCAGGGAATGTACCCGGGCGAATCCACCTCGAGGTATATGGGGGCCGCGTTCAATTCCTGCGCGAAAGCAAACGCGCCCGCCGCGTCGGTGGTGGCTTCGGCCATTCGCCCGCCATAACGATTCAAACCCCGCACCCGAATTGCTTCGAGCGGAACGGACGGCACCGCGTTCATGCTCACGACGCCGCGCACGGCGGTGCCGCGATTCATCTTGATCAGAGTGAGGTACTCGGGGGGTTGCCGTTTGACTTGGCGGGTCTCGATGGCCGAGACCACCCAGTGCGGATTGGAAGCGGAACGCAGTTGCGGCAGTGCCTCCCAGGCGGGCTCGATGTGCTCTCCTTGAAACGTCCGCACCACGTTGGAGTTGATCATGTCCAGCGTGGCGGTGGTGGTGATGTTGGACAACACCTCGCCCACATTCAGCAAGTTGACGGCCCGAATCACCCAGCGCACCGGCAGCACCGGCGCCGCGGGCTGCTGATACTCGGATACCGGCGTGTCCGTGGGACCGCCTCGCCAGTAAATCTCGTGAGTCTTGGTCTCGCCCTCGGAAACACGCCCCTTGATGGTAAACTCGGGAACAAACGCATTGCCCTGAAAACTGATCCAATAGTCGAACGATCCGTACGGCAGGTTCCGCAGGCTGCCCTCATAGGAGTTCCATCCATCCGGCAACGCGCGAACCAGGGCCGCCGTCGACTCGATGCCGCTGGAGTAACCGCCCCCTTGAAACCGGTGGCTGATCACCCGGATGGCCGTCGACGGCGGGATATAGGTCGCGGTGATTGTTCCCAAATCAAAGCGAGTGAACGGCACGGACTCGAAATTGCTCAGGGGATCGACCTCGGGCAGCACGCCCGGCGCCGGACGCCGGGGAACGGTGATGGTGCGTGTGCTGGTGCCGTTGCCGTCGTAGGTGACGCTGTAATGGGGGGCCGAAAAGGTGACGCTGTAGGTGCCTGGCGGCAGGTGCTTGAAGTGGTAAAGAGGTCGTCCGGTTCCCGAATCGACCAGCAGTTGCTGGATCGGCTCCGACGCGTCGGAATGCAGCGTGGCGGCGCCGGCAAAAACGCTGTCCTTGTTATTGCCCAAAGCCTGCTCCACCTGGCCGATCATACTGATGATCTGCCGATGGACGAAGAGTTCCATCTGGTACTGGTGCCCGGAACGGATGAAAACGGGATTTCCGAATTCGCCGGTCGAATTCGACGGCGGCGGGGCCGACGGAAAGGGCCAGACATCAGGGTACGGCCAGCCGCGGTATACATCGCGTTCCGAGTTCACCGTGGTGGTCAGATTGCGCAACCGGATGGAATGCCCCCAGTGATTCGTCATGGACGGGATGCGCACCCCGTAGCGGCCGGGCAATAAATCCAAGCTGAACTCGCCCAGGTCGTCGGTGGTCACGAGATTGGTGCGCCGACTGGCGACCAGGTAACTGTCGCCCGCGTACTCGATGATCTCGATGGGGATTGGGGCACCCCTCCGATACACCGGCGATTCGCCGTAGACAATTAGCCCCTGGGAGGTGCCTTCCTCCGCCATCTCGTCGGCGACGTGGAGTTGACCCCGCACGGTCGCCGGAATCACGTCCAAGGCCAGATTCAGATCCGTCCACACCCCCTCGATCACATCGACCTGCTCGTTGGCGAAGAAACGCGGAAGCATGTTGTTCGGAGGTCCGGAAACCGTGGTGCCGTTGACGGACACCCGGTATTTCCCAGGCAACAGACTGAAGAAGGCGCGTTGCCGTGGAAATCGGCCGTCGTAGAGCGTCTGTGCCCGTTTGATTCCCTCGGTGAGGGTTCCGGCAATCCCCTCCAATTCCACGCGCAGGCCCGCCACGAAGTTCGAGTGCGTATAGGGATGGCCGAGCACGACGAACAAGTTCGTCGGCTTCAGCACCACGTTCAGCGTCGCCGGCGGCAGGGCGCCCGTCGCGTCCGGATGCACCACCGTCTCCGCCGGCGTGTAACCCACGCGCTTCGCCACCACGCGATACGCGATGGCTGGTAAGCCCGTGAAAACAGCTCTGCCGTTCCCATCGGTGATACTGGTCTGCGTCGGCATGACGACACGCGACGGATCCAGCGGATCCACGCCCGTCACTTCCACTGTCATCTCCTTCAAGGGCTGTTGATCCAGATACCGCACCGTGTCGAAACCCAGCACCTGAACAGCGAGGTCTTGCTTCCGGGGCTTCAGCCGGACATTGGCATGGTGATCCTTGTCGAGAAAGGAATGCTGCTGCGAGGCGAGCCCCGCCAGGAGCGGATCCCATTTCGGTCGCGGCGGAGCGAAGCCCGCGTCATTCACTCGAAACCCGTACCAACCGCCGGCCAAACCTCGAAAGACTGCCTCGCCGTTGACATCGGTGATCGCCCGCAGCACTTCGGCAGGCACGCTTTCCGCCGCGGTGTTGAAACGCTCGATCTGCACCGGCACCCCACCCAACTCCACCCCGCTCGTCACACACACGACGCCGATGACCACCTCGAACCGGTCCGATCCCACCGGCGTGAGGACGATCGGCAGGTTCGAGACCAGGCCGGCGGCCACTACTACATTGGTTTCGTAGGCCGCAAACCCAGGATGCGTCGCGCGAATCCGATAGCTTCCCTCTGCCACGTTCGCCTGGAAGAATCCAAAGAGATCCGACTCCACCGCGGCCTCCGTCGCACCGTCGGCAGGCAAATTGTCGAACCCCACCACCACCCCCTCGATGCCGAAGCCCGACCCCCGGTCGGCGACTTGCCCGCTCACGCCGGATACGGATTGACCGTGTACCGACACCAGAACGGCGATGTGCGCGATCCAAAGTAGAAAGTGCTTCGACCCGAAGGAAGGTAGGTATGCCATAAGCCGGACCCAATGACCCAGTGAACCTACCTAATGTCACAGACTCGTCTTCCGACCGCGAGACAATTTCTCCGCCCGCGACGCGTCGGGCGCAGGACAGACTTGTCGCGGTTTGAGGGACGATCTCCGCGAGTCCATTGGGAGCCTTCCCAGGCGGCCTCGTGGAACTCGGCCCTCCGAACCTGCGCCGCAGAACTGAAGCAGGAGGGTCATGCACCCCGACGTGGCGGGCGCATCAGGGAGTTCTAATCGAGGCAACGAGAACAACGGCATGTCCGAGGCGCGATAGGAATCGAAATCATCCGCGTGAATCCCATGTCTCGGCTAGGTCTCGAGCACGTCGTTGACCCAGGTCATCACCGCCATCATCGACGGGAATCCAAGCGTCGTCGTCGCCAGTAGGACGACATGTCGTATCTCGTCGGCTGAGCATCCAGCTTCCAGAGCTCGGCGGGCATGGCTATGCACGGCGCCCTCGCGCCAGGCACCGGCGGCGATGGCCAATTTCACGAGACACCGGGTCTTGGGTTCGAGCGGACCCGCGGCCTGAGTGGCGGCGGCCAGTGACTCGTAGGCCTCGGCGATGGTCGGATATCGCCGCGCGAATTCGACGAATCGCTTGGGTGGACCTCCGGTCTGGGTACAGGTTGGTTGGGTGCGCTGCTTGGAGCGTGTTTTCATGGTGGGGAACGTTGATTCGACAAGGGGACCGAATGCAATCTGCGTGTGAGTGACCTGCAGCAGGTCGGGCGGCGTTGTTTGTGAGGGGTCTTTCACCTCCGGAGTCGGGATCGAGATCGAGATCGAGATTGAAACACCCACCATGAATCTCTGAACCCAGCACACCTCGTCGCAGCGCGACGAGGGCCACTCTGCTCGGCCTTAATGCCTGGGATGGGTGGTCCGCCTCGCCCCGTCGAACGCGGCGCGTGCGTCAGTTCGGCTCGGTTCGGCCGTACACCTTCATCACCGCCTCGGTGCGGGTTCGCACGTGCAGCTTTTCGTAGGTGTTGTGGATGTGGGTGCGCACCGTTTCAACGCTCAAGCCAAGTTCAGCGGCAATTTCCTTGTAGAGGAAGCCCCTGGCCAGCAGCGCAAGGACCTCCCTTTCGCGAGCGGAAAGCACGGAGGTGGCTTCTCGGACCGAAGCCCCCAATTGGAAGAAATCGACAACCCGACGCGCGATGGGCGTGGACATCGGTGCGCCGCCCCGATGGAGCTCGGTGATCGACTCGAGAAGCTTGTCCGGCGGCGTTTGCTTGAGCAGATACCCCGACGCTCCGGCAGCCAGCGATTGGAAGATGCGGTCGTGATCCTCCAGCACGGTCAGCATCATGATCTGAAGCCCGGGCCGGCGCCGTTTGAGTTCGCGAATGCATTCGATGCCCGAACGGCCCGGAAGCTGGATATCCATGAGCACGACGTCCACGTCAGTGATCAAATCCGAAGCCACGGCCTCCTCGGTCGAACCAAAGGCCACGACACAGGCGCAGCTGGGCGAATGGTTGATCAATGCGCGCAGTCCATCGCGCACGAGGGGGTCGTCTTCCACCACCGCGACTCGAATGCGTGGAACCTGGGCGGTCATGGACACACTTCATTGTCAGCGTTCATTCGCCTCGTGAATACTCCCACAAACGGGTGATTCGGGGTTTGCTAACGGCACGCTCGCCTCGACGCGAGTGCCCTGCCCCGGCGCGGAGGTCACGCGAAATTCCCCACCAAGATCCCTCACCCGCTTTCGCATGTTACCCAGGCCGTTTCCACCCACGGCGAGTGGCCCGAACTCGAAACCCCGGCCATTGTCCTGAATGGTCAATTGCAGGTTCGGACCGTCGCAGTCGAGACGGACCTTAACCTCACTGGCCGCCGCATGCCGGAGGATGTTGGTGAGGGATTCCTTAAGCACGAGCAGCACGTTACGCCTGAACGTGGCCGAAACGTGCCGCGCGGGGAGGGCGGCCGGAAACTCGAGCCGCGCTTCAATCGCCAAGTTCTCCAAACGGGAGGCCGCGTGCTCGCGGAGATAAGCCGCCAGGCTTTCAAGAGTGTCATGGTGTGGGTGGGTCGCCCAAACCAGGGCGCTCATTCTGGAGGTGGCCTCACGCGCCAATTGGGAGACTTGCTCCAGGATCGAGCCCGCGTCGGTCGGACTGCCCGCCTGGCTTCTGCCGACCTCGCCTAGAATGCTGATTTGGGTCAGCGTGGCGCCCAGTTCGTCGTGCATGTCGGCGGCGATCCGGGCCTTCTCACGGCTCAGCGCCTGCTCGTGCGTCACCTGCACCGCGCGCCGCGATCGGGCGAGACGCAGGCGATGCAGGCCGACGGCCCCGCAGACTATGACGAGCCCGATAGCAGCCCGAAACGTGCCCGTCTGCCAAAAGTGGGGCTCGATCACCAAGCCCAGAACTGTGTCACGTTCGCTCCAAAGCCCCTGTGGACTGGCTGCCTTGACATGAAACCGGTAGGCGCCCGGTTTTAGATTGGTGTAGAAGGCCAGCCGCAAATCCGTCTCGGGTGACCAGTCTGGATCGTACCCCTCCAGCCGATAGCGAAAGGTGACGCGATCCGCAGCGGTCAGGCTGACGGCGGTGAATTGCAACTCCAGGCGTTCGCCCGAGCCGGGTGGCAAGCGCACCCACGCGGCGGGCCCCATCGGCCTGTCCTCCCCACCCGGCCGCGCGGGCGGCTCACCCACGCCGCGCGAGGGTATTGGCACCTCCTCCCGGTTCACGACCAACCGCTCGATCCGCGCCGGCAGCGGCTCGGTATCCAGTTGCACGCGGCGTGGATCAAAGGTGGCAAGGCCGTTGCGTGTCGCCACCCACAGATGGCCATCCGGGGTCTTCGCCATCGTCGGATAATGAAGACTCGAGCATTCCGGCGTCAGCAGTCCATCGCGCACACCCAGCGTGTGAAAGTGAACCCGGCTGGCGCGCCCCGCGTAAAACGATTCCAAATCCTGCCGCGAGACGCGGTGAATGCCGCGCTTGCCGCTGATCCAGAAGTTACCAAAGTCATCCTCGATGAGGTCCAGCAGCAGGTCCCGCGGCAGACCGTCGTGCTCAGTGAGAGTCCGAAAACGCCCATCCCATCGCCGGGTCAGTCCACCCGGACCGGTGATCCAAAGCGCGCCGGCGCTGTCCCGATACACCGGCACGCAGTGATCAGCCGGCAGACCCTCCTGCCGCCCAAACCGCTCCACGTGCCCCGCCTCCACCCGCACCAGACCGTGCGCGAGGGAACCCAACCACATCGAACCATCGCTATCCTCGACCAAACCGAGCGGCAGCATCCGCGGCAGTTCGTTGCCAACCCGGTAGCGACCGAAAGCAGGGCCGGCACCCGTTGGGTCTGGCTCCAAAGTCCCGTCCAACCTCGCCGCGAACCGGTCGGGCTTCAGCCAAGTCAGCCCGCGTTCGCACGCCACCCACAGCGTTCCGTCCCGCGCGAATCGCAGGCTGTTCGGGTCCTGCCAATCGGCGCCGAGCACTACCCTCATCCAGGTCTCTCCGGTCCGAAGCGCGCCCGGTCCGAACTCCGCCAGACTGAACCACGGTCGGCCCCGAGTGTCGCTGGCGATAGCCCTGGGTCTTCCCGACCCGTGAGACTTCCACCGCCCGTCCTGCCAGCGGCTCAATCCACCCACGGTCGCTACCCACAGGCCACCTTCCGGCGTCGCACACACCGAACGGACGTCATCGCCACTCAGCCCATCCTGGGCTGTGTACACACGGATCGGGCGTTCTTGCACGAAATGAAGTCCGTCCTCCTCGGTGCCGAACCAAATCCCGCCCTCGCGGTTCGGCGTGGCACAGACGATTTCCCGACTGGCGGATGGGTCGGCAAAATCCACCGCCTCCAGCACCGGGCCGCGCTGCCGTGCCAACGCGCGAAAGACTCCGAGCCAGTTCTCCCTGTCATTCGCCGGACCCTTCCAACGGGCCGCCCACGGACGCGGCGACCGCGGATCCCACAGCCAACGGAACGGGGGCAGACCCTTGCCGGGACGGACCTCGGCCCAACCGCCGATTCCATCGCCGGCATGGCTCCACGTCCGCACCTCGACATCGGCGGCTGACGAGCGGCGGGCGAATCGGATCATCGGAAGCTCGGGTTCGACCGCGGCGATCACCGTGGCCGCGGGAGCTTGACCATCCCAGAACAACAGCAGTGGCGGCTGCTCGGTGGCCAGCCAGACCCCATTGGTCGCCACGACCATCCGGCGAAGGTGCCCGGGCACCACCACCTCGGCGCTGGAAACTCCGGAATCGGGATGATAACGGCGCAGCCACAACGGGCCGCGCGGCACGAAGGCATTGAATCCGGCGACCCACACCGACCCGTCCCCGGCCGGCTCCGCCTGCAAGACGAAGCGCTGAGGAAGCCCGTGGGTGAACGTGGTGAATTCAAGGCCGCGAATGCGCAGCAACCCGCCGAACACGCCCGCCCATAGGGTCCCGTCCGCGTCCTCGGACAGGCTCCAAACCTTCTGTCCAATGGCTTTCAGCGCCGGGGTGTTGTCAGCCGTGAACGCCCGGAACCGCCGACCGTCGAATCGGGCCACCCCGTCCTCCGTCCCCACCCACAGATACCCGTCGCGCGCCTGCCAGACCGCCTTCACGACATTGCCCGGGAGCCCATCCTCGGTAGTGAAGCGCCGATGATCCCATGTCCGGCTCGGGGGCACGACGATCGGGGTCGGCGCCTCGCGGTTCACCGACCGTTCCGTGGCGGCGAGGCGCGCGGATGTGTTGCGCGCCGGCCGCCGCGGAACCCCCGCCTCGTGCAGCGCCTCGGCCTCGCGGTCCGTCAACACGCGGTCAAAAACACAGAGGTCCCGAAGCCACCCGCGGAAAGGATCGTCCGATCCCATCCACGAATTGCCCACCGTCAACCACCGACTCCCGGCGGGCCAGGCATGGGAACGCTGCCCATTCAGCGCGCGGACGCCGTCCACCCATACGAGGCAAGTGCCATCCGCGCGCCGACCAATGGCGACATGATGCCAGACCTCAGGGCTCAGGGCGACATGCTCGGCGTGATCGGCATCCTGAAAATGATGCGGACCGATGAAGAACTCTCGCGTATCGCCGGGATAAAACTGGAACAGCCATTCCCCGGCGGCCGACTCCTGACCCAACAACCGGTTGACCTCGCTGGCCGGGCGAGCCCGGACCCAGAACGAGAGGGTGAACACCTCGTTGGTGACAGCCGGCTGCAACTGCACCCACCCGGTCCGCGGGCCGAACTCCGTGTCATCGTTGCCTTCGGTCTCCACGGGCGGCAACACGCCCATCACCACGCCCTCCTGGCCGGTCACCTCGTCGCGCACATCGAACAGATTCGGCCACCATCGGATCAGGCCGTCGGTGACGGGTAGGCCTGCCCCCGGCCGCAAGCGGGGTACCGGACCGCACCAGGCTTCGCCGACCCACCCATACATCAGCAGCAAGCCGAGCGTTAGCTCCCGGACCCTGACCCACAAGCACCACGTCACCCATCGAGCGTGATTCCAACGAGCACCGGGCGGCAAGGGGCAAGTGGGAAAGGACCTCTGCCGAGGGGCGCGTCTCCATGGAGCTTGCGTTGGCTCGCACCGAAGCGACCTCGGCCTCCCCTCCGAAGCTCCGCGAAGAAGGGAGAGGTCGCCTTGCCTTTCTGCAAGGCAGCCAACGATCTCGCCCCTCCATCAGAATACAACGTTTGTGGGAGTTTAACGAAGAGCGGGGTGGGGACTAACCTTCGTGCAAAAGGAATGTCCACCGCCTTTGCGCATCGAACCAACGCAGAAGGAAATCAGCCTGCCATCGTGCCTGAACACAGGAGTGTTGTTTCGACGCACGCGCCAAGAGACTCAACTCGATCCTTCTCAAGTCACATGATCACAGACCGGATAACCCTGGGAAGCCTGCTCATGACGCTCCTCATCACCTCCAGCCCTTCAGGGTTGACCCAGACGAGGATTACCAACGGTGATTACTATCGTGGCGACCGTTTGGGTCCGAGTTCTGGTGGCGCCGGATGGCAAGAGGCTGAACAGGACCAACGACGTCAGGCCTGGGTAAAGTACCAGCAGTTTCAAGAGAGCCAACGCCTGGAGCAGGAACTCCGGTTTCAACAGCAACATCGCGCGATCCAGTCCCTCGGGCAGGGACTTGATAACATGTTCCAGTCCTTGTTCACCCCGGACCCCAGCGAAGATCTCGACGACGGGGATTACCACAATCCGGACCTTTTCCCGGCCCCTGTGCTTAGCCTTCCGCCCGGCTACCGCCAGCCTCCGGCGGTGACTCCCACGAGCCCCTCGCCACCAACCCCCGCCCGTCCCCTCCTCCGCGGGCCTCTCCTCTCCTTCGTCGGCTCCGGCGAAGGTGATGGGTCGTCTCGTTCAGTGGCGGTCCACGCACCACAACCGCTCTCGTCATTTCTCGGCGGAAGTGCGGCTTCAGGCGCACGGTTCGACCATGGCATCAGTCCGGAGCTGGCTCGCTTTGTCCGGGACGAAATCGCGGGGCAGCATGCCTACTTTGAGACCGTGGCTAACCAGGAGAGGCAAGACACCGCCCGGTGGCAGGAGCACGACCTGACCCCGGGCGCCGCCGAGAGCGCCGAGGCGGCGCTTCGCGAACTTCGAGGACCGGCCGCCACCCTCGCGGGGTCCATTCCAAAGAAGGTGGCTGATCGATACCGCCCTGAAATCAAAGAGCAAGTCCTCGAGGGCCTTGAGGATACCAAACTGGATCTATTGAAATCCATCCACCACCCCACGGACCCAATGGTGAGGCAGACCGAAGCCTTCTCCCGGGACTTGAAAGCGGCCGGCTCGGCGAGCAAGGAGCTGCGAACCATGGTTCTGGAGGGACTAGCGGAGGAACACCGGAGCGACACGATGGGTGCCGCCCCCCTTCTCAACAGTTGGATGGAGTATGCCGAGACGGTGACTGGCGATGCGATCGAGGGTTGGAGCCCGGGAACGGTCAAAGGCGCACTGCGCGATGCGGGTGGGAAGGTCCGTGAAGAATGGAGGAATTTCCTCGATGAGAATCTCAACTTCACCGATCCCAAAGAGCGCTAGAGCCATCCACCTCAGGTTCTCCATGGGGATTTCCCGATTTCTTTTGCCGTGCCTGTCATGCGGCTTGGCGCTGATGCCGTTGTTGGCCGCTGAAACACCAAGCTTCGAAGGGCACATTCACGAAGCCAACCAACTGCTCGACCGGGGTCAACTCTCGGACGCCCTGGCCGCCGTTAAAGCCGCTGTCAAGCTGGATACGAATCGATTCGAGGCACCATTCCTGGCCGCGGTCATCTTCCACCAACTGCGGCAATCGCAGCCGGCCCGACTGGCCCTTGACGCAGCCCTCGCCCTTGCTCCCGCCGACAAGAAAGCAAAGCTAGAATCCTTGAGACAGGAGCTCACGACTCAGGAAACGTCCGAGACGACGTCGGTGGCGCCGGCTGCCGCGCCCCAACTGACGGGAGCGGCCCGCCGCCACTTCGACGCCTTGACGCTGATTGTCGAGGAAGCGGACAAGGCCACCCTGGATACTGAACGCAAGAACCTGTTGTCTGAGTTCTTGGAGAAGAGCGAATCCTTCGTACAGGAGAATCCAGATCACATGGCGATCTGGCTGCTTAGGGCCTTGGCGGCCCTCGAACTGGGGCGTGAGCGGTCGGCACGCGAGGCTGATCGAGAGCTTTTCCGATTAGGTGCGGAAAAAGTTGACGAGCCCAAGACACGCCAGGTGCTTGCCCTGCTGCAGCGCAAAGGCTGGCTCGCGAGCGGCCTGGCCGCAATGGACCATCAGGTTGAGGCGAAACGCCAGTCTGCACTTCGCGCCATGGAAGTTGAGAAACGGCGGCAGGAGGAAGAGGCAGCGGCCCAACAATTGATGGGCCGGTTCGTAGGCACATTTGTTTCGGATTGGGTGCCAGTGTCAGGGTCTCGCAATAGATTCCGACAAATCTCACTCACGATTTCTTCTAACAAAAACATCCGAGTCTTTTCCCGGTATCGCGACCGCCCAGGGGCTAAAATCGAGTCGAGCCATCTCCCCGACATGGGGTGGGACCAAGTATCAATTGACAGAGAGAATAAGGAACTGGTGACGGACGCGCCCGGTTGGCGCCTGCGCTTGGACGAAAGCAACAACGTCCTTACGCTCACTCTCCCGGACGACGTGCGCCGGAGTGTTCAAGGGACGTTTGGTGACCTCGGAAGCCAATTGAGGCGCGAACGATGATTGGGTTTTCCCGCGCAATCTCGGCCATGGAGGCTTGGGTTGGACTGACTTGAGTGACCGGCATCCATCCGTGGACTTAGAGCAGTGGGGATAGCCATCGCTCGGCCAACTGGAGGCCCCATGGGTTCATCGCCGGAATCCCACATACAACGTTTGGGGGAATCGACGCGTTCACGACAGGCCGTAGGCTAGTGGCGTGAAATTCGTTGAGCCTGCGCCGATAACCGCTTTCCTGTTCGCGGCGCTGCTGTCCTTCTCGCCGCCCACCTTGGCCCAAATCGCCGAGACCTTCGCGCCGCAGCCGGACGGTGAAGTCTTTGCCCTGGCCGTGCAGCCCGACGGCAACATTCTCGCCGGGGGCGATTTCGCGGTCTTGGGCGGATTCGGACGTCATTCGCTGGGCCGACTGCTGCCCGGCGGCGCACTCGATTGGCCTTTTGATGCCGCGATCCGTCCCGATCTCGTCAGTGGCGACGACGTCGCGTGCCTCGCGATCCGGCCGGACGGCACCATTTTGGTTGGCGGCCAGTTTCAGGCCCTGGGCGGAGTGGATCAGCGGTTTCTCGCGCGACTGCAACCGAACGGCGCTCTCGACAGCGCCTTCGATCGTCGTCCCGCCGACGCGGCAGTTTGGGCCCTGGCTCTCCAAGCGGACGGCAAGTTCCTCGTCGCCGGCGCCGACCCCTCGGCGCGGTTGCGTCGTTACGAAGGCAACGGCTGGCCCGACTCAGCCTTCAGCCCTACGGCGAACGACGAGATCCGATGTGTTGCGGTGCAGGCCGACGGGCGGATTCTGGTTGGGGGAAGGTTCACCACGTTGAACGGGCAGCCTCGCCGCCATGTCGGGCGATTGCTCGCCAACGGCGCGCTCGACGACACCTTCAACCTCAACGCCGACGGCGAGATCAAGACGCTGGTGGTCCAGCCTGATGGCCGAATCCTG
This sequence comes from Verrucomicrobiales bacterium, assembly GCA_016795425.1. Classification (GTDB taxonomy): domain Bacteria; phylum Verrucomicrobiota; class Verrucomicrobiia; order Limisphaerales; family CAIMTB01; genus CAIMTB01. The sequence continues at coordinate 14,928 of JAEUHG010000115.1, forward strand.
GCCGGTGGTGACTTCAGCAGCATCGGCGGTCAAAGCCATGCGCGCCTCGCGCGAATCGAACCCGGCGGCGCCGTCGAGTCCGGTTTCAACGCGGGGCCGGGCGCCAACGGGGGTATCGAGACCCTGGCGTTGCAGGCCGACGGCAAAATCATCATCGGCGGCGCGTTTAGTCAGTTCGCCGGGCAAATCCGCGAGGGTATCGCCCGGCTCTTGAGCGATGGCAGCCTCGATTCCAGTTTCGACCCAGCAGGCACCCTCGCGACGGTTCACGCCCTGGCGCTGCAACCCAACGGGAAGCTCCTGGTGGGTGGCCTCGTCTTTCAATTGATGGGTTGGTCGTATGGCAACCTGGGGCGGCTGGAAGGTTTGGGCGAGGCAACCCACAACCTCGGTGTCACGAACAACATCATCACCTGGCAGCGCGGCGGCGCCAGCCCCGAGGTTTGGCGCGTAACCTTCGAGTCGTCCACCGACGGCGTGACCTGGACGTTGCTCGGCGCCGGCACACGCCTCCCCGGCGTATGGCAATTGACTGCCCCGTCGCTGCCGCCCACCGCCAAAGTCCGCGCGCGGGGCTGGCTGACGGTCGGCCAAGGCAACGGCTCGGCCTGGTTTGTCGAGTCGGTGCTTGAATCGACACCAGGTCTCCCGACGATTGTCCGTCAACCCGCCAGCCAAGCCCGTTGTCCTGGCAAGGGACAGGGCGCCACGTTCTCCGTTCTTGCGGAAAGCCCGGAACCCTTGACCTATCAGTGGCGCAAAGACGGGGTAAACCTGGCGGACAGCGACAGCTACCAGGGGGTCACCACCCCGACGCTCCAGGTTGCGGGCATCACGGAGGTGATGGACGGAGCTTACGATGTCGTGGTTCGCAGCCGTGCGGGCCAGGTCACAAGCATGACGGCGACGCTCACGGTACAGGCGCCACCCGTCATCACGGCGCAACCCGGTCCCGCCGAGGTTCGCCGACGGCCGGGGGAGAGCGTCCGCTTGAGCGTCACGGCGATCGACGCTTCCCCGCTAACATACCAATGGCGCCGGAACGGCGTGGCTTTGGCGGGACGAAACGAACCCAATCTCATTCTGGAAAACCTTCGGCGCGACGATGCGGGCTCCTACGATGTCACGGTGGAGAATTCATTCTGCGAGGTCGTGAGTGCGATCGCCGTCTTACATGTCGACACCATTGTGCCTGACGATCTTCGATTCGCGGCCTCCGACTTGGACGGAGCCGACTGCCGAAGGCTGGTCGTGGATCCCGGCGGCAGAATTCTGGCGTGGGGGACCATCGCAATATTCGGGGCACAGCGTTTTGACGCTCTGCTGCGGCTCGAATCGGATGGGCGCGTGGACCGCGGATTCATGACGCAAAGGGTGACCCCGCTTCCGCTGAGCTCCGTCAGCCTTCAGCCCGATGGCAGGATCCTAGTCCACCCTGGGGACGACACTTTGATACGGTTGAATCAGAACGGATCTCCAGACACTGGCTTTCGTACGTGGGGAGGTGTCGCTCCCTACACCTACTACACCACCCAAGGAAACCTTCGCTTTCCGCACCCAGGACTTCTCTACAGGGAATACGCCGAGCTCACGTCGACCGGACCCGATGGGCAGGCCGTTCTCGCATATGTCCATAGTAACAAGTATGCGGAATGGGAGGTTTGTAAGCTCCCGCTTCCACCCATCTGTCTCCAAGTAGGCACCGAGCGCAACAGCGAACCTTGGACGCGCTGGCTAGGCTGGCTCAATCATGGCGGCTTGGTGCAATCGACTCTGGCGGCTCAACCCTTCGGTTTCACCTCGCCACCCGATCGCCTATCGGTGCTCGCCTTCCAGCCTGATGGACAGATGCTGATCGGCTATGGGCCGTGGGCGCACGGCTTACGCCCGCCAAGACTGCTGGAGCGCTTGACCGCAACCGGCACCTTCGACCTGGCCTTTTCCCCGTCCGTGAACGGCGGCGATTTCGTCGACGGGATCGCGCTGCAACCCGACGGGAAGATCCTGATTGCCGGCAATTTCGACAGCCTCGGAGGGCAACCAGCGAAGTTTCTTGGGCGACTGAACCCGGACGGGACCCCGGATTCCGGATTCGATGCCAAGGTCGACGGGAGCATCGAGACGTTGTTTCTCCAGACCGACGGAAAGATCCTTCTCCAGGGCGCCTTCAACCATGTTCACGGGCAACCTCGACCATCGTTGGCCCGGTTGAATTCCGACGGAACCCTGGACCTTGGATTTGATCCCGACATCGACGGCCCAGTGAACGCGCTGGCGATGCAGGTCGATGGAAACCTCGTGGTGAGCGGGTCTTTCTCCCGCGTTGCCGGTCAGCCGCGACTTGGTTTGGCGAGACTCCTAAACTCGGATCCGGCGACCGACCGCTTGAGCTTCACCCCCGAGACCATCACCTGGCTTCGCGGCGGCTCGAGCCCGGAGGTCTGGCGCACGACGTTCGAGACTTCGACCGACGGCGTGAACTGGACGCCATTGGGTATCGGCACCCGCATAGGTGGCGGTTGGCAGTTGACCGGCCAGTCTTTGGCTCGCGCCACCCGGGTGCGCGCGCGCGGCTTCGTCGTGAACGGCGGTCGCACGGAGTCGATCGTCGAGTCCTACGCCGGCGTGCCAACGATTCCCGCTGCCCCGCGGTTCGCGTTCCCCGAACTGAACAAACCCCTGACACTCACCGCGCGCGCCGAAGGCACGGGGCCATTTACCTTCCAATGGCTCAAAGGCGGCCAACCGTTGGCGGACGGCGGCAACCTCGACGGCACCACCAGCGCGAACCTGACCATCCACGAAGCGACCGTCGCTGACGCCGCCGAATACAGTGTCGCGGTGGGTAACGCGCAAGGCACCATCACGGTGCCCGTGGCCACCGTGGCGTTCAGTACACCCAGGATCCTGCGCCAACCGACGAGCGCCAACGTGGTGACCAACCGGTCGGCCACTTTCGAGGTTGTCGTCGAGGGCACGCCGCCACTCACCTACCGCTGGCGCAAGGACGGCATCGAGATCGCCGAGGCGACCGATTCGTCCTTTTCCATTCCCGAGGCCGTCCTCCAGGACTCGGGGCTATACGACGTGACGATCGAGAACCGCCAGGGAACCGTCCTCAGCGAACCCGCTCAACTGGCGGTGCGACTCGCCAACAGCGGCGCCATTGCCTTCGCTCGGGCACGGATCGAGGCGGACGAGAATGCCGGAACCGTGATTCTCGCCGTCGAACGCCAGGGCGGCAGCGACGGTCCGGTGAGCGTGGATTGCCGATTGCTCCCCGAGAGCACCGCGACCGAGGGGCAGGACTTTACCACGTCAGGTGCCACGCTGAATTGGGCCGATGGAGAAACTGGAACCCAAACCGTCAGGGTCGACATTCTGGACGACACCTCGACCGAGATCGCCGAGACGATCCGCCTTGAACTCGCGAACCCCGCGGGCAGCGCCATCCTCGGCGCGCCAGACCAAGCCACGCTGACAATTGCCGACAATGACACGGTCCGGCCACCTCCCACGCTGGGCATCCGCCTGAACACCGACGGTGCCGTCACCCTGGAGTGGAGCGCCGGCGATGCCCCGAGGTTGGTGACCTCGCCCACTGTCGACGGTCCGTGGAGCATCGTCACCGACGCGGTAAGTCCCTACCACACCCCAGCCTCGGACGCGGCGGGTTTCTTTCGCGTCGTGGACGGCACCCAATCGTCGGAAGTCGTGGGCTTTGTGAACCTGGCCTTTCGCCGGGGAGTCGCCTTGCTGATCCAAAACCCCCTCGAATCCGGAGCGAATGACCTCGAGAGTTTGCTGCCCAATCCCAGCGTGGGCACCAAATTATTCTCCGTGGAGAATGGCAAGTACTGGCACGCGGTCTTTGGCTCGGTGGTCGACGAGGTGTGGGATGTGAACCTCGCCGGTTTATCTCCTGGGCACGGTTTTGGGCTGCTCAGCCCTGCTGCCGCCATTCACACCTTTGTCGGCAAAGTCGAGCCGAATGCCTCACCCACGCTGCTGCCCGGGTTGAACTGGGTCGGCTCGCCGGTTCCCCGCGCGGGCGGAGTGATGACCGACTTGCACTTTCCCATTGTGGATGGGGATGTCGTCCACCAGTGGGACGCCAACGCCCAGACTTTTCGTCCGGCCAACCACTACTCGGCGCTCACCGGCTGGAGCCAGGGGGAACCAAGGCTTGAAGTCGGAGAGGCGATCGTGGTCCAAAGGGGTGTCGATCTACCGCCGCCCTCGTTGCCGTGGACAACGACCGATTTGTTCGAGCTCACGCTCGCCACCGAACCTGCCGCGGGGGGCACGATCCAGCGAGCCCCAACACCGGGGCTCAACGGCCGGTATGACCACGAGGAGACGATCCACCTGACCGCCGTCCCGGCTCCGGGCTATGCCTTCGACCGGTGGAGCGACGTCTTCACCTACGACGGCGGTCAGCCGAGCGGCCATATTCACGATGCCACGCGTCCCAACGCCCAGATCCAGATTCGCGGACACATCACGGTCACCGCGCATTTCGCGCCCTTGGAGGCGGGCACGATCGCCTTCAGTCAGGCCGAGTGGTCGGTGGACGAAGGTGGTGGCAGCGCGACGATCACAGCGATCCGCACGGGCGGCAGCGACGGTCCAGTGAGCGTCGATTACCACATGGTCCCAGGGGGCACGGCGACCGAAGGGCAGGATTTTGGCTTCGCGTCCGGCGCGTTGACCTGGAGGGACGGCGACACCGGGACCAAGTCTTTCTCCGTCGGCATCATGGATGACGGCGTCTTCGAGGTTCCGGAGACGATCCGCTTGGAACTGTCGAATCCGACGGGCGGCGCCAGCCTCGGCACGCCAACCCAGGCCACGCTGGTCATCGCCGACAACGATAGGATCGCCCGCCGCCGCCTGACCCTGACCTCGATTCCCGTCGACGCGGGCACGATTCAGGCCAGTCCTCCGCCCGGCGGCGATGGCAACTATGCCCACGGAACCGTGGTGACACTCAACGTCGCCGCGGCTCCGGGCGCGGTGTTCCTGCGCTGGGAAGGCGCGCTGACTGGCCACGACCCAGCAGCGACGATCACCGTGACCGAAGCCCTGGCGGTCCGCGCGGTGTTCAGTCGGCCCTTCGGCGGCGTGGCGCACACGGTGCCGGGCGTGATCGAAGCGGAGGACTTCGACGAGGGCGGCGAGGGCATTGGCTATCACGACGCCGACGAGGTGAACCACGGAGGTAGTTCTTATCGAAGCGGCGGCGTGGATATCTTACGCGAGGCGCCGATCCAACGAATCGGATGGTCCAATGACGGCGAGTGGCTGAACTACACGGTAAACGTACCCGCGGCGGGCTTCTACCGTGCCGTGTTGCGCGTTTCCTCCGGTCAGTCGGGCGGCACGGGTCGACTTCGTTTCCTGGACGGGTCATCGACTGGGCTTATTCGAGCGCCCGGCACGGGAGCGTGGAACAGCTACGTCGCGGTCACGAGCGCGCCGTTCACGCTGACCGCCGCGACGCAGGTGATCCGGTTTGAGTTTGTCCAGGCGGGCTTCGACCTGGAAGCGCTTCGCTTTGAAGGCGGGACATTCACGCCCCAGGGCGCGGCGAGCCTGGCGGGCAGCGGCGAAGTCGGCGTGCGCTTCGGGCGTCTGCTTGAGGCGGCGTCGGCCACGCGGGTCGCCAACTACTCCATCCCAGGGGCCGTGGTCACTGGTGCCATCCTGGCGCCCGACGGAAGCGGCGCGTTGTTGAAGACATCAGGTCTGACTGGTTCCGCGTTCACCGTGCGCGTAAGCGGCGTGCGAGACACGTTGGGCAACCTCGTGACAGACTCCGCGGACATGGTGGGCCAAGTTCTGACACAACGACGGCAGGACGTGGGCCTGCCGGGCGACCCGGTCGTCGCCGGAACTGCGTTCAGTAGCCGCGCGGGAGATTTCGATGTGCGAGCCGGCGGCACGGATATCTGGAATACCCAGGATGGCTTCCACTTCATCCACCAACAGATCACCGGCGACTTCGACGTGCGCGTGCGGGTTGAGTCGCTGGAACCCGTCAACCGCTGGAGCAAAGCCAGCCTGGTGGCACGCGAAAGCCTCGCCCCGGACAGCCGCAACCTCGCGGTGGGGGTCGAGCCTCCCGCCGTTCCCACCCGCGACGGCCAGTTTGGCGGCGTGGGCGCCGACACTTACTTCGCGCAAGGACGAATGACCCGAGGAGGGGCGACGATCCTCTGGACGCGGGACGGAGCCGTGTTGACCAGCCCACCCTATCCCAAGGCCTGGCTTCGTCTGCAGCGCCAGGGTGCGGTCTTTCGCGCCTATCGCGGCAGTGACGGCGCGCGTTGGACGTTGATCGGTGAAACCACGCAAAACCTGCCGTCGACGCTCCATGTCGGCCCGGGAACCACGTCGCACAACAATGCGCCAGGGTACGCGGCCCTGGCGCGCTATCGGGAGTACCAACGGATCGGCGTGGCGGCGCCGCGGATTACCAGCGAGCCTGGAGATCTCGAGGTGTTCTCAGGCGGCCCGGCAACGTTCGCCGTGGCGGCGACTGGCGCCGAACCGTTGCGGTACCAGTGGCAGTTCAACGGAACCAACCTGGATGCCGCCGCCGGCCCCAGGATCACCCTGGGCAGCGCCAGCGAGGCGAGCGCCGGCGCCTACCGCGTGATCGTCGCCAATGAAGCGGGGATGGCAGTCAGCCGAGGCGCCACCTTGACGGTGGCAGGCACATCGCCGCCGAGCCTGCGGTTGAGCAGGGTCGACGGGTCGTTCGCCTTGGCGTTCGCCGGCTCGCCTGGCACGCGCTTTCAGGTGCTGTTCTCGTCGGAATTGGTCCATTGGCAAATTTTCACCGAGGTGGCGAGCGACGGAGGTCCCATCGAACTACCAATCGCGTCCCCGGACCCGCGCGGAGCGTTCTTCCAGGTGCGAACGGTTCGACGGTGACGCGCTCCCAGAGCCTCTTCGATTCATCGTCCGTGGGCCGTTCTGAAAGGAACTGGCGGCTCACCGCTCACTGACCAACGCCGATTGCGGCTGGGACGCCCTGCTGCCGACACAGCTTCGACACACCGGAAGCGCCCTGTCGCTTCTCATTGCGGTCACGACCGTCGCCAGCATGCGCGCCGCTTCCACCGGATCGAAATCCTCGTGGCACCGCTTTTCCATGGCATGCTAACTCAGGTTTACAACATTCCGGCCCACCGCCGAAACACCTCGCGCCCCACCAACTCCATATGGGGAAGATGGTTGGGAGCCTCTTCCAAGATGTCGCCCGGTCGCTGGCCGGTGACAAACATCTCCGCTTGAAACTCGCGCGTCAGGCGTGCGATCGCCCGCGGTTTCATCTCGAGATGGAACAGGATTCCGTAGGCTTTCTCCCCCCACCGAAATGCCTGGCAATCCGTCAATGCGGACCAAGCCAGCGACACCGCTCCCTTGGGCAAATTGAACCGGTCACCGTGCCAGTGGAAGGCCACCAGTTCGTCGGCCTGGTTCCTCCACAGCGTATCCTTGGCCGCGGCCCGGGTAAAATGAACTGGATGCCACCCGATCTCGCGCCGAACGTTCGAAGCCACCGATCCCCCGAGTGCCGCCGCCAGCAATTGACTGCCGAGACAAATCCCCAGAACCGGCCGACGAAGGGACAACGCATCGGCGATAAGCTTTTGCTCCGTCTCCAGGAAGGGGTGCCGATCCGAATCATAGACCCCCATCGGCCCGCCCATGATAACCAAGCCACGGTCCGAATCGAGGCACTCCGGCACGGCGTCGCGTCGGTAAGTCCGGATTACTCTCAACTCCCATCCGCCGTCGCGCAAGACGTCGGCAATGAGGCCAGGCGGCTCCGACGCCACGTGCTGGATCACGCATACAGTTCGACTGGCGGGTTGCCTCATAATACTCCACGCCGCACGACGGCCAGAGGCCGCCTTCGTCGCCAAGCGTGGCCGGCGATCATCGCACCGCTCATCGGCCACGCCTTTGACTCATGTCAAGGATGGCCCCAACTAATTGTGCCAAACGTGAGCCGTCCCGTGGATCAGAAGGCTGTCGACCGTCGTTCGCGTCGGCCTGGGGTGGACTTTCCCGCGCGCCATCAGACCGACTTCATGCGAGCGCAAAGCAGCGCGGACCCGCGGTGCCCAAGCTCATGACGACGAAACCTCAGCGACGGCCGGCAGCCGTCCGCCCACATCCCTTTCTTCTGCTCCTTCTGCTGGTCAATATCGGCACTCAGGCCGCTCCTCAACTTTTCATCGAAGCCCGCGTTGATCGCGGCATTCGATTGGCGTGGAACTCAGCCGACGGCGCGTTGGCCCCTGAATGGACCGATTCGTTGCTAGCCCCAATCGATTGGAATCCCCTGAACCGATTCCAAACGCTGTCCGACGGCCGATTCTCCGTGAATCTCCCTGCATCCACCGCAACCCGCTTCTTCCGCTTGCGAAGCGTGCCGCTGACGCGAGTGACCGAATCGTCGCCGGCCCACGGCGAGTCCGGAGTCGCCGTGACCCGCGAAACGGTGCTGCGGTTCAGCCAACCGCTCGCGCCCAACACCCTCATCGGACCAGAGACACTCTTCGCGGAATTCGGAGGCTACCGACTGCTTTCCCGGGCCGAACTGTCCTCCGACCGCGCCTCGGCAACCCTTTTCTTTCTGGAGAATCTTCCCGGCAACGCCCGAGTTCGTGTCCGACTGAATGCCGAATTGTTGCGAGACCTGTTCGGTCGACCCATCGATGGCGACGGCGATGGGCAACCTGGCGGAAACAAGGTTTTGGAATTTGAAACCTCCGGCCTGACGCCCGTGCCCAAGACCGCAGTCATTGGGCGGGTGTTCGCCTCGGAATTGGTGCCCGGCGGGACGGGCGAGGGCGACCTGAACCGGCCCTTGGAGGGAGTCACCATCACGGTGGACGGAAAGGAGGAAACGCTCCGGACCACCACCGACGCGTGGGGCAACTTCAAGCTCACCCCCGTGCCGGCGGGACGATTCTTCGTCCACGTCGACGGACGCACCGCGATCGGCAGCGAGTGGTCGCAGGGCGCTTACTACCCGTTCGTGGGCAAGGCTTGGGAGGCGGTGGCAGGGCGCGAAGACAATCTCGCCGGAGGCAACGGGGAAATCTACCTGCCCCGGGTGCCCGCCGGCACGCTCCAAGCCGTGAGCGCGACCGCCGACACGCCGATTTCATTCACTCCCGCGGTGCTGCGGCGCAACCCAAAGTTGGCCGGCGTGGCCGTCACCATGCCCGCGAACGCCCTGTTCAGCGAGAACGGCACACGTGGTGGTAAGGTCGGCATCGCCCCGGTTCCCCCGGATCGACTTCCGGAACCGCTGCCGCCAGGGCTTCGTTTTCCGTTGGTGATCACGGTCCAGACGGACGGGCCGATGAACCTCGATCGTCCCGCGTCGGTACGCTTCCCCAATCTCCCGGACCCCGAGACCGGCGAGGTGCTGCCGCCGGGAGCCAAGAGCGCACTGTGGAGTTTCAATCATGACACGGGCCTCTGGGAAATCGGCGGCAGCATGACCGTGACCCAGGATGGACAATTCGTGGAATCCGACCCGGGCGTGGGTATTCGCCAGCCCGGTTGGCACGCGACCGCCCCCGGCACCCAGGGAACCGGCGGGAATGCCAGCGAACCGCCCTGCCGGGATACCGGTTGTTCGTTAGGGCCGATCAGCGTCTTCAACGGACCCAAGGCCCAGCGGACCTTCTCCGTCTCCTCCTCCCATTCCCAAGGAATTGTGAACTGGTTCGTTCCCAATGCCTCGCCCCAGGGCGGTGCGGGCGATTCGTTCACCGCCACCTTCTGCTCGGCCGGTACTCACGAGGTCCGCGCCGTCCTGCTCTCGAACTGCGGCCAACAACGGTGCGAGAAAGTCATCACCGTGACCATCCCCGACACCGAGGCGCCTCCGCAGGATCCTTGCACCCTCCTCAAGCCCCTCGTCCTGCTGACCCCGCCACCCCATATCGCGGGCGCGGACCCGCAGGGAGCGGTGGGGTGGGAAGATCCGTCTCCCAACCCTATCGGCGGCACGATTTGCTATGAATTCGAAGGGGCGGACCAGACCAGCGCCAGGTGCGAGTCGGGCGGCCTCATCGTCGCGGCGGTCTGGTGTCAACCCGGCACCTACCGCATTCGTCGCACCCTTACCATGGCCTGCGGAACCCAATGCACCATGGACGACGGCACGGTCATCATCCAAGCCCCGCCCACACCGCCCGCCTGCCAAATCGAGATCATTAAGCAGTACCTCTTCTCGTTCGTGGATACCGTCGAGGAATTCGATGTCGATACTCACGGCCGCGTCGGACACGTCGAATGGCACCTCCCGGGCGCGATCCCCGAGGTCGATCCTCAGACCTTCGACACCCACTTCGAGACCTATCTCAACACCGTCGGTCCGACGGTCGTGTCGGCCGTCTTCACGGACTGTACAACCGGCCAGAGTTGCACGTACGCCATCGCCTTCGAGGTCTCTCCGACGCCTCCCACCCTGCCCTCGGAGCCGGCG
>JAEUHG010000142.1 GCA_016795425.1 Verrucomicrobiales bacterium
AAGATTTCCAGGACCTGAGTGGAAGTGAGAGTGGTCGGCCACGCGGGCGCATTGGCCAAACTGATCCCGTGGGACAGAAGCGTGCGCGGCGCCGCCTGATTGGATCGCACCAACGCCACCGAGGTTCCCGTCGTCGCGTCCCGCACTTCGTAGGTGAAACGCAGGGGAATCTCGGACGCGGCAGGCGCTGCGGCGAAATCATCATAGCGCCGTAGCGTGAAAGAGGCCCGCACCTCGAACGAATCTCGCCCAGGCACCGTACGCACAAGGTACGTCCGCTGGTACGCCGCACCCTCGAGCAGGGCGATGACGTTCCACGCGGCGTCGCCACTCCGTGCGTTCGTGAAGTGGTAGTAGGTCCGTGCCACATCGGTGGCCCCAGCTTGAATCTCAACATATTTAGGATCCAGCAGGCCGCGTTTGCGCAAACGAAGGTGAACCCGATAGCGATCGAGCGGATCCAGCCGGCCCACCGGCACCAACGGGGCGTCGTAGGTCCGGGTCACTTGCTTCACCACCGCAAACGGAGGCGCCCCCGCCGGCAGGCTCACGGAATCACTGAGTTGATAAACCCGATTCGACTGACCTTTGGCATCGAATACCGCCACCGGCTCATTGGCAGCGTTCAACAGTTCAAACTCGACGTAATAGGAATAGGTTAGCGGGCTGAGACTGTTGGTCGCGGTGAAGAGAATTTCGGCGCGCGCGGCGATATTCGCCCGATTGAAGGCGGGGTCCTTGATCGAACCATCGCCAGCCAACAGGTACCCGGTCGCGTTGGTCACAGTCAACGAGACCACACGTTCGGTGTGTCCATGTACCGCCTGGGCAAACAGCAGGCAGCCCAACAGCCACATTACCAGTCGCGTCATGAAACAGGCCACCGGCGGTGCCGCCGGAGCCCGGAAGACATCCGCCGCCAAGAAATTGTCGGAGGATCTGGGCTTCCTCTTAAGTCGAGACCACACGCCCGCAGGGACTTCGGCATAGGCGGCGAACGCACGGGGAGAAGCGCACGGCCCGTCTTCGGAATCGCCCCCCCGGGGTGAGAGGGGGATGCGTGGTTGGGGAAGTGGAAAGGTCCTTCATTGACCCGGGTCCCCACGGTACCGCCCTCTGCCTCCCTGCTGCGGGCTGGGACAGCCCGCGCTCCTCGCCATCGTTCCCGGACCGCGACGTGTCCCACGGCGCATCCCTTTGCCTTCCTCGCCCTATTCCAAGTCACGTTGCTGCGGGCTGTCCCAGCCCGCGCTCTTTTGCCCCCGTTCCCACCCCCCCTTGACCTGCCTTCAATATCCATGCGATCCATGGATCCATGCAAAAGATTCAAATCCTCTTTCCCGATCCGCAAATGGACGCCTTGCGTAAATTGGCAAAAATAGAGGATCGGCCGGTGAGCGAGATTGTTCGGAGGGCGGTGGATAGAGACCTCGCGCAACGTTCCGGCATGCTGCAGCGCGGTTCTTCCCCTCCCCCGGCTTTTCCCACGTTCGATGCCGGCCGAGTTTTCGTCTCCGCCGCGAAGATGAAGTCAGTCCTCTACGACGACGAAATTCGATGAACAGTCTCGACACAAACATCCTGGTCTACGCCGCCAATCGCGGCGCTCCGGAGCATGGGAAGGCTCTCGCCGTCGTTCAGACCATGCTCGCGCACCCCAGCGAATGGATCCTCGCCGATCATGTGCTTTGGGAATTCTACAAGGCACAGCGCCATCCAAGGATTCTGGAAAGGCCCAGGTCCGCCGCCCAGGCGGCGGCGCATGTCCGGTTCCTTCGGGAAGAGAGTGGCGTCGCCTGTTGCGCGTATGAACTGCCGCACTTCGCAGAGGTTCTCGCGTGTCTGGAGAAGTCCCGATTCCCTTACCAGCGGACCCACGACGCGATCCTCGGCATCACCCTTCGCCTGCACGGGGTCACCACGTTCTACACGCGCAACGAAGCAGATTTCGCCGGCCTCGGACTGCACTCGGTCATCAACCCGATTGATTGATCCTCACCCCGGACCGCGACGTGTCCCTGGTTGAGAGGGGGGAAGAGTGGGTGGGGAAGTGGGAAGGGTCATTCACTGACCCGGGTCCCCACGGTGCAGCCGTGTGTTCCCTTCTGCGGGCTGGGACAGCCCGCGCTCCTCGCCTTCCTTCCCGGACCGCGACGTGTCCCTGGGTGGGAGAGGGAAGTGGGAAGGGTCATACACTGACCCGGGTCCCCACGGTGCGGCCGTGTGTTCCCTTCTACGGGCTGGGACAGCCCGCGCTCCTCGCCTTTCGTCCCGGACCGCGACGTGTCCCACGGCGCCTCCCTTTGCCTTCATCGCCCCATTCCCAGACCCGCCGCTGCGGGTTGAAACAACCGCTCGCCCCTTCCCTCTTCCCCAATACCCCTTCCCGGCCTCCCCCCCCAGCCCGGCATTGCCTGCCCGAGTTCGCTGGCTACTCTCGCCTGTCGTCATGAACCGATCGGCTTACTTTTTCTTGGCGCTGGGCTTGGCCCTCGCCCTCGGGCCCGCTGCCCTGGGGGCCGCAGGACCCGCCTCCAGGAAATCGGAGGTGCTATGGTCGGAAAGGGTTCAACCGTTGTTCGATGTGCACTGCGTGAAGTGCCACGGACTGATTGAGCGCAAGAGCGGTCTCGAACTCGATACCCCCGAGGCGATCGCCAAAGGCGGCAATGACGGCGCGGTGGTGGTTCCCGGAGATCCGGGTCGGAGCAGGCTCTACCTCTATCTCGCCGCCGACTCCGATCCCCACATGCCGCCCAAGAAGCAACTCGGCTCCGCTGACCTGGAAGCCGTGCGCGATTGGATCGCCAATCTGTCGACGAATGAGGCCGCCGATCGTTTATCGGATCTCGACCCGTCGCCTCGATCCTTCGGATCCGTCACCGAGGCCATCGATACACTCGTCGGGGAGGCCTGGGTCCGGCGCGGACTCAAACCCGCCCCTGCCCTCGACGATCGTGCCTGGGCTCGCCGGGTCTATCTCGATCTCGCGGGGCGTCTACCCACACCTTCCGAACTCAACACGTTTCTTCAGGATACCGCGGTCAATCGACGCGAGGTCATGGTGGAACTCTTGCTGTCCTCTGACGCCTACGCTGTCCGCATGCGCGAGCTTTGGGACGGACTTCTGATGGGTCGGGTGAAACGGGACGCGCATGAGGACCGGCGTCGGCAGAACGGCTGGTGGACGTTCCTCGAAGATGCGTTTCGATCGAATCGTCCATGGAACGACGTCGTGCATGCCATGCTGGCGGGTCGAGCCCAGGATCCCGCAGACAAAAACAAGGGGGCTTCCTGGTTCCTGTACGAACGCCGCAATGATCATCAAGCCATCGCCGAAGCCGTGGCTCCGGTGGTGTACGGCACCCGGATCGACTGCGCCCAATGTCACGACCACCCGCTGGCCCGCGAAATCAAACAAGCTCATTACTGGGGTTTGGTCGCCGCCTACAATCGCAGCAAGAACGTGGAGGGTGGCGCCGAGGTCGGAGAGTCGGCCATCGGCGGGTTCGTCAATTTCACCAACCTGAAAAAGGAATCCCAACCGGCCGTTGTCGCGTTGCTCTCAGGAATCACCATCGAAGAGAAACGTCCCGCCGACGGCGAGAAAGAGGAAGATTCGGACGACAAGTATGTCGACCCGAAGGCAGCCATTCGCGTCCCGAAATTCTCCCGTCGCGAGGCGTTCGCCGAGGCGGCCACGCGCGACAATCCGCTGCTCGCACGCGCCTTCGTGAATCGCATGTGGTCGGTCTTGCTTGGGCGCGGCCTGGTTCATCCGGCGGACGAGATGACGGCCCGTCACACTCCCAGCCATCCCGAGCTGCTGACGTGGCTTTCGCGGGATTTCGCCGATCACGGCTACGATGTGCGGCGGTTGATTCGCGGGCTGGTCCTGAGCCGGCTGTATTCGCTGGGATTTGGTGACGCTCCACCCGACTCCTTCGCCGCGGCCCTGGAACGCCCGCTCTCCGCCGAGCAACTTGCCCGTTCGTGGCGGGTGGTGGCGGGCCTCTCTCCCGAGGACGAGACCTTTCGCCGCGCCGTGACAGCGAAGTTTCCAGACATCGTGCCACGCGAGAACGCTGCCAACGTGCAACAGGCTCAGTTCCTCGCGTACTCACCCGCCTTAGCTTCCCTGTTGCGCCCGGAACCAGGAGGCACGGTCGCCCGCTTGGCCCAGGTCACCGACGCCTCGGTGCGAGCTCGCGAAGCCTTTGCCACGGTGTTGGGGCGGGAGCCTGATCGCGAGGAGGCAGGTCGCATGGAGTCGTTCCTAGAGGCCCAATCAGAGAGACCCGCGGATGGAATCCGCGACGGACTCTGGGCACTCATGACCAGTGCCGAGTTCCTCACCATGCCTTGAACCTTGGATGAACTCATGAACGACGCTGAACCACCGCCGCTCCTGCCGGGTGAATGCCGGACGGACGATCATCGCCTGCACCGGCGTCTGTTTCTGAAAGGCCTGACCGGCGGCGCTCTCGCGTCGGTGGCCAGTTTCTCGGGGCTCTTTCACAACCCGGCGTTTGCGGCAGCCACACGCAAGGCGGAGAAGCGCTGCCTTCTCCTCTGGTTGTGCGGTGCGCCAAGCCAGTTCGAGACCTGGGATCCGAAGCCCGGCCGACCGAGCAGCGGTCCCTTTCCCAGCATGCCGACCCGGATTCCGGGCGTTCACTTCTCGTCGCTCATGCCGCACTGCGCGGGCATTGCCGACAAACTCAACATCGTGCGCAGCATGAAGACGGCGCAGTCGGAGCATCTTCAGGCCATCAACCTCCTTCAGCGCGGAAACCCCGACCGCGCCGGCTTCACCCGACCCACCCTCGGCAGCGTGCTGTCCCACGCTATCGGACAGCTCGATTCGCCCATCCCGAACTTTGTGTTCATCGATCCGATTCCAGGCGGGAACGAATTCGAGAGTTTCAAGGCGGGGAACTGGTCCGGCTGGCTGGGGGCTGAACACGCGCCCGTCCGGGTGGGTGGCGACTACACTCTCCTCGCCGAAAAGGCCGCCGACGCGCTTCCGGAGCACGACCGTGAAGCCCGCGAAACCCTTCGGCGATTCTTCAACGCGAAACTCGAACGCGACCGCCACAGTTCCGCGGCGCGTGGACAGAACGCCGCCTTCGAACGGCTGCGCGGCATGGCGGCCAGCGCGGATCTTTTTGACGTGAGGAAACTGCCGGAACGCGACCGCGCACGTTACGGCCCCGGAAGTTTTGCCCAACACAGCCTGCTCGCGCGGCACCTGGTCGAACATGGCGCCCCCTTCGTCATGGTGGCCAACGGCATGAATTGGGACAACCACGTGTTCCAACATGAGATTCACCAGATGCTGGTCCCGGAACTCGACCGCGTCCTATTCCACCTCATCACCGATCTCGAAGAGCGCGGGCTGCTGGATTCCACCCTGGTGATCGCCATGGGTGAGTTCGGTCGGACGCCCTGGCTCAACGCCGCCCGCGGACGCGATCATTATCCCAATGCGTGGAGCCTGATGATGACCGGCTGCGGACTGAAGCGGGGCGTGGTGACCGGGGCCACCGATGTGGATGGCGTCGACGTCATCGGCACGCCTACCAATGAGCAAAACCTGTTCGCCACGATCTTTGCGGCTCTGGGGATCGATCCACACGCCGAGTTCGAACTTCCGGGCATGCCCACGTTCCATCGGGTGGAGAACAAGGCGGAACCCATCCGCGACCTTCTCGCGTGATGTCCTGCGCGGCCCAATGATGAACCACCGAAAGGATAACGTCGCGACCGCAGGCCGCCCCAGCACGCGGCACCGTGCCCTGCTTCCAATTGACACCGCTGCGCCGTGAGGACACGTCGCGGGCCGTTGCGATCATGCCCGGCTCGGGTCATCGTCCCAGTACGCGAACTCCGCTCTACCTATGAAGTTTGACCGTGACCGCGACCATCACCTGCCCACCGGCGTCCTGGGACTCGCCCTTACCCCCGACGGCAGTCGCGCCTATGCCGCGTGTGCCGATGGCGCGATTTACGAGGTCAGCATGGAGGATGGCCGGAATGTTGCCCTCGACGGCCGCCATGACTCCTTCGCCAGCGGCTGCGTCCTGCTGCCCGATGGGAAGACGCTCATCTCCGGCGGATACGATGGCCGACTGCTGTGGCACGATCTCGAGACGCGGCGCTGCTGGCGCCGCGTAGTCGCGCACCGGTTCTGGAATTGGCAACTGGCGCTGTCTCCCGATGGCCGCCGACTGGCAACCGTCACGGGCCAGTATCTTCCCGGTGGCTGGAAATACGAGCCGGCGGCGGAAGACGAGCCTTCCGTAAAGGTTTTTGATGCCTCGTCCGGCGATCGCCTGGCCGCGTTCTCCCACGTCCCGCCTGTGACCAGCTGCGCATTCAGCCCGAACGGCCAACACCTCGCCGCCGCCAACATGCTGGGGGAAATTCGGGTTTGGGACCGTGATGCGGATCCTGGCGGAGCACCAATCAAATCCTGGACCTCGCCGGATTTCACGTCGTGGGGTTCGATCAAGACCCACCATTACTGCGGCGGGATTTACGGTCTGGCTTTTGCTCCCGATGGCACTTCATTGATCGGCTGTGGCATGGGCCCGATGACCGACCCCATGGCCGGCAACGGCAAAATGACTTGGCAACGTTGGGACTGGCGCAAGGGCGAACGCCTCGGCCAGATCCGCGATGGCCAGCACGGTTCGGGTCTGATGGAAGCCTTGGCCTGGCATCCCAAAGGCGACCACTTCGTGATGGCCGGACGCCAAGCCCAGGGCACCTGGAACGTCGCGCTATTTGCTGCTACCGACGGGAACCTCGTCTGCTCCACCGACACCAAACAACGCGTCACCCAGGCCCGTTTCAGCACGGACGGCTCGGTCCTTGTCCTGTCCGGTGCCACCGGCCAACCGCAGCCCAAAGAAGGAGTCTGGCCCGCCTGGGGCCGGTTGCAGCGGTTTCGCCTGAGCACCGACCCACATGGGTCGAACGGATCTGCATCCACAGGTTAGCGAACATCGGTTGGGATCCTGCGTTCGTGTCGCCACCTCCGGCGGGCGACGCGACACCGGCGGAACCCTGGACCATTCCTCCACGCGCCTGCCATCGAGTGACCACGGCCATCGAGTAACTCGTTGATTGTCCCGGCGGCGCGATTCCGCATATAGGATGGGACAGATCCCCGAACGCGCCGACGTGGACAACGACGCTCAAAACTCCGAAGAGACCATCTTTTCCACGGCACTCCGATATCCACCGGCGGAGCGCGCGGCCTACTTGTCCGAAGCTTGTGCCGGCCAGCCCGCTCTGCGCGCGCGCATCGAGGAACTCCTCGATGCGCAACCCATGATCGGAATGTTCATGGAGCCGACCGCCGGCGAAGGCGGCCCACGCCCCAAGATTCCTCGTCGGGCTGACTCGCTCGGCTCGGCGGATGTCCAGATCGGCCGGTACAAACTCCTGCAAAAGATCGGCGAAGGCGGCTGTGGTGTCGTGTACATGGCGGAGCAGGAACAGCCCGTGAAACGCCGGGTGGCGTTGAAGCTCATCAAGTTGGGCATGGACACCGAGAGTGTCATCGCCCGGTTCGAGGCGGAACGGCAGGCCCTGGCGATGATGGATCATCCTAACATCGCCAAGGTCTACGATGCGGGAGCGACCGGGACCGGGCGCCCCTACTTCGTCATGGAGTTGGTCCGAGGCGTCAAAATCACCGAGTTCTGCGACCACCATCAACTCACCACCGTCGAACGACTGCATCTCTTCATCCAGGTCTGCCAGGCGGTTCAGCACGCCCACCAGAAAGGCATCATCCACCGGGACCTCAAACCCTCGAACATCCTGGTGACCATCCATGATCCCGGTTCGCCAGGCGTCCCGAAGATCATCGATTTCGGCATCGCCAAAGCCACCCAGGGCCGGCTCACCGATCAGACCGTGTTTACCGCTTTCGAGCAGTTTCTCGGAACCCCGGCCTATATGAGCCCGGAACAGACGCTCATGACCACCCTGGATGTCGACACCCGCAGCGACATCTATTCGCTCGGCGTGCTCCTCTACGAGCTGATCACCGGCCACACCCCCTTTGAAACCAAGGAACTTCTCGCCAGGGGGTTCGAGGAGATGCGCCGCACCATTCGCGAAAAGGAACCTCCCCGGCCCTCGACACGACTCAGCACCCTCCTGGCGGGTGAGCAGGCTTCGACGGCTCGGTTCCGGCAAACGGATCCGCCCAGACTGGTTCACCTCGTGCGTGGCGACCTGGACTGGATCGTGATGAAGTGCCTCGAGAAAGACCGCACGCGCCGCTACGAGACGGCGAATGCGCTCGCGTCAGACCTGCAACGGCACCTGCAGCATGAACCGATCACCGCGCGTCCACCGAGCCGATGGTATGAGTTCCAGAAGACGGTGCAGCGCCACCGCGCGGGCTTCGCGGCGACCAGCGCCGTGGTGTTCGCCCTATTCGTGGGGTTGTTGCTCAGCGCGCGAGAAGCCCGACGCGCGCGGCAGGCCGAACAGCAAACCCGGCAAACCGCGTATGTCGCGGACATGGACCTGGCGCATCGCGCCCTCCGCGAGGACGACCTGCGAACCGCACGAAAGCATCTGCGCCGCTACTGGCCCGTTTCGCACAAGACCGATCTACGCCAATGGGAATGGCGCTACCTCGCCCACCTCAGCCAGGGTGATCCACACCATTCGCTGACCGCTCACTCCAGCATAATCTCCTGCCTCCGATTCCTGAACGACCAAACCCTATTGACCGCAGGAAAAGCCGATTGGCGCACCATTCTCTGGAATCTCCAGGAACGCCGCCCCTCCACGCTCATCACCAACCTCGGATTTCGCGGAAGTGTCTCCGAAGCCAACGCTCTCGATCCCGCTCGCAACCAACTGTTCTACCGCGGCGCCTGGAGACGAGAAACCAACCTGGCTGTCGTCGATCTGCCACGCGGGATCGCCCGAAGTCTGGATCCCACCGAGCAAGCCTTCCTCAACTTCGATAGCCCCATCGCGTCGCTGGACCTTTCTGCAAAGCAGGATGTTCTCGCAGTGGCGTACGGGCGGCAGGTCGCGCTGTTCAACCTGGCAACGAGGACCCGTCTGACCACTTTGAACACCGAATCCAGTCCCGCGGCTCAGGCCCTCTTCTCCCCGGACGGGCAGAACATCGCCATCGCCGAAGATTCCGGTCGCATCGCCCTGTGGGACCTGACCGAACACCGCCAGATCGGGGTTCTGGTTCGTTCGCCAAGTTCCGATGAAATCCGGACCCTGCGGTTCTCCCCGAATGGAGAATGGTTGGTCAGTCCAGGAGGTCCGGAGCCGACCCGGATCTGGCGCGTCACGGACCAGACCCAGGTCGCCGAATTGCACGATACGCAGATGGCGTTGCGCGCCGCGTTTTCACCCGACAACCGGATGCTGGCGATGGCGGGAGGCGACGCCAGCATTCGACTCTGGGATACGTCCTCGTGGAGGAAGACCCGTACGCTGCGCGGCCACACGGACCCGGTCACCGCCATGGAATTCTCACCCGATGGACAATGGCTGGCCTCGGGGGCGCGCAACGGCGAGGTCAAACTCTGGTCCATGAGCGAGCCTCCGTCGGGACCGCCCCAGATGACCGCTCCCGCCGCCCGCTACCTCCGTATCGCTAGCGACGGTAGTGGCTTCGTTCGCGTCATCCCTCACCTCACTACCAACGGTGTCGAAGCCGCCACCGCGGATGTGTGGACCACCGTGCCGCTGCGGCGCACGTTCTCCATCGAATTGCCGGGAGGCATGCCTAGCAGCGGGGTTGTCTTGGGAGATGGCCGCGGATTGGTGGCAGGTGGCTATGACGGCAGTATCCGCATTCTCGGGCCGACCGGTGCCATCGAAAAGACCCTCAGCAACGCGCACCCCGCCGTGGTTTACCTCGTGGAACTCTCCAGGGACGGTTCGGTTCTGGCCACCAAAGGAATGAAAGATATCTCGAGTCCGGAGGACCGCGTCCGCCTTTGGCGATTTCCCAGCATGGAATTGCTGGCCGAACTTCCCAACGCGGAAGACATGCATGCGATCAAACTCTCGGACGACGGCCAGAAGCTCGCCGGATTCACCGGTCAAGGCGACATGGGTGTGTGGAGCATCCCTTCCATGTCAGGACCGCCCAGGTGGCGGGTGCTTGCTGCGCTACAAAACGTCACGGTGAGCGCGTTCTCCCCGGACCACCGCTGGTTGGCAGTGGCCTCTGACAGCGACGCCTTCCTCCTGGACCTCGCGACGCATCGCCGGAGGGCCCTGCCACGCGCGCAGTTCTACTACCAGTACACCTCGTTTTCCTTCTCTCCGGATGGCTCGCGGCTGGCCGCGGGCTCGGAAGGCGAAGGTCGAATCTTCGATACCGCCACCGGTCAGTTGGTCCTGTCGCTCCATGAACCCGGACGCATGTTGGCCTTCACTCGCGATGGCCGGAAACTGTTGTCGCTGCACCGCGAAGAAGCGTCCGTGCTCGAAGCGCCCCCGTTGGACAGACTCCACTTTGATTGGCTCATGGAGAACCCCGTCGATGCACTGCCACCTTACCTTGGTCCGGAACCCAATCGTCCCCATTCCGATCGACCATGATCCGGTTTTCACCACAGAGGCACAGAGGCACGGAGGCACCGAGAGTGAAGGCGCAGGCTCGTTATCTCTGGGCCTCAGCGCCTCCGTGGTAAAAACCTTCGGCCGTTCATCGTCCAACAGCGCATGATGCACTCCACCGCGCTCCCATGAATGAACTAACCCGAATTCTCCAGGCCAAGGCGCACGGTAAAGACGACGCGAAGCACCTGCTTACGCTCGTCTACGACGAACTGCGGGAACTCGCCGCCCGCAAAATGGCGCGCGAATCCAGCCCGCAAACGCTCCAGCCCACCGCGCTGGTTCATGAAGCGTGGCTGCGCCTGGGCGGCGACAAACAACCCACCTGGGAAAACCGTACCCACTTCGTCTGCGCCGCCGCCGAAGCCATGCGCCGTATCCTCATCGATCGCGCCCGTAGCAAACAGGCCCTTCGCCACGGCGGCGGCCAGGAGCGATTGAACGTCGACGAGGTCGAGATCGCGATGCCGTGCGGTGATGACGAATTATTGGCCGTCCATGAGGCACTCGATCGCTTCGCCCTGCACGCCCCCCAAAAAGCCGAACTCGTGAAGCTCCGCTACTTCGGCGGTCTCGACTTGAAGGAGGCCGGCCAAATCCTCGGGATCTCCGAACCCACAGCCGTCCGCTGGTGGACCTACGCGAAAACCTGGCTCTTCAAGGCCGTCCAGCAATCGCGCGCGTCGATGAAACCTTAGAGCCCGAGAATCGAACAGGGGCATAGAGACGGAATCCGGGGGTGATCAAGACGGCGAGGCCTACATTTCGTTGATCGTTCGCGCCTCGGAATTCCGCATTTCACCAGGGAGGGATGTCACTCCCTTTCCAATGACATGCGCCCCATGAATCCCATTCTGAATCACCGGCCCACGGCCACCCTCACCCACCCGCTCACCAAACTCATCGCGACGGTCGCCGTTGCCACATCCGCGGTGGCCTCGGAACTTCGGGTGCCGGAGAATTACCCGACCATCCAGGCTGCCGTGGACGCCGCCGGAACGAATGATGTCATCCAAATCGCTCCCGGCGTGTACCCCGCACAGGTGCAGGTTATCTCCAAGAAGCTGACGCTCGTCGGTCGACCAGGGACCATTCTCCGAGCCACGCCAAGCCTGCCGGTCGTTCCCGAAGGCACGGTGGCGCATATTCCCATCCTGTACCTCCGCGACTCCGACGTCGTGGTGCGAGGATTGATCTTCGAGGGTGAGCGTTTGGCCGGTCGCGCGCCGGGCTCTGACGAACTCAGAGGAATCCTCAGTCGCGGGTGCAACCTCGAGGTGGAGGACTGTGCCTTCTACGGCTTCCGCGACACGCCGACCGGCAGTGAATCCGCCACGCCCTTGGTGGCCACCAGCGAGCGTGTCGTGCAGGTGCGCGTCGCCGGGTGCACGTTTGCGGACGGTCAATCAGCTCTCTTCTGCGTGGGGGCATCGAGCGAGAGGAGCATGGATATCTCCATCGAAAACAACACCATCCTCGGATTGGGCCCCGTAAACCGTGGTCTCAATACTGCGGCCATCCACATCGGCGAGGGCGTCAGTGGACGAATCTCCGGTAACACCATCAGCGGTTTCTCCTATACCGGAACTGGGATCGAATTCCCGATCTGCTACGGCATTCTCCTATCGAATCAGGCCAATGACCCCGAATTTGGCATCGCCGGCCCGCTGATCATCGAAGGCAATACCTTTCGAGATAACCAGATGCACATCTCTCTGACGAAGGCCAACGGCAGCCTCGTCAGGAACAACCGCTTCCAAGGAACCGCTCCAGGGATTCTTCCGCTTGGCCTGGCCATCAGCGGCACGAATGTAACGATCGCCAACAACCAATTCGAGAATCTGCCGGAAGGAATCCGCCTCATCGGTCAGCATCCGCTTCAGGATCCGTTGCCCGACCTCGGCGACGCCCTGGGCTTCGCGTTCGATGCCCAGATCATCAGCAATCGATTCTGCAACGTCACGACCCCGATCAACCGGCAAGTCCTCGCCACCGCCACCGAAACCGGCACCCAACTCGGCGCCTGCGACTCGCCCCCGCTCTCCATCACCCCGTCGGTCGTCCTGTCCTGGCCCACTGTGGCCGGCCTCTGGAGTGTCGAATCCGCGCCACAGCTCGGCGGTCCATGGACGCCTTCCACTGCCTCCCCGACACCCGAGGGTGAACGCCAGATGCTCGTTGTGCCGGCTGAACGCGCGCACCATTTCTTCCGCTTGCGATAGAACTTCGACCGCCGCATTCCTGGGACGGCCACGCATTCAGGCCTTATGCCGCTCGTCGGCGGCTCGGGCAGTGGTGGGACGGTGGGGCGATCCTCGTCGCCCCGAACCGTCAGACCTTCTTCCGAGGCTCGTGGAGGACCCCTGCCAACGACGGCAATGGAATGGATGGCGAGGGTGTTCAGGAGCGTCGACGGGCGCCGTTCCTGGCGCGGCGATGGCGCAGGTGCTCGCGCAGTGCCCGGCCGGTGTGGGACTGGTCACAGGCGGCGACCTGCTCCGGTGTCCCCGCGACGATGAGGTGGCCGCCGCGGTGGCCACCTTCCGGGCCAAGGTCGAGAATCCAGTCGGCGCATTGGATGACATCAAGATGATGCTCGATGACCAGCACCGTGTGGCCGGCTTGCACCAGTCTCTGAAGCGCATCCAGCAACCGCTGGACGTCGGCCAGATGCAAGCCAGTGGTCGGCTCGTCCAGGATGTAGAGGTTATGGCGTCCGCGGCGCAGTTTTGTGAGTTCAGCCGCGAGCTTGACGCGCTGGGCTTCGCCTCCAGAGAGGAGGGTTGCCGCATGGCCGAGTTGGAGGTAGCCGAGTCCGAGTTCGTGAAGAGTCTGGAGCTTTCTGAGGATGGGGCGCTCCTGCGCAAAGAACTCGAGGCCTTCCTCGATGGAGAGCTTCAGCACTTCCGCGATGTTGCGCCCGTGCCACGTGACTTCCAGGGTTTCCTCCCGATACCGCCGGCCTTTGCATGCCGGGCAAGTCACTTCGACATCGGGCATGAAAGATAACTGAGTGATGATGGTTCCGTCGCCTGCACATTCCTCGCACCGACCCCCTTTGACATTGAAGCTGAACGTCGCCGGACCAAAGCCACGCTTCCTGGCCTCGTCCGTTTCGGCGAATACCTCCCGGATCGAATCGTAGATGCCAACGTAGGTCGCCGGGTTGGAGCGCGGAGACCGGCCGATCGGGGATTGATCGATATGGACGACGTCATCCACAGCCTCATGGCCCTCGAAGGCGTCATGGGCTCCGGGTAGGATTCGGCTGTCGTAGCGCAGCGAAGCCAGCTTCTTGTACAAGATCTCATGCACCAGCGAGCTCTTCCCGGAACCCGAGGCTCCCGTGACGCAGACCAGGAGCCCGAGTGGAATCTCGACGTCGAGACTCTGCAGGTTGTTGTGACGCGCGCCGCGAATACTGATTCTCCGCGCCCCAGGAGGGCGCCGATCCAGAGGGACCGCAATTTCCCGGTCTCCGCGCAGGAATGCTCCGGTCAGTGATTTCGGGTCGGCTAGCACCGTCTCCGGCGAGCCCTGGGCGACCACCTCACCGCCGTGAATCCCGGGGCCCGGGCCGATTTCCACAATCCAGTCCGCCGCG
Source organism: Verrucomicrobiales bacterium (assembly GCA_016795425.1). Lineage (GTDB taxonomy): Bacteria > Verrucomicrobiota > Verrucomicrobiia > Limisphaerales > CAIMTB01 > CAIMTB01. Next base: position 14,231 of record JAEUHG010000142.1, read on the forward strand.
CGAATGGTCTCTTCGTCGTGTTCGACCACGATCACGGTGTTTCCGAGATCGCGCAGCCGCTCCAGCGTCCGGATCATTTTGACATTGTCTTTAGGATGGAGACCGATGCTGGGCTCATCCAAGACGTACAGCATGCCCATCAAACCCGAGCCGATCTGGGTGGAAAGCCGGATGCGCTGCGATTCGCCACCCGACAGGGTCCCGGAGCGGCGATTGAGATTGAGGTAGTCCAGGCCAATACTGATGAGCAGGTCGATGCGGCCGGCAATCTCCCGAATGACGGTCGTCGCCACGGCCGTCTTGTCTGCTGCGAGATCGACCGTGTCGATCCACGTGCGCAGATCCCGCAAGTGCAGGTTGCCCACTTCGGGAAGGGTCTTGCCACCGACGCGGACCAGGCTGCGGGTCTTCCGCAGGCGAGCGCCGCCGCAATCGGGGCAATCATAATCGACCATGACCTTCTGAAGATAGGCCTCCATGCCGTCCATGCTGCGGCCCTGTTTGCGGTACCAATGGTAGTGGCGTTCGATCTGACAGACCACGCCCTGGAAGGCCATCTTCTTACCCGCGTGGTTCTCTCCCTGGCGGGCTCCCTCCGGGAGTACGATCTCAATCTTCTCTCCCTTGCTGCCGTAAAAGAGGATGTCTTTGACCTGCTCCGGTAGTTCCGAGAAGCGCGCCGTCAGACTGAATCCGTAATGCCGGGCAAGGCTATGGAGCCAGCGTCCGCCCCAGGCATTCTTGTCGTGGTTGAAAGCTTCCTTGACGATCGCTCCATCGCCCAGGCTCCGGCTGGGGTCCGGGACGAGCAACGCAGGAAGCACCCGTTTCGAAGTTCCCAGCCCGGCACACGTGACGCACGCCCCGGAAGGGTCGTTGAAGGTGAAATGCGCGTGGTGCAGACTTGCCGAGAGCAAACGGTGCTGGGAGCAGCCGAATCCCTTCCAGAACGACTTCAGCACGGTCTGCGGCACGCCTTCGGGATGGAACGAGAAGAACCCGTCGCCCACCTTGAGTCCATGCTCCAGCGAAGCCAGCACGTGCCGGTCGATGCCGGGGCCGATGACAAACCGGTCGACTATGGCCTCGATCCATGGATGAGCGTCTTCGCCCAGTTCCAGCGGGCTTCCGAGATCCTTGAGTTCGCCATCCACCCGCACGCGGCGGTAGCCCTGCAGGCGCACCTGTTCGAAGACACGGTCCCAATCCTCGCCGAAAACCTCGAAGACCGGCGCGCGCAGCTCGACTTCTGTCCCCCGGGGCAAGCGGAGCACATGCTCCAGCATCTGGTTCGGAGAGCGGACAGGGACCGCCATTCCGCATCGCGGACAATGGGGCGTCCCCAGCGTCGCGTAGAGCATCCGCAGGTAGTCCCATAGATCCGTCATCGTGCCGGCGGTCGAACGCGGGTTGCTGCCGACCGTCTTTTGATCAATGGAAATGACCGGTGAGAGGCCGTGGACAAAGTCGACGTCGGGCTTGCGGAGCTGATTGACGAAGCGCTTGGCGTACGCGGACATGGAGGCCAGGAGGCAGCGCTGGCCCTCCGCATAAATCGTATCGAACGCCAGGGAGGACTTGCCCGATCCGGAGACGCCGGTGAAGACAACCAATTGGTTGCGCGGCAGCTCGACCGTCACGTTACGCAAGTTGTTCTCCCGCGCTCCCTGCACAAGGAGCGTGGTGCGCATGGTCTCGGGCACCTTCGGTTTCATCGCGATTCGCACAGGTAAGCAGGCTCTTCCACTTCGACCCGGCTGAGCTTCGTAAGGCCGAGAGGGGCCGAGAGTTTTTGCAGGACGCCCTTCCGTTCCAGCCATTCACAGGCCGATTCCAAGTGCCAGGGAAACAACTGGGAATGAGCGAAATAATCCGACAACTCACTCAGTGGAACCAGTCGGCCTTCTTTCCGTAGATAACTCAGGACCGGCCGGAGCCGAGTCTCGGCATGCGCGCCGAGATACTCATCGAAGGCCAGGAGCTTCTCATCGAGCTCGGACCGTGTGCGCGAGCCGCTCAGAAGCTGCAGATACAGTTTGCCCATCAGGGCGGGCGCGATGCTGAGGGCGCGATCGATCGCCAATCCCTCGTGAACTTCACCCGAAGCGATGACTTCGGCCGCCGCAACACAATGCGCGCATCCCAGCAGCTCCTGGAACGCCAGGTCGAGGTCTCCCTTGATCTCGAGAAGGCGCGCTGCACTGCGATGTCCGTGGATGAGCCAGGTGGTGGCGATGCACAGCTCGCGGTCCTGGTCCCGACGGGCCAGGGTATCGGCCTGTTCAAACCACTTGGCCAGCGAGGCGTCGGCGCAATACATCAGCCGACGCCTGGCAAAGAAACTATAGCGAAAGGCGGTTCGAGCCGACCCTTCGACCATTCGCTTGAACCGGCTGCGCGGGATGAGTTCGCAGTGGAGGTTGACGCCTTCCTCCACAAGCGTGCGGAAGATCCGAGAATCCTCCCCGTCGGCCCGCAAACGCTTGGTCACGCCATCCTTTTCGATCAGCCAGAGCGAGATCGAGTCCCGGCGCCATACAGTTTCCTCCGTGAGACTGCCGATCAGGACCGCCGCGAGGAGGTTGGGATCGGCGCGCACGCGGTCCAGAAACAGTTGGAGGGCCCTTTCAAACAGAACAACTTTTTCGGGAACGGTCATGGGCAACGGCCATTCTTCCAGTTTTCGCGGATTCGGCAACTTCCTGAGCAGACTCCGTGATGGCGGATAGGAGACCGGTTGGAGCGTGCGCGGCTTCGAAGCAAAGGCTTCCCCGTTGATAAACGGTTACCGGACTCTACGACGGTCGAGAATTGTTCCTCTTCCGTCGCGATCTCCGCCTTTAATCGCGCCAGCCAGCCCCGGCTCGCGTCCCCGCGAGCGAAGATTGGTGCCGATGGCGGGACTCGAACCCGCACGACCGTTTCCGGTCAGGGGATTTTAAGTCCCCTG
>JAEUHG010000174.1 GCA_016795425.1 Verrucomicrobiales bacterium
ACGTCCCCGTAAACCCGCTGCGGATCGACTCCCGCAGGAGGCGCCGCGGGTCCCCGCTGTGAACTGCGCGCCGTGACGACATCCCCGCCTGCCGACACGGAAGGGAGGAACTGCGACCGCACGATCTTCGCGTTGGCCTCGGCCTGAAGCACCCGCGCCGCCGCGATGCGAATGTCCCAACTATTGGTCAATGCCTCGTGGATGTAGGACTGCAGTTGCGGATCCCGGAACACCTGCCACCAGCCCAGGTCGCCCAGACTGTTCGTTCCCGAAGAACTCCCGAGTGGAGACACGTCGTTCGGGCTGCGGAACGAGGTCGGCGTCGACACGTCAGGTCGACGGTAATTGGGACCCACTGCGCATCCGGCGAAGACGGCCAACAGGACCGCCACCGCGACACCGATGGGTGCCCTCGCCATGAGCCGTTCGGCGCTGCACACCTCGTCGCAGCGCGACTCGGGCCTTCCGACAGGAGCCATCTCCAACTCAGGTGGGCCCTGTCGCGCTGCAGCAGGGCAATCCCGCCCCGGCGCATGGTCCAGACTCGCGTCCAAATCTCGGAAGTTTTCCCTACCCTTGGTGCGGTTCATGCGTGGCTCCCTCCCTTGGTCGGCGCCGGGTTCACCGGTTTCCCCTCCCTTCCGCCCCCGCCGCCGCCACGCTCGGACCATTGCTGCACGAATACATAACAGACCGGGATCAAAAACAGGCCGATGACCGTGGCGATGGACATCCCATAAACCACACCCGTGCCCATGGTGCTGCGCGAAGCGGCGCCCGAGCCACCCGCCAGCATGAGCGGCACGCAACCGAGAATGAACGCAAACGACGTCATGAGAATCGGTCGCAACCTGAGCTTTGCGCCTTCCACCGCGGCGTCGATGATCCCTTTGCCTTCTTCCCGACGCATCTTGGCGAACTCGACGATCAGGATCGCGTTCTTGGCCGCCAGACCGATGAGCATCACCAAACCGATCTGGGCGTAAACATTCAGATCATAGTTCCGCACCAGCAAACCGACCATCGTGCCCAGGACCACGGTGGGTGTCGCCAACAGGACGGAGAACGGAAGCGACCAGCTTTCGTACTGTGCCGCGAGCAGAAGAAAGACAAAGACAATCGCCATGCCGAAGATGGACACCAATTGGCCTTCCGCCTTCTTCTCCTGCAGGGTGAGTCCGGACCATTCGTAGCCCACATCCGACGGCATTTCCTTCATGATCTCCTCGATCGCCGCCAGGGCCTGCGCCGAGCTGTAGCCAGGGGCTGGCGAACCGTTGATCTCTGCCGCCGTATAGAGATTGAAGCGAGCCACGTAGTTCGGGCCCGACATCTTCCCGACGGTCACCAACGTGCTCAGCGGAACCATGGCGCCCTCCTGGTTGCGCACGTACAAGTGGCCGATGTCTTCCGGCCGATTGCTGAATTCGGGTTCAGCCTGGAGAAAGACCTTGTAGACGCGCCCGAACCGCACGAAGTCGTTCACATAAAGTCCATTCAGATAGGCCTGCATCGTTTGGAATACGCTGTCCACGGGAACCCCCAAGGTCCGCGCCTTCTCCCGATCCAGGTCGACTTTCACCTGGGGTGTCGTCGACTGGAAGGTGGTCGATACACGGCCGATCTCCGGCCTCTTGGCCGCCGCCGCGAGGAAGGCCTGGACTTGTCGGTCCAAGGTTTCGACGCCGCCACCGGACCGGTCCTGAAGCTGCATGGTGAATCCGCTGGCGTTTCCATACCCGGGCAATGCGGGCGGCGAGAAAGCGAAGATGCGCGCCCCGGCAATTCCGAAGAACTTTCGATTCCACTCCCGGCTGATAGCCGACACATGCAACCGAGGGTCTTTGCGGTGTTCCCACTCCTCCAGGCCGACGAAGATCAAAGCGGAGTTCGGGGAATTGAGGCCGCTCAAGATATTCATGCCGGCCAACGCGATCGTCGAACGCACGCCCTCGGTTCCCGAGACGATGGCTTCCGCTTGCTTGAGAACCTCGTCTGTTCGTTGCAACGAGGCGCCGTCCGGCAGTTCGACCGCAACGAACAAGTACCCCTTGTCTTCATCGGGAATAAACCCTCCCGGCACCACCTTGCCTAATCCATAGATCCCCCCCACCACCGCCACCAGGAGCAGCATGGAAAGCGTCGCTTTCCGCGCCAGTCCCTTGACGATCGTCCCGTAACCGTTGCCTAAACGATCGAAGGCGGCGTTGAACCATCGGAAAAAGGCGGCGATCGGTCCGCGACCAGGCTTCGGCTTGCGCAACAGCATCGCCGAGAGGGCCGGACTGAGGGTCAGGGCGTTGATGGCTGAGAAGACCACGGAGACCGCGATGGTGATGGCGAATTGCTGGTAGAGCCGCCCGGTGACACCCGCCATGAAGGCGACCGGCACAAAGACCGCGCAGAGGATCAGGGCGATGGCCACCACCGGACCGGAAACCTCCTTCATCGCCTGACGCGTTGCCTCCACGGGGTCCATCCCGTGCTCGAGGTGGTGCTGCACCGCCTCCACCACCACGATGGCGTCGTCCACCACAATGCCGATGGCCAGCACCAAACCGAACATGGTGAGGGTGTTCACGGTGAACCCGAGCAATGGAAAAACAATGAACACGCCCAGCAGCGATACCGGCACCGTCAGCATCGGAATCACCGTGGCCCGAAAACTCTGCAGGAACACATAGACGACGATCAGCACCAGGACCACCGCCTCGAACAAGGTGTGCACGATGGCCTCCATCGAAGCCTTGATCGGCAGCGTCGAATCCAATGTCACATCATACTCGATATCGGGCGGAAACCGGGCCTTCGCTTCCTCGAGAACCTCCCGCACCCGCGCCGCCGTCTCGATCGCGTTCGCCCCGGGAGCCAGGTAAATGCCAATGGCTCCAGCCGGCGCCTTGTTCTGCCGTGCCCGCAAATCGTAGGTTTGCGCCCCCAGGTCCACCCGCGCCACGTCCTTCACCTTGACCTGAGATCCATCCGGACTCGAACGGATGATGATCTCCTCGAACTCACGCGGATGCCGAAGCAAGCCCAGGGCGCGAACGTTGTACTGAGTCTCCTGGCCAGCCGGGGCAGGCTCGGCTCCGATGCGGCCGGCCGGACTTTGGGCATTCTGCTCCTTGATCGCCGACGCCACGTCCTGCGGCGTCAAGCCGAGGGCTGCAAGTTTGTCGGGTCGCAGCCAAATCCGCATCGAATAGTCCTGGGCGGTGAAATTCTTCACATCGCCCACGCCCCGCACGCGTTTGATCGCGTCCACCAGCTGGATATCCGCGTAGTTGCCCAGAAACACGGCGTCGTAGGTGCCTTTCGGCGACGAAAGCCCGATTGCCATCAGGATGTCCGGACTGGATCGATTCACCACCACGCCCTCGCGCTTCACGGCATCAGGCAACTGCGCTTCGGCCTGTCCGACGCGATTCTGCGCATTCACCTGCATCAGGTTGACGTCGGTTCCCACATCAAACACGACATTCAACGTCATCTTTCCATCGTTGGCATTGTACGACTGCAGGTAGAGCAATTGGTCGACGCCGTTGATCTTGGATTCCAATGGCGTCGCGACCGATTCCATGACGGCTTCGGCGGCCGCGCCGCGATAATTCGCCGTCACCTGGATCAACGTCGGGCTAACCAGCGGGTATTCGGAAATCGGGAGCCTGGACAAGCTCACCAAGCCCACGATGACCGTGAGAATTGAAATCACCATCGCCACGATCGGGCGGCGGATGAAAAAGTCTGCCATGGTCGGCCTTTATTTGTGCGGCAACGGCGCGGGGGCCTGAGGCTTGTCCTCTGGGGTGATGGGTCGAACCGCAACCCCCTCCCGTACCTTCTGCCATCCCTCGACGATGATCTGTTCCCCCGGCGCCAACCCCGCCGTCACCAGAATGCCTCCGGAAACGGCGTCTCCCACCGTCACCGGACGCTGACTCGCCTTCTGATCACTGCCGACCACCCAAACGAAGCTTTTGCCCTGCAACTCCACCAAGGAACGTTCGGGAACAACAATGCTGTTCGTCCGCTGCCCCACATCCACCCGCACTCGGGCAAACATACCCGGCCTCAACAGTCCGTCGGGATTGGCGAACTCGGCCCGCACTCGCAGCGTACCTGTCTTCGAATCGACCGCCCGATCGATGAAGACGAATTTGCCCGGGGAGGGGAATGCCGACCCGTCGGCGAGGACCAGAGACACGGGTACCTCCGACAATTGACGCCCCGTGCGCCTGACTTCGCCCTCCGCCTTCAAATACGCCACTTCACTGACGCTACCATAGAACCAGATCGGGTTGAGGGTGGAGACCGTGGCCAGCAGCGTCGGCTGTCCTTTTCCCACCAGGTCCCCAACCGAAACCTGCTTGGCGCCAATCAATCCCCGAATGGGCGCACGCACGTCGCAGTACCCGAGATCCAATTGGGCGGTCTGCACTCTGGCCTCGGCCGACGTGACGCCCGCCCGGTTGACTTCGACGGCGGCGATGGCGTTGTCCAGGTCTTGCCGGGGAATGGCACGCTTCTCCGCGAGGGGCCGCAGCCGCTCCACGTCCTTTTCGCTCTTGTTGAGCGCCGCGCGAGCTTCGGCCAGCATACCATTCGCGGCCGCCAACCGCTCCCGAAACGGGCGCTCATCCAGGGCGAACAGTCGGTCGCCTTTTTCCACCGTGGATCCTTCCGTGAACAGGACGGCCTCAACGAATGCCTCGACTCGCGCGCGTACCTCCACGTTTTGCGGTGAGTCCAACTGCCCGATGAGTTCCTGGCTGAGCGGCACGTGGGTTGGTGCGACGGCGAGGACTTGGACCGCGGGCGGGGGCAACACCGGCGACCCGGCATTCTCGCGACACGATGTCAGTCCTGGCAACAACACGAGCAGTCCTGCCCACAGCAGCTGCTTCGGCGGATTTCCCCAACAGTCCCACGGTGTCTTCATATTGTGGAAACGGACCGGAACGACGTTAAGGTCCGCCGACATTCTCCATCATCGAAGGGCGAAGGGGCGAGCCAAAGTTCAGCGGCGTTCGGCCCTAGGGGGGAGCGTCCACAGCACCCGCTCGATAAGAAATCACCTGGACCGGTTCCAAAGTCACCAAACCACCCGTCATCATGGCGTCCAGGTCCGGCAGGAACGCCTGGATCCGGTCGCTGGCGTCCACGATTTCGATGACCATCGGAAGGTCCATCGATAGCCGCAGGATTTTCGCGGTGTGCAGGCGGCTCGTCTTGCCGAACCCCATAGGCCCGCGCAGCACGGTGGCGCCCGCGAGGTGGCGTTCGCGCGCCTTGAGGACGATGGCCTCGTACAAGGGCCGGTGCTGCCAACGATCCGACTCGCCCAAGTAGATGCGAAGCCGAGTGGCTTGCTGCGGGATTTGCATGTCACGGACCTTTCGTCGACGGCACGTTGGCGGCGACCAGGTAACCGAGCCAGACTCCTGCGAGGCACAGCGCCACCGACAATAGGACGTTGGCTCCGGCGCGCAGCCATTCGCCGTTTTCCGCCAGGTACCAGGTCTGCAGGCTGAAGGAGGAGAAGGTGGTGTAGCCGCCGCAGATGCCGATCATGAAGAACTGGCGGAGGAGCGGGGAGACAAGAAATCGACCCTCGGGTCCCGTGAAACCCGCCATCAGTCCGATGGCAAATGAACCGGTGACATTCACCACCAGCGTGCCCCACGGAAAGGTCTCCCCCACGCGTGCGGCGATGAGTCCTGAAAGCCACCAACGGGCCAGCCCGCCCAGTCCGCTTCCCAGGAAAATAGCCAAGGCACTCAAGACAGATTCCTTCCCAGTCCTTCCCAGGGTCAGCTTACCGGCACCAATGACACCCGCTGTCCCTGGTCATTCCGTGTAATTCCCTGCGCCCGCGGATCAATCGCCAAATGGCCGTCCACCCAGAAGGCGTACCGATGATGCCCGTGCCGCAGTTCAACGGTGAGAGTCCATGTGCCGTCGGGCGATCGACGCATGGGGTGCGTGTCCGGACTCCACTGATTGAAGTCCCCGATCAGGCTGACCTTCTCGGCTTGCGGCGCCTGACAAAAGAAATTGATCGCCCGCAGATTGCGATGCGCGCTGTACGGATTTCGGTTCATCGATACATCCACCTGTTCGCGTCGGTCGTGCCTCTCTGGCGACGGCGAACCGCGGTCAAACTAGAAGCTTCTCCAAAATGATCAACGCACTGCGTCGAATCTGTTCCGACTGTGCCTCGAGACGCCGGTACTGGTCCGTCCATCCGGTGCGCGCCCCGTGGCGCTCGCGCCACAGTGATTTGACCACCCGTTCGGTACGTTCCACCTGTTGCATGGCCGAGGCCAGGGTCTCGCGGCCCTCCGGGAGGTCCGAGATGTCGCCGACCGAGAATCGGGTGATGCGCTTCTTGCCGAAGACGGCGTGCAACAGCATCACCATGGTCTGTTCATAGGCATACCAGCGGCGTTTCAGCATATCGCCGAGGAAATCGTGGCGGATGGCGAAGAATTCCGACCGCGGCCGCTCCGTGTACTGGCGGATGTCGCGCGCTTCGGCGGGAAACCAGTTGTAAAGCAGCGCGAAGGTGCCGTGGGTGTCGATGAGTTGTTTCGAATGGCAGGGATCGGTCGATACTTCACCCACGCAGATGTCCTGGTCCAACTCGGCGCAAATTGCCGGCAGATCGGGCAGCCGCCCCAAGACTTCGGAACCAGTGGGCGAGCCGTAGTCGAAATCTCCGGGAATCACCCAATACACGTCCTTGGAGGAGCCTCTCTCGTACGCCGCCCCCAGCGCGGTATACCACATCTGGCAGGTATCGACCGTCCAGGCGTCCAGAATCTCCGAATGGGCCTCCACGGTCTTGCGCCGGAACTCGGTGTAGGCCGGGTCGGAAGCCGCCCGGTAATGGGTTTTGCGATCGATGACGGTCATCGGCCGCGCGTAAATTTGCGGTTGGGCGAGCCACTCCTCGGACGCGGCGTAGAGCGCCTTGAGATGGGTGTAATCCTCCGGATTGCGAAACGGGTAGACGAGAATCGGATGGATCTTCGACGTGGTCACGCTGCGGGCCACTTGCCGCCGTTGCTTGGACGGCGGCGCCTTGGAACCGGCCTCAGGAGACTTCATGGCCGGAGAATTCGCTTCCACCGGGTTCCTGCCAAGTCCATTGAGCGTCGTTTCGGGGTGGGTTCCAGGGCGCTATGACAAACCTCCAGCGCCGACTTGAGCTGGCCCGTCCCCTCGCTATGCTGTCCGCCGAATGAAGTTCGTTGCCGCGTTTTTGGTCACGTGTCTGATAGCCGGTGTGCTGGGCCTGGGCCTGATCCTTGCCTCTCATGGCCATGGCCTCTGGCTCTTTGCCATCGGCTTTTTGGCCTTCATGGGTTTGTTTATCGGCTACGGTTGCCGGACCCATTGATGGGGCGGTCTTGAGGAGGACCGCACGGGTCCACACCGCGCTCTTCAAATCAGCGCCGCCGGCCGATCACCACGCCCATCGCCACTTCCTTCAGTTTCCAGGCCACCGCCATGGCCATGGCAATGGGGAGCAGCGTCAGGAGCAGCAGCAACGCTTGGCGTCCGAAAGCCGACGGTTGCTTCGGCAATTCCAAAAACTCGGAGAGGCCGATGGGTGACAGACGCACGAATAGCGTCACCGCCGCACCGACCAACACCACCACCACATAGGTCGCCAGCCCTTGGAACAACCGGGCATCCGACCGGGCGGTCTCGTCCGGCAATATTGCCGACAACCGGACCAACACCCGCATCAGGGCCACCACAAAGGCGAAGGCGGCCCCCAGAAGCACGACCACGGCGCGTCCGAAGAAATCGGCCCCCGGTGTGCGGCTCCAGAAGAATAGAAATGGCGACAAGCCCACCAGCAGCAACGCCAGAATCTGCGCCTGAAAGACCGCTTGTTGCCAGATCCGTTCCTGCGGGTAGAGGCGACTGAGCCGGTGGAGACCAAGCAACAGCAAGCCCGTGGCTGCGGGCGGCAACACCAAATCATAGACGCTCGGCCAAAACGCCAGAAAATGCCGGGCGAACGCGAGCAACGCGATGGGCAGTCCCCAGAAGATCGCCGCTAAACCGCGCACGACAGAAGCCATCTCGGCCACCGGCGCCCCCGGACCGACCGGCGCCTCCCGAACGACATTGCTCCCGCTCGGTGCCGACGACTCGGACTCGCGAGATCCGGGCGTGACGGAGGGCGGCATCAAGACCCGAGATAAGTGTAATCCTTGAGACCTCGCTCGTAATCGTCCAGAAGCCGCATCGCCTCGCTCGGCTTCAACCGGTCCGATTTGATCGCCGCGTCGATCTGCGTCTTCATCTGACGCTTGAGCTCATTCTCGTCGTACTGCACCGAGGTCAGGGTCTGCACGACCGTACTGCCCTCGATGACTTCCTCGACATAATAACCGGCCGGTTCGTCGGGTTCGAGGAAGACGTGGACCTCATTCACTCTGCCGAAGAGGTTGTGCAGGTCCCCCATGATGTCCTGGTAGGCGCCCATCAGGAAGAAACCAAGGTAATAGGGCTCCGGTCCGGCACCGTTCTGGCGCAAGGCATGGACCGGCAACGTGTCCCTGACATCGCGCAGGTCGATGAACTTATTGATCTGGCCGTCCGAGTCGCAGGTGATGTCCACGAGGGTGGTTTCTCGCGATGGGCGCTCTTCCAGGCGGTCGATCGGCATGATGGGAAACAACTGCCCGAGCGCCCAGTGGTCCAACAGGGATTGGAAGACGGAGAAATTGCAGAGGTACTGGTCGCCGAGGCTATCCTCGAGCTTGCGAATCTCCTCCGGAACGTACGCCTGCCCCTGGAAACTCAGCACCACCGCCTGGCTGATCTGCCAATACAAGGCTTCAATCTTCGCCTTGTCCTGCAATTCCATCAGGCCCAGGACGAACATGTTGTGGGCGTCCTCACGCCGCTCCGCCGCGTCGTGAAAGGCCTCCAACTTATTCAACTTGTGAAGGTTGCGACGCATGTCGAGCAACTCGCGAACCAACGCATGCTCGCTCTCCCCAAAGGTCAGCGTGTCGGCCAGTCCGGTCTTGTGAATGGAACCGAAAACCTCCACCACCAAGACACTATGGTGGGCCACGATGGCCCGCCCGCTTTCGCTCACAATGTCCGGATGCGGCACCTTCTCGGCGTTGCAGACATCCGACACATAATAAACCACGTCATTGGCATACTCCTGCAGGGAGTAGTTGGTGGAGCTGTCGAACGCGGAATGGCTGCCGTCGTAATCGACACCCAGACCTCCACCGACATCCAAATACTGCGGGGAAAAGCCCAGCCGGTGGAGCTTGGCGTAGTACCGGGCGGCCTCCTGCACCGCCTTCTTCACCGTCAGAATATCGGGCACCTGCGATCCGATGTGGAAATGGACCAGCTTGAAACAATGCCCCAGGCCTTCCGCTCGGAGCAGGTCACAGGCAGCCAGGATCTCCACCGCACTGAGTCCGAACTTGGCGTTTTCACCCCCGCTTTCGGCCCATTTGCCGGCGCCCTTCGCCAGCAATCGCACGCGGATGCCCACCTGCGGCTCGACGCCCAGTTGCTTCGAGATCGTGATGATCTGTCGAAGTTCCTCCAGCTTTTCGACCACCAGGATCACCTGCTTGCCCAGCTTGATGCCGAGCAACGCCATGCGGATGAAGGTGGTGTCCTTGTAACCATTGCAGATGATCAGCCCGCCAATCCGGTCCTGCAGGGCAAGAGCCGCGAAAATCTCCGGCTTGCTGCCCACCTCCAGGCCGAAATCGAAGGGGCCGCCGGCCTCAAGGATCTCCTCTACCACTTCCCGCAGCTGGTTCACCTTGATCGGAAACACTCCACGATACCGTCCCTGGTAGTTGAACTCACCCATGGCGGTCCGGAAGGCCTGGTTGATGGCCTGGACCCGGTGGCGGAGGATGTCTTGAAAGCGAATCAGCAGCGGGAACTTGAGCCCCCGCCCTTTCGCCTCCTCGATCACGTCCGTGATGTCCACCGTCGCTCCTTTGTCGTGGAGCGGCTTGGCCACCACGTGGCCTTCCGAGTTGATGTCATAGTAGCCGGCTCCCCAGCGGTCGACGTTGTAAAGGGAACGGGCGGCCTCAATGGTCCATGGTGGGGCCTCAAGCGAAGGTTCGCTCATTTCAGGGGTCGCTTCGACGGGTGCAACGCGGCGGCGACTATACGAACCCCGATATCGGATGCAATGCGCTGACGGTTAAATTCGAAAAAGAAGGATCCGCCTCCGGACTTCTTTCCTGGGCGCTCCTTTGGTCTTCTCCTCCCATGGCATCCGTCCCGCTCTCCCGTTTGGTCGACGCCTGCGACCATCTCCTGAAAACGGATCAATTTCGGGATTGGGACGGAGCGCTTAACGGTCTCCAGGTTCAAAACTCGGGCCGAGTTTCCCGCATCGCCGCAGCCGTCGATGCCCGCGCCACCACCATCCGCATGGCCGCCGATGCGGGCGCGGACCTCCTCATCGTTCATCACGGTCTGTTCTGGTCCCCCCAGCAGCCATGGACCGGCCCTCGCTACGATCTCTTGCGTCAGCTGTTTCAAGCCAACCTGGCGGTTTACAGTTCCCACCTGCCCTTGGATGCCCACCCGAAACTTGGCAACAGCTCGCAACTTGCCCGCGCTCTGGGCCTGCGCACGTTGACTCCGTTCTTCGAGGCCAAGGGGCAGACCATTGGCTTCCGGTCCCGGACGCGGCTGCACCGCACGGAATTGACCGAACGCCTGGCCCAGGCCACCGGCTCTCGACCCGTTCTCCTCGCCGGCGGACCCGAGCTCTGTCGGAGCATCGGAGTGGTCACCGGTGGGGCGGGCGCGGAAATCCGGGATGCCGCCCGCTGCGGCATCGACACATTCATTACTGGTGAGGGCCCCCATTGGACCGCCTCTCTCGCCGACGATTTGGGAATCAACGTGCTCTACGCCGGGCATTACGCCACGGAGACCTTCGGCGTGAAGGCTCTCGCCCACTACCTATCCGGCCGATTTCGGGTCCCCTGGCAGTTTCTCGACTGCCCGACCGGTCTGTGAACGAAAGCCTCCGACGCCTCTAGGTGCTGGGGTTGACGGGACTTTCGGCCCGCGACGCCATCACAAATTGGTTGGAGGTCTCGCCACCCAGTTTTGACCACACGAGGTCCAGGACATAGAAGCCACCGACCACCGGCAGGCTTTTCAGGTTGAGAAATTCCCAAAACGACTTCCCGCGCTCGATGGAATTGAGTCCCAGCGCGTTTCTCAGGCTGATGATCCAAAAGGCGATCGATGGAGTGCACGCCTGCCGTTCCACGATAAAGCCGGATTCCACGAGAATCCGCGCCAGTGCCTCCAGGGAGAACAAGTGGAAGTGGCGAGGAATATGGTATCCCCCCCAGAAACGGCGCCGGAACAGGCGATAGTCCCAACCACCCCGATTGGGTGTGTCAATGACGAGCACTCCGCCCGGAGACAGTTTCTGGTGCACCTGCCTCAACGCCGCCCGGGGGTCGCGCAAATGCTCAATCAGTTGGCGCATGATCACCAGGTCGTGCCCGCGATCCCGCAAGGCGCCCAGGTCCGTCTCGACATTGCCAACCACGCAACGAATGCCGGCGCCTTCGGCCTGGCTCAGCACGGCTGCGTCGAACTGAAGATCCAGGCACACCGCCTCCACCGGGCTTGGCTGATCGCGGCTCAACACTTCCTTCAGTTTGATCAGACGGGTGAGATTGCCACCCCCGATGTCGACCACCGAGCGTATCGAGCGACCCCCCAACTGCCGAGATAGGCCCTCAGCGTCCTTCACCATTTTCGCCTCCACCACCGGTCCCTCCATGTAGATGGGGGATTTGGGGTTCACGGTGTAGTACCAGGAAGGATAAAGGGCACCAATGTCGCTGGCGGCGGGCATCGGATCGATGAACACGTGACCGCAGGCCCGGCACTCGACCAATTCCCATTCGCCCGCTCGGCACTGGTATTCAAAGTCCGGGGCGCGCACGACCAATCGCACCCGGGTTCCACCGCAAATCAGGCACGAGGACTCCCGCTCACCTGTGGCGACCATCGTGTCTCGCCCTTCCGCTTCTCGCATGTGCAACGCTCACGTCGAGCCCAAGGGTTGGTCAAGCCACCGCCCGCGTCCCGACACGCAGAAGAACCATCGCACGCGGGCAAAAAGCGACAGCCCTCCGATCAAAAATGAACAGTTGGAGGCCCCGTTCCTTCCACCTCCGATGGCGGGTCCCGACCGAATGCCGTTCGACAGGCGCCCATCGCGAGGCTCTCGCGGCCCATTTTGGCACGTATTCATTCGGAGCGCTCCGGTGAAACCAACCGGAAAACCTTGCGCAGCAATTCCACCAACAGACTCTCGGGAAGGGTGAGAGCCCCGTCCCGCCTTGGAATCACCGACCAAACCCGTTTCAAGCGGCGTCGCCCCAGGGGAAGTTCCACCACCGCACCGTGCCGCATCGCATCGGCAGCAACCCAACGAGGAAGTATTCCCACGCCGAGATCGAGGCGGATGAATTCCAGGACCGCCAACTCGTCGGTCACCTCGATGAATGGTCGCAGGCGCAGATCTTCCCCTTGGAAATAGGCGCGGACACGGTCCCTGAGGGGTGTTCCCGATTCCGGCAGAATCAGGCGTCGGCAGGCGAGTTCATCTCGATCCACGCTCCGACGGATCACCCAAGGATGCAGCGGGTGCGCGTAGAAATGCAGATCGTCCTCGCCGATCGGTATGGCCCTGTCCTGCAGTTCGGGGCCGGCATCGGGAAGCAGGCGGAAATCGGGTTCGTTGCGCCCATCCTCCAACGCCCCGCCCCCCGTGTCCGCCCTCAAGGCGAGGGTGAATGACGGAAAACTCTCGCGAAATTCACGCAATGCGGGTCCCACGATCTGACGCAGCGCCACGGCGCTCGAAGACAATCGCAGTCGGTCATCCGGGCACGCCTTCCAACTGTGCATGCGGTGACGCGCGGATTGCATGGCGTCGAGGATTTGGCGCGCCTCCTCCAACAGCAGGTGGCCGGCCGATGAGAGCGCGAG
This sequence comes from Verrucomicrobiales bacterium, assembly GCA_016795425.1. Taxonomy (GTDB): domain Bacteria; phylum Verrucomicrobiota; class Verrucomicrobiia; order Limisphaerales; family CAIMTB01; genus CAIMTB01. Next base: position 13,048 of record JAEUHG010000174.1, read on the forward strand.
CTTGGTGCGCGACCGAATCAACAGCTGACAGCCCAGATCGCGCTCCAACGCCTTCAATCCGTGACTCACCGCCGACGCCGTGAGCCCCAATTCCAATGCCGCCCGGCGCATGTTCAGCGTCCTCGCGAGCGTCACGAACACACGAAGCTGCTGTCCGTCGAGTATGGGTTTCATGCTCCTTGTACTGATCCGCCGACGAGAACTCTACTGCCTTGCTCGAACGACGGAAGCACGCGGCGTTGAAAGTTTCTCAGGCAACCGTTGAAGAAGATTCACTATCGCTAATGCCCCCAGGGCTCGCGCCTTGGCACGAGTCATGCAAAGGGCGGCGGCATGCGCTTCTGCAGGCGCCCCAAGATCAACGCATGGGATCGATCGGCGAAATCCGGGGTGATTCGTATCGGGTACCTGTCGAATCTCGAAGCGGTGGTCCCCATCGCGGCGCAGGAGCTCTGTCTCTTCGAACAGCACGGCGTCCAGGTCCAGCTGTCCTCCGAGGTCGGCTGGGCCACCCTGCGCAGCAAACTGGTGGACGGTGAACTCGACGCCTGCCTCGCCCCCGTCGGCCTTCTCCTCTCCCTCTATTGCGGATTCGGCGGTGTCCGGCGCCCCTGCCTCACGGCGTTGCTCCTGGATTCTGGGCGCTGCGCCATCACGCTTTCGCGGAATTTGCGGGACCAAGGGGTCGTTGATGCCGTGACGCTCGCGCAAGCGATTCGATCCGGCGCCATTCGTTCGCGTCCGACCTTCGGCACCGTCCCTGGCATCACCGCCGCCACCCACTTCCTGCGCGCCTGGCTGACCGAAGGCGGCGTCGATCCTGATCGCGATGTGCGTCTCGTGCCGGTGCCGGCCGCGCTCGCGTTTGACACGTTTCACCGTGGATTCCTCGACGGGTTCTGCGAATCGGAGCCCTGGCCCACCGCGGCGTTGGCGGAGGAATCCGGCGTTGTCACGACGTCATTTCCCAAATCCGTCGCCGGACTACCGGACAAGGCGTTCGTGGTTTTGCGCGAGTTCGTCGAAAGCAACGAGGAACTCCATCTCCGCCTGGTCGCCGCGCTGATTGATGCCGGTCGCTATTGCGAGGTGCCAGCGAACCGTTCGGAACTGGCAGGCTGGCTGGCGCGATCCGGCTCATTCGACCTTTCCGAAACCTGCCTCGAGCGCGCCCTGGCGGGATCGCACGAATCGGTCTCTCCATTTTACCGCATCGGGGCCCCCACCCGTGCGACGGGAAAGCGCCTGCTGGAGCACCTCTGTGACAGCAACGAGCCCGGGGCGCCCCTTCCCCTGCCTCGCGCCATCCTTTCCCAGCTCTTCCGCCAGGACCTCCACGACCGCGCCCTCACCCAGGCCGGTCGTGAACCGGCAGACGAACATCCCGGTTCCGCAGGCAAGACCCAGGCCACAGCGCCGACACCCGAACATCCGGACCCAATGCCCCGTCAACCCGACACCACCGCATCGGCGGCGATGCTGCGATCGGACTGCCTCCCGATGGCGGCGATCGCGTGAGGCCCATCCATCCCTTTCGGTGACGTCCGGCCACCCGCTGGCGACACCGGTCTGAACCAACGAAATCGAACCCGCACCATGAAACGCAGCCCCACACACCAACCGCATCCACGCCGTGCCCGATTCAGGCCCGGCCCATGGCTGTCCCTGATGGCCACCGCACTGCTGGCCGCCGGCTCCGCCGCTTCGCTGGCCGCCGGTCCACCCACCGCCACCGTCAACACGACCGGTCTGGCCGTGACCGACGACACCGTGACCGTCGGCCAACTGCATTCGGCCACCGGCACCATGGCCATCAGTGAGACCGGCTCCATCCAGGCCGAGCAACTGGCGATTGAGCAGATCAATGAGGCGGGCGGCATCCTGGGCCGGAAGATCAAGATCATCGTCGAGGACGGCGCCAGTGATTGGCCAACCTTTGCCGAAAAAGCAAAGAAACTGCTGGTCAACGACAAGGTCGCCGCAGTCTTCGGGTGCTGGACCTCCGCCTCGCGCAAGGCCGTCCTTCCGGTCTTCGAGAAGGAGAACGGCATGCTCTACTACCCGACCTTCTACGAAGGCCTCGAGCAGTCGAAGAACGTGATCTACACCGGGCAGGAAGCGACCCAGCAGATCATTGCCGGACTGGATTGGATGGCCAAACAGAAGAAGGCCAAAACCTTCTACCTGATCGGCTCCGACTACATCTGGCCGCGCACCTCAAACAAGATCGCACGAAAGCACATTGAGAATGTTCTCAAAGGCGAGGTGGTGGGCGAGGAGTATTACGCCCTCGGCCATACCCAGTTCGGTTCGCTCATCAACAAGATCAAGCTGAAGAAGCCGGACGTCATCTACGCCATCGTGGTCGGCGGCAGCAACGTCTCCTTCTACAAACAGCTCAAGGCGGCCGGCATCACCGGCGACAAGGCCACGCTCCTCACCATCTCCGTGACGGAGGACGAAGCGCTCGGCATCGGGGGTGAAAACCTTGTCGGGTTCTACTCCGCGATGAAGTACTTCCAAAGTCTCGACAACCCCAACAACAAGAAGTTCGTCGAGGCGTTCAAGAAGAAGTACGGCGACAAGGCCGTCATCGGCGACGTCACCCAGGCGGCCTACCTCGGTCCCTGGCTCTGGAAACTGACGGTGGAAAAGGCCGGGAGCTTCGACATCGACAAGGTCGCGGCCGCCTCCGCCGGCGTGGAGTTCAAGGAGGCGCCGGAAGGCTACGTGCGCATCCACGATTCCAACCATCATCTCTGGAGCAAACTTCGCATCGGCCAGTGGTCCACCGACGGCCAGGCGAAGGTCCTCTACGAGTCGGAACTCATCGAGCCGAACCCCTTCCCCAAGGGTTACCAATAAGCCCCTGCTCGGCGGCGCGCACCGGGTCTCTGGTGTCCCGACCTGGTCGCGCCGCGCTGAGCCCCTGCCCCTGCTCCTGTCGTTCTCACAACCCGCGACATACAACGCCTAGAACCCCTCTCCCGGCTCCTACTCCCATGCTTGCGTACTCCGCCTCCGAACTTTGGTCCATCTTCATCATGCAGGGCTTCGCCGGACTCAGCCTCTTCAGTGTGCTGCTCCTGATGGCCCTGGGCCTGGCGATCATCTTTGGTCAAATGGGTGTCGTGAATCTCGCCCACGGCGAGTTCATGGCGTTGGGCGCCTACGTTGTCTACCTCTGCTCGACGTTGGTCCAGAACCACGCGCCCGCGTTGCAGCCCTACTACTTCCTGGTCGCCATCGCCATTGCTTTCGTTGCCGCCGCACTGCTCGGTTTGCTGGTCGAGTGGTCTCTCATCCGGTACCTGTACCGTCGGCCCCTCGACACGCTCCTGGCCACCTGGGGACTCAGTCTGGTCCTGCAACAAGCCTTTCGCTCGACGTTCGGAGCCCGTGAAGTGACACCGACCTTGCCGGACTGGCTGATGGGGTCGTTCAAGCCCACGGAAAGCATCGATATCCCCATCAATGGCGTGTTCGTGATGGCCCTCACGCTGGTGTTAACCGGCGCGGTCTGGTTGTTCCTCTATCGATCCCGTGCCGGCCTCCACATGCGCGCCACCGTCCAGAATCGCGCCATGAGCGGAGCCATCGGCATCAATACGGGGCTCGTCGATCGCCTGGCCTTTAGCCTCGGATGCGGTATCGCCGGCGTGGCCGGCGCCGCCTTCACCACGATTGGATCTACCGGACCCGACAGTGGATCGCGCTACATCGTCGACACCTTTCTGGTGGTGGTCTTCGGAGGCACCGCGAGCCTGCTGGGAACCATCGCCTCTGCCTTCGGCATCGCCCAGGGGCAGTCGGTCTGCGAGTTCTTCCTGCAGGGCACGATGGGCAAGGTGGCCGTTCTTCTCGGCATCGTGGTCATCCTGATGATCCGTCCTCAGGGATTGTTCGCAAGTAAGGTGCGCTCCTGAACCGGCTCCCATTCACGCACTGATTCCCACTCCCCGACCATCCACACCATGTTCAAACGATTCTTCGGTGGCCGATCCGGCCTCACCAACCTCGCCTTGCTGGCCATCCTGTTGTTCGCAGTCCTTCCCCTCTCGCTCGACATCTTCCGCCTCAACCTGGTCGGGAAGTATCTCACTTACGCCTTTGTCGCGCTCGGCCTGGTGGTGCTGTGGGGAAAGGGAGGCGTCCTGAGCCTGGGCCAGGGCGTGTTCTTCGGTCTCGGTGGCTATTGCATGGCCATGTTCCTCAAGCTGGAAGCCTCGGATCCGATCAGCACGAAGATCCAATCGACACCCGGCATTCCGGACTTCATGGACTGGAACCAGCTCAAGGCGCTGCCGGCGTTCTGGGTTCCGTTCAAGAGCCTGCCCTTTAGTCTGCTCGCCGTGGTGGTCGTCCCTTCCGTGGTCGCCTTCATCGTCGGCTTGGCCATGTTCAAGCGACGCGTCGGCGGCGTCTATTTCGCCATCATCACGCAGGCTCTGGCACTGATTCTTTCTCTTGGCATCGACGGCAACCAGGGCGTGACCGGCGGCCGAAACGGTATCACCGACCTGCGGACACTTTGGGGCTGGGACATCCGTGCCCAATCCTCCCAATACATCCTCTATTTCGTCACCTGCTTCCTTCTGCTCGCCACCATTGTCGGCCTCCAATGGCTGCTGTCGGGGCGCATGGGCAAGACGCTGGGCGCCATCCGCGACCGCGAGGACCGCGTGCGGTTTTCCGGCTATGACGTGGATCTGTTCAAGGTGTCCGCCTTCGTGTTGGCCGCAGGCATTGCCGGCGTCGGGGGCGCCTTGTTCGTGCTGCAGGTCGGATTCATCTCACCGTCTCTCGTCGGCATCGTGCCTTCGATCGAAATGGTCATCTTCGCGGCGGTGGGCGGGCGCCATTCCCTGCTCGGCGCAGTGTACGGCACGCTGATCGTCAACACCGGCAAAAGCCTCTTTTCGGAGACCTTCCCCCAACTGTGGCTGTTCGCCATGGGCGGCCTGTTTATCGCGGTCGTCGTCCTCTTTCCCAACGGCCTCGCCGGCATCTGGGATCTCGCTCGGCGCCAGGGATGGTCGAAGTTCGTTCGAGCCAAGGCCGGCACCGCCGCGGCGGATGCCGTGGGACTCGCCTCCACTCTCTCCGCTAATCCCGCCAAGGAAGGCAAATCATGAGCAACACCAGCTTCCTACTCGCCATCGAAGACCTGACCGTTTCGTTCGATGGCTTTAAGGCCGTCGAGGGACTCAACCTCTACCTCGAGCAAGGGGAACTCCGCGTCATTATCGGCCCCAATGGTGCCGGCAAGACGACCGTGCTCGACATGATCTGTGGCAAAACTCGCCCGACCGCCGGCAGCATCATGTTCCGCAACCGCGAACTGGTCGGCCTCAGGGAACACGAGATCGTCCGCGCCGGCATCGGACGGAAGTTCCAGACGCCCTCCATCTACGAGAACCTCACGGTTCGCGAAAACCTGGAGTTGTCCTACCCCCGAGGGCGGACGGTTCTCGGCAGCCTCGCGTTCCGTGTCACGGCCGAGGTCAACGAGCGGGTGGGAAAAGTCGCCTCGGAGATCGGGCTCTCGGAACAACTCGAAATCGAAGGTGCCTTTCTCAGCCACGGACAAAAGCAATGGCTGGAGATCGGCATGTTGCTGATGCAGGAGCCGGATCTTCTCATGCTCGATGAGCCGGTCGCTGGAATGAGCCCGCCTGAGCGCGAAAAGACCGCCGCCCTCATCCGCCGAATCAGCGCCGGGCGCGCCATCATCGTCATCGAGCATGATATGGAGTTCGTCTCGCGCATCGCCGACAAAGTCACCGTCCTCCACCTCGGCAAAATCCTTGCCGAGGGTTCAATGGCCGAGATCCAGCGGCATCCCAAGGTCATCGACGTCTATCTCGGCCATTAATCTCACCGTCCAAACCCGCCCACTCGCAAACGCATCATGCTCGCCGCCTCACAACTCAGTGTCGGTTACGGACAAAGCCAGGTTCTCCACGACGTGTCGCTCGCCGTCAAACCGGAGGAGATCCTGGTCATCATGGGTCGCAATGGCATGGGAAAGACCACCCTGCTCAAGTCCCTCGTCGGCCTGCTGCCCGTTCGCTCGGGCAGCATCAAGCTTGGCGCACTCGAGATCGCCACCTTGCCCGCCTTCGAGAGGGTCCGGCTCGGCATCGGATTCGTCCCTCAGGGCCGCATGATCTTCCCGTCTCTCACCGTCGAGGAAAACATCCTCACCGGTGCCCGCGGTCCCGTCGCGACCTCGGTGTGGGAGGAGATTTACGCGCTCTTTCCCGTCCTGCACCAGATGCGCTCCCGTAAGGGCGGCAATCTGTCGGGCGGCCAGCAACAGCAACTCGCCATCGCCCGCGCCTTGGTCACCAACCCCAAGGTCATGGTCCTCGATGAACCCACCGAAGGGATTCAGCCGTCCATCATCAAGGACATCGCCAAGGCCCTGAAGGAAATCCGCCGCGCCCGCAAGATCGCCATTATCGTCTCCGAGCAGGTGGTGAGTTTCATGATGGAACTCTGCGACCGTGCGCTGGTCATCGACCGCGGCCGCTTCATCTACGAGACGAACCGCGACCAACTGGACGCCGACCGGATTCGTTCCCTGCTGGCCGTATGAAGCACTCTTCTCCCTGCACCCAAACCTCACGTAACTCCCAACCACGCACCAACCCCAACTCCAAAACCCCATGGCCAAACCCCTGATCAAAGTCGACTTCAAGACCCCACCGGAGAAACAAAAATACCTCCACAACCGATGGCACCCCGATCTCCCGATGGTTGCCAAGGTGAAACCCGGCGATGAGTTTCGGGTGGAGTGTATCGACTGGACCGGCGGTCAGATCGCCGACGACGACAGCGCCACCGACGTGCAGATCGTCAATCTGACCAAGGTCCATTATCTCAGCGGCCCCATCGCGGTGGAGGGTGCCGAGCCCGGCGACTTGCTCGAGGTCGACCTGCTCGACGTTGGAGTGCTTCCCGAGTCGGCCTGGGGTTTCACCGGAATCTTCGCGAAGTCGAACGGCGGAGGGTTTCTGACCGATCATTTCCCCGACGCGCGCAAGGCCTGCTGGCATTTCAGTGGCCTCTACGCGAACTCGCGACACATCCCGGGAGTGGAATTCGCCGGCATCACCCATCCCGGCCTCATCGGCTGCCTGCCGTCGCGCGAACTGCTCGACACCTGGAACAAACGGGAGTCCGAACTCTTCGCGACCCAACCGGACCGCGTGCCGCCCCTGTGTGCCCTGCCCTACGCGGAAACCGCTCACATGGGCGCCATGAGCAAGAGCGCCGCCAAACAGGCTGCGAAGGAAGCCGCGCGTACCGTTCCGCCCCGCGAGCACGGCGGCAATTGCGACATCAAGAACCTCAGTCGCGGGTCCAAGGTCTACTTCCCTGTCTATGTGAAGGGGGCCGGACTTTCCATGGGCGACATCCACTTTTCGCAGGGCGATGGCGAGATCACCTTCTGCGGTGCCATCGAGATGGCCGGTTACCTCGATCTCCGGGTCAGCCTGATCAAGGGCGGCATGAAGAAATACGGGATCACCAATCCCATCTTCCAACCCAGCCCCGTCGAACCCAAATACTCCCGATTCCTCATCTTCGAGGGCATCTCGGTCGATGAAGCGGGCAAGCAGTATTACCTCGACGCCCACGTCGCCTATCGCCGCGCCTGTCTCAACGCCATCGAATACCTGAAGAAGTTCGGGTTCACCGGCGAACAGGCCTACGCGATCCTCGGGACCGCCCCCGTAGAAGGCCACATCAGCGGCATCGTCGACATCCCCAACGCCTGTGCCACGCTGTACGTGCCGACCGAGATCTTCTCGTTCGACATCCTGCCCAACGCCTCCGGGCCCAAGAAATTCCTCGACGGCAAAATCGACCTCGCCCGCGTGTCTTAAACTCTCGCTCCAACGAATCCATGCCCTTCTACGACTATTACTGTCGGGACTGCGGGGAGTTCGCGCTCAATCGCAGCATCGCGAACCGCGACGACCGCGCCCTCTGCCCTATGTGCGGCCGGGCCGGCTCGCGCGTGGTGACAGCGCCCCGACTTGCCCTCATGCAACCGATGGTGCGCATGGCCCAGGAGCGCAATGAACGGAGCCGCCACGAACCGTCCGTTTCCCAACGGCATCGGTGCGGTACTGGCTGTGGTTGCAGCTCGGGTCCCGCACGGATGTCCCCGTCCTCCACGGCGATCGCCAAGAAGCGCAGCGTGGAAGTTCCCAAACTGGGTAAATTCCAAACCGGGCGCCGCCGCCAGCGTCCGTGGATGCTGGGGCATTGAGACCAAACCACGGCTCAAAAAAAGGCAACAGGCCCTCCTCCCGTCCGCGGGAGAAGGGCCTGATCTCTTCCTCGGTCTTCTCTCCGCAGCCCGCTCCATGCCGAATCGCCGTTCGACCACGGCGCCCCGGGGTCACAACTTCGGGGTATTGTCAAATGTCAAGGTTTGACCCCATTGCCTCCCCTTCATTTGGGCAACACGCCCTTAACATTCGACAATGTCGCCCTCAACGGAGCAGATCGGCGCCATACCCTTCGAGACTAGAACACGTTTTCTCCCACAAGTCCGAAGTAGGACGCCGAGCCGATGAGACGGGCATCATTCGAGAAGATCTTCGCATATCCCGCCTCGGCGGCGCAGGCAAGATGGATGGCGTCGGCTGCGCGCAGGGCGACGGACGCCGGCAAGGTGGCGTAAACGGCCGAGAGACGCAGAATCACCGACGGCGACAACGGGAGCCATCGGAAGCCTCCGAACTCAGCGTCCCGATCGAATTCGTCGAGCAGGATTTTCAAATCCCTCGACCCAATGGCCCCCTCCCTCAGCTTGCGATGGAAAGCCGCCACGACCTCGGCCCGACCGTGAATGCAACACGCAAGGCGATCGGTACCCGCGAGAGCACGCACCTTCTCCCAACCGGCATCCTTGGTGTAAAGCCGGACCAGATAACTGGTGTCAAAATAGAGCATCCAATCAGGCGCGGTCTTCCCGATCCTGGGAGATGCCCTGGGTCGCATCCGATCCCCGGCTCGTCCTTCCGCTTCGATCAAGATTCCGGAACGCCTTTGACGGCCTGCGTGCGGCGAAATAGGGAGGTTCAGCCCCATCGGTTTCCGGCACGATTCGGGCGATCGGCCGCCCGTTGTCGGTGACCACGATCTGCCCGCAACGTGAAGCCTCGCGCACCCATTGTCCGGTCCTGGCGTGCAACTCACGCAGGGTCACTTCCTTCATGTGTCGCAGTGTGACACACTTGGAGCGAAATCGTCAATAAGGCTGCAGCCCCTCTTCCTCATTCGATTCCGTTCGCCCACGGACCAGGGACACCGGGGACATCTTCCCTTGGCATTCCACGTCCCCCGGCTTGACGGAGCGCGCCGGGCCGCAAGAACCTGACGCCCGATCTTCGACGTCACCCGATGAACCCCTATCTTCAATTGGTGGAGCAGGTCCAAACTCTTCGCGACCAGGGCCGCAAACTTCCACTCGGCGCCTTCGCCGATTGTCCGCGAGTCCACGTCGCGGCGGATGCCCCCAAGGCCCTGATCTTCTCTCCACATCCCGATGACGAATGCATCATCGGCGCGCTGGCCCTTCGCCTTCTTCGACAATCGCAATGGCGAGTGGTCAATGTGGCGGTCACGCAAGGCAGCAACAAGGACCGCCAAGCCGGGCGTCTCGAGGAATTGCGCGCCGCCTGCCGCTTCCTGCAGTTCGATTTGGTGACCACGATTCCCGGGGGCTTGGAGAAGATTAACCCCAAGACCCGCGCCGGGGATCCGTCCCACTGGCAACAGGCGGTGGCGGTGATCGCCCGCATTCTCCAGGAACAACGCCCCAAGGTCGTGTTCTGCCCGCACGAACTCGACTGGAACAGCAGCCACATCGGCACGCATTTCCTCGTGGTCGACGCACTCAAGACTCTGCCTGGCGATTTCACCTGCGACGTGGTGGAGACGGAATTCTGGGGCCAGATGCCGACGCCGAATCTCATGGTGGAGAGCTCTTCCCAGGATGTGGCCGATATGATGGCCGCCTGCTCGTTTCACGTGGGCGAAGTCCGTCGCAATCCTTATCACCTGAGCCAGACGGCTTGGATGCAGGACAATGTCCGGCGCGGCGGGGAGTTGGTGGGAGGCCAGGGCGGCGCGGCTCCGGATTACCTGTTCGCCACCCTCTTCCGGCTTCGCCGCTGGGAGAACGGCAACCTGGCTACCTTCTATACCGGCGGACGTAACCTGCCCGTCTCCGAGGACCCGGCGTCGCTATTTGCACGGAAATGATTCCCTGAAAACCAAACGCCGCCGGCCTGCGATGCGCGAGGCCGGCGGCGTTGAAATGCAGGACCGAAGCGTCCGCTCACTTCATACGATCGAAGGTCTTCTGAAGGATTTGCCAGGGTTCAAGCCCCTGAACCTTGCTTTGCGCGTCGGCGCCGATCTTGGCTTCCAGCGCGTTCTTGGTCGGCCGGGATGTCTTGTAGAGAATGCCGAAGTAACCCGGGAACGGTTGTCCCGCGAGCTTGTAGGCCGCGCCTTCGTCAGTGACGTCATGGTCCTTCGGAACCTCGACGAACTGGCCTCCCTTGCGGGGGTTCGAGGAGTCGAAGGCGCCGGGGAAGAACTCCACGCATTCGCTCAGGCATTGGATGAAGGAAAACCCGTCGTGATCCAACGCGGCATCCATCATCTGCAGCAGGTGATTCGGGTTGGTATGCGTGGTCCGGGCGATGAACGTCGCCCCGGCCGCCAGCGCCTGTTTGAGCGGATTGATGGGTTGATCCACCGCGCCCCAGATGTCCGTCTTGCTCTTGAACCCGAGCGGTGAGGTCGGCGAGGTCTGCTTCTTGGTCAGGCCGTACACCCAATTGTCCATCACCACCAGAGTCATCTTGATGTTCTTGCGGGCGGTATGGCTGAAGTGATTGCCACCGATCGAGAACGCGTCGCCGTCGCCGCTGAACGCGAAAACGTGCAGGTCAGGGCGCGACAACGATATGCCGCTGGCGAATGGGAGGGCGCGCCCGTGAATGAAATGGGCGCCGTGCGCCTGCACGAAGTACGGGAACCGACTGGAGCAACCGATGCCAGCCACGGTGGTTACCTTCTCGTGCCAGATTTTGCGCTTCTCGATGAGTTTGTAGTAAAGCGCCAGGACCGAGAAATCGCCGCAGCCTGGACACCAGGTCGGATGGTCCGCTGCCAGCTCTTTCTTGGTCAGCGGCTTGCGTTCAGCCTCAGTCAGTGGCGGCACCACCAGGGCGTCCTGCCGCGGGGGAATCGAAAACAAACGGGTTTGACTCATGATCGAAAGTTCCGTGGATGAAATTAATGTCCGTTCTTGCCGGCGGTCGAGGCAACGCGCTCGCGCACGGCGTCGAGCACTTCGCGCACCTTCCAGGTGAGGCCGTCCGTCTTATTGATGCCCTCGATGCGGGCATCGCAAAAGCGCGCCCGCAGGATCGCCGCCAACTGGCCGTAGCCGTAGAGACCGCCATCGTTCATCTCCACCACGAACACCCGGCGGAAACGGCTGAACACCTCTTCCAGTCCGTTGGGCAATGGATTGATGTAGGTCAGGTTCATCGACGAAATCGCCTGGCCCTCCCGTCGGGCCCGCGTCACGGCCTCGCGAATGGGTCCCTGCGTCGATCCCCAGCCCACCAGCAACACCTCCCCGTCCGGCGCACCAAAGACATCCGGTGCCGGCAATTCGGCGGCCAGCGCCTGCAGCTTTCGTCGGCGCTTGGCCGTCATCGCCATGTGCAATTTGGGGGAACCCGTGGGATGTCCCATTTCGTCGTGTTCCAGTCCGGTCACGACCGGGTATTTGCCCGAGCCGATGCGCGTACCGGGCGCCACGTGGCGGGTGACGCCATCCGGCGCCGCGAGATCGTACGGCTTGTGATCCGCGACCGGAGTAAGGTCGGGCGTGATGTCCTGACAGATCTCCTTGAAATTCGGTTCCTGGAACGCCTCGATGCGCGTGGCGATGGCCTGGTCGGTGAGCAGGATGACCGGCACGCTGTATTTTCGCGCGATATTCACCGCCTCGATGGTGGTGTAGAAGCAATCCTCGACATTGGCCGGGGCGATGACCACGCGGGGACTGTCCCCGTGCCCGCCGAACGCCGCCAGATTCAGGTCGCTCTGCTCGACGTTGGTCGGCATGCCCGTCGAGGGACCGCCGCGCTGCACATCGACCACCACCAGGGGCACTTCGGCCATGACCGCCCAACCGATGGCCTCGGACTTGAGGGCAATGCCGGGACCGCTCGAGCCGGTGATGGCCACGCGACCGGCATAGCTGGCTCCGATGGCCATGGACACCGACGCGATTTCATCCTCGCACTGAATGAAGCAGCCGCCGTACTTGGGAAGTTCACGGCGGAGCAATTCCATGATGTCGGACCACGGAGTGATTGGATACGCGGCACCGAAGCGAACCCCGGCGGCAATCAGGCCGTAGGCAATCGCCTCGTTGCCATTCATCACCACCTGGTTGCCGGCGCGCTTCTGGCCCTCCATGAAGCGGAACAACTCGACCACGTTCTCCAATTGGAAGCTGTAGCCGGCATGGAACGCCAACACCGCGTTCTGCGCGACACTGGTGTCCTTCCCGGTGAAGCGTTCCTGAATCAACTGCTCCAGCTTCGGCACGTTGAGATGGAACATTTTGGCCAGCAGGCCAAGGGCGAAGACGTTCTTGCCCTTCTCGCGACCCACGCCGCCAATGGCCTCCACCGTACGGCTCGAGATCGGCACCCCGATGTGGTGATAGCTCTTGGCCGCCTCCGGGTTCGGCTCCACGTGATCGGAGTCGAACAAAACGATGCCACCCTTTTTGAGGGAGTGCAGGTGGTCGTTATAGGAGTGCTGGTAGAAGGCGAGGAGCACGTCGGCTTCATCACCTGAACTCAACACCTCGCCGGACCCGATCCGGACCTGAAAAATGGACGGCCCGCCGGAGATCGTCGACGGGATGGTCATGAAGGTCATGACCTCCTGCTCGCTACGCCCGGCCAATCGTGCCAAAAATCCGCCAATGGCTTGAATGCCGTCCTGGGAATTGCCGGCGATGCGGATGACCGCCTCCGGCACGTCCGAAATCCGCAGCGCGTCGGATCGCGTCGCGGTCGTTGCTGTGTCGCTCATCAAAGATTTGGATTCTACCGCCTCCGGAGACGACACCTCCCTACGAGGTTCCCTCCGTGAAACAGGAAGCGGAGCTTATGCGGGGCTGCTGAAGTGTCAATTTTGCTTGGGTGGGCCTTTTCTGCCTTTCGACTAGTGAACCGCCGTAGTTTGGCGCATGCTTCCGCCTCCATGAAGCCCTCCTTCCGAACCGCTCAGGTCTCCCGCCGCCGCTTTCTGGCCGCGACGGGTGCCGTCATCGGCTTTCCCACGTTCATCCCGGCGAGCGCCCTGGGTGCCGATGGACGCCCCGCACCGTCCAACCGGATCACCATGGGTGTGGTGGGCTGGGGCATGCAAGGGCCCAGCAATACCGGCAATTTCATGCGGCAGCCCGACTGCCAGGTGGTCGCCAGTGCCAACATCGACAGCAACCACCTCGAAGCCTCCCTTAAGGCCATTAATGGCCACTATAAGAACCAGGACTGCAAAGGGTATGCGGATTACCGCGAAATGATGGCTCGGACGGATATCGATTCCGTCATGCTCGCCGTTCCCGATCATTGGCACGCCCTCATCGCGGTCGAGGCCGCCAAAAACAAGAAGGACATCTTCGGCGAAAAACCTCTGGCCCGCACGATCGCCGAACAGCAGGCCATCGTGAAGGCGGTCCAAGCCAACCAACGCATCTGGCAGACGGGTTCCTGGCAACGATCGGAACGCAATTTTCATTACGCCTCCGAAATCGTCCGCAACGGGCTCATCGGCAAGGTCACACGCGTCGAGGTCGGCCTCCCCGCCGGTCATCACGATTTTGCCGGAACCGGCAAGCCCCTCCTCCAAAAACTCGCGGAGATGCCCGCCAAGGTCACCAACCTTGCCAAGGTACTCCCCGGCTCTCCGGAATGGCAGGCGGCGGTGTCCAAACCCCCGGTCAATCTGGACTACGAGAAGTGGATCGGGCCGTCCAAGATGGAGGCGTACATCCAGGCCCGTGGACACATGAACTGGCGCTGGAACTACAATACCGGTGGCGGACAATTGCTCGACTGGATTGGGCACCACGGTGACATCGCCCACTGGGGCCTCGGCAACGACGACACGATCGGCCCCATGGAGGTCGAGGGTGCCGGAGAATTCCCCAATCCCGAGGCGCTCTGGAACACCTGCACCAAATACCGCATCACCTGCAAATATCCGAACGATGTCGAAATGATCATCGCGGGTGGCCATCCCGACATCGCCGGCGGCACCAAGTGGATCGGTACCGACGGATGGGTGTGGGTCGATCGCGGCAACGCCTTCAAGGCTTCCAAGAAGGAATGGGAAGAAGCCCGGTCCCTTCCTGACGACCTGCGCAAGGTAAAGCTCCCGCTGACACCGGGGGGACACTGGCGAAACTTCGTCGACAGTGCCAAATCCCGGCAGCCGACGGTGACCCCTGTGGAGGTCGCCCATCATTCCGCCATTCCCGGCCACCTGGGTTTGATCGCGTTGCTGACCGGCCGGCGCATCCGGTGGGACGCCGCTAAAGAGCAGATTATTGGCGACGAAGGCGCCGCGAAATTGCTCAACCGGCCCTACCGCGAGCCCTGGTCGCTGGCTTGATTCCGCCGGCCGCAAGCCGGGATTCGGGATATGGGCTGAACACCCATGCAGCGCCTGGGAAAGAACCGCGGCGGGTACCACGGGGAGGTAATCGCCATCGAACATGTGCTGCGCGACACCCTCGCGCTCGCGCATGCCCGTGGTTGGTCGATCGAAAGCCTGCGAACGGCGAATGACCGCGAGTTGCCGGTGCTGCGGCGCCGGCCTCGCGAATCCCGTGGTTGGTCGCCGCGTCTCTATGTCTCTGCCGGCATCCACGGCGATGAACCAGCCGGACCCCTGGCGGCGCGGCGGTTGGTTGAGACCGACCCGTTTCCTCCCAACGCCTTCGTGTGGCTCTGTCCCTGCCTCAATCCCAGCGGCTTCCCTCGCAATACCCGAGAATCCGCGGAAGGCGTCGACTTGAACCGGGACTATCGCCACCTCCGAACACCGGAGGTCCAGGCCCATGTCGGGTGGTTGCAGAAGCAGCCGATGTTCGACCTTACCATCTGTTTGCATGAGGACTGGGAGGCCGCCGGTTTCTACGTCTACGAGCTCAATCCGGCCGCCCAACCGTCCCTCGCTCCGGCCATTGTCGAAGCGGTTCGCGACGTCTGCCCCATCGATCTTTCACCGGAGATCGACGGCCGACCCGCCCACCAGGGAATCATCTGCCCCATCATCGACCCGGCCGTCCGCCCGGAATGGCCCGAAGCTCTGTACCTGGTCCAGCACAAGACCCGGCTGAGTTACACCATGGAAACGCCGTCAGACTATGACCTGACCGTTCGGGTAACGGCGCTGGAGGTCGCCGTTCGATCGGCCGTCCAGGGTCTTCACCTGGCTCCACCCGAAGGGACCACTGGCAACGATCCAACCCCTCCGCCCTGAGGAACACTGGAGGCGGGCGCGCCCGACGCCCCTGCGGTCAACTCTTCGGATACTCCCACGGTCCCCGGTACTTGCGGCTCAACCCGCGATTGGCTTCGCGATCGCCGATCACCTGTTCCTTGGCTCCATCCCATTCCAGGCTTCGCCCGAGCTTATAGCTCAGCATACCCAGGAGACTTACGTTGGTGGAGTGATGGATCTCCTCGATATCACTCACCGGCGGCCGTCCCGTGCGGATCGCATCGAGGAAATCCGCCCACAACTCCTTGATGTTCTGTTGATCGGGTTCATGGAGCGTCGCCGATTCTTCGATGACCGGCTTCCTGGAATCGGCGGGGTAAAACTTCCAACCACCGATCCAACCCATATGGAACGTGCCTTCGGTGCCGTAGAAGTAGCACCCAACGTTCTCGCCCTTCTCCGCATTATTGCCGGCAAACTGCCGATGCTCCCAGGTCAGCGTGAACCGCTCGAATTCAAACGTCGCCACCTGGTGATCGGGAGCATCCGAGGTTTGCTCGGCCGCAGTGTAAACCGGCGGCCCCTTGATCGCGCGGCCTCCCATGGACGATACCCGGCGCGGCCATTTCTCCTCCATGATCCAAAGCACCTGGTCCATCCAATGAATCCCCCAGTCTCCGAGCGTGCCATTGGCGTAATCCAGGTAGTTCCGGAATCCGCGAGGATGCATCGACCCGCGCCAGGGATTGGAAAGATCACTTCCGCCGTTGTAGTGGCGAAACGGCCCTGGACCGCACCACATGTCCCAATCCAATTCCTTGGGTGGCTCACCATTGGGCAATGGATTCTCCGGCCCGCCGCCGTAGTGCACAAAGGCCCGTATCATACCGATCTTGCCGGCCTTTCCGGACCGCAGAAACTCGCGGCCGGAGACGTTGTGCGGTGAAACCCTTCGATGCGTCCCGACCTGTACCACGCGACGATGGTTGCGTGCGGCGTTCACCATGGCGCGCCCCTCCTTGATGGTGTGCCCGATGGGTTTCTCCACGTACACGTGAGCGCCCGCTTCGACCGCAGCAATGGTTTGCAGCGGATGCCAGTGATCCGGTGTGCCGACGATCACGACCTCTGGTTTCTCCCGCGCCAGCAGTTCCCGGTAATCCCGGTAGCCTTTGGCATCGTCGCCTCGTTCTCGTTTCACCCGATCCAGCGTGTTCGCCAGCATGCGTCCATCGACATCGCAAAGCCCCACGATACGACACGCGCCGGAAGCCATGGCTTCCCCCAGAATGTTGTTGCCCCACCAACCGCAGCCGATGAGCGCAGTGCGATAACGGCGGGTGGGAGAATCTGCCCCCACGAGTCGCAACGCCGGGAGAGTGGCGGCCGTTAAAGCCGTGGTTTTCAGAAACGAGCGTCGCGACCAGTTCATAGGCTCCTCCAGATTGATTGTCAGGAATGCGGGTGCGGAAGGCTGCGAAGATCCTCACTCCCTGGCAAGCCTTGCGCCTCCCGGATGGGGAAGGGCTCTGTGGGCCTCCATGCCCCTTCCCTCACCCCGTCCCCATCTTCTGCAGCAGCTTCTGGTGGATGCCGCCGAACCCGCCATTGCTAAACACGCACACCACGTCACCCGCCCGAACCTTGCTCGCGACATGATCTACGATCGCCTCCACGGTCGGCAAATAGGCGGCGTCGCGCCCGCGCAATTTCAGGTCCGCGATCAATCGCTCCGGATTCAAGCGTTGATCGACCGGCAACTGTTCCAGCCTCGCCACCTCGGCCACCACCACTTC
Organism: Verrucomicrobiales bacterium; assembly: GCA_016795425.1. Lineage (GTDB taxonomy): Bacteria > Verrucomicrobiota > Verrucomicrobiia > Limisphaerales > CAIMTB01 > CAIMTB01. The sequence goes on from JAEUHG010000174.1 coordinate 30,423, forward strand.
GTCCGCGCATTCCAGGGCATCCACGAGCTCCGTTTGAAACAGGTTGCGACGTGTGGTGTTGGAGCGCGGTTCGAAAACGGCCCACAGCCGGCGTCCGCGGAACCGAACTCTCAAGGCGCGAACCGTCTCCCGTATCGCCGTGGGGTGATGGCCAAAATCATCGACCACGGTCACGCCGCCGGCTTCGCCCCGGACCTCCATGCGGCGCTTTACATTGCGAAAGGTGTCAAAGGCGGCCTGGATCTGGGAATCGTTGAACCCGCAATGCCGCGCACATGCCGCCACCGCCAGCGCGTTGCGCACATTGAATTCGCCGGCAAGTGGAACGCGGAACTCGGCGGCCGCGAGATTGAATCGGGAAGCGTCACCATCCAACTGGATGGACGTCGCGCGAAACTCGTTATGCTCCCCGAACCCAAACCGTTTGGCCGGATAATGTCTGGCCTCGGCAAGTAGTCCGGCGAGGTTGGGATCGTCGCCGTTCGCGAGGAGCAGGCCATTGCGCGGAATGAGTCGGATGAAATGGCTGAAGGATCGCTGGATGGATGCGAGGTTCTCGAAAATGTCCGCGTGATCCATTTCGAGGTTGTTCACAATGGCCACCTCCGGCCGGTAATGGACGAACTTGCTTCGCTTGTCGAAGAACGCCGTGTCGTACTCGTCGCCTTCGAGAATGAACCATTCGCTGTCGGTGAAGCGCGCCCCCTGACCGAGGTTCTCGGGAATGCCCCCGATGAGAAAACTCGGGTTGCGTCCGTTGTGCTCGAACACCCAGGTCAACAATGACGTCGTGGTGGTCTTGCCGTGGGTGCCGGTGACCACCAGGGAGCGGCGCCCGTGCAGGAAGAAATCCCGCAGGAGTTCGGGCAGCGAGCAGTACCTCAATTTGCGCTCCAACACCGCTTCCGCCTCGGGGTTACCCCGCGAAATGGCATTCCCGATGACCACCAGGTCCGGCCCTGAACTCAGGTTCGACTCCGAATACCCGGCCATCACCTCGATGCCCCGCGATGCCAGGAATGTCGACATCGGCGGGTACACATTCTGGTCGGAGCCGCTGACGGCAAACCCTCTCTCCTGCATTGCCACGGCGACGGACGCCATGGCGGTCCCACAAATCCCGGTGAAATGGACGGAACGAATCGGCGCGAACACCCCGGTATGATGAAGACGCAGCCGCCTGCGGGAAGCCGAATTCACGGCAGCTGCCGCGTTGAGACTTGGGATCCCCACTCTACGGTTTCCCGCCGTTCAATGTCGGCCTTGACGCCGGGTCGCCGGCGAGGCTCTTTAGCATCGACTCGTTTCCCATGCGAACCACCGCAAGTGAGAGGAGGCAGCCGGACTGCCGCGACGACCGATCCCAGGGCCCAACCTCGAACTCCACACTCGTTCGCCGAATACGCTGGAGAACGACCTTGTTCGGGACGGCAGTACTCCTCGGCGGCGCCTGCCTTGGAACCGATCCACTCGACCAATGGACCCTCTGCTTCGAGACCACGAACACTCTTTATTCCATGTCCTTCGCTGGTGGCCGTTATTTCGCCCTGGGCATGGCCTCCTACCATGATTCAGTCGACGCCAGGAACTGGCAGTTTCACGAGGTCCTCACCCCGACCGGCGACGGCTTCCCGAGCATGTTCAGTGCCGTCGCCTTTGGTAACGGGCGCTACGTGATGGTCGGCGGCCAGACGCACGCCAGCTATTCAGGAATGCTGCTGACGACCGAGGACCCTGACCATCCTCAGTGGAGGCCGCCCGAGGGTTGGACAGATACCGCGCCGTTACTCGCCATCGAACGGCAAAATGGATTGTTTGTCGCGGTGGGCGGGACGATAGTCACCGGCACACGGATAGTAACCTCGACCGATGGCATCCTCTGGACCGACCGTTCCCCGAACTTTCAGTCCTCCCTTCTCGATGTAGCGTACGGCGCCGGACGTTGGGTGGCCGTCGGGGGCGTGCAGCTCTTTGCTCCGACCGCCGGCATCCTGCTGAGTTCCAGCAACGCCATCGATTGGATCCGACACGATATCGGCACCGTTTTCGGGTCCCGAAACGGCGGATTCATTTTGAAAGGCGTCACGTTTGGCCATGGATCGTTTCTGGCAACGGGCGTTGGCGATCGATCCTTTCCCATTCTCACCGGTTCATTTTCGGGCACCACGTGGTCGACGGGGGCAGGCGAATATGGCAGTTCCGGCTGGGATGTCGCCTTCGGTGACGGGCTATTCGTGTCCGGCGGACATAGTCAAATTGCCAGCTCGGTCGACGGTGCCTCGCTGTCCTGGAAACCGCACGCCAGCTTGGATCTCCGTGGCAACCTCGTTTTCGCGAACCACACCTTCCTTGGCATCAACCCTGGCGCTGGGAAGATCTGGCAGTCCGGGGATGTCCGTCCGCGCATTCATTCCGCGACCCAATCGAACCCCGGACAGATGCAACTGCGAATCGAGTCCGTCAGTGATAGCCCTCTGACGCTCGATGAATCTTCGGACCTTCTCCACTGGAACGTACGCACCCAGTGGGTCGCTTCGGGATCCACCAGCGAGGTCAAACTCTCGGTCGCCCATCCCGCGGCCAGTCAGTTTTTCCGTATCCGGAGCCCTTAACGCACAGCCGTAGAACCCGTGGGCCCAGATCCCATGGCAATTCCTGGTTGAGCACCCGGCCGGGTCGAGCCCACGGTTGGGCATGCCATCCGCGCGGACTCTGGGTCGATGCCCCATCGTTGCCTGGTTCGGCTTGGCTCGAATGGTCCTCCTCTGCGTGATTTGGCCCGAGGTCGCACGCCCGTTGGAACCCGCGCCACCCACCGCATGCGTGCCCCTCCCTCAGGATCACACGTCGCTCTGGTGGGCCCATGGTTGGATCGACGGAGCCCCGCGTGAACCCGCCCTGCTCTGCCTTCAAGCCGGCCAATTGGCCGCCGTGTTCGATCCATCGACAGCAAACCTGCTCCGCCTGGATAATCTCCGGCGCCCGATGACCTACGAAGAGTCCTTGTCGGCTCTGACCGGGCGAGCCGCGGCCCGAGCAACCCTTCCCAACAACGGCCTGCGATTGTCGGTGCGGTCAGGCAATACCCTTTTCCACTGCGTGGCCGCCGCCACGAATCGCCACGATTGGATGAATTTCCCCGTCCGCATCATCGAGAGCGGGCGATTCTTCCAGCGATTCGACATCCTTCAACTGGTCTTCGAGGATTCCCACGGTGCGCGACTTCCCGCCGATGCGCGCCTGGAAGTCGTCGCCTGGCCCGATCGCCTGCACCTGCGTCTTGAAATCGCGGTTGCACCGGGAAACGACCCACTGGAACCCGCGATCGCCCTCGCCTCCCCCTGCCCTGAAGGCGTGAGGATGCATCTGGATTCGCAACTCGAAGACGGAGCGAGCGGCCGGATGCAGATCGCAACCTTAACGCTCGACGCGACGCGTCCAGCACGCGTGCCGGCGCCACCCGTTGAGGTCGTCATCGTGGACCAGCAGACTGGCTCTCCCGTGGTGGCGAGCCTCGACTCGGGACGAGGTTGGCACCGCGTCGAACTCCCCGTGCGGTCCTGGGCGATCGCCGAGCAACCGGACCGCCTCGATCGCTACCCGCTTCGTCTGTCGAATCCATCGGACCAAGAGCAGATCGTGCGCCTCTTGTTTGATGATCCTTCCGGCACCCCGGGAATCACCGGAGTGAACCCTCTGCTCCTGACCGGCGACGGCGAACCGACGGGCATTCCCGTGCAAACCTCGAAGAACTGGCACCGCCAATCCGACCGCCGGTTCCTTTATGATGGCCCCTGGCTTCATGCCTTCACGCAGTTGCGTCTCCCGGCTCGCAGCCGGGTCGACGCCCAATTCGCCCTGACCTGGGCCCGTTGGGGTGGCGTTCCCGCCGCCTCTCACGCTCAACTCTGTCTCGTCGGCTGGGGCTGGAACCAACTCTGGGACCAAGCTGCCATTGGCAGCTGGGGCGAGTCCATCTGCTACGAACCCGATGCGATCCAGATGCGCTGCCGCATCGACGACATCCGACCTCTGATGGTCACCGGTATGGGCAAAGACCGCCCGAAATGGTCATGGACCCACAACGTTGGCGGAGGCGATTTTCTCGTCTACGAGAATGCCGAGGGGCGTTACCAGCCTTGGAGAGCCGTCCGCACTTCCTATGTCTCCCAGGGGCCGAACCTCACCGATGTGCATTATTCCGGAGTGACGGCGGATGGCCACATCGCCTGTCACGTTGCCGTTTCCACGCCTCGGACCGACGACTTGAATCGCTCCTACCATCGCCTTCGCTACGACATCCTCAAACCAACGCCATTTCGGCGGCTGGCCTTTTACCAGCTGGGATCCGATCGCTACCATTGGCACCAGTACGGCCGCCTGGCCCGCGGCAATGCCGCGGGGCTGATCGAAGAGTTCGATCCGGGCCGCGGCGGACGTGTCTATCGGCGGACCGGAATCCCCTGTCCCGGGAGCGCCCCATGGTTTTCGTTGCACGACGGCATAGCGGCGGATGGTGGCAAACCGGTGGAGGGCGGCTGGGCCACTCGTGGACTGGTGATAAGGTCCTGGAAAGCCCGCTTGGGTGGCCGCGATGCCGCCCCCTATGCCTCCCTCTTCGGCACCGAGGCCGGCCGTGTCCCCAGTACCAATCTGGAACTCTCTCCCCCACCTGAACTCAAAGAGCTGCAGCGCGGCGATTTCGTCGAGGCTGATCTCGAACTGCTCATTCTGCCCATGGTGGCGGGCGATTACTACGGCCCCAACACAAGCCTGAAAGCGTCGCTCGAAACAACCGCCAATACCTGGCGCGAAGTCCAGCGCCAAGCCGCTGGCAATGATCTTCGGATCAAAGTCCAACGGGGCCGACTGACGCATCCCTACCCACCCGTCATCCAGGCGGATCGCCGCGATCGCGCCGACTTCGAAATCACCGGTGGCCTCGGTTACCTGCCCGTCACCATTTCCGGTCTCGATCATCCCGACCGATGGGTCCTCGTCTGGGGAGACGCGCGGGGTCGACCGGAAGGTCAACTCGACACCCAAACCGCCGGTCAAGCCACCTACGTCCCCGAAGTGGCAAAGTGGCGTGTGACATTCAACGTGCCCATGGACACCAGGAGCGATCGACCCGCCACCCGTCGGCTTTCCCTCCACCCCTCCTCGCACGGCCTGCCATGAGCCTCCGAATCCAGCACTCCTCGCCGCGGCGCGACGAGCCCCTCCTTACCGGGCCCATTCCAAGGCATCGAGGAGGATCCGCATGAAGGATTGCTCATCGCCCTGGACTCGACGGTCCTTTCTCGCCGCGACCCTTGCGTCCTTCCTTCCCGGTAAACTGGCTGCTTCCAATCAGGCGGCCACCGTGTTCCAGCATCGCGGCTATTACCTATGCTTCATGCGCATGCCGACGTTTGGGCTGAAGGTTTGGCGCGAGATTCTTGATGCGGTGGCGGAGGACGGCGGCAACACGGTGGTTCTGTGGATGGCAGGCGCGTTTCGATCCCGAAAATTTCCGATCACCTGGCAGTGGGCCAGCGATCACGCCAACGTGAAGCGCGACTTTGGTCGTGATCTGATCCGCCACGCTCACCGCCGTGGCATCCGAATTCTGCTCGGGTTCACGCCGTTCGGATATGACGGAACCAACCAGGTGCCATTGGAGAAGCCGCACCTGAAAGCCACGGGTGCCGATGGAAAACCCGTCGCTTCCTTTGGCATTGGATGCTGGGGATGGAACCTCTGTCCGGCACAACCCGAGTCGCAGGCATTCATGCGCGACTACATCCGCGAAATGGCCTTCGAGTTCTACCCGGAAGCGGATGGCCTCTTCATCGAGTCCAGCGACTACGGCATCTGTCAATGCAGCCGATGCGGACCGCGGTTCTTTGAGCAGGAGTTCGCGTTCGTTCGCGAAATCTCCAACGAAGTCTGGAATCGCCGTTCCGAGGCCACCGTCGTGGTGTACCCGCACTATTTTTCAGGAGCGCGATTGCGGTTCGCCTTTGCGGAGGCAACCGCGGCCAAGCAGCCTTTTGATCCGCGTTGGACCCTTTTCTTCACACCCCATAGCGCCGCTCTGGAGCCCTCCCTCATCGCTCGGGCCAGGAGCGCCTGGTGGTGGAATGAAGCTCCTTGTCGATTCGACATCGCCAACGTCCGAGCCGGGGCACAAAAAGCCCGGGATTCCCGATGCGGAGGTTACCTCCCATCCCTCGAGTGCTACAGTTACGTCGTGTCGCAGACCGAGTTCGGTGAACCTTGGTTGGTTGGGAAGCGCCAGGTTCCTTTCGGGTTCGGCTGGTTGAAGGAAGGTGAGAACCCGTACCGCACCCTTCCTCTGCGCGCCATCCGCCTCGTCTATCGGGAACTGACGGGCAACCCCGACCTACCGGACCCTGAACTTCAGGCGCGCCTGGGGCGGCGATTGTTCGGTGCTGCCTGGAACCGGACCCACATTGAAGATCTCCTCACTCTGTTCCGGATCTTCAATACCGACCGCGATTGGTCCGTGCCTGGGGCTCTCACGACCCCGGGACTGGTGAAGGATAGAGCCGATCACGGACGCCTCGACGCGCAACGGCGGGCGACGCTGCGCGGGCAATTGGCCGAGGTCCAGTCCATGGCACAACGCCATCGAAACCCATCGCGAGCAGAAGCTCGTGAGTTGGGGCGCATTGCTCAATGGCTGGTCGACCAATGGCCCCCTGAGGCTCAGCGCATTCTCGTCGGCTAGACAGATCTCAAGACCGGTCAATCCTCGTCCCTTGCTGCCTTCCCTGCCGCGCGACGTCCCGCCGGCCTTGCGATTTCGCGTAATCGCAGCGCCTCGGCCACCCCCTTTTTCGCCGGATGCCGAACCGCGTGGCGGATCACCCATTTCCGCTCCTCCGACGCGCCCCGGGCCCAGCGGTCGCACAATTCGAAAGCCATTTTCGGATGGTCCTTGGCGATATCCCCCAGGTGATTGGCCACGCTGCGTCTCACGTATTCGTCAGGATCATCCTTCAGCCGCTCGAGGATCGGCAGGGTCGGCCGCGGATCCTTGACGAACGCAGGAATACGCATGGCCCACGGCAAGCGCGGACGCGAACCCTCCGAGCACAGGCGCCGGACGTGCGGATCCGGATCGCGCGTCCACTCCATCAACCGCGCGAGGGTGCGCTCCTGCCAGCGGACCAAAAATGGGCGCATGGAGAACTCGGCGCTGAACCGTCGCGTGATTTCATATTGTGCCTGCATCGAGACTTCGAAGGGGTCCCGTCCACCGTTGTCTTCGGGGTCCAGCCCGAATTTCGCAATGAACGAAACGTGCGGCAGATAAAAGAAGACCGCCAAACCCAGGTCCTCGGTTTGCGACAGTGGCGGTGTCAGCGAACGCAGGAGGATCGCGATGGCGTCCGAGTATCGCGCCGGCAAGTAATCCCTCAGCGCGCAGGCCAGATGATGTCCGCGATCCAGAATGCCGAGCGGCGCCAATCCCGTCATAGCGGACCGACGAAACCCGGCGCGGTCGAACCCCGTATACACCACGCCAAGATTGTGGGCCAGGCAATCCACGGCCTCCCGATCCAGCAGGGCCGCCAGGGAACTCCCTTTGAGGATCGATCGCGGCGCTGCAGGCAGACGAAACTCGCTCATGACCGTTTGGCCTTTGCTGCCGAGGCGGCCTCCCCCGTGTGCTCCTGCCGCCGCCAACTCCGCTCGCGCGCTTGCGATTCCGTTCGCAGCAACGACTCCGCCGACCATCCCCGTGCCTGGGCCAAGGCCACCAGATCGAAGAGTTCACGCGCCACCGCACTCTTGGAACGTACCTGGTGGCTGACGGTCTTGGGTGCCAACCCCGCTTTCCGCGCCTTCTTCACCAACTTCTCCGCGCGCATCAGCGCCGGCAGTTTCTTGGGGATTCCATCGAGTGCGGACGGCCGCTCATGCCGGGTCCCCACTTTCTCCGCCCGCTTGATCTTGTCCCAATTGGCCCAGACTTCGTCCACGTCCCGCACCTGGGTATCGCCAAAGACATGCGGATGTCGGCGGATGAGCTTGTCCACCAACCGCTGGCAGACCGAGTCGAAGTCGAAGGCCTTGCGTTCACGACCCAACTGGCAATGGAAGACGACCTGCAACAGGAGATCTCCAAGTTCCTCACCCATCTCGTGATCGTCCCGCGCGTCGATGGCATCCATCAACTCGTAAACCTCTTCCACCGCATGGTACTTGAGGGTCGCATGATCCTGTTCGCGATCCCACGGGCAGCCCTCGGGCGAACGCAGGATGGCCATCACTTCAATGAGCTGTCTTACGGATGGCAGACGGCGAGAGGGGACCTTGGGCATGCGTTGACGAGTTGAGGGTCGAGGTCGGGGGCGAGGTGGAAAACGTCAGAGGACCACCAGATCGTTGCGATGGATCACTTCGCCGGTCCGGCGCCCCGACCGCAACTCCTCGGAACCGCACTGGGTGAGCCCCCGGGCCAACTCTCGACCGGCGGAGTCCGAAATCTTGACCACCGCGCCGGCCTCAAAGCCGCCCTCCACTTTGGCAATTCCGGGTGCGAGCAGGCTGCGGCCCTGCTCGCACAAGGCCCGCCGGGCGCCATCATCGACGATCAGGTTCCCGGCGGGACGATGGAAGAAGGCGATCCAGCGCTTGCGGCTTTCCAGCTTGGTCTTGCCGGGCAGGAAGAGTGTGCCTTCGTCCTCGCCGGCGACGATGCGCCGCAGGGCATCGAATTTCTTCCCAGGGGCGATGACCATGGGGATCCCGGCGCGTACCGCGATCTTGGCCGCCTCGATCTTGGTGATCATGCCGCCGACCGCCGTCGCACTGCGGGTGCCTTCGGCCAGACCTTCAATGCCGGAATCCACCGATTCCACGACCGACACTCGATGGGCGCCGGGCTTGCCGAAGTCACGGATCAAGCCGTCGGCCGTGGTCAGCAGCACCAGAAGGTCGGCGGGGAGCAGATTGGCCACCAGGGCAGAAAGGCGGTCGTTGTCTCCGAACTTCAATTCGGTCACCGAAACGGCGTCATTCTCGTTGATAATGGGGACAATCCCGCGATTGAGCAGGGTCAGGAGGGTGTTCCGGGCGTTGAGGTGCCGCGTATGGTCCTGCAGATCCTCGTAGGTGAGCAGGACCTGGGCGACCCCGAGGTCGTAGTGCCGGAACAGGGTCTCGTACATCGTCATCAGCCGCGATTGGCCGACGGCGGCGCAGGCCTGCAGCGTGGCTAATTCCCGCGGTCGGGATTCCAACCCCAGGACTCCCATGCCGGCGCCAACCGCCCCGGAAGTGACGAGGACCACCTGGCGACCTTCGTTCCGTAAACCGGCCACTTGCGCCACTAATTGGGCGAACTGGACCTGGTCCGGACGCTTCCGGCTGTCCGTCAGGACACCGGTTCCGAGCTTAACAACCACCCTCTTGACCTGTTGAAGGAGCGCGTGGCGCACCCACTTGTGCTAGCAGACCGACCGGAAGGCTGTCGAGGGACCCCCTAATTTCTCCATTCTCAATCGGCCTTTCTCACGGCTGAATGGAGCCCGCGATGCCCAGACGCACCGACATCCATTCCGTTCTCATCATCGGGGCCGGCCCGATCGTCATCGGCCAGGCCTGCGAGTTCGACTATTCCGGCACCCAGGCGTGCAAAGCGCTCCGCGAGGAGGGCTACCGCGTGGTCCTGGTGAATTCCAACCCGGCCACCATCATGACCGATCCGGAATTCGCCGACCGAACCTACGTCGAGCCCATCACCCCCGATTGCCTCGAGAAGATCATCCTTCGTGAACAGGCTGAAATGGCGCGCCTTGGCGCTCAGGGAAAACTGGTCCTGCTGCCGACCCTGGGCGGACAGACCGCCCTCAACACCGCCATGAAGCTCCACCGCAGCGGGGTCTTGGATCGTTTGGGCATAGAGATGATCGGCGCCAAAGCCGAGGCCATTGAAAAGGGGGAAGACCGTCAGATCTTCAAGGACCTGATGCTCGCCATCGGGTTGGATGTCCCCCTCAGCGGCACCGCCCACACCATGGAGGACGCCCGGACCATCGCCGATCGAATTGGCCGGTTCCCACTGATCATTCGTCCCGCTTACACCCTGGGCGGAACCGGAGGTGGCATCGCCTACAACCGCGAGGAATTTGAGGAGATTTCCAAACGAGGCATCGACCTTTCCCCGGTCAGCGAAATCCTGGTCGAGGAATCCCTGCTCGGCTGGAAGGAATTCGAGATGGAGGTGATGCGCGACAAGGCCGACAACTGCGTCATCATTTGTTCCATCGAGAACTTTGACCCGATGGGCATCCACACCGGTGATTCCATCACCGTCGCCCCCATCCAAACCCTGACCGACAAGGAGTACCAGATCATGCGGGACGCAAGCTTCGCCGTCATCCGCGCGGTCGGAGTCGAAACCGGCGGCTCCAACATCCAGTTCGCCGTCAGCCCCGAAAATGGCCGCATGGTGGTCATCGAGATGAACCCGCGTGTCTCGCGCAGCTCCGCCCTCGCCTCCAAAGCGACCGGCTTCCCCATCGCCAAAATCGCCGCCAAGCTCGCCGTCGGATACCTGCTCGACGAGATCAAGAACGACATCACCCGGGAAACCCCGGCCTCCTTCGAGCCCACCATCGATTACGTCGTCACCAAAGTTCCCCGGTTCGCCTTCGAGAAATTCCCGCAGGCCGATCCGACCCTTACCACCCAGATGAAGAGCGTCGGTGAAGCCATGGCCATCGGGCGCACCTTCAAGGAAAGCCTGCAGAAATGCCTTCGCTCGCTGGAGATTGGGCGCTCCGGCCTTGGTGGCGACGGCAAGGCGTGGCGCATCGGCACGGAAGTGTACGGGGACCGGGACATCCTGCCGCGCGACCTCATCAGCCGCAAACTCAGCGTCCCGAATGCCGAGCGGATTTTCTTCCTCCGCCACGCCCTACGCGCCGGATTCACCCTGGAAGAGATCTTTCAACTCACCAAGATCGATCGTTGGTTTTTGACCCAGATTCGTGAAATCGTGGACATGGAGGAACTCCTGGCTGCCTCGAAGGTCTGAGGCCCGGCGGCGGGCCGTCAGGTGCCGGTGATTCCACGCGCCCCACCACCAGTCGCCCACCATCCCGGCCAGAATCTCAACCCGAAGAGGAGCCTCCATGAAGGCTACGCCGCAAAAGGACATTCTCCACGCCATCGCGACTCTCGAGAAGTTGCATCCGTCCCCGGTCATCCTCTCGCGGGCCATGCGCCTGCTGAGTGATCCCAATTCGGATCCGGCCTCTCTGGTCGAGGTCATCAGCACCGACGCCGCGGTCACTACCGACGTTCTTCATATCAGCAATAGTGCCTACTACGGCGTCCCCCAGCAGGTAGCTTCCCTCGAGGAAGCGGTGCGGTTCCTGGGCTACGACGAGGTCTATCGAATGATCGGCCTCAACCTTTCCAAACACTTCCTCTCCTCCCCGCTCGACGCCTATGGCATGCAGGCCGCCGAGTTCTGGATGGAGAGTGTCCGGGCCGCGTTGCTCATGAAGGACCTGGCCCCGGACCTTGAGGTGGACGCCGCCACCGGCTACACCACCGGCCTGCTGCACACCCTGGGACGCCTGGCAATCAACCAGGTCCTGGTTCAGTTGGGCAGACGACTCCCGGTCAACTCCCACACGTCGTCGGAATCCTTCGAGGTCGAGCACACCGGCCTCACCTTTGCCGAAGTGGGGGGGCTTCTGCTCGAACGTTGGCGATTTCCCGAAGGCACGTGCCAGGCCATCCGCTGCCAACTGGATCCACAGCGGCCCGGCGATCCCCCGCTCCTCGCGGGCCTCCAACTGGTCCGCTCCCTCTTCCTTCCCGCACCGTTGGCATCGGAAGGGTGTCTCACCGAGATCGCCGACCGCTTTCACCTCGCGGCGGAAGATCTGCAGAGCCGCCGCGACCGCTGCGTCGAAGAGGCGCGCCACCTGCACCAATGCCTAGGGCTCACGTGAGACGGAATCTCCATCTCCTGGCAGCCCCTTTTCAGATGCCGCAGTCTCAGATCTGCCTCAGGGTGTGAAAAAATTTTGAGTCCACGCGCATGAAGCCCAATCGGTTCGCCGTCTTGAGTGCCGTCGCCCAGGTCGAACGCCTGGGAGCCTCAGCCGCTGTGCTCTCCAAAGCCCTGCGCCTCCTGCGCAATCCCAATTCGACCGCCACCGCCCTCGTGGAAGTCATCCAGGCAGATCCGGCCATGACGGCCGACATCATTAGCCTGGGAAACAGCGCATACTACGGAGTCACGAGCCGCATTTCCACGCTCACCGATGCGGTCAACCTGCTGGGGTACGACGAGGTGTACCGGATGATCGGTTTCAATGCCTCCAAGCAGGTCTTCGCCCAACCCCTCATCGCCTACGGACTGACCGCCGAAGAGGATTGGAGCCTGAGTGTCGCCTGCGCCCTGCTGATGCAGGACCTCGCACCACTGCTCGACCTCCCCGTCGACGAAAGCTACACCACGGGACTACTCCATCGCGTGGGCTGCCGGGCCATCGACCATGCCCTTCGCGAAGTGCGTCTCGTCGGCACTTTTCAAACCTCGCCCCTTTCCACCATCGAACGCGAAAACGCCTTCGTTGGAATGTCCTATTGTGACGTGGGAGGAATGCTACTCGAACGTTGGCGTTTCCCGGATCATGTCGTGGAAGCCGTCCGACTGCAGCGATGCGTGATCCGTCCGAGCGAACCGCCTCTTCTCACCGCCCTTCGCCTCTCGGTCGCAACCCTCGGCGGCGCCGAATTCGGCACCAACGCCGCGCGCGATGAAGCCCGCCAGTCGCTGAGCGGCACCCTCGCGGCCATGGGCAAGAGTTGGGCCGATTTGGAGGCCCTTCGCGCCGGCTCGGAAGAGAAGCTGGCGACGCTGCGACGATCCCTCGGCTTCCGCTGAACGTCGCGGCGTTCCCGGTCCGATTACCGCCCTCGCGCCACGAAAGGCGACGATGGCCTTGCATCTGCACAGCCATCAGGGCATCAAATACACACCAGCACAAAGTCGAACCTCCCGCGCACGTCCGTTGTCGTGGTGCCAGGGGCGATCGGCGGTGCGTCATGCCACTGACATCCCATGGAACGTCCTTCCCGAACCTACGCGCGCGCGTTCACACTCATCGAATTGCTCGTGGTCATCGCCATCATCGCCATCTTGGCCAGCATGCTGCTTCCGGCATTGTCCAAGGCGAAATCCAAGGCCGACCGCATCAAGTGCCTGAACAACCTGAAGCAAATCGGCCTGTTCATGCAGCTCTACACCGACGAAGCCAATGATACATTCCCCGCCCATCGCAATCACGGTGTCACCACCGAAGATGCCAATGTCTCGATGACGAATTGGTGGGGACGCACGATCGTCGGCTACGGCGATGCCTCGGCCAGCAACTTCTTTCGTTGCCCCAGCATCAAGAGCAAGCGCAAGGATCTGGGAGTCGCGTGGGAATGGAAGTTCGACCCGCACAAGGTGGGTTACGGCCTGAACGCCTTCTTCCTCGGAGTGCACCCCTATGCCGCGCATTCCGTCAACGTGGGAGGCGTGAACTTCGACACTGCCCCCTGGTTCCGTCGCACTCGCATCGTGAACCCCGCCGAGAATATTTGCGTTGGCGATGGCATGCCCAAACCCGACGGCAGTTGGAGCAGCAGCCTCTGGTGGCCCACCGCCGGAATGAAGGACGCCCCCGGCACCAGCACGTTGGAGGGCATCGACAAAGTCCGTCATGACGGTACCGGCATCGCCGTGTTTAATGACGGACATGCCGAAGCTCGCAAGAGTGCGCTCATCAATCCGCCATCGGATCCCATCTCCAGCGGGGCCAAAGGCCTAATCAACTCCAAGTACTGGGATCCCTTACGTCGCGGCGGCGACAAATAGGTCCCCGCCCTAGAACACGTGGTTTCCGGGCTCACGCGCTTCGCCAAGCCGTGCACGAGACGTCGGCGGTTGCCAAAACCGCCCGCGAGGGGTCAGTCTGTAGCGGTTCGTCGCATTCTCGGTAGACGCCAAGCGTATCGATCATGGTTCCTAACCCTTTCGCCCCTCCTTTGTTGAGCCTTGCCGCCATTCCGGCGAAGTATGAATGGGTAGTCCTGCTGAGCCCCGCATCGTTGGCGGGTGCCGCGGATCGAAAACCTACGGTCGACCGCCTCGCGCCATGCGCCGTTCATGCATTTCGAACGGGCAGTGCGCCTGGAGATCAGCAGACTAGGCGCGGAGGGCAGTGTTGAATCAACGGTCCATCATCGTTCGCTGGTTGCATTCAGGTGCTTGGTATCGCGGCTGCATTTCGTCCCGCCTGACGTTGGCGCCGGGCCGACGGCGGGCGGCGGGCGGCCTCGCTCTCGCCGCTTTCTTCTGCTTCCTCATTCCCTGCTCGGGCACGGTTCTGGTTGCCGCAGGCGGAGCATCCCTTGGACAGGAGACGCCAACCTCGGTTTCTTCGACGGAGAACTCGACCCCCTCGCTCGCGCCGTGGTGGCTCGCTCTGTCAACCGCGCTCGCCGGTGGCGCCATCGCCATGGCCATCGCCTTCGCTCGCAGCCGGCGCCAGCTCCTGACCCGCATCCAGGAACTGGAAGCGGCTCATAAGTCCCAGGTCGCCGAACTCGAACGGGCCACCAAAGAGGAACGCCGACTCACGGCGGATGCCGCTTCTTCGACGCGCGCGCGCAATGCCTTTCTCGCCACTGTCAGCCACGAACTGCGCACCCCGATGAATGCCATCCTCGGGATGAACGGGTTGCTTCTCGACACGCCTCTCAACATTCAGCAGCGCAAACTCGCGGACGCCGTCCAAACCAGTGCCGAAGCCCTGCTCACCATCGTCCATGACCTCCTGGACCTCTCCCGCATCGAATACGGAAAGCTCGCCATCGAGGAATCCGATCTGCATCTGCGCCAGGTGGTGGAAAGCGCCGTGGACCTGCTGAGCGGAAAGGCCCACGAAAAAGGCATCGAACTCACCTGCCTCGTCCATCGGGATGTACCAACTCATCTGCGCGGGGATGCCGGACGCATCCGGCAGATTCTCCTGAGCCTCATCGGCAACGCCATCAAGTTCACCGACCGCGGCGAAGTCTATATTGAGGTGTCGCTTGCCTGCGAAGAGGCCGAGGCGGTCGAGGTCAAGATTACCGTCCTGGATACCGGAATTGGGGTGACTCCGGCCACGCTCGTCTCCCTTTTTCGTTCCGGAGGAGATTCCGACGCTTCCCCCTCTCGGCGTTTCGCCGGAACCGGCCTTGGCCTGGCGGTATCCGCGCGCATCGTCGAACTCATGGGTGGCGAAATCGACGCCACCAGCAGGCTCGGTGAGGGTTCCACGTTCTGGGTCAAATTGCGGTTCCCGCGCCCCGCTGGCACGGCCAACAATGATTCGGTTGCGTCGCTCTCCGGCAATTTGCTCCGGCAGCGCGCCCTGTTGGTTGCCGAATTGCCTAACCTTCGCCGCGTCCTCCGGCACCATGTCGAATCCTGGGCCATGCGCGATTGCGTGGAATGTGCCAATGGCTCCCAAGCGCTCGAAGCCCTCCGCAAAGCCCGCGCCGACGGCGACCCGATTCCCCTGGTGATCGTCGACCAGAGCCTGCCGGACATGAAGGCGTCCGACCTGGCCCGCCCCGTACGGTCTGACCCGCAATTGAGTGCGACCAAGCTGGTCGTATTGACGCCCCTTGCCGGACGTTTCGACGCCGATGAACTGCGACAGGCCGGCTTTGACGCTTGGGTGACGAAGCCGGTTCGACAGTCGCATTTGCTCCACGCCCTGCTCCAGGCCATCGCGCCCCACGAAACCACCCCCATTGCCCTCGGCCCGGTTGAGCCCATTCGCATCGGCCCCGTTGGCGAAGACTTGTCCGGACTCCGCGTGCTGGTTGCCGAAGATAATCTTCCCAACCAGGTCTTCGCCCGGTTGCTTATGCTCCGGCTCGGCTTCGAGGCCACCCTGGTCGAAAACGGAGTGAAGGCCGTCGAAGCCCTCTCCCGCCAACCTTATGATGTGGTTCTCATGGACTGCCACATGCCACAGCTCGACGGATTCGAAGCGACGCGCATGATTCGCGGCAGCGGCGCTCCCTGGGCGGGGGTCCCGATCATCGCCGTAACGGCCGACACCGTTGCCGGAGTCCGCGAGGCCTGCCTTTCGTCCGGCATGAATGATTACGTCAGCAAGCCGCTCAAGACGGAGGAACTCCTGCGCGCGATCCGCGGTGTGCGTGGCGCCAACAGCAGCGGTCCTCGGCAAGCCGCCGGTTGAGAATCGAGGACGACTGTTCCCGCCCGAGCCTTGACCACGGTGAGACCCGATTCCCACCGGGCCGGTGTCCCTTTGTTAAGGTGCGGCCAAGGCCCGCGCTTGCTCCACAGTCATGATCCCTTTGGGCCGAAAGGCATCGCTTGCCATGTAACGAAGCAGGCTCTCGCGGAACTGTCGTCGCACCGGATCCTCCGTCAGTCCGGATTCCAGATCGACGCTGCACACCACCAATCGACCCCGCCCGACCGTCGCTTCGACCACCAAAGCCAGCGACCGTGCGGTGAACCAGTCGTCGATGACCCGAACCACGGGTTCGAGCCGTCGCGGGGCATCCTCCAGAATCATCGCCCCCGCCCGCGTCACCAAATACCACCATTGCCAGTTGGAATAAGGATCTGTCGGAAACTCGGCCAACAACGGATGCCGCGGGTCGCAGACAATTCCCAACGTGTGCGGGGCCTGGCGTCGGGTCCACGCGGTGTTCCAGAAGATGGAGGAAAACCCCAGCTCGACTTTTCCCAAGGCCGCATCCGGTCGCACCTTGCCGGGCGGCAGGAGCCATAACACGCGGTCCCCCCTCAGCAGAGCCTTCTCGATCCCTTCCTCCCAGGTGTGCATCAGGGTGATGTTGGGTGGAAGCGCCGAGGCCGGCGTTTGCGGATACACCCACACATCCCAATCGTTCGCCGCTCTTCCTCGTTGGCCGCTCGCCGAAACGAGGTCGCTCGATTCCACGATCACTTCGAATCGGTAACGCGCGGGGGCCGTGATAGCCTGCAACGGAAGTTTCACCTCGCCGAGTCGACTCAGGGTGCCCACCTCAATCCGGCCTCGCACCAGCGCCGCCTCCTGGGCGACCCGCCCGTGATCGTCGATCAACCGCCATCGAGCCGACGCGTCCGCCAAAGGCGTTGCCCCATAATGGGCCAGGTCCACCACCGCCTCGAAGCATTCGTCCTGCGTAAAGACTCGCTTGGCCAGGCGTGCCAGAGGAACCGTGGCATCGCAGAATCGCCGATACTCGAAGGGTTCCACATAACCTTTGCTCTCCCAAAACGGATCAAGCACTCCCACCAGCGCCGTGCCTTGCCCGGGGAAGTCGTGAAGATCCAGCAATTGGAATCCCGCCATGCCCGGTGTTCGGAGCGCGGATTCGATATCCTCCTTGTAGCAGAGAACCTGCAGCTTGCCGGAGGCGTGCAGGAACGTCCGCGCGCGAGCGCTCAATCCCTTTGCGTCCAGTCGTTCCCGGAAGATCTCGAAATTCCTTGGACGCAGATAGCCGGTGTATTTCCGCATCTCGTCGAAGTTCGGGTACACGCACCACTGCCCAATCTCGTGGCTCACCACGGGAACCGTGCGGGCGGAGATGTAGTCCCGGTAGTCCGTCCGGGTTTCCGGCGGTTTGCCGTTGATGCGCGACTGCAGACCTTGGCCCCAGGCCTGAACCCGAGGATCGGGCGACGAGTGCCACTCGTTTTCCGGCAGTTGAGGCCATCCGGCGCCCGAGGTCCAAAGTCGACGGGAATCCACCGACCGAAAATGCCGCACATACGCCGACAGGAACTGCGCATGATTTCGTCCACCTGGCTCATTGCCGTAGGCCATCAGAACGAAGGACGGATGGTTGCCATAATATCGAAGGATCCGCTCCGTCTCCTGGTAGACCCACCGATCCACCGGCTTTCCATCACCCAAGGTCGTCGAGGCATTGGCCCAACTCGAGGCCTCCACATGAAGGTACACGCCCATTTCGTCAGCCGCTTCGAACGCGGCCTCCGGCGGGCAATGCGAGTGGAAACGCAGATGGTTGAGCCCATGCGCCTTTGCGGCTGCCATCACCCGGCGCCAGGACGCCACATCGACGGGCGGATGTCCGGTCTTCGGAAAGATCGAACATTCCAGAGTTCCGCGCAGAAACGTCGGGCGCCCATTGATTTGAAACTGGGTACCGACGGCCCTGATCTCGCGCAATCCGAAGGGGACTCGCCGTCGATCTCCCTCCGGTCCAAGGGTCACATCGAGATCCCACAACTCCGGTCGAAACTCATCCCACAATCCGACGCCTTCACCCAACCGCATCTCCATCTCGAAGGAACCGCCGTTTGCGGACCAGGTCGCGGTACCTGACCCGGTCATCGAACGCGCTTCCCATCGGTCGGAAGGCCTTCGGTGAGCCGAAGCCGTTACGGTCCCCTCCCCCGCTCGGCCCGAGCGATTCCCGATTGTCCCGACGATTCGCACCGAGCGATCGGCCACCCGCGGGTAAACTTGCAGGTCCGCTATCCAGATGGTGGGTGTCGACCGAATCTCGATCCTTCCAACGATTCCGTTCCAGTTCCCTTGAGTATGATCGCTGACGCTGTGCGAATCGTGACCGACATCCAAGGTGAGGCGGTTATCGACGCGGATGGTTAGCCGATGGCGGCCAGGCGCCGTGTGCGCCAGCTCGATTTCATGCGGTGTGCCGAGAGCATCGTTGGTTCCCATTTCGCCGTCATCCCACCACACACGCGTCTCGCGATGCGGGCGTTCCAAATAGAGGACCAGCCGGCGGCCTTCCCAGGAACGGGGAATCTCCACCTCACGCTGGAACCAGGCGGCCCCGGAATAGTAAGTCTCGGGTTGCAGCCAAAACGGAATCTTCACGTTCCCGGTCTGGCGGTAACCCGCCCAAGACCCGTCGGTGAACCAGGATCGATCGACAATCCCACCGATCCATGGGGTGTTGGTTGACACCGGATCGCCGATGCCCCGCAGAGGGAGGGAACCTGGGAGACGAATGCGCCCCTCCAATTCACGGCCCTGCCAATGCTCCGCCATTCCACGATCGTCGCGATCCAAGGCAAAGCGCCATCGACCCGACAAATCCAACACCGAGGTGGAGGCCTCGCTCGACGGCGTGCCGATTGCCAAGCCCAACGCGGCGACCAGGAACCCACCCAACCATCGAACCACAACGCGAGTTCTCATCGTATCTCCTAAAAAAAGACCACGAAGTAGAGCGCCACTCCGCCAAGCACCAAGGCTGCGGCCCATTTCACCGAAGCCGACGGTCGCATGTCGAAGCCCGTTCGCACCGGCAAGGAACGCGGCTCTTTCAGCGGCGCGTTCCAGGTGATCAACGCCATCACGGCGATGAGGATCACCAACGTGAGACTCATTCGATGCAGGTACGCGATGTCGCCCCAGAAGTATTGAAGCACGCCGTAGACCGGGGCGCTCGCCACCAGCGCGGTGACGCCGGCCGAAGGCGGCGCCCGCCGGACCGCGAAACCGAAGACGAACGCGGCCAGGATTCCGGGAGAAATATAACCCTGGAATTCCTGAATGAATTTGAACACCCCTCCCTTCAACAGGTCCGAGAGCGACACCACGCACGCCAATACAAGAAAGACCAACGTGCTGACGCGCCCCACGCGAACCAGCGTCGCCTCGCTTGCTCCTCGATCCCAGTAACGCTTCCACAGATCCATGGTGAAGATCGTGGAGGCCGAGTTGAGCATCGACGCCAGCGAACTCACGACCGCACCAGCCAGCGACGCCAGGATGAATCCGCGCACGCCATTGGGTACCAGTTCGCGCACCAGCATTGGATAGGCCTGGTCCAACCGCTCCAACCGGCTCCCGTACAGCTGATGCGCGGCAATGCCCGGCATCACGATCGCCACGGGAACCAGCAACCACAACGCACCGGCAAAGATGACCCCCAGTTGCCCCTGCTTCAGCGATCCTGCCGCCAGCGCGCGCTGCGTGATGAACTGATTCAAGCCGCAGTAATAGAAGATGGGAATCCACATGCCGCTGAGCAGAACGGTCCACGGCAGTTCGGCATGATCCGCCGGCAGCACCATGTGGAGACGATCGGCATTGCGCGTCAGAAACTCCGTCGGGCCTCCGCAGGCCACCACTCCCAGCCCGATCGTGACCAGCCCGCCC
The DNA here is from genome assembly GCA_016795425.1 of Verrucomicrobiales bacterium. GTDB lineage: Bacteria > Verrucomicrobiota > Verrucomicrobiia > Limisphaerales > CAIMTB01 > CAIMTB01. Next base: position 50,648 of record JAEUHG010000174.1, read on the forward strand.
AGCAACAACGCCGTGCCTTGGAAAAGGTCTGCCCATACCGCCGCCAACAAGCCACCCCACATGACGTACGCCACCCCAAGGGCCGCAATCACCACAATACTGAGGCGCAAATCCAACCCAAAGATGGTCTCCAACGCCGTTCCTCCTGAATAAAGAACAGCCGAAGTGGTCACCGTCGCATAGATCACCACCGTCAGCACCGACATGATCCCTCGTGCCGCGGCATTGTACCGGTATTCCAGATACTCTGGCATCGTATAGATGCCAGCGCTCAGGAAGCGCGGCAGAAACACAAAGGCCACCACCACGATGCCCACCGCGCCCGTCAACTGCCAGGCGCTGACCGCCAACCCGACATTCCCCGCTGCCTGGCCCGCCATTCCCACGAACTGCTCGGTTGAAAGATTGGCGGCGACGATCGACACGCCGATCAACCACCACGGCAATCGGCGGCCGCCGAGGAAGTAGTCCGCGCTATCCCGTTGCCCACGGCTCTTGGCAAAACTGAATCCCAAGACCAATCCGTAGAACCCGATGAAGATCGCGAAATCCAGCGCGGTGAAATTCATGCAGCAGCCCAGGCTTCAGCCCCGGCGGACGTTGGCATCGTCACCCATGCCTTATCTTCGGAGGGTGAAGACTGACCCGCTGGGAACGTTGGCCGCAGGGTAGTCCGCACCCCTGGTTGGAGCGATGGAAGAAACGCCGAATTGCATGGAGGATCCCGCCCGATCCCCTGCGCCGGGCAGTCCCGCTACCCGCTCCTGGGCCGGTGACGTCCCACAAACGGGATGCCTTCGGGCCACCCCGGTCACGGTGCAGGCACAATGCCGCCCGGCACCAAGCCTGCTTCATAGCAGCTGCGCCACAGGCGTTCGGATGCCATTCTCACCGCCGACAACACCCACTTCCCCGAGACCAGAGTCCATGGCGCACCCAGACCCGTTCCCCGTGGGATCGCACGGTGGCGACATTCTCCCATGAACACACTGCGCCTTTCGTTCCGCCAACTTCTGAAGGCTCCCGCCTTCACCCTGGTCACAGTCGTGACCCTTTCGCTCGGTATCGGCGCTTGCACCCTGGTGTTCAGTTGGATTCGCAGCGTGCTCATCGACACCATTCCGGGCGCCAGAGATCCAGGGCAATTGGTGGTGCTCGCTGACCGCCACATCAGCGGCGCCATCGGTGACACATTGTCCATGCCCGATCTGCGCGACCTCGCTGCCAACACGAATGTGTTCAACGGGGTGGTTGGCTCGCAAATGGAGGCCACCCCCTTGCGCATCGGGAAGGAGGTGGAATGGGTCTGGGCCCAGGTCACGACCGCCAACTACTTCGACGTGCTCGGCGTTCGTCCCGGTCTCGGCCGCGGCTTTCGCGCGGACGAGGATCAGGCGCCTCGCGGGAACCCCGTCGTCGTCATCAGCCATGGGTTATGGCAACGACGGTTCGGGGCGGACCCGGATATCCTGGGACGGACCATTGAGGTCGGTCGCCGACCGTTCACCATCATTGGCGTCGCGCCCGCGGGCTTTCGTGGAACGATGGGTGGCCTCGGGTTCGATCTTTGGTACCCCGTCACGATGTCGGGTGAGTTCGCCGACATTCAACGAGCCCTGGCCACGCGAGGCTGGCGGTGGTTGCACACGGTGGCTCGATTGCAGCAAGGCGTCCCCATCGATCGTGCCCAGGTGGCGACGGACATCATCATGCGGCGATTGGAGGCGGAATACCCAGCCAGCAACCGCGACAACGGCGTGGCGGTGCTGCCTGTCTGGCGCTCGCCATGGGGGGCGCAAGGTCTGTTGCTGCCACTGCTGATGTCGCTCGCCGGGGTTGCGGCTTTATTGCTCCTTCTGGTCATTGCCAACATTGGAAACCTGCTTCTTGCGCGCGCCAGTTCGCGCGAAAGCGAGATGTCCGTGCGCCTCGCTCTGGGCGCCGGGGCGCGGCAATTGATTCAGTTGGTCCTGACCGAAAGTCTGCTGCTGGCGCTGCTGGGCGGCCTCGGCGCGTGTGTCATTGCGGCGGCTCTGGGGCGTTCCCTTCTCTGGCTGCTGCCACAAACCTATCTTCCCATTCAGCTGGGTTTCTCCTTGGACTTCCGGGTGGTGCTCTTCGCCATCGCCTTGGCGCTCGTCACCGGTGTTTTGACAGGCCTGTTTCCGGCCTGGCGATCGACCCACACCACCCTCGCGGCGTCACTCAAGGCAGGAGGACGTTCAGGGGAAGGCTCACGTGGCAGCCAGCGCGTCCGACAGATCCTCGTTGCCGCCGAGATCGCCGCTGCTCTGGTCCTGCTCGTCGGCATGACACTGTGCGGTCGAAGTTTCGAGCGGGCGCGCCAGTTGTATGTCGGGCTCGATCCGCGCGGAGTATGGCTGGCAGGATACCGCCTGCAGCCCGATCAGTTTTCGGCCCAGGATGCCGCCGCCTTCTATCGGCGTCTTCAAAACGAACTCTCCCAACTCCCTGGCGTCACCTCGGTCGCGTTGGCGGATTGGCTCCCCCTTGGATTCGAGGGCGGTTCGTCATCCCTTTTTCAGGTCCCTGGTTATCAACCGGCGCCGGGAGAACGCATGAGCACCGGCGTCAGCACCGTCAGCCACGATTACTTCCGCACACTCAGTATTCCGATCCTGCAGGGACGCGAATTCCAATTGCAGGATGACGATCAGGCTCCTCTTGTCACTGTTATCAATGACGAGATCGCCAGACGCTATTTTCCTGGCCGCGACCCCGTCGGCTTGGAGATCCAGGTCTGGGGAAAGCCTCGGCGGATCGTGGGCGTCGCGCGCACGGGAAAATACCGCTCACTCAACGAAGCTCCGCGCCCGTTCCTTTGGATGCCGCTCAGCCAGGGGTCGGACCACACCCTCACCGCGGTCATCCGCACCGAGGGATCCCTGGAGGCCTTGGGGGCCAGCGTGGAGAGAGTCAGCGCCGCCTTGGATCCCAACGCGCGTCCGATGGCCGCAATGGCCATGACCGATTTCATGGCCGCCGTCTACGTGGTCCCCCGCGTCGCCGCCACGTTGCTGGCGATTCTGGGCGCGGTCGCCGTCTTCCTCGCTTCCCTCGGCGTGTACTCCGTTATCGCCTGGTCCGTGGGACGGCGAGTGCGTGAGATCGGTGTCCGGATGGCGCTCGGCGCCGGGCGTTCGGAAGTGGTGGGCTTGTTCGTTCACCAGGCTCTGCGCCTAACCCTGTTGGGCGCAGTTGTTGGGATTCTGGGCGCCCTGGCCGGAGGCCGCGCGATTGCAGGTATTCTCGTCGGGGTTTCCGCCACCGACCCGATGGCCTACCTGGTCGCCATTCCGACGCTGGGTGTGATCGCAGCGGTCGCCGCATGGCTGCCTGCGCGCCGTGCCGCCGCCGTCGATCCGGTCGTTGCCTTGCGATCGGATTAACAGTGGCCTCATCGAGCACTCACGTGACATCGCGCCCTTTATTGCCGGGGCCGCGCGCGTCGCCGCTGCAGCGCAACCTCGTAGACCTTCTCGGTTGCCTCGGCCCGGCTGTCCCAGGAAAACTCCAGCGCCCGTTGACGGGCCTTGGCGCCCATTAAGCGAGCATCGTCGGGATCAGACTCCAATCGGCGCAGGGCCAACTCCAGGGAGCGCGGTTCCGTGGGATCCACAACCAGTCCATCGACTCCGTCCGTCAACCATTCTGCAGCGCCAATGTTCTTGCCGATCACGACGGGAAGTTCGGTTGCCATCGCCTCCGCCACCACCATGCCAAAAGTGTCGTAGAGGGATGGATACACGAAGACGTCCGCCGCCCGATAGGCCAGCGCAATCGAGGCTTCCGGGCCGTGGAAAACGAGGCGATCGGCAACCCCCAGGCCCGACGCGAGAGCGTGGTACTCCCGCGGAGCGGACCGGCTGATGACAAGCAGTCGCACGCCGGGAAATCTGGGAAGCAGGTGAATGGCCTCCGCCAACCCTTTTCGAGCTTCGCCGACGAACAGCCAAACACGATCTTCGGTTCGCAGACCGTAACGCGCTCGAATGGATGCCTGCTCCGCCGAATCCTTGGCTGCCCTAAACTCGCCCGTGTCGATGCCGTGATGAATCACGGACACGTCCTTCCGCCATCCATAGTGCCGCTCCACCTCGCGAGCGACTGCCCACGAGATTGCTATCAAATGCGAGGCGCGCGATTGACGATAAAAGCGAGCCTCCACTGGATTCACCAAAGCCGGAAAGAGCCGTTGTTTCCACGTGCCCGGAGGTTGCGCCAGGAGCCGGGCCGCGTTGCAGACATGGGCGGTGATGACGTCGGCGCTCCAGCAGGTCAGCCCCTGGGCATGAATCAGGTCCGCCGGTCGACTCCGCACCGCCCGCTCCGCGGATACCAGGAAACTGAATACGGTCATGAGGGACGTTTTTCGCCAAGCCCCCACCCTTATCGCGCGGCACCCAGGCGGGCAATCCAACGCAAACCGATTCGCATACACCTCCACTTCATGACGGCGCCCCAATCGCCGTGCTAACTCCACGGCGTAACGGCCTTGGCCCAAGCCCGGATCGAAATCATGGACCACCAACGCGATCTTCATTCCCGGCCCCCTGCGCTCGCTTGCCCGGGAACCAACGAACGCACCAGATTCTCAAACTCCCGACGGAGCACGTCATAGTGGCACAGCGCGCGCGCGCGTTCCGGGAGCGTAGCGCCGAGGCCGCGCAGCGAGGCGTCCTGGAATACCTGCCGAATTCGTGACGCCACCCTTTCCGGATACTCCGCGTCGACCGCTCCGTGAAAGTCGACCAGCATGGGCTCCGGAAGCAGCAACTCCGCTTCTCCCACTCGGCTTGCCAGGATGAAGCGCCCGGCCGCCATGTATTCCGGAAGCTTGCCCGTGGTTCGAACCCGTCCCGGAAGATTGTTGGTTTGCGTCGACATCGCGATGTCGAACACCCGCAACATGGGTTGAACCTCGGCGTATGGAATACGGCCGGCAAAGCGCACCCGATCTTCCACGCCCAGGCGTCGAGCTTCGTTCTGAAGCCATGGAAGCCCATCGCCATCGCCGACGATCAAACCGCTGATCGGAAGATCCGCCAACCTGGACAAGGCCTGCAACAGATCCCAGCCGTAACAGATTTGGAGTTTAGGGCTCAACACGGTCGACCCGAGCACTCCGACGACAAACCGCTCCGACAAGGCCAATCGTTCGCGAAGGAGGTGGATCTTCCCCGCATCCACCGGCCCGGGATCGACGTACCCATCACGGATCAGTTCCACCCGACGGTAACCCCGCTGCAACAGGAGTTCCCGGTGTCGCGTGCCACGAACCACAATCGCGGCCGCACGCCGTTGCGCCAGCGTTTCGACCTGCTTTAACAGGGGAAGCTTCCATCCGGCGCCAACCCCTGATTCCAGAGCCATTTCGTAGACCAGGTCTCCGGTATCGAGAACATAGGGTCGCTTTCGGCGTCGCGACCACCAAGGCACCAAGCAGCCACCCGGGATGGCGGTGTTCAAAACATAAACCAGGGAAGGCGACATATCCCGCAAGGCCCGCCACCAGCGAATCGCGGTCGAACCACGAGATCCCTCGCGACCCAGAATGGTGACGGCCTCTGCGGGCAGGGATGCGGTAATTCCCCGGGCCCGTTGAAACTCAACGCTGCCCGGCCCGCCATGGACCAACACCATCACCCGGCCCAAGCCTTGGGACGGCGTTCTCGCCGAGCTCGACACACCTGGTTCCGACATAGCCGCAGCGCGTCAGCGGTAGAGGAATCGCTTTTTGGCGCCTTGGCCTTTGGGCGCAGGCGGCGGTTCCGAGGGTGCGACCGGTGGCGCCCATTCGTTCGATGGTTTTCTTGGCGCGTAAAGGAAGCGCTTGGGTTGGCGCTTCCGAATGTCCCGCGACACCTCGGCGGGAGTGAACCCCGGCGCTGCCACTTTGTTCCCTTGATCCGACCGCCGTTCCTCCGGAACTTGAATCGCCTCCGGAGCCAGTGGTTTCGACGCCGTCGCCGCTATCTGATCCAGTCTCAAAAGACCTCCCAGAAAGAACCAGGTCAGCACGCCCAATGGAATCCCGACGAACGGCGACCCGGTCGGAAATGTGATCATGGCAATGATGAAGGCGCTTACCGCACCGAGCGCCATGGTGCCGATCGGATTGTCCGCATGGCGGTTCAGCACCCGAAACCCATCGCGTGCCCCCGCAATCAACATTCCGATCACCACCAGCGTCCCCACGACACCCAATTCCGTCATCGCCTTGCCGAGATCGCCATCGACACCCCAAATCTGGTAGCGCCCGAAATAGGAAAGCAGCGAAATCGGCAATCCCACCGCCGCTTTCCCCAAGCCCCCACCAATGAAACTGCTTTTCAGCAAGTTGTTCCAACCAGGGATCACCACGACCCAAAAGCGTCCCAGGACCGACTTCGTATCGCTCAAGGTTGAATAGCGGTCCACAATGCCGCCCGAGGTCCATTCCGAGCCCAAGAATAGTCCGACCGCGCAGGCTCCGCCTAACATCCAGAGGTAACTTGGCAGTTTTCGCTTCCACACGATCAACGCCATTCCCAGTGCCATGCAGGTCACCGCCGTTCGGGAGCCGCTCAAAAACATGCCCCATCCGATTATCACCGCCAGCACCAGGAGGATCCACTTCTCTCCCTTTCCCACCGTGCGATCCGTCAGCAACGCCGCCAGAAAGATGAGGCTCAATGCCATGGTCCCACCGAAGGCACCCGAAGATACAAAGGTCGAGAACCGCCGTAGCACGTAACGACCCTCGTCATCGACAAATCCCTGCCCCCGGGTCATGCGCTCGAAGTAGGCGTCCATCTCGCGCATCGCATTGACTTCGTCCTCCGTCTGCCGCGTGGCGTAGATCGCCGTCGCTGTCGCCAGCAGAATGATCAGAATGAAATAGCCGTGAAATTGCCGCCGGGTGGTGATGATGTGATAGCCGAGCCCAAACATCAGCGTGGCAAACACCCAGCCACGTACCGCCGCCAACGCCCCCAAAAATGGCACACCCCACGGAAGAACCAGCGCCAAGACAAACCAAATCGCTACCACCACATAGAAGGCGCGCAGCCAGCGCGACGCGAGGCCAGGCGGGAAAAACTCGCTCCACGACCGCAGCCGCGACACCACCAATCCCAAGGCAATAATCAGCGGTATGTCGAAGGCGAACGTCATGACTGGATGCCGATATCGCCACTTCAGGTAGCCGTGGAAGAACCCGATCACCAGCGCTATGGCCACCGCCAAATTCGCCGCCTTCTGATTGAGAAACAGGTCCCGCAGCCGCTGCCAAATGGATCGCGACGATGAGGCCTCGTCCAGAGGGTCCCCCGGGGGATTCTGTCGTGTGATGATGGCGGACATGCAGCGTTGAGCGACGGAGCACCCGCCGGAATCCCCCCTCCCAGCGCTTTCCGCAGCGCCCGAGGCCCGGCCCGCGCTCCAGCGGCGACCGTAGCGGCCACCCCCCGCCCCGCACAACCTCAACCTTGCAGCCCCCAAGGGCCCGCCAACTTCTCCCAGATTCGGCTTCCGTCGGTCGCCCCCCGGTTTGAAACTGCAGCGCTGTGGCTGCCGACTGGGAAAAGGTCTCCTGCGCTTTGTGCCAATCGACGGACGGCACTTCCGTTCTCGCTATCCCGCAACCGGATGCGCCGGGCGGCATGGCGCATGTCTGGCAGTGCCGGCAGTGCGGCCTTCGCCGACTGGAACCGCGACCGTCGCTTCGTTCCCTGCCCGACTACTATGCCGCCGCCTCCGGCTACAATGCCTACATTGGCCGAACCCGATCGCCTCGTACTCAACGGCTTTGGAATCTTCTGCGAGACGGTTACTCGCGCCCTGCGGGGCTCGGTCCATGGACTCGCCTCACCGCGCCCTTGGGACGCGCCATCGCGTCCTGGGCGTTCGACATCAATATTCCCCTCAATGGCATCCGCGGTCTGCGCGTGCTGGAAATCGGGTCGGGTTACGGCGACATCCTGATCTATCTCAAGGAACGCGGATGCGAAGTCCTCGGTATTGATCCCAGCCAGGACGCCGCCGCTTCGGGAAGGCGGCATGGCGTCGAAATCCGGGTAGGTTTCGTCACCCAACTCGATCTGCCGGCAGCGTCGTTCGACGCCGTCATCATGTGCCATAGCCTCGAGCACGTGCCGGACCCCAACGTGGAATTGGCTGAGGTGGCCCGACTGCTCACGCCGGGAGGACACCTTCACCTGGCCGTTCCGAATGGCAATGCCGTGCGCCTTCGACAGGATGGCATCCGTTGGGCCCACCTTTCACACCCGCTTCACCTCTGGTACTTCGACGCCGCCACACTGACCCAACTCCTTCGTCGGCACGGTCTGGAACCGATTCATCCGCCGGTGACCACCACCCGGCATCACGCCTTGAAGCATTGGATCGGTGAATGCCGCAATGGGCACCCCTTCTCGGGGACTCGACGTTTTCTGAAGTTCTTGTGGGCCGCCGCAGGTTCCCAAGATGGCGGCGATGTGCTTCGTGCCGTGGCCAAAAAAACCGGGCCATCCGGTGGGACACCGGAACGGTCTCGCTAATGGAATGACGATCGGCGTGCGCGGCCGGCGCGTTCAGCGGGCCGATGCAGAGGTCGAAATGGGCTTCGGCTGAGCAGATTCCCATTCTGCATCCGAGACTTTCCGGCGCACCTGGGTGTGGACGAACACCCCTTTCTTGTTCCCCACCACAATGTCCAACTGACCGTCCCCGGTCACGTCCACCGCCATTACCTGCGTGCCGACGCCGGAATCGGCATCGATCAGGTGGGGCACGTAATCCACTCCTTTGCCCGGGGTTCGCACCAGGCGGAACCAATAAAGGACAGCCGGCGCCCCGGGCTCAGGATCGCCGGTGGGACCGTGGGCCCAAAACCGCTTCCCGGTGACCAAGTCCTTGAGACCGTCGCCGTCCACGTCCTTCAAATCGATGGCGTGCAACTGCGAAAACTTCACTCCATAGCGATTCTCCTGCGGTTCCTTGTTCATGAACGTGTGCTCCACGAACCGGATGCCGCCTTTGCCGTCATCCAGGTTTTGGAACCAGGTGAGCCCATATCCGTGGGCCGCCAGCGAGGTGATCACATCATTGCGGCCGTCCCCGTCGACGTCATAGGCGTACATTTGAGCGCCGCCGGTGCCGAAAGCGAACGGGTGATGCTTCCATTCCGGATCCCCCGCCAACGAGGCCGGTTGTTCCCACCATCCGTCCTTCTCCAAAAGATCCGCGCGACCGTCCCCGTTGACATCGCCCACTCCCAGTCCGTGCGTGAACTTATGGTAGTTCTTATTGGGTGAGAGGTTGTGCCAAGTCCAAGGCTGGGTCGGATTCGCCGGGTCCGGTCCCGCCCATCCGTAGGCGCCCTTGGAACTGCAGACAATCTCCGGATTCCCATCCCCCGTCAGATCCAGAAATGTGGGGGATTCGTTGTCGGTGACATCGATCGCCTTGTGCTTGGCCCAGTCGCCATCCTTGCCTTTGGGATTCTCGAACCACCAGGTCTCCGCGCCAGGGAATCCCATGACGATGACGTCATCCCATCCGTCTCGGTTCACGTCGTGCACGTGGGCGATGAAGTTGTCGGAGTAAGCGTTGTTTTTCCCCAACCCACCCTCGTAACCCGCCACCGAGACCTCCGTGCCGTCCGCCTTCTTGGTCTTGAAGGTCTGACCGGCCGGGTAAATCGCCTTTCGGACCTTGAAATCGGGCCCGGCATACCAGAATGGACCGGACACCACGTCCTTCTTGCCATCCTTGTTGAAATCGCCGACGGCGGCGCCTTCGGCCCAGAATTCCGGCGTCAGCACCTGCTTCTGAAAGGCAATCAGTTCACGAGTCGCGGCGTCGCCTGAAACCGAGGCGAGGACGGCGCCGGCGGCGACCAAGGAACGGGATTTCATGGCCCCAACGATGCGGTTCGAAGGAGACCCGGGTCAAGCGACCACGCGCCTGGGCGGGTCACGGATGGTGAATGGGAGACAGCAGGTTGGTTCCCCAGAAGGTAAGAATCACGAAGGCATAACAGCACAACGTCGCCCAAGCCACCCGCCGAGGTCCTTGTCCAAATCGAAGTCGAGCCACGATCAACCCGAAGTAGACCGCCCAAACGAACACCGACCAGGCGATTTTCGGATCCGGACGCACCAAGACCCCATAGCGCTCCCGCATCAGACCGAGACTCAGAATCAGACCCGCCGTCAAAAGGAGCAATCCTCCCGCCAACGCCTTCAATAGTACGGCCTGGAGACGCTCCGAATGCGGGAAGTTCGCTGCCAGCACCCGGGCCGCGGCCGATTCCCCGGCGTGCTCCACCACCAGGAACATGGCGGCCGCCAACGATGCCAGTCCAAAACTGGCATACGCGATGAGGATCAGGGTCACATGAAGACTCAGGGCCGTTGCCTCCAGATCAAAGACAGGCCCCGGCTTATCCAACTGAGGCTGAAGCGCGAAAACACCCACGGCGAAGAAGGCAGGCGCCAGCAAAACACCCGCCCCCCGGAATCGACGCCATAACCCTGCCACCGCATGCGCCAAACCAATCACCGTGGTCACGAACATCACGGCCTCGAACAAATTGGTGACCGGGCACCGGCTGAGTGAGAATCCCCGCGTGACCAACGCCAAGACCTGCAGGAGCCACCCCGCCGTCAGCCAGCCGTAATTCACCCACTCGCCCCGCCCCAGTCCCCGCCGCCAAAGAAATATTCCATGCACCGTCGCCACCGCGTAGCACGCGATCGCCAAGGCATAGAATTGACGGGTCCCTAGCAGGTCCACGCCGAAAACTCTACGCGGTCCAGCCGAGGTCTCAATCGGGAACCCCGACGATTCTTGCGGCAAGGTTCCTCAATAGGGCGGTTGGGCAGGGATCTGATAGTCCCGATGCCAGGAGAGTTCCCACATTTTTCGCGGCCGCACGCCCTCGGCATGACCGTCCTGGAATACGAAATTGATGGTCGTCTTCACTTTCGCGCCGGGCTGGAGTGTGGTGGTACTCTTGGCATCCGCGGAAGACCCGTGTCGCGCGGTCAAAAAACGGCCCATACCGCCGTCGTTCCAACCGTAATAACCATTCCACGAAGGCTTCTGATCCGCCTTCGGCCAGGCATCCACCCAGATCGAATCGCCGAGCACCGGCGTCAGGGAACTCTGCACCACGTCGCTCTCGGCTTTATACGCCAGCTTCTCATCCGCCCAACCCGATGGCCAACCGCCGGCGTACAGCCAGGAATTGAAAGCGTACCCGCCGTGATAACCACTGACCCCGTTGGTCAGCCAAACCCACGCTTCATCCATGGTCCCCAATTCGGCGAAACGTCCGGGTCCCGTTCCTTTGGCCGATTTCCTCGGCCCTTTGGTGGTGTGCTCTCGAGACACCGGGCAAAGCCGTACCTTATGCGCCCCCGCATGGTGTTCGACGTAAGCGCGCATCCAAAGGTCCTGGTATTGCGCATAGGGCACCGTCTTGCCGAAGTCGTTGACGTAGACGAAATGCGCCACCCCCATCTGCTTGAGGTTGTTGATGCAGCCGATACTCTGGGCGCGCGCTTTGGCGCTCGCCAGGGCCGGCAGCAGCATACTGGCAAGAATGGCGATGATGGCGATGACCACCAACAATTCGATCAGCGTGAAGGCGTCCGGACGCCGTGAAGTCCTCGATGACATATCTTCCCCTCCTTTAGTGGGGAGAAGCTGCAACCCGCAAGAGGTTTTTCCCGAAGATCCCGTCGCCTTCTAGTCGCGGAAACTTCATCGCCACCCGCGTCCCCCCCTGTCATGCTCGTCCCAGCGATCCACTGCCACCCATGAACCGCCGAACCCCAAGCGATTATAGAAATGCGGTCCGCAAGGTCCGACGGCTCTATTCGACCCCCGAGGTGCTCGCCAAAGCGCTCAAACTGGTTCAACGCCCCGAGGTCGACCTCGACGACGTTGGCAGCATTGTGCGCAACGACTCCGCCCTCGTCGCCGACCTCATTCGTCTCAGCAACAGCGCACTCTTCAGCCGCGGCGGCGGTTGCGTGGATCTCCAACTCGCTCTCCAGCGCCTGGGCCTGCGCCAAGTGGTGCGTGCGATCGAGTTGAGCATGAGCAAAAATGTCTTCGGCAAGGGCCTCGTCCATTACGGCATCGATTCGACGCAATACTGGCGGACTTCCATGCTGGCCGCCCTCCTCATGGAGCGCCTTGCCTTCATCCACGGCGTGGATGCGCCGGAAGCCTACACCATCGGAATCCTCCACGCTCTGGGCCGCGTGCTCATTGATGAGGTGCTTGAGGAAAACAGCAATCGTGACAAGTGGGATCGCAAGGTGACCATTGAGGCCTGGGAAGTTGCCCAGGTCGGATTCACCCATGCCGAAGCGGGCGCGCTGCTCCTGCGGGAGTGGGGATTCCCAGCCGGCATCGTGGCTCCGATCGAGCATCAACTCGGTGCCCCCAGCGCCGTCGCAGCCCAAACCACCGCTGGCATGATCCGATTCGCCCGCATTCTCATTCAAGCCGACCCAGTCGTCGGAAATGGTGCCAATGGCGAACCGGTCGCGTTTCCACCCGATCTGCTCGGCTGGGCAGGATTCGCCTCCGAAACGGAAGCCATGGAACTCCTGGCGGACGTGCAGAAACAACTCGTGGCCATCGCCGAAAGCCTGGGTATCGCCCACGGCGCCTGAGGGGATGCCGGTGGTTCTGGAAGGGCTGTAAGCCGAATTCTGTCTTCCCGACCCGCGTACGGGCCGGGGAGAGGACCATTTCTCTGAGCAGCCATACCCGGGACCCGTCCCGACAAGCGGGACTCAGGCGGGACACCCGAAAGGTCCCCTATTTGGCCTTGCTCCCGATGGGGTTTTCCGTGCCGCTCCGCTTACGCTCGGCGCGGTGGGCTCTTACCCCACCTTTTCACCCTTACCACCCAACCCTCGCAGGTTGAGTTCGGCGGTATATTCTCTGTGGCACTTTCCGTCGGCAGGCTTCGCAGCCTGGCCTCCCGCGCGTATCCCCGGTCCGACCGGGGTTGCGTGGCATCGCTCCCTGTGGAGTTCGGACTTTCCTCCCCGGATGAGCACCCGAGGCGATCCCCCGCCCTTCCAGAACCGGGCGAAACCTACGCCCGCGGGTTTCCAACCGGCAAGCCGTACCTCTCTAGAGCGCCTTCAGGCGAACATTCCGGAACGCCACCGCCCCGTGATCGCCCTGCAGGAGGATGGGACCGGGCTGATCCAGATTGTTGTCCAACTGCCCGCCGGTCCCGCGCGTCACCGCAACCTCGTCGTGCACCTTGACCCCGTTGAGCACCACCGTGATGCGATCCCCTCGGATCGTCGCCTCCACTTGCTGCCATTGACCGGCCGGCTTCGAAACATTCTGAGTCGGGGCTTTGACACTGTATAACCCCCCGTTGCCACCGTCCGAGGCCGGCTTTCCGTGGTCCTCGAGAATCTGAATTTCGTACCGCCCGCGGAGGTAGAGTCCCGAGTTGGCGCCCTTCGGGATCATGTACTCATAGCGGATCACGAAATCCTTGAACTTCTCCTCGGTCATCAGGTCGGTTCCGTGTCCGCCCTCTGGAATTTCATTCACCATCATCCCGTTCTGGGCACTCCAGGTGAAGGCGCCGCCGGCATTGCGAAGTTTCCAGCCGGAAAGATCCTCTCCGTTGAAGAGTGGCTTGAATCCCGCCGCCGCTTCGTCCGCCGGCAAGGTCACCCGCAAGGACTGCGGACTGGCATCGCCGGCCTCCAAACCCAGCGACCAACGGAGGCCGCCGAGAATGTGCTTCTGGTAATCGCCGCTTTCCCACACGTCCTCCCGATGACCCAGCGAGGTGTAGAAAACTCGGCCCGTCCCATAGGTCCGAGCCCAACTGAGCGGGTAGTGTCCCGGCATCCTCGAATTGGGATGCTGATCCAAATCCAGCAACGCCCGAACCGCCTTTCGTTGATACCCGTTCAGAATGTAGATCTCGTCGAAGACCTTGTAGGTCGGCCCCAGATGCCGATTCGATGGAAAGGTCGGGTCACCGTTGATCGCCACCACCTCGGCTTGTTCTTTGTGATATTTGAACTCGCCATTGATCATCACCGTGTACCCATGAAGGGGATTGTGCCCCCGAAAAGTATCGGTGGCCGAGTGCATGCCCACGAACCCCTTGCCGCTCTTTACCCAGTTCAAAAACCCTTCCACATCCGGCAACGGCAAATCGCCGGTCGTATTCGCAAACACGACGCCATCGTACGACCCCAACGCGGTCACCGTCATCTTCCGGGCGATATCCTCATCGGTGCGCGCGTAGTCCACCGCGAAGCTCCCGTCCTTCCGCGCCAGTTCGGCCAGAACCTTCTCCGCAGTGGGAATCGAGCTGTGACGAAATCCCTTGGTCACCGTCACGACCAGGACGTTCTTCGGCGCCGCCGCTGCCGATGCGGCCAGCGTCATTGCGGTCAGGGTGGCGATCACGGTCCGATCAAAGGAGGAAAGCGGGACAGACATGGCAGTTCGAATGGTTGACGACCTAGGTTCACGCCGTCGACCGCCGTCAGGCGAGGATATTTTGGCCAACTGTCCCAGCCACCAGCTCCGCCCTGGCAACCTCATCAACTAGCCGGCCGACCGCTGCACCAGGACGCGCACAATGTCGCTCCCCAACAGTGCGTCGTCGCTCAATTCGCGACCCGCGATGCGAAACGACCGATATCCGTAGTCCCGCAGTTGATCCAGCACCGACCTCGGATCCACCCCGCGCTCGCGCATCATCTTGTTGTGGATCTCCAGAAACAAAGGAGTGCCCCGCTCGGCGAAGGTGCGCTTGCCCCCCCGCAGCACGTCCAATTCGAAACTCTCCACGTCCACCTTCACCAAGGTGGGTGCCTCACCCATTTCCTCCGCCAGGTGATCCACCGTTAACATGGGCAACCGACGCCGGTCGGCTTGTGGGTGGTCTTTGGGAAGGACAACGTATCCGGCTCCCGTCAGGCCGGTCTCCACCATCTCCAAGAACCCGTCCTCCGCGCCTGCCGCCGCGTGCCGAAAACCGACGCGGTCGCTCCACCCGTTGAGGTGCGCGATCCGGTCCACCATCGCCTGCGCTTCACTCGATGGATCCACTCCCAAAGCCCGGGATCCCGGGCCTCCGTAATGCAAGGCCGCAAAGCAAAACACCCCAAAGTGGCATCCGATGTCCAACAGCACCACCCGGCCCGTCGGCCGCACATAGGCCACGAAGTCGTCAAACTCCTGAACTTGTGGAGGATCCTGCAGCTGCAGGTGAAAGGCCCGCTCGGCCGCATTGCGCGGACAACGAAAGGTCCAGTCCTTGCGCAAGGCCAGGCTGACGGGACCCCGCAGGTCGTTCGCAAGCCAGCGCATCGCCTGGGTAGGCGAACGCAGCCAGTTGCGGGCGGACCTTGGAACCACCCGGCGTAGAACGGAACGCAATGCCGATGTCACAGGCGCCATTCGACCTTACCCAGGGCGCCACGGCAAGCGGCGCGACGAGTATTAGGTGCCAAGCCACTCATGGCCGCGCCTCCCAAGACCTCGGAGAGCTCAAGTGCACCACCAACAATAGCTGCATGTATACTTGACAGTATTTGATCTCATCCATTGAGTGCATGCGTTGATCACCAAGCACTCCCGACAAGATCCGACACATCATCCCATGAATCGCCTGCTCCGCACCTCCCCCATCCTCGCTCTCGTCGCTGTGGCGGCGATGGCCCCCAACGTTCAGGCGGATATCCTGCTTTCCCCTGGAGCCACCTGGGAATTCACCACCACCGATCCCACCGGCGACGCGACCTGGAACACCACCACGGGCTCATGGGCCACTGGTCCAGCCCCATTCGGCAACGTGTTCTCCGGCGATTTCGGCTACGAATTCGGCACCCTTTGGGAAGCGGACGGGGACCGGGACGATGACCTGTGGGTGAGGACGAGCCTGGACCTTTCCAGCGTCGACCTGACCTCGCTCAGCTTCGACCTTGGCGTCGACAATGGGTACAAGCTCTACGCCAATGGAACTCTCATCGCCTCGGACAACGCGGAAGGCTACACCTCACGATGGGAGTATTCCGGGGCCATCCCACCCGGCAGCCTGCTCCCAGGAATCAACGTGTTCGCGGTGGCCCTGGAAGATCATGGCGGTCTGACAGCCTTTGATATGCAAATCCGCGGCGAACACATTCCCGCGGTTCCGGAAGCTTCGAATGTCCTCGCTGGTTCAGCACTTGTCGGCTTGGCATGTTCCTTCGCCATACGCCGCCGACGCGCAGCCGCCCACTGAAACCAGCCGATTAGATTAGGGTTGGGCCTCGGGGGGCGATGGTCGTCGGCGGTCAACCCAGGACCACGGATGGACCCTCAACGCCATGAACTCGCCGCCCACGCCGCAATCCCATTGGGAATCGGCAGACCGGCGAGGCACATCTTTCTCTGCTGTGATGCCACGGAAGCCAAGTGCTGTGACCGGGCCGCCAGTTTAGCGGCCTGGGAACATCTCAAACGCCGCCTCAAGGAGCGGGGTCTTTCGGGCACTTCCGCGCCGGTAGCCATTCACCGATCCAAGGCCGCTTGCCTCCGCATCTGCACGGCAGGCCCCATCGCGGTCGTCTATCCGGAGGGCGTCTGGTACCATTCCTGTACCCCGGAGGTGCTCGATCTCATCGTTGATCAGCACCTGGTGGGGGGCCGGATCGTTGAGGAATATGCCTTCGCCCGGATGCCCTCGACACCCGCGACGCGGAGTTCGGAAGCATCGCCGGAGGCCGTCCCGGTGCCGCCTGAACCCTAACGGAGTTCCATCACCGCCGCGCCGAAGGTGAATCCACCGCCGAAGGCGCAAAGCCCGGCTCGACCTCGCGCGCCCTCCGCAAACAGTTCGGCCAGCACCAGCGGAATGGTGCTGCTGCTGGTGTTGCCACTGTTCTTCACCCGGTTGACCAAACGCCCTTTCGGCAATTTCAACCTCTGGTCCACGGCATCCAGAATGCGTCCGTTCGCCTGGTGCGGCACGATGTAGTCCAAGTCTTCCACTCGCACCTCGCTCCCCTGGCAGGCTTCCTTGAGCAGCGCGATCAACTGTCGCACCGCCATGGGGAACACCTTCAGGCCATCCATGTTCACATTCGGATCCCCCCGACGACCGTGGTGAAGAATGGTGCCATCCTCGCCTCGCGCGCTCAGGACGGGACGATGCAGCAGCGCACGCGCTGCGCCAAATCGCCGAGCCTCCGGGCCATGAACCAGAGAGGCGGTGGCCGCGTCCCCAAAGACGATGGCGGTGTCGAAGTCGTCCGGGTTCGTGTATTCGCTCATCGCTTCCGCCGTCACCACCAGGATGTTGGAGTCCGGTTTCGACTGGCAGAAATCAAAGGCAGCCTGGAGCGCGTACAGATATCCCGTGCACGCGGCCAGGATGTCGCTGGCGGCAACGTCCTTCGACTCCCCGGCGCCGCCCAGTTGATGATGCAACAGGCAGGCCATGCTGGGGCTGATCGAAATCGGCGTGCTCGTGCTCACGAAGATCGCGTCGAGGTCGTGCAACGTCATGCCTGCCGATCCCAATACGGCCCGTGCCGCTCGGGTCGCCAAGGTCAACGCCGTCTCGCCAGGGGCCAACAGTCTCCGGGATTCAATGCCGGTTCGTTGGAGAATGTCGTGGGCGGTTCTGCCGGCAAATCGTTGGACCAGTTCCTCGTTGGTCACAATCCGCCCTGCCGGCGCGGTGGCTATGGAACCAAGCCCCACCACTGCCCGCTCTCCCGTCCGGGCCGCCGCAGACGCCCGGATCGCTGGCAATGAGGCCGCCGCGCCGCTCGTTCCCAGGCGCCGACGCAGCAATGGCTTCGCTTCCACCGGAATGCGTCGCGGGAGGACTTGTCCGGCGCCATCCAAGGCGATGCGGGCAATCGGTGTCCCAACCGGCACCTTCTGGTCCACTGCCAACAATTCTCGAATCACACCGCCCACCGGGGCCCGCAACTCGAACGTCGCTTTGTCGGCTTCGCAATCCGCCAGAAGATCCCCGGCCGTCACTTTGCCGCCTTCCGCCACTTTCCATTCCACCACCGAGACCGTTTGATCCGCTGGACTCGAGCCCACGGCTTCCAGGGTGAAGAGCCCGGAATTCGCTGCCGCCGGCTCTTCCCAAGTAAGGTCCAAGTCACACAGTTCCGCCGCCGCTCCCAAAACTCGGCGCAGGTCGGGAAACACTTCGAGTTGGTTGATGTAGTTGAACGGTGGATACGTGTCGGGACGGGCCAGACGCCGGGAAAGAAACGGCACCTCGACGGTCTCCGCCACTCCGGCGAGAACTTCGGCACCGAATCCGCACGTCAGATTGTCCTCGTGAACAACGATGAGGCGCCGGGTCTTCCGCACACTGGCGCACACTGTGTCACGATCCCAGGGACTCAGCGTGCGCAGGTCGAGCAGATCCACCGTCACGCCCGCATTGGCGAGGATCTGCGCCGCCCGCATCGCCAGAGGAAGGGTGCTGCCCCACGCCACCAGGGTCAGGTCATCACCCGCCGTCACTCGGCGTGCCAATCCTGGTTGAATCACTTCATCCAGGCTCGCCAGCGGCGCCGCCAAGGCGGGGTCGTTGAGGCAGACCTTCGGATAGAGAAACACCGTCGGGCGCCCGGGCTTTTGGTTGGCGAAAGCAGCGTTCAACAAGCCAGCGGCATCGGCCGCCGTTGCCGGCACCACGACATCGATGCCCGGCATGTGGGCGAACACGCTCTCGAAGTTCTGAGCGTGGAATGGTCCCAGGCCGGGCCGATAACCTCCGCAGGGCGCCAGAACGATCACCGGCGCCTTATAGCCTCCGGCGCTTCGCCAGTAGATGGTCCCCAATTCGCAAGCGATCTGATTGAACGCCAGCGGCAGAAAATCCGCGAACTGAATGCAGGCGACCGGCCGCCCGCCCGCCAATCCTCGGCCAACACTGACACCCAGAATCGTCGATTCCGTCAGGGCGGAGTTCTTGACCTGATCCGGGAAGGCACGGCTTAAGCCTCGTGTTAGTCCGAAAACGTCCCCCTTCGGATCCTCAATGTCTTCGCCAAAGAGCGACACCCTCGGGTCATCGGCCAGGTGCCGCCGCAACACCTCACGCATCGCCTCCAGCATGGTCAATGCCGCCTCGTTGCCCGCCGCCACTCGCCCCTTGCCGGAGGGCGGTCGAACCGGGCCCGCCTCCGGTGCCCGTGCATCCAGGTTGGCCACCGGGTTGGGCACCACCAACGACACATCCGCCGCCATGCGCACGGCGCGCTCCACCTCGACCTCGAGTTCCGCCAATTGCGATTCCGCCACTCCACCGGCCACTAAACGCCGGCGCAGCCAGGCGATGGGATCCGACGCACCACGTACCTGGTGGATTTCTTGTTCGTCGCGATAGACCCGTTCGTCGTCCGCATTGGTATGATGCGTCAGACGTTCCACCTCCATCACCACCAGCGCCGGGACCCCCGTGCGGGTCTTCGATACGATGGGCCCCAACGCCGCCTCGCATTCCAGAACATCCCGCCCGTTCAGGCGATGGACCGGCAGGCCATAGAACTCGGAGGCCTGACCGTCGGGCAGGTTGTAGAACGTCTTGCCGCTGGTGCGCGTGGAAATGCCGTAGCCATTGTCCTCGATCAGAAAGATCACGGGGAGCCTGGCTCGCACCGCCTCGGCAATCGCCTCAAGAAACTCCCCTTGCTGCGAAGTACTGTCGCCGTTCGAACAGACCACCACCGGCAAACCGTCGTCGTGGCCGCTCCCGTTGGTCGCGGACCGGCGTCGCGCCCGGGTCACGAGAATCTCCTGGGCCACTCCGACGGACGGCAGGGCATTGTTGCCCACCGGACCCGCCATGGTGAGTACGTTGACCTCCGGCGCGCTCAGGTGCGCGCACATCTGCCGCCCCTTGGAGGTCGAGGCATCGTTGCCCAGCAATCCGTGGAAGAACTGCTCGACGGGAACACCTCGCGCCAGCATCAGGGCCTTGTCCCGATAGTGTGGGTGCAGCCAATCGTCGGCACGCAGGTGGGAGACGAACGCGACGGAAGCCTCGTGACCGGCACCCCCGACGTGGAAGAACGCCTCGCCGCGATTGACCAGTTCCATCTCCACCCGGTCGACCATGCGGGACATCCACATGAACCGATACAGCGACAACGCTTTGACAATGTCGCCGCGGGCCACAGGGACCACCAGGTCCCGAGTCTCAACACGACCGTCGCACTTTACAGATGGCGCGGAATCCACAGGTGACATGATGCCGGGTTTTGGAATTCGGCGAAAGCCAAACGTGCGGGTTGAAATCCTCAGTTTTGGCTGAGCCGCTTTTGAGGTCCGTCAAACAGAAGGGCGTGCGCCTCACGAAGTATCCCAGGTATGATCTCCCGAAAAGGGCTGCGCTCCAAAACCTTGCTTAACGCCGAACCTTCGATTGTCCCGGCATTCTCGCCGGGAAACCAATGGTCCGCGGTTCCCAACAGGTTGTAACGCATCTTTCCCCACGCCACGAGATCCAGGCCTTTCGCGTACGTCCAGAGCCGGAGGATTTCCGTCAGATTCACTTGCCCGGGAACTTCCAGGTACTCCGGCAAACCTTCCCGCCATCGCAGCATCCACTCCCGGCCGACCACGTTCTCCAGAGCCTCGCGCAATCGAGCCTCGATGGCCGGCAACACCTCGTGCATCCGGTCATAATGCGCCAGCGCCGCCACATGCTCATCGAAATCCGCCGGCCGCGCCGCTCCCAGGCTCAACGTGTGCACCTCGGGATGGCTCAAGCAATACAGATCATTGAACTGCATCGGTGTCAGCGGCCGACATAGGTCCACCAACTTCGGCGGCGGCTCGTAGAGTTTTCCCCCCTTGTCGTTGGGACTGATGATAAACACCCCCATGTCCCGTCGTCGCGCCTCCGGAATCGCCTCCCGATTCAGTTCGTTGACGAAATACCAATGCAAATTGACGTAATCGAAGGCGTCGCTCCGCACCGCATCCAATACAACGTCCGTGGTGGCATGGGTGGAAAATCCGACGTGCCGAACTCGACCTTCCGCCTGCAAACGCCGAGCTGCCTCGACACAGCCTCCCTTTTTCAAGGACCAGTCCAGAAATTGGCGGTTGTTGATGCCGTGCAGGGACAGCAAATCCACATAGTCCAGCCTCAGGTACCGCATCGATTTCTCGAAAAGGTCGAGAAACTCCTTGGCCGTCGCGGTCGGCGGCACCTTGGTTTGGACAATCAACGACGCGCGTGGAAACTGGGCCAGCACCGGACCCAGTTGCATCTCACTGGAGCCATAGCCCCGCGCCGTTTCGATGTGGTGGATACCCAACTCCACCGCCCTCCGAATGGTGGCTTCGAGGTTCGCCTGGCCTTCCTTGGGAACGTCCTCCCACGCAATGTCCTGCCACTTGTGCTGGTAGCGCATCCCGCCGCACGAAAAGACCGGCATCTGGAGGTTGGTCTTCCCGAATCGGCGATAGCGCATGGGTGGTTTATGCCAGTGAGGGCGTCTCGGATCAAACCCGCGGATGAGAAACCCCGTGGGCATGCCGCCTGAACGTCGATCCTTCAACCCGTCCTCTCTTGAATGGACCACGGTGGAGATTCGCGGGGCGGGCAAAAATCAGGGCCCGGAAGGTGGGACGCCTTCGGGCCCGTCAAGTTCAGGCTTGTCTGATTGCCTGGTATCTATTTCGCAGCTGCCACTTGCTGCTCAAGGTTCCATTCGAAGGTTAGCTTCACATCTTCGCTGGTCTTGATCGCGCCTAACGCCACTTTGGGCGCCGGCGGCGGAACGTCAAAATCACCCATCTTTACCGCAACCTCGCCTTTGACCTTGATGGTCTTGCCGTCCGGACGCTCGAACTTCACCGGGAAGGCGACTTCCTTGGTCTTGCCGCGAACCGTCAGATCACCCTTCGAATCGAAGTGCAGCACGCCGTCCTTGGCTTCCTTGAAGCTCAGTTCCTTGAGCTTGTACTCGATCTTGGGATGGGTCTTGGCGTCCATGCTTTCCTGCATGATCGCGTCCATCGGGGCGCCCCATTGGCATTTGAATGTGCGCACCAGGATGTTGACCGTGGCCTGGGCCGTCACCGGACCCGGCTTGAGATCCGACTTCGCCGGGTCGGTCGGAAAGGTTGGATCGAGCTCGAGACGCCCGCCCACCAGCGTGCTTTCCGACCACCAGTCATGGATGGTCGAGGTGCCTTCAATCCGCATCTTGCTCCCGGGCTTGGCGCGATACTGAAGCATGTCGGCAGCCGTCGCACTGGCGGCAATTCCGAGGACCACGCAGAGGTTCGCAAGGCGGGCAATGGTGTTCATGGATGGATGTTTCTTTCTCTTAGCTTCTTGCACTTCTCCTACTCAATCTTTGACCGGCTGTGTGCCCGGCCGTCCATTCATGAGACCGCCGGAAACTGCACCGTCTTCAAATCAATATTTCGCCGTGGAACGGGCCGCAGGGTCGGCGGCCGTTTCCTGGACGTCTCGAACCCTGTCAGACTTCAAACAAGGACGCCGGAATTTCAATGCGGGCCTTCTTCATGACCGCCTCGTTGCCCTTCAGGGCCATCACCGTGGCGTCGAACCCGTCCCGCCACGTCGCCGCCGGTTTGTTATTGATAACGGCCTTCGACAGGGCCTCGGCCAACGCCGCCTTGTCGTCCGCCCCGAAATTATCCACGAAATCCTTCACCGCCGTGTGAATGATGTCCGTGTTGTAGATGAACGATTCCAGCGCGTAGTAAAGCGGGGTGCTGGTGTAGGGCGCTTCCTCGACGGGCTTGTCGCCCTGGGCGGCCAATTTGGTCGCATTGGCAACGAGCGCAATACCAGTCTCTTTGTAGAACGTATCCTTGCGGGCATACACCTCCCAGCCGAGCAGCGGTGCATCCACTTCCTTGAACATCCACGCCTTGTTGCCCCGCAACATGACGGTGGCATCCGACCCGTAAAGCATCTCGTACTCGCCATCAAAGGAGTTGGCCAGCGTCGCCGCACAGGTTACCTGGGCGCCCTTGGGAAATTCAAAGACGGCCTGCGCGGTATCCGGAACTTCCCGGCCATCGCTCCATAGAACCGTGCTCCCAAAACCGGTCACCGCCGTCGGCCGACTGTCCAAATACCAGCTGATGTTGTCCAAGGGGTGCACGGAGATTTCACCAATCAATCCCGGCGAAGTCGCGGCGGCCAGGCGCCAATTCAGCTCTTTCTCCCGGTCCTCATTCGGTGACGTCCGACGCCAACTCTGCTTCTTGTGCCACTGAGCCCGGGCGAACGCCGTCTTTCCGGCGGCACCAGCCCGAATGAAATCCAACAGAAACCGGCGCTGTGGATCGGACCGAAGCGACAATCCCGGCTGAAAATTCAGGGTCGATGCCTCCTTTGCCGCCGCTGCAATCGCCCGCGCATCCTCAATGGTATGAGCCAGTGGCGCCTCGCAATACACATGCTTCCCCGCCTTCAACGCCGCCACCACGATGTCCTTATGCTGGTGCGATGGCGTTGCGATGATGACCGCCGTTATGTCCTTGTTCTCCAAAATCGCCTTATAATCCGTCAGCGCTTCCGCTTTGGGAGCCGGCTCCTTCGCCCGTCGAAGCATGGCCTGGTACGAATCGCAGACCGCCACCACTTCGGCCGACGGCAGCCGCGCCAGCGTGTTCAGGATTTCGCGGCCCCAAGCCCCGCATCCTATGACCGCCACCTTCAGGGGCACCCCCGACTGTGTCGCGGCGGCCTTCTCCTGACCCAATACCGACGGCGCCACCAACGGCGTGCCGCCCAGCATCGCAACCAAGGTCGCTGCCGAGGATCCCTTGAGGAAATCTCGACGATTGAAATCAGTGGATTCGACAGGAGTCCGTGACGGCTCGGCTTTCATCGGGAACGATAAGTTTTACTGCGTGAAAATCTGCGGTACCAGCAGATGAAGTCAAGAATCCCGAGGCCGGAATTCGCGAACCATTGTTCAACACCCCATCCGCCTCCACCCTTTTACGTCACCGCATCAGTCCCGGCCAATGGGTCTCGATTCCCTGATCGCGCAGCCAACCCTGAAACTCCTTCAAGAGTTCCGGCTTCTCCCGAATCGCTCGCGCCGGCGCCTTCTTCCGTTGGGAGAAGGCAATCAAGGCACCCACCGACTCGCCGATGTTCCATTCGACCGGATGCAACCGATAGGCGCCGTTGGTGACGTGCGTCGTGCCGATGTTCTTGCAGGCCGGCAGGACGTTCTCAACCCGCACCGGCAGCAAGGCTCCAAGAGGGATATGGAAGGGTAAGGCATCGAAGTCGATGTAGTTGTCCCCGGCGGTGCTCGGGTGCAGGTCGATGGCGTAATGCCCTATCCCAACGCTGTCGACGTAGGCGTCACTGGTGATCTCCGATGCAGGACGCCCCAGTTTTTCAGCCCGCGCCGCCCCTCCACAGTCGCTTTCCACCACCGTGTACAACGCGCGGATGCGCCGGCTTTCGCGAATGTAGGGGTACTTTGCCAGTCCATCCTCCGTTCCCAGAATATCCGGCCGCAATCGAAGTCCCGGCCAACCGTTCCCGCCATCGGCACGTGGGGCCTCGGTTTGGAGCCAGTACAGCAGGGAGAGGCTCAGTTGCTTGGCTTGTTCGATGTGGCGGGCCGCCTCTGCTTCGGTTACTCCGACCAAATTCCCCAACAAATAATCGTTGTGCGGCCAATTGATCAGGGAAATGTCCCCCCGGTAGGTCCCCTCCCGGAATTGGGTGGCATCAATGAGCCGGCGGTAGTGCCAAAGATTGAATCCCGTCGCCGGCACCTTGGGATCGGGTGAAAAACCAGGCGTCCGCCTCTCCAAAGTGCGGGGATGGGTGTAGTCCCATGCCAGCAGTTTCCCGGGCCAAGGGGGCTGAAGTCTGGGAACGTAGTCTTTCCAAAACCCGTAGTCGCGAGGGCGATCGATGGTGTGATTTTCCCCGGCGATGTGCTCGATCGCAAAGCACATCGTGAACGCTTGATGGTTGGTCGGATCCGCCCTCTCTGGGGCGTGCATTTCTCCCGTCGCTGCCCTTCCCTCGGCTCCCGTCACATGCTCCACCCCAGCCAAGGGCAGCAGATCACCCAGTTCGGTCGCATCGACGAACCAAGCCGCACGCAGCACGTGCAATCGGCCGGATCGCGCGCCCCGCACCGTCACTGATGCCACTCGATCCCCCTCCACTGCAGCCGCGGTGACGCGATGCTCGCGAAGCACCACTAAGCGACCTCCACTCACCCATGGTTGAAGCATTCCCTCGAGAACAGCGACGGCCACTCGCGGCTCATGGCACAGCCGGGATACGGAACCATTCCCGGGATTCAGATTCCACCGACCGCGCGCCTCCTCGGTCAGCGGATAATGGCGCCGGTAATAGTCGCGTATCCCTTCTCTCAAACTTCGATAGGAACGGGTGCAACCAAACTGCTCGATCCATCGATGCTCGTCGGGCGGAACCCCCTGCGCAGTCAACTGGCCTCCCAGCCAATCCGTTTCCTCGGTGAGAACCACCTTCAAGCCGTGCCGGCAGGCGGCCACCGCGGCAGCCACTCCGCCCAACCCGCCACCCAGGATCACAACGTCCGCCACCGATTCCTGGCCCAACCGTGTCCCATCCCCCTGTGCTGCACGGCCAGTTTGGCCCCCCAGGGTGGCCGCCAGGCCAGCCCCGAGGGTTTGTCCAAGAAAATGACGGCGGCTCGAGCCGCCACCGCGAGTTCGAGGCAGCGAACGCATATTCCGGGCCGCCATCCTGATGCCGATGGCAGTCGCGGTCCACGTTTGCCTTCAGGATCTTAGCAGGCGCGATCCTTGTGTCCGAGCAACCGTGCCGGGAGCAGGAACAAGGCCCTTAGGAAGGCGAACAGGGCCTCGATGGTCAGCCCCAACAGACGGAACGGCAGCCATAGGAGCCAAAGGATCGGGGCCAGGACAATCAGGCCCAGCGCCAGTGGCCAGCACACGGCGAACAACAGAAACCAGCCGATCAGTACCAGGAGAAATCTCATTTGCGTCCTCGTCGATGAGCGGCCTCTGGTTATTCGTCCGTCAGCCGCCTATGGACCTCCTGACCCGCGGTTCGGTCGCGGAGTTGCAAGGAGTTTGACTTCATGGCCACTCCCTCCACCGCGCCGGCACCGCCTAGGAGCCGTTTCCGGCCAGCTCCTCGTTGCTCACCGCATTCAGGATCTTGAAGTGTTCCGCGTGAATGCCGGGATCCGGACGGAACGAAATCCGGCCGAAGAACTTCTTCTCGAGTTCGATGATGAATTTCTCATCTTCCCGGCGCAGCCGATCATAGACGGTGGGGTGCACCACGATGCGCAGTTGGAAATCGGACTCGTCGCGTGGACGGCGCTTCAGGATTTCCACCAGCTTCCGCTGAATCTCCACGCTCATGGTCTCGGCGCTCTTCACTCTCCCGCGTCCACGGCAATAGGGGCAGCTGTCGTACACCGACGACTGCACGCTCTCCGTCTGTCGTTGCCGGGTCATCTCGAGCAGGCCGAGCGGGGAGATCGGCAACAGATGGGTCTTGGCCTTGTCCCGACGCAATCCGTCGCGCAATCGGTTGAAGACTGCGCGCTGATCCTTGGGATGCCGCATGTCGATGAAGTCGAGGATGATCAACCCTCCGATGTTGCGCAGGCGCAGTTGCCGCGCGATTTCGTCGGCCGCTTCCAGGTTCACCTGCAGGATGGTCGAATCCAGATCCTTGCCGGACTTGTGTTTGCCGGTATTGACGTCGATCGCCACCAGAGCTTCGG
Organism: Verrucomicrobiales bacterium; assembly: GCA_016795425.1. Taxonomy (GTDB): domain Bacteria; phylum Verrucomicrobiota; class Verrucomicrobiia; order Limisphaerales; family CAIMTB01; genus CAIMTB01. Next base: position 77,464 of record JAEUHG010000174.1, read on the forward strand.
TCTCGTCAATCACGATATAGCCGCCGCTCTTCAGATGGACCGTTCTCTGAAAGGTGGTCTCCAACTGCTTGGTGATGTTGAATCGATCGAAGATCGGCTGCGGTTCGTTGTACGCCTTCACCTTGCTCATCGACCGTCGCGAAATGCGGCCGATCATCTCCTTGATCCGCTCGTACTGCCGGAACTCGTCCACCAGGATGCGATCGACGTCCTCCGTCAGGAAGTCGCGTACCGTCCGGGCCACCAAGTCAGGCTCCTCGAAGACGCAACTTGCCGCCGGCTGCTTCTGAATGCGCTCCTGGATCGACCGCCACTCGTCGAGCAGCAGCGCCAGGTCGCGAACGAAGTAGCGCGCTTGTTTTCCTTCGCCGGCGGTCCGCATGACGACACCCATGCCCTCCGGAATGGATAACTCGCGCAGGATTCTCTTCAGGCGGGCGCGTTCCTCGGGGTTCTCGATCTTTCGAGAGATGCCGGATTGATCGGAATTGGGGAGGAGCACCAGATACCGCCCGGGCAGGGACAGGTTGGTGGTAATGCGCGGACCCTTGGTGCCGATCGGACCCTTGGTGACCTGCACGATGATCTCGCTCCCGGCCGGGTACAGCCGCGGAACGTCCTTCTGGGTGATCTTGGGCCGGTCCCGCTTCCGCCCCTCCCGTTCCACGATCTCCACATTGCTGTCGAACTGGCTCGGAACAATGTCCCAATAGTGCAGAAACGCGTTCCGCTCGAACCCGATATCCACAAAGGCTGCCTTCAGTCCGTCCTCCAAATTGCGCACCCGCCCTTTGAAAATGCTCCCCACCAATCGTTCCTCGTTGGTGCGCTCAATGGTGAACTCGTCCAGTCGGCCGTCCTGCAGAACCGCCACGCGGATCTCCAGCGATTCTGAATTGATGATAATCTCTTTGCCGCTGGGTTTCTTCGGACGCAACAGGCGCGCCACCTTCTCCACCATGCGTCGCGCCGCCGATTTGATGGATTCCAGCAGCGTTTGAGGCTTGTTGTCCGCCGGTTTTTCACTGGATTCCGCAGGCAATGACGCCGCCTCCGTCTCCGGATTCGGCACCTCCGTTGGCACGGACTCAGCGGCGCCGGGGACGCCGGATGGGACGACGGGCTCCTGCCCTTGAGCCTTGGCTTCAGAGGCTTCGATTTCCGACTGGTAACGGCGGGTGTTGAAGACGTTTTCCCCGCTGTCGGATTCGGCCGCCGCGCGCGCTTCCTGCGAGGCTCGGTCGTTCTTGGGGGAGTTGGGATGGTTCTGCATCCCGCCTTCGGGGCGGAATCGCATGCCGCCACGACGGCGGCCAGAGAATCTTCGATCGCTCATGGTTAATAGGATCTGCGATACAGGTGGACGTTTTGGAGGAGACCCATGGCGAGCAGGGCACAGACAGCCGCGGAACCGCCATAACTCAGCAGCGGTAACGGGATGCCTGTCACGGGCATCAATCCAATGTTCATACCGACATTGATGAAGACGTGGGTGAACCAAAGGCCCACCACGCCGGTAGCCAGTAATCTTCCCAGACGGTCGCGCGCCTGGCCGGCGATCTTTAACCCGCTGAACAGCACCACCGTGTACAGGCCAACCACGAGGATGCTCCCCACAAAGCCACTTTCCTCGGCGATCACCGAGAAAATGAAGTCATTGTGGGCCCCCAAACGAGGGAGGTATCCAAGGGCATTCTGCGTCCCTTGACGCCAGCCCTTGCCCGTCAGGCCGCCGGAGCCGACGGAAATCAACGCCTGCTGCACATTCCACGCCTTCTGGCGTTGCAGCTCGCGGTAATACGCCCGCTGCTCGGGCGTCGCGTTCTTCGGCGCAAAATCCTTCCCAAAATAAACCATCAATCGGTGGCGCTGGTACTCCTTCAACTTCAACAACCGGAATTTCTCGGGCGCGAACAAAACGTCCGCCACCAACAACCCTCCCACCACCACCGCCAACCCCACGATCCGCGCCAACATCCGCACCGGCACGCCGGCGACAAACATCATCGCCAGCATGGTCGGCACGAGGACGATCGCCGATCCAAGGTCGGGCTCCTTCAGAATCAGCACAAAGGGTAGCAACACAATCCCCAGGGTCTTGAACACCACGTTGGTCAGACGCAATTCCTCCAGGGGCCGGCTCAAAAACTGGGCCAGGGCCATCGTTACTGCCAGTTTGGCGAATTCCGAGGGCTGAAATTGGAACGGCCCCAGTTCGATCCACCGCCGCGCTCCGTTGCGATCTACCCCGATGACCATCACCAGCAGCAACAACAAGATCGCACCCCAATACCCCACCCACGCCCAGCGCGCCAAAATGTGATAGTCCACCAGGCACAACGATACCGCCCCCACCAACCCCACGGTAAACCAAACCATCTGCTTCGCCGTCGTTCCGCCGTCGCCCAGCGTGGAACTGTGTACGAAGGCGCAACTCACCGTCATCAACAGCAGGACCGCCGACAACAGTGGCCAACTAAACCGCGACGGCCTCGGATTCAGCTCTCCCCCCTTCCCGCTCACGGTCGCCCTCCTTCCTGTCGCTCCGCCACCGCCCACGTGCCGTCTGCAACCACTCCCGCCGCAACCCCTGCCCGGGAGCCTTTCGGCACGACGGGAGCCGATGGAACTCCGGCCTCCCGACGCCGAATGACTTCGAAAATCTTGCGCGCCACCGGCGCGGAGGTGTGGCCTCCCGACCCGCCGCTCTCCACCACCACCACCACCGCGTATCGCGGACTCTCATAAGGCGCAAACGCCACGAACCATGTGATTTTATCCACCAGAATCCGGCCTTGCTTCACCTCGGCGGTTCCCGTCTTTCCACACACCCCAAACCCGGGAACCGCGGCCTCGCGTCCGGTCCCTTCCACTTCCTCCACATCAGCCAACATCGCCGCCCGGATCAGGTCCAAATATCTCATGGGCACTCCCGCATCGCGTCGTGGAAAGGAGGGCGGAACCGGCGAGACCTCACCGGCGCCCGCTTCGACTTCCTGAATCAACCGCGGTTCCAGAACCCGCCCGCCGTTGGCCACCGCCGCCGTCATCACCGCCATTTGTAGTGGCGTCACCGTCAACGCCCCCTGGCCGATGCTCAAATGCGCCGTATCTCCCTCCGTCCAGGGATCCCTGCGATCCTTCAACTCCGCCACATAATCGTCGTCGGGCAAAAACCCGGAGACTTCCGGGCCGATCGGAACGCCGGTCTTCTGTCCCAGGCCGAACCGACGCGCCATGGCGACGATTCGTGACCGACCCGTCTTGATCCCGTGATCGATGAAATAGGCGTTGCTCGACCGCTTGAACGCGCGCTTGAAATCGTAATCGCCCGCCGGAGCGGTGTCGTCTATCGAACGCGCGTTTCCTGGCAGCGGCCAATATCCGAGGTAATGATGCGACTCCCGGGGATCCAACACCCCGGACTCCAGGGCGGCTAATCCCACGATAATCTTGAAAATCGATCCCGGCGCGTACGCACCGGACACCGCGCGGTTCATCTGCGGTCTCAGCTTCGCGTCATTGAGCCGGGCGAACTCTTCAGGGGTCATGCCTCCCAGGAATTCATTGGGATCAAACGCCGGCGCGGATACCAGCGCCAGCAGATCCCCGGAGCGCACGTCCATGACGACCGCAGCACCCCGTGTCGATGAGCCCGCTACTTGCGCTAAGGCCCGTTCCGCCGCCGACTGGATCTCCAAATCCAGCGTCAGTCGTACGCTGCGGCCGGGTTCCGTCGGCTGAAGAATCGATTCCTGGTGCCGGTATCCCTGACTGTTCACGCGCAGTGCCTTCACCCCGGCGCGCCCGCGCAACGCCTCGTCAAACCGCGCTTCCAAACCCGCCACGCCCTGGTAGTCGCGCAATCGGTAGCGGAACACCAGCGGGTCAGGGTCGTTATCGGCTTCATCCGCCCGCTGCAAATGTCCCAGGACATGCGCCGCCAGGGATCCGAACGGGTAACTTCGAATGGCCTGCACCTCCAGATCGACGCCCGGTATACCCAGGCAGCGCTCGAAGAACAGCGCCATCTGGGTCGGTGTCAGATTCTCGGCGACCGGCAATGGCAACGCCAGATCCTGCCGGTAATGCTTGAGAAATCGTTCCGAACTCACCGCCAACGGCCGGCCCAATGACTGACCCACCGCTTGAACGGTGTTGCTGTAGACCGCCACCCTGGCCGATTCCTGCAAATCCCGCCGCTGCTCCAGCGTCAGCCGTTGACCGCTTTTCGTTCGACTCTTGCGCGAGAAAACCTGCCACCACCGCCGCGTCTCCGCGGTGGTCGCGACCTTCAACGCCGGGTTCTGGGCTTGTTGCGCCCGAAAATTGGGCAGGACTTGGTTCGTGTATTCATGCGCAAACGACGATCGCAGCTCCTCGACGTAAAGGTTGACGTCGTAACTGGGTCGGTTCTCGGCCAGGGCAATGCCGTTTCGATCCAGGATCTTCCCGCGCACCGCCGGAACGCGAACCAAACGCACCGACTGCGCCTCCTCGCTCCGTGCATACCGATGCGCCGCCATCACCTGGAGGCGCCAAAGGCCTCCCGCCAGCACCAGCAAACCCACCAGGACGACGACCGCGACCACCCGCAGTCGGGCATCGTCCTTTTGCAATTGGTCGATAATCAGCATGGTCAGGATCGCCCTCTTTTGATTTCACGGTCCTGACGAATGGTCGGTTGGGGTACGACCGGATATTGGCACGCCGCGACCACCCACCCGAACCACCGGAATAGGATCGGAGTGCCGATCGCCCCTCCCAATGCCACCACCGTCACCTGCCAAATGACTCCTGGCCCCACTTCGGGCAACGACACCAATCCTTGGCGGCCTTCCGGGAAATATTCCGGAGCCATGGTCTTGTCCCACAACAGCGGCCAAAGCACGAAGAGCAAAAGCAAAGAAATCACCATCACCGCCACGGCTGAGGCCCCGCCCAACGCCGCCTGCGCCCAGGTCGAATCACGCAACAACAGGTCCCGGCGCAGATGCAGGACCACCCCCAGACTCATCAATGGCAACACGCTCAGCCCGAACGGCCCCGCCGACAGCGCATCCATTCCCAGGCCACCCAGGAGTGCCGTCGCCGCCGTCGTCGGCAGGCTCGAACTCAGTGCCGAATACACCACCAATCCGGGCACAAAATCGGGTTGCGCCGCCATGAAGCCGCGGAACCCGGAAAGCCAGCCCTGGAGGAAGACCACCAGAAACGTGGTCAAAAGCAGCGCCGTTGGATGGACCCAGTTCATGGCAGCTTCACCCAAACCAGATCCAGGGATCCCATATTCACCGCCAGACGGACGCGCGCCTCGAGGAAGACCCCGTCCCCCACCACCCGCGAATCCACCACCTGACCCACCGCAATTCCTGCCGGATAAATGCCTCCCTGCCCGCTCGTGAAGACACGCTGACCAGGATTCAAAACCGCGTTTCGGGACAGAAAGGAAAGGTCCACCAGCGCCCCTTCAATATCCCCGCCGGAAGTCCCGCGAACGATGCCGGTATTTCCTGAATCGGCCAGCGCGACCGATACCGGACAGTTCGGGTCCCCAACCAAGACCACCCGCGACAGCCAAGGACCTACCTCCGCCACCCGGCCCACCAGGCCTTCGGGCGTGAGAACGGGAAGATTCGTGGTGACCCCATGGCGCGTTCCCACATCCAAATGGACACCTCGCCACCAATTCGCGGGGTCCCGGCCAATGACTCTCGCGGGCTTCAGCTTCCATGGGCTCCGGGCTGAGAAACCCAGCATCTGCCGCAGTCGATCGCTTTCCCGGCTCGCGGCATCCGCCTCCGCAACCATGAGCCGCAAGCGCTGATTCTCCTCCTCCAGGGACCGAATCCGCGCGGCCATCGTCGACCTGGGAATCAGCGACGCCGTCGCCCGATCCCCCGCGGACTGCACCGAACTGGCCAGCCCGAACAGAGGGAGAAAGAGGCTGGCAAACCCCATCCGGATGCGGGACCGGGTATGCTCCGGAAGGGCCAGGAGCACCAACACCAGGACCGCAACAAAGATCAGGATGAGAAAATGAGGTTTGCGCAGCATCCCAGCCCGCTAGGCGGTGCTGGAGGAGGCGACTCGTTTGAGGAAGGAAAGCTCTTGCAACACTCGACCTGTCCCCTCAGCCACAGCACTTAATGGATCGTCGGCAATGTGCACCGGCAGCCCGGTCTCCTGGGCCACCAATCGGTCAATGCCGCGTACCAACGCGCCACCTCCCGCCATCACAATGCCGCGATCCACCAGATCGGCAGCCAATTCCGGCGGACAACGCTCCAGGGTCAGTCGAATGTTTTCTAGAATGCTCGATAGCGGTTCCTTAAGGGCATCCCTGATTTCCTCGGACCGAATGGTCAACGTCTTCGGCAGACCACTCCCGAGATCACGCCCCTTGACCTCCATGGTCAACTCCTGCTCCAGCGGAAAGGCGGAGCCGATCCGGATCTTGATCTCCTCCGCGGTTCGTTCGCCGATCATCAGGTTGTAGGCCCGCTTCATATGAGCGATGATCGTTTCGTCGAATTCGTCGCCCCCTACTCGCAGGGAACGACTGAACACGATGCCGGCCAGGGAGATGATGGCGATTTCACAGGTGCCCCCGCCGATATCCACGATCATGTTGCCAGCCGGCTCATGCACCGGCAGCCCCACCCCGATCGCCGAAGCCATCGGTTGCTCGATCAAATATACCTCGCGCGCCCCGGCATGCGTCGCCGAGTCCTTAACCGCGCGCTTTTCCACTTCCGTGATCCCTGAAGGAACAGCCACCACCACCCGAGGTGCGATCAACTTACGATGGTGGACCTTTTGGATGAAGTGCCGGAGCATCGACTCCGTCACCTCGAAGTCCGCAATCACACCATCTTTCATTGGACGGATGGCGACAATGTTGCCGGGCGTCCTGCCCAACATCCTCTTGGCCTCTTCACCCACGGCCAGGACGTTGGTGGTGCCCGCCTGAATGGCCACCACGGAAGGTTCGCGCAAAACGATCCCGCGATCGCGCACGTAAACGAGCGAATTCGCGGTCCCTAGGTCAATTCCAATGTCGTTGGAAAACAGGCCTTTAAGCTGCGCAAACATGAAGTCAGCCTACCGGGCGAAGGCTACGGGCCGCGGGAAACAAGGGTCAAGAGGTTAAAGCCACAATGTCGCGTCTACCCTTTCCACACCCCCCAAAGCATACTCCCCCCCAGCCAGCCGCTTCCATATCATGCGCCCTTACCCCAACTCGAGCGTTACTCCATTCGTTTTCCTGACCGTCGCTGCCGTTCTTTTCCTCACACGCCCCGCGCCTGCCGTCTCGCCCCACCCCCCAGTGCTTTCCCTCAACGCCGATGGCTCCCTGCAGGTCGAAACCCGCCAAGGCCGACGAACCCTCCCTACCCGTCTCCCCGTCCCACCCGCCACCTTCCTCTACGTCGACCAGGAACGCTACGACTCGCTACCGGTCTTCAACCCCAATACCGCCGGTTGGATCAAAGGTACCCAACTCAAAGGGTTGCGCGCTCAGGAAACCACCACGCCGTTCCTCCTGGATCCCGAAAGCGTGGTGGTCGCTAAAGCTCCGCCGGAAGCGGCCGAACCCGCGTTCATCCGTGGCTCGGACTACGACCTCGATCCCGTATGGGGAACGGTGGGTCGCCTTCCCGGCGGCCGGATCAATGAGACGACGGCGGTCATGATCGGCTATCGCTATGCGCCGCTCCGAATCGATTCAGTCATCCAAACGCGGTCGGGAACCATCGAATTGCGGTCCGGGGAACCCAAGTCCGCGGCCCCCCAACCTCCTCCCCTGAAGCGCGGCGAACAGCGCCTGGCCAACGTGTGGATCCCCGGTCGCCTCCAACGCCTGGAGCCCAAACACCTGTTTCCCATCACCGAAACCCGTTACCAGGGGCCCACCCTCCCCAGGCATCGAACCGCCAAACACACCCTCCCGAACACCTTCCGCAAATTGCGGACCGGCAAAACCCTTCGCGTTCTCGCCTGGGGCGACAGCGTCACCGATGGCAGTTACCTTCCGGATCCCTCGACCGAACGGTGGCAAGCCCAATTCATCCACCGACTTCAAGCCGCCTTCCCGCGCGCCCGCATCGAACTTCTCACGGAAGCTTGGGGCGGACGAAATACCGGCAGTTACCTCGCGGAACCGCCCGGCAGTCCCCACAACTACCAGGAACGAGTGCTGGCCGCGAAACCGGACCTGATTGTCTCAGAATTCGTCAACGACGCCGGACTGAACCCTGCTCAGGTTCAGGATCGCTACGGTCGGCTGTGGCGCGATTTCCAGGCCATCGGCGCCGAATGGATCATTCTCACCCCGCATTATGTGCGCCCGGACTGGATGGGTATCGACCGTGAGAACGACATCGACGACGACCCGCGTCCCTATGTTGCCGGCCTCCGCCAGTTTGCCGAACAAAACCCGGTTGCCCTGGCCGACGCCGCGCGTCGCTACGGTCGCCTTTGGCGCCAGGGCATCCCCTACACGTCCCTGATGCTCAACTCCATCAACCATCCCAACGCGCAGGGAATGGCCATCTTTGCGGACGCGCTGATGGAACTGTTCCCGTAACCCGCTCCAGCGCGACCCCACCCCCGAGGCCCCAACAGGTAACAAATATTACAAAACCAAGGCCACTTCTTGGGCCTTGGCCCGCAGCAGGCGTGGAGAACGGGCGGTATCGGTTGCGGACATGGTTTGTAATATTTGTTACAGATTTCGGGTCAGGCGGTTTTATCCCCGGTGGCTTGGCGGATGGCGGGGCCGGTGCGAGCCTTGAACTACAGATGTTGTCGTTTCTCTGCTGGATTCGAAGGTGGGTCGTGGGGCTCGCTGGTCTGTCGCTCACCGCAACCACGGCGCTCGGTGAGTCCTTGGGACCGTCGAGTCGAAGAACCGATTGGGTGCTCTCAGAAATCCTGTTCCATCCGGCGCCGCGAGCGGACGGCCGAAACCTCGAGTTCATCGAGATCTATAACGCTGGGTTGATCGCCGAGGATCTCGGCGGGCATCGAATCAGCGGCGAGGTAAACTTTGTAGTCCCCCGCAACACCCTCGTTCCCGCCGGCGGCTTCGTGGTTTTGGCCCCCTCTCCGGATGATCTTCGTGCCATTTACGGCCTGACGCAGGTTGTCGGTGAATTCACCAACCGGCTGAACAACGCCGGCGGACGCATTCGCCTTCACAATCCCGCCGGGGCGGTGCTGTTGGAGGTTGAATACCAGGCGACGGCGCCATGGCCAGCGGCGGCGGCCGGAGGAGGACATTCCGTCGTCCTGCAGCGACCCTCCTTTGGCGAGGCAGATCCGCGAGCGTGGCAGGCCAGTGCTCTCATCGGCGGTTCCCCAGGAAATCCAGAACCTGCCGGCGTCGACGCCTGGGGTGGTCTCGTCATTAATGAGTGGTTGGCCCGCCTCGGCACTTCTCAAGCCGGTTTCATCGAACTTCACAATCGTTCCGGGTTCGACCTCGACGTCGGAGGCTGTCGGCTCACCGATTCCCCGGCCAATGCGGGGTATCGATTCCCCCCTCGTTCCTTTATTCCCGGGCGCGGATTTCTGGTTGTCGAAGGATCCGAGTTTCCTCCCGAGTCTCTCGCCGGTCGGGAAAGAATCCTTCTTATCGATCCTGAAGGCACGCGGGTCATCGATGCCATCCGGTTCGGGGGTCAACGCGTGGGGGTGAGCGGCGGCCGGTATCCCGATGGCGGTGAGGCCAGGGGCGATCTGAGGGCGCCGACGCCTTCGCTGGCCAACGCGGCTCCCCCATCGGCAGAGGTCGTGATCAATGAGATTCTCTACCGCCCGATCTCGGGCGACGAGGCCGGGGAGTACATTGAACTGCATCATCCGGGCGCGTCGGACCTCGATATCTCCGGGTGGCGCATTGTCGACGGGGTTGATTTCGAGTTCCCGGCTGGCACCACCATTCCGGCGGGCGGGTATCTCGTAGTCGCCCGCGACGCCGAGAGACTTCGGGCACTCCATCCCAACCTCACTCCCAAAGCGGTGACCGGCAATTTCAGCGGCAGCCTCGCTAATGGCGGCGAACGCATCGCCTTGGCGAGACCGGTGTCTCGGATGGTCCCCGACGCCACGGGAGTCGCTAAGCCTGAAACCACGTGGGCCGTAGTCAATGAGGTCACCTACGGTGACGGTGGCGCGTGGGGTCAGTGGTCGGACGGTGGGGGTAGCAGTTTGGAACTCATGGACCCGGCTTCGGACAACCGCCTGGCAGCGAACTGGGCCGACAGCGACGAATCCGCCAAGTCGGTTTGGACCACGATTGAGACAAGCGGCATCCTGGACCAGGGAACGGGGACGCCGGACCGTCTTCAGATTGTCGCCCAAGGCGCGGGTGAATTCCTGATTGACGACATCGAGGTCGTGAATGCCTCGGGTGCCAACCTGGTGGGCAACGGGACCTTTGCTTCTGGAATCAACGGCTGGACCTTGCGCGGCACGATGGAGGGGTCAGCCTGGGAATCCGGCGATGGTTTCAAGGCTCCCGGTTGCCTGCGTGTCGCCTCGGTCGCAAGGGGCGATACCGGTGGTAATCGAATTCAAGCACCCTTGTCCACCTCGCCTGCCGTCGGATCCACCGCGACGATCCGCGCCCACGTACGATGGCTTCGCGGACACCCGGAAGTCCTGCTTCGCTTGCGCGGCAACCATCTGGAGGCCGTCGGAACGATGATGATTCCCGGCACGAGTGGCACACCGGGCGCCGCCAACTCACGTCGTGTCCCCAACGTGGCGCCATCCATTCGCGAGCTTCACCATGATCCCGTCCTGCCGCTGGCCAATCAGTCCGTCCTGGTCTCCGCCCGGATCAGTGATTCGGACGGACTTGGCCGCGTCCGCCTGCGTTATCGGCTGGATCCCTCCGGCACCGTCAACGAATTGCCCATGACGGATGACGGGACCGGCGGAGATTTGGTGGCCGGCGATCAACTCTTCAGCGCAACCCTGCCGGTGTTTTCCGGTGGAAGTTTGGTGGCCTTCCAAGTGGTCGCTGAAGACGCCCGCAATCCGTCGGGAATCGCGGCTTTTCCGCCGCAGGAAGCCCTCATCCGATACGGCGAAACCCGACCTGGCGGCAAGCTCGGGACCTATCGACTTTGGATGACCCAGGCAACTCTGAGCCGATGGTCAACGCGGCCAAAACTCGACAACGCCCCTCTTCCCGTGACCTTCGTTTACAACGATCAACGCGTCGTCCATGGCGTTGGCGCGTTGTACGCAGGGAGTCCGCATATCTCTCCCGGGTACAATTCTCCGCTGGGGAATCTGTGCGGCTATGTCCTCATCTTTCCCGAGGACGAACCGTTTCTGGGTGCGACCGACGTGGTGTTGGATTGGCCCGGGCGCGACACGACCGCTCAACAGGAACCGATGGCCTACTGGATCGCGCGCGAGTTGGGCATTCCCTTCAACCACCGGCGCTACATTCGACTTCATGTCAACGGTGTCACCGAAACCGCGCGTGGCAGTATTTACGAAGATGCCCAGCAGGTGAACAGCGACCTGATGGAGAGTTGGAATCCGGAGGGCACGGATGGTGATCTCTACAAGATCGAACAATGGTTCGAGTTCGATGATGGAGGTGGAACGTCGGCGGTGATTCCGCCCCGTCTGGAGAACTACACGACCGCTGGCGGTGGCAAAAAGCTCGCGCGCTACCGCTGGAACTGGCTGAAGCGCGCCGCCCGCGGCTCCACCAGCGATTATGCCAGTCTCTTTACATTGGTCGACGCCGCCAACTCGACGGATCCAGCCGTGTACGCCACTCAACTTCGTGCGTTTGCCGATTTCGAGGAATGGATGCGCATCTTCGCCACGGAAAACATTGTGGTGAACCTCGATGCCTGGGGCTACGACATCGGCAAGAACATGTACGCCTACAAACCTCCGGGCGGCCGTTGGCAGTTGCACATGTGGGACATCGACTGGGTGATGCTGGCCAGCGCCCAACACGGATATTCACCCACCTCTCCGCTCATGTATCGGGGCGGCGCCGTTTTTGGTGATGCCAACCGGGACCCGGTGGTGGGGCGCATGTATAACCACCCGATGTTCCAACGCGCCTATTGGCGCGCCATCCAGGATGCCGTCGACGGGCCGCTCGTCCCGGAGCGCGTGGCGGCACGGATGGATGCCGTGCATGCGGCCCTGGTGGCGAATGGGGTGACGCGAAGTTCAGGGGGCACGCTTTCCTCTCCGGTCCAGGTCAAAACCTGGCTGAGACAACGTCGCGACTATTTGATGCAACAACTCGCCACTGTCTCGGCCACGTTTACACTCAACAGCCCGCCGGCTGCCCTCGGCGGATCGAACGTGGTCACCTTATCGGGTACCGCGCCCATCGTCGTCGCGGACCTCCGTGTGAATGGCGACGCATTCTTCGTCACCTGGACTTCCGTGACGAACTGGTCGCTGGCCGTGCCACTGAAACCCGGAGACAACGTACTTTCGGTTCAGGGATTCGATCGAGTCGGCAACGCGATCGCCAGTGCCGTGGCGACCGCTTCGGTTCGATACTCGGGAACCCTCGACTCCCCATTGGGCCACGTGGTTCTGAACGAGATCCAAACGGCCCCGGTGATTCGCGATGGCGAATTCGTCGAGGTCTACAATCGTTCCACCAACACCTGGTTCAACCTGTCCGCATGGCGATTGGAAGGCGTGGATGGGACTTTTCCGGCGGGAAGCCTGCTCCCCCCCAACGGCTACCTGGTGTTGGCCCGCGACCGCGAGCGCCTCGCCGAAGCCCATGGAATCCGCGCCGTTGCCGCTGGTGAATTCCATGGGCGCCTCTTGTTCAATGGCGAAACCCTGGCGCTTGCGACGCCCGCGTCGACAGGCGAAACCGCCATGGTCACCGATGCGGTGACTTACGCCTCCACTCCGCCCTGGCCTGTGCCAGTTTTCGGCTCGGGCACCTCCATCCAGCGCGTCGATGCCGATCAGGACGGACGCCATCCTTCCAATTGGAGGGTCGCCAACAGTTCCCCTGGCCAACCTGCCCGCGTGCTGGTGCCGTGGACCCAAAACTGGCGATATGACCAATCTGGCCGCGACCTCGGATCGTCATGGCGGGAATTCGGATTCGACGACACCGCATGGCCTTCGGGCGCGGCGATCCTCTACCAGGAAGGTGCGGACCTTCCCCAGCCCAAGAACACCGCTCTCACGCTGGGACCTCTGACCTACTACTTCCGGACCCGTTTCAACTTCGAGGGCGACCCGGCGTCCACGGGCCTGCAACTCTCGTGGCTACTCGATGACGGCGCGGTCGCCTACCTGAACGGCATCGAAGTGGCGCGGTTGGGAATGCCGGAGTCCGACGTCATCACCTCCACCACGATCGCCGCCCGCACCGTGGGTGACGCATCCATCGAAGGTCCGATTGCCCTGCCGACGTCAGCCCTGCGCCGGGGCGACAATGTGCTCGCGGTTGAGGCGCACCAGATTTCGACGGGCAGCAGCGACGTGGTTTTTGGTCTTCAACTGGAGACCGCCGCGGTGAGCGGTTCCGAACTGGCGACGCCCGGACGCCGCAATTCCGTTGCCTCCCAGCTTCCCACCCTGCCACCGGTATGGATCAACGAGCTTCAGCCTGACAATCGATCGGGCCCGACCGACCTCGCTGGCGAACCAGAGCCGTGGGTCGAACTCTACAATGCCGGAACGGAAACCGTTTCTCTGTCACCTTGTTTCCTGAGCGATACCGCCAGCGAACCCACGAAGTGGCAGTTTCCAGTCGGCACGCAGATCGCCCCGGGCGCTTTTCTGGTGGTGTGGCTCGATGGTGAATCCGCCGAATCCACCGGTACCTCGCTGCACACCGGATTCCGGTTGGCTTCAACCAACGGCTCCCTGGTCTTGTCCACCACGAATCTCGCCGGGACGTTCGTGCTGGATGCCCTCCATTATGGGGCGCTCGCACCGGACGCCGCGATCGCCCTGATTCCCGACGGCGCCGCCGAGAATCGCTGGACCCTCGGCTCTGGAGCGACACCCGGCGCCGGCAATCAAAGGCCCGACCTCCTCTCGCAGGTGGTGATCAATGAATGGATGGCGGCCAACACCTCGGCGGTCATGGACCCCGCCGACGGCGATTTCGAGGATTGGTTCGAACTCTATAATCCTGGGAACCAGACCGTGGATCTGACCGGTTGCACGCTTTCCGACCAACTCGCCAATCCGCGGAAGTATGTCATCCCGAGCGGCACCGCGATCGGGCCTCGTGGATTCCTCCTGGTCTGGGCCGATGAAGAATCGTCACAGACACAGCCCGGCGGTCCGCTGCATGCCAACTTCAAACTCAGCCAAAGCGGCGAGTCCATCCTGCTCTCTGGCCCCGATGGCCAGATCATCGATCACCGCTCCTTCGTCAATCAGGTTGAGAATAGCAGCACGGGACGGTGGCCCGACGGCGCCACGGTGGCGACGAATTACCTAGGAAGGGCCACTCCCGGCAGCGCCAACGCCGCGCCCAATGGGGAAACGCCGGAGGTTCACCTGCTGGGCATCGCCGTCGGATCGGACGGGGGCGTGACCGTCACTTGGGAATTCGTTGCTGGCAGCACCGACGTCCTCGAAGCCAGCGACGTTCTGACTCCCGAAAACTGGTTCACCGTTCCGGGAGAGATCCAGACCATCGGCAATACTGCCGCCGCCACCGACCCGTCCGCCCGCCAAAGTCCCGCGAGGTTCTATCGCGTGCGACGAATGCCGTGACGATTCGGGCACGCTTCGAATCACCACCACGGAGGGCATGGCGCGGGCGCCGCGATTTGGCATCGCTCCGAGCCATTCGACGCGCGACGGAGAGCGCGCCCTGCCGCCCTGCCTCGAGGAACCTGCGCGCAGGCGGCGAGAAGCGCTGCCTAGTTCAGTCCGCTCGACGTCGCGCCAGGGGGACCCTGCATTCCCCAGCGAACGCTCATGCGTCCGTCGCTGCCGTCCCGCACGCTGAGGGTGCGCACCGTGTAGCCTTCAGCCAAGGGATCAGCCGGCTGCACCACCACGTTTTGACCTGCACTCGGTCGGAATTCGCTGTCGGGAATTGGCTCATTCTCCAAATCCCGCAGATACCACGATTGGGAGCCGCCGTAATTGGACTGCTCTTCCAATAAGCGCAGCCGGAAATCCTTGGCGTCGATCCACCAGGTGCGGGCGGAGGCCAGCAGTTCCTTCGCATCCGGCTCGATCCCAATCGAGAATTCATGGGTCGTCCAGCCACGAACCCGGTGGCAAACATGCCCTCCGAGCTCACCCATCCCCAGGTACTCCAGTCCCTCCACCGACGCGAAGGGTTCAGCAAACGAGAGGTTCTTCTCTCCGACGTCGTCGAAGGAACACTTCCTGACGATCAAACGATCTCCCTTTTCCGCGTCCGTTTCGCGCATGAGAAACCAGCAGTGCTCGCCATCACTTCCGACCGAGAACGGAACCTCCATGATCTGGCGAATGTCGGCGAAGAACTGGCGTTCTCCCTGCAACTTGAACGACGAGATCCTCAGGCTTAAGGCGTTCCGTGGACGCTCCAAGGTTCCCGACCATCGGATGGTTCGTACACGTTCGGACAGGGATTTCAACGATCGCCGCGCCGCCTGAGTCGACACCACCAACCCGCTAAGCTTCGGTGACGCGGCCGCCTCCCGTCGATGCTGCACGTCTTTGGTCGACCAGATCTCGCTTCCCGTGGAATAAGTGACCACGACCGGTTCGTTCGTCGCACCGCTCACGCTCCAAAATCCACGCAATGACAAATCGACCGTACACTCTTGTGGGAGAGTGACGGGCATCGACGCCACTCGACGGTCGGCATCCCACTCGACGAGCGTGATTGGTTTTGGGGATGGCCGTGGCCCGCCGGATTCTCTGCGCGGCTCAGAGGTGAGCAGACCATCGAATCGGTCGGGATCCATGGATTGATCGAATTCGATCCGCATTACCGTAAGCCGCCCGACTTTCGAACCGCTGGGCGGGTCCACCTTCACGACCCTGGGAGTCGTGCCCCTGGCAGGCGCCATCGCCGTGGTGAACTCGATCGTCGCCGATTCCGCCACCACGCCGTCGTTCGATTGGAAGCCCTTCGGATCCGGCATCACCGAGGCACTATTGATCTGGAGCGAATGATGCTTCCCGGGAATCAGCCGAACCGGGAGCACAAACTCGTGGCTCGCTTCGAGATACTCAGGGTCACCCTGGCTGTAGAATCCGCCGGACTTCCACTCGAGTTCCATCCGTCCTGGATCCATCGGCCGGTCAAACCGGAGTCGAATCCGCGTATCGGGCGGCACCTCCGTTGCACCGTTGCCCGGTGCGACCGCAACCAACTTCGGTCGACCCGATTGGTACGGAACCAACTCGGCATCCTTTGCCTGCGCCAGTTTGCTCGATGCAGGCAACGGGGCTTGTCCCGCGGATTCCAGTCGAACGCCCGGCAGCAGGAAGGCCGCCATCACCACCGCCGCAGCCATCCCGGTCATCGACAGGCGTGGAGCGCGCACGATCGTGGGATCCATGATCCGCACCAACCGCCGTCCCAGGGGATGAAGATCCTCGCCGAAACCGAGAGTGCCGGCCACGGCTCCGGGATTCGAAAACACCGAAGCGGCGCGCACGAGGACTTCCCCGTACCGTTCGCGCGTACTGACGCGTTGGGCCAGCACCAGGTCATCGCAGCAATCCTCGCGCACTTGCCGCAGCGCCCGATTCACCAACCACAGCACCGGGTGAAACCACCAGATGGCCTGCAGCAGAATCTGGAGCCAATTCACCCACAAATCGCCACGCCGAAAGTGGGCGAGTTCATGACCCAACACGGCGCGCCATTCCGACTCGGGGAGCCGTGCCAGGCTGTCCGCCGGCAACAGAATGGTCCGATGCCACAACCCAAAGGCGATGGGCGCCGGAACCTGATCAGAAAACCGCAGGTCTGGCACGCGCCGCAACTCCAGCTGCCGGGACAAATCCTCCAGCAGTCGGATGGCCCGGATATCCTCCACCGGCTGGCTCTGCCGCACCCAACCGTGCACGACCGAAAGCTGCCGCAACACCCACAGCGCCACCGCGACGGCCCCCGCCAGATGCACCAGCAACACCCAAGCCGGCCACTGTAAAGAGACCGCCCCCCGCACCACCCGAGAGGATGGTTCGGTCCTCACCACCTCCCGCTCCACGACGCGAGGCACCACAACCACCTCCGCTTCCCTCTTCCCCTCACTGGGAGAAATCAGCGTCGCAGCCCCAACTTTGGTCCCATGAGTCCCATGAATCCCTTCCGACCCCAAAATCCCCTTTTCCACCAAAACCTCGGTCACCACCTGCTCCCGCCCCCCCGCCCCTGGGACCGCCACCCAACTCAACACCCCACTGCCCACTGGGAAAAACGGCGGCACTACGAACTTGATCAGCGCGATCAGCAGCAGCGCGTAACGCCACGGCGCGCGCCACTTGGCGCCCAGGCTCGCCACCCCCCACAGCAGCAAGCCCACCACCGCCACCTGCCAACTGGCATGCGTCAGCCAAACCCAATACTCCGCCGCCGCGTGATTCAGAAGACCCACCATCGCGTTCATGACGCCTCCTCCTTTCCGCCCGACTGCCGTGCCTTCAGGTCCTCCAACAACGCCTCGAGACGTGTCACCTGTTCCGTGGTGGGTGCCCGTCCCTCGAACAACGACGCCACCAGCGTAATGGGATCGCCGTGAAATACCCGCTGGACCAGCTCATTCACCGCCCCGCGAAACGCGGATCCTTTCCGGCGCGCCGGCCGGAAGACAAAGGCTTTGCCGACCGGTCCCTTTTCCTTTGCCACCAGCCCCTTCGCGGCCAGTCGCGTCAGCAGCGTCACCACCGAGGCGTGGCTCATCGGCCGATACGCCTCGAGTTTCTCCCGCAAATCCCGCGCCGTCGCCTCACCCGCCTGGTGCAGACAGGCAAGGACGTCACGTTCGGCCGGGGGCAAGGTGAAATGGGACATGCAAGATTCCTTTCCTTTCCTTCCGCCAGTGGACGCCATGGAGTTTTGAGAAACCGTCCGTCGCTCCGGGGCTCACGATTATTGACAGTTGTCTTTTTGTCAAATGGCAAATCGACACTTGTCTTTATGTCGCAGGCGGAGACGGCGCCTCGACTCGGCGGGGGTCTCGTGAAAAACTGCCGCCTATCCATGAACTGCAGGACGCCGCAAGTCCCTCGTCGCAGCGCGACGAGGGCTACCTGATTGGGCCCATTTCCGACACCGATGGGCCCTGTCGCGCCTTCCTTCGAGTTCATGGTCCGCCTGCGCGCCTTCCGACCCATCCTTCATTTGCCTATGAACCGCATTCTGATCCTGTTCGATTCCAAATCCGGCAATACCTCCAAGATGGCGGCCTTCGTCGCCGAGGGAGCCCGGCGCATCGCCGACACCGAGGTTCGCGTGCGTTCCGTGGACGACGCCAAGGCGGAGGACGTGCTTTGGTGTGACGGCATTGCCGTGGGAAGTCCGACCAACATGGGCCTGTTATCCTGGAAGATGAAACGCTTCTGGGACGACGTGATGGGGGAACATTGGATGAAGATCGACGGCAAGATCGCCACCGCCTTTTGCAGCGCGGGGGCCTGGGGCGGCGGCATGGAGATCGCCTGCCAGTCGATTCTCATGCTGATGGTCAACTTCGGCTTCCTGGTCTTCGGCGTCACCGACTACGCCGCCAAGGGCATGACCGGGCACTACGGCGCGGTAGCGATGAAGGAACCCCGGGAGCCGGAGGTGCAGGAATCCTGCCGAATCCTGGGACAACGGCTGGCGGAATGGACGGCGGTCCAGATCCACGGCCGCCGCGAGGAACATCCCGGTCTGAAGCAGAGCCAGCGTCTGTTCGCCTGCTGACCGGGTGACCGGCTGGCAAATAAAAACCGCGCGAAGGCGTGCCCTCGCGCGGTTTGCAGACGAAGCGATCGACGGATCGCGTTTGTTATTCGTAGGTGAGCACCAGGTTGGCGCCCTGCACGGCCACCGTCTTGATCTTCACCGCGGTGCCGCCGCGGACCCGGTAGAACGTGGTCGAAGCCGGCACCGGTACCGTGATGGACTTGGCCCCGCTGTTGACGGTGGCGCCGGATTGCACGGCGTACGGACCGGTGACGGTGCCCGAGGCATGCAACTCGACGGTCGTCGCACTTCCTCCCAACGGAACGCAGTTGCCGGCGCTGGAGCCGGTCAAGGGCGGTCCGTCGGGGGTGGGCCCGCCAAGCGCCGCCACTTCATCGTCGGTCATCGCACCCTCGCGGAACTGCATGGCCGCGACGAAGACGCTGCTCTGTTCATTGTCGTCGCCGTCGTTGAACAGGAAGATTTCGGACGGCAGGGAGAAGCGGCCGTCGATGTTGGCGCCATCGCCGGTGACATCCTCGCGGTGTTTCACGCCATTGACGAACTTGGCGAAGCGCTTGGGATTCGCGGTGAGGTCGGCGACGATGACGACACGGCCCCAGGCATGCCGCTCGTGGCGGCCGGCGGGCGTGGCACCGACATACGGGGAACAGCAGCCCTTGCCGTACGAACCGTCACCGGCAGCCCAGAACAGATCGCCGTCGTTGTTCTGGTTCAAGTCGTGGGTTCGAAGGAGGGTTCCGTTGCCATGGCCATCGCCCCAGTAAAGATCGGCGATCATGGTCCAGACGTTGGCATTGGCCCCGCCGCCACTCGCGCCCAGTCCGGTCTTGGCCCGGAGTCCAGTCTTACGGAAATCCTCGCCGTTTTCATTGCGAGGAATGGACAGGAACTTCACCGGCTGTCCGTTGATGCCGGGGACATCGGCAAAGGCTCCCTGTCCCGAAGTACCGAAGGCATAGTGGCTGGAGATGGAGTTGTCGATGTAGGTGAGATCGGCACCCACCGTGGCCCCGAGGTCGCCGTCGAAAGCCCAGTGCGCTTTGACATTCGGCGAGACGGTCTCCGGCGCCGGGATTCCCGAAGCCGACGGTCCGCCGAGCGCGGCCACATCGTCATCGGTGAGAGCGACCGGGCGGAACTGCACGGAATTCACATAGACCGTGCTCTGTTCGTTGTCGTCGCCGTCGTTGAACATGAAGATCTCGGGCGGGAGCGAGAAGCGACCGTCGATATTGGCGCCGTCGCCGGTGACATCTTCACGGTGTTTCACGCCATTGACGTACTTGGCGAAGCGCTTGGGATTCGCGGTGAGGTCGGCGACGATGACGACGCGGCCCCAGGCATGGCGTTCATGACGGCCGGCGGGAGTGGCGCCCACATAGGGTGAGCAACAGCCTTTGCCGTAAGAACCGTCGCCGGCGGCCCAGAACAGATCGCCGTCGTTGTTCTGATTCAGGTCGTGGGTGCGAAGCAGGGTCCCATTGCCGTGGCCATCACCCCAATAAAGGTCGGCGATCATGGTCCAGACATTGGCGTTCGCCCCGCCGCCGCTGGCGGCCAGACCGGTGTTGATGCGCAGGCCGGTCTTGCGGAAATCCTCCCCGTTCTCGTTGCGCGGGATCGCGAGGAACTGCACCGGCTGGCCGCCGATGCCCGGGACGTCCGCGAACGCACCCTGCCCCGAGGTACCGAAGGAATAATGGGAGGCGATCGAGCTATCGATGAAGGTCGCGGCCGAGCCGACGGTGGCACTCAGGTTGCCGTTGAATTCCCATTGCGCCGTCACACCGGAACCGCCACCGGAGTCCGGCACGGGAATTCCGTCCGCGGAGGGCCCACCCAAAGCGGCGATCTCGTTGTCGGTCAGAACTCCAGCGCGATACTGAACGGCGCTTACAAACACGGAACTCTGCTCATTGTCGTCGCCGTCGTTGAACATGAAGATTTCAGCGGGCAGCGAGAAGCGGCCGTCGATATTGGCGCCGTCGCCGGTGACATCTTCGCGGTGTTTCACGCCGTTGACGTATTTGGCGAAGCG
Source organism: Verrucomicrobiales bacterium (assembly GCA_016795425.1). Taxonomy (GTDB): domain Bacteria; phylum Verrucomicrobiota; class Verrucomicrobiia; order Limisphaerales; family CAIMTB01; genus CAIMTB01. Next base: position 98,415 of record JAEUHG010000174.1, read on the forward strand.
CTTGGGATTCGCGGTGAGATCGGCGACGATGACCACGCGACCCCAGGCGTGGCGTTCATGGCGGCCTGCGGGGGTGGCGCCCACGTACGGCGAGCAGCAGCCCTTGCCGTAGGAACCGTCCCCGGCGGCCCAAAAGAGATCGCCGTCGTTGTTCTGATTCAGGTCATGGGTGCGGAGAAGCGTGCCGTTGCCATGCCCGTCACCCCAATAGAGATCGGCAATCATCGTCCACTGATTGGCATTCGCCCCGCCGCCGCTGGCCGGAAGTCCCGGTTTCACGCGCAATCCGGTCTTGCGGAAATCCTCGCCGTTTTCGTTTCGGGGAATGGACAGGAATTTGACCGCTTTGCCCCCGATTCCCGGGACATCCGCGAAGGCCCCCTGACCGGAGGTTCCGAAGGCGTAGTGCGAAGCGATCGAACTGTCGATGAAGGACGCGTCGGCGCCCACCTTGGCTTTGAGCGTTCCGTCGTCGAAATCCCAGTACCCGGTGACGGCCGGACCCGCGACATTTTCACATTCGCCGGGAGCGGTGGAAAAGGACCAGGAGGTTGATACGGCATTGCCCGCGCTGTCGGCGTAACTCAGCACGACCGGGTAGGTATCCGCGGATACATGTCCCGGGTGGGAATAGCTGATGGTTGTCAGTTTGCCATTCTTGGTCACGGCGGGAACCAGCGTCGCCTCGCCCACTTTGAGCTGAATGGAGCCGGGGGTGAGGGTCGTGGATTCCTCGGTGACGACCACTTCCACGCTGAGTTTCGGATTCACTCCCACCTCGCCCGGCGCGGGTTTGGCGCTGCTGACAAAGGGAGCGGCCGCGCCGCTGCGGTCACGATAGGCCTTGATGTGGCCCGCGGCGGAGCGGTCGTTGATCAGAATGCGCTCGCCTGCGGCATTCACGGAGAAGAACTCGCAGTTGGCGTCGCCCGCCGCCTCGTACCACAGCAGCCGAACGCCGTAGATTCCGGCTTCCTCGATCACGAAGGAGAAGGTCGTGTTGGCCACGCCGTCGATACCGCCGACGACCGCCGCGGTGACATCCCGCGGATCCCCGCCGACGCTGACCCGGAATCCGTCGTCACTCACCACTCCGAGGGTCACCAGTCCGGCAGGAAGATCCAGGTACGCGACGCTTTCGATGACCACATTGTCATTCGCGGCATTGCCGTCCGGAGTCAGTCCCGGGTAACCGGGAATGGGATCATCGGAAGGGAAACTGCCCGCACCTGCCTGGTCATCGTCCCAGTTGATGGTGGTCAGCGAAAAGGTGCCGTCGGCCGCGGCCGAACTGAGATCGGCGATGTTGGCCCCCACCAACCCGGCCAATTGGCGCTCGGCTGTCGCGGCGCTGCTGGGCGCCGGGGAAACGACTTGATGGACCCGGCTCTTGAAGCCGCTGGAACCGGTGTTCACCAGGCCGGGTTTCGCCTTGGCGCTCGCCGGAATGGTCGCGTAGGTGGCGACATTGAATTCGAAGGCGAATTTCTGGTTGGTGTCGTAGGTCAGCTCGACCTTGTGGTTGGAGCCCGATGCCAGCAGTCCGGGCGGATCATAGGTGATCGTCCGGGTGTTTCCCTGGCTGGCGACGCTGGGCGTGACCGCGGCGCCGTCAAAGGTCATTTGCACGGTGCTCGAAGCGAGGTTTTCAACCACGATTGTTACCACGGAGTCGGCCCGGGCCTGCTGGGCCGCAGGGGCCTTGGACGAGACGTAGGCCCCGCCGCCGACCGTCGTGGTGGTAATGGCGACATCGTCAATCCAGTGGTTGTTGCGAATCGCCGCGGTCAATTCGGCGGTGCCCGCGCCGAACCCGAAAACGCCCGCGATTGGCGTGTAACCGATGCCGACATTGTCATAGACCTTCACGCCGTCGTAGGTGACGTCGAGGGTCCCATCCGGGTCGATCTTCACCTCCACCGCGGCGAATCGTGTCGCCGTGGAGTTGGCGGGATAAGTTTGGATGCCGCGGAAGCTGCGGGCGGCGACCTTGGCCCCGCCGACCTTGACGATGATGCCAGGGGCGTCGCCGGGATCGTTTCCTTCCGCGTTGAAGCCCGCGAGATTATCGATGGTGTCGAAGGAGATCACCAGGCCGCGCAAGTTACCGCCGCCTTCGCGAAAGGCATCGGTACCCACGTCACCCGACAAGACGAAACTGAATCCTTGCGCACCGAGCGAACTTCCGCCGCCCACCGCGGCCTTGAAGGTTGCGGTGAAGCTCTGGACGGCCGCGCCATTGTTGAAATCAGGAAGCGTATACGAACCGTTTTGCGGGAGCGGCTTCGCCGGATCCGCGGGTGGCAGGTCGGCAAGGTCGGTCAGCTTGAGCACGCCATCCTCGACCTCGGCTATGCCCAGCGGATTTCCCCCGGGGTCCGAGGCAAAGTCGGTGGTGAAGCTGGCGGCGCCCGCTTCGAATGCTGTGGTAAACGCCGCGAGGAGCGCTGTGGCCAATGGCCACTTGGACCTCTTCAGGCGCAGTTTTGGTACGGATCCGGATCTGAGCATGCTAGTCATAGATTTCTCGCCGTCGTCCGCGATTCATGTTGCCGACTACACCGCTCTGCCCCAGTTGACGCGGCATGGCATCGGTAGCAGCCGCATCTGATGTCGAGGTGTAGCTAGGATGATGGCTCTGCACTAGCGAACCGCTGTTCTGTTTGGCAAGTCGAAACCCTCTTTTGCAGCCCAACGTCAGGAAGATGGCCGACGCGCGCCGCATTTCGGGTTGGCGCGAGTTTGTTCTTCACCCTGAGGTCTCCCAGACCCTTTGCTTCCGCCGTGATTGCGCGCGTCGCCCTCGATCTCGCGCTCGGCAAGGAGTTCGACTACCTCGTTCCGCCCGAGCTCGAAGCCGAAGTGGAGGTGGGCCGAAGGGTCAAGGTGCCATTCGGCCAGCGCGAGGTCTTGGGGAATATCGTGGCGATTCCCGAGTCGTCACCCCACGCGCACCTGCGACCTCTGGTCAAACTCCTTGGGCGCCAGGCCCAACTCACCCCCGAGGTGCTCGAACTGGCCCGCTGGATCGCCGACTATTACTGCTGTCCCGTCGAAACGGCATTGAAGAGTGTGCTTCCCGATTCCGTTCGTCGGGAACAGGACGGCTGGCGCCAGCGACTGACGGTTCGCCTCTTACCCGTGCGAGGCGAACTGCCGGAGCTCACCCAGCGGCAGAAGGAGCTCTGGAACATCCTCGAGGAATGGCGGGAACTGCCGCTCCAGGAATTGGTCCGTTTGGCGGGAACGACCACCGAAACGGTGCGGCGGCTCGAGGACAAGGGGCTGTTGACCATCACCAGCGAGATCTCCGAGCGTGATCCCTATGCCGCCGATCAGATCCTGCCCACCGATCCGCTGCCGCTGAATGACGATCAGGCGCGCGCCTTGGCGGCGATCGGAGCCGCCGCGAAACCGTCGGATGCGCCCCCCGTTTTCCTGCTCCACGGGGTCACTGGCTCGGGCAAGACGGAAGTCTACCTGCAGGCCATCGCGCGGACGCTCGAAGCCGGCAAAGGCGCCATCGTCCTCGTGCCCGAAATCGCCCTCACGCCGCAAACCGTGGAGCGCTTCAAGGCACGGTTCAATCATGGCGCCCTGCGAACCCTGGTGGCGGTCTTTCACAGCCACCTCTCGGTCGGCGAGCGCCACGATGAATGGCAGAAGATCCGCCAGGGCCGCGCCCGCATCGTCATCGGGGCGCGTTCGGCCATCTTCGCCCCGGTTTCACCGCTCGGCCTCATCATCGTCGACGAAGAGCACGAACCTTCTTACAAGCAGGAAGAATCCCCGCGTTACCATGCCCGCGATGTCGCGGTGGTGCGTGCCCGGCGCGCGGGAGCCGTGGTCGTGCTGGGGTCGGCCACACCGTCCCTGGAGAGTTACCACAATGCGAAGCGCGGAAAGTACCAACTGCTGGAACTGCCGCGGCGCGCCGACAACGCAAAACTTCCGATCGTCCGGGTGATCGACATGCGAACCGAGGCCCGCAAGGCCAAAGGGCCGCCGGTGTTCTCCCATCCTCTTCACGAGGCGATTCTCCAGCGACTGGAACGTCGGGAGCAGGTTATGCTCTTCCTGAACCGCCGCGGATACTCGACGTCGCTGCAATGTCCACAGTGCGGATTCGTGGCCGGCTGCCCCAACTGTTCCGTGGCCCTGACCTACCACCGCCACAAACAACGGATTTGCTGTCATATTTGCGGCCACGAAGAGGTTGCCCCCACCGTTTGCCCGGAAAAATCGTGCCGCAACCCGGCGATCCGGTACTCGGGTCTCGGAACGGAGCGTCTGGAGGAGGCGATCGCCAAGACCTTTCCCAAGGCACGCCTGGCGCGGATGGATTCCGACACCTTGCAGAAGAAGGAGGATTACCGCCGGGTCCTGACGGACTTCCGAATCGGCCGCATCGACATTCTCATCGGCACCCAGATGATCGCCAAAGGGCTGCACTTCCCGAATGTCACCCTGGTGGGCATCATTCACGCCGATCTGGGACTCCATTTGCCGGATTTTCGTGCCGGCGAACGGACCTTTCAGCTTCTGACTCAAGTCTCGGGTCGCGCCGGCCGCGGCGATATCGAAGGCGAAGTGTTCGTTCAGGCCTTCACCCCGTTCCACCCCGCGATCCAATACGCGCGACGCCACGACTTCCTTGGCTTCTACGATCAGGAAATGGAGTTTCGACAGCAACTCGGCTATCCGCCCCTGAGTCGGGTGGCGCTGCTGACCCTGCGCGGACGCAACGAGGACAAGGTTCGTTTCTCTGCGGAGCACGTGCGCGAGGTGGTGGTCAAGGCGGGTTCGGGCATTCGGGACCTGGTCATCGCCGGCCCTGCCCCTGCGCCGTTGCTGCGCGCCGAGACGTTCTACCGCTACCAGATCATGCTGCGCACCCAATCCATGGCACGCCTTGCCTCGGCGTTGGGCCCCAGCCTTCGCGACACGACCCTTCCTGACGACATTCGCATCACGATCGATGTCGACCCTGTCAATCTCATGTGACGACGGGGTCAATCCCGCCGCGAGGTGCATGCGCCGGATTGGGCGGACGCCCTGAGCGCGCCTTGACCCCACCTGACCGCAGCCGACCCGGCACGCGGCCTGGCACGCCGGTTAGTTCTGCTTCTTTTGCGCGCGCCGTTTGGCGGCGAGAAGGCGAGACGCGGACGATTCCTCGGTGGCCGCAGGCGCCCCCGATTTCTCGTCGGGCGTGCGGACCGAAGGACTGGGCGTCGCGGGTTGGGACTCGGTGCGGGTATCGCGCGGTGGCGAATCAGGCTCGAAGAGCTCCTCGGCCGGTCGCAGGGTCACCTTCGGCGCCGCCTCCGAACGGACCTGCTCCTTTCTCGCCAACAAAGTAGACAGACCTCCCGTGGAAGGGGCGGCCGCCGGGCGGCGACGCAAACCCAACCGGGCACGAATCCAGGCCATGGCTCGGACGAACTCCTCGCGATCGAGTTGCACACGGCGAATGCCGACATCGAGCGGAAAGAGAACCACCGCGGCCGCGAGCAGCCACCACCAGAGGTCGAAGGGCTGCCGGGTGGTGACACGGTCGTGCAAGAACGGATTCTCGAGAGGATTCGCCGGATCGATGACCTTGCCGCCGCCGGCTTCCGCCAGGCGTTGCAGCAGCGGAAGATTGGGTGACGACGTGCTGAACTCTGGGGAGTAATTGACGTTGGCACCCAAAGTCTGCTGCCCGATGACCTGGCCTTCCTTGATCTCCAGGAGATTCACCATGTAGGCACCCACTTCCTTGGCCGGGAACCCGGCTTCGTAACGGCCGGGGCCCTTTTGCTCGAGGCGCACCGTCTGCATCTGGCCCTTGGGATCCGCGACGATTGCCTGGAGGTTGAGGAAGTTTCGAAAATTCCCCTCCGCATCCAGAGCCTCGACCTGGAGGGTGCCGGAGTTTCCTTCGATTTGGATCTCGGCGTTAAACTCGCTGGCGTCCAGCTTCCGTAGCGCCCACTGGGCCGCCTGGGACCAGAACTGCCGGTACCGCGCCCACCCCACCCAGTCGGCCGCCCATTTGGCGCGGGCATCGGAAGTGAACGCCACCGCCCGCCCGAGACCGTACTGCCAATGCGCCAGAATCGGGTCCCCTTTGTCGGACACCAGCGGGATCTCTGCGCGCGGTTTGGGCGACGTTGCGACGTATCCACGCAGGACCGGGTATTCACCGCCGCCGATGCCGCGAAGAATCTCGCTGCTGCCGGCGACCTTGGGTTGGTGGGGATCCTCGACGATGGCGGATTTCAAGATGACCGCCGCTTCCTTGACAAAGATCTGGGGCAACTGGGCGGGAGACCGGACGTCATAGAATCGTCCGCGACCTCGTTCCGCCATTTCGATCATGGTGCTGGGCTCGACGTGGCCGCCGATCATCACGGTACTGACCGTGATGCGGTCACCGATAATGCCGCGCAACTGAGTCTCGGTGGGCGCGGTGGGATCGCCGTCGCTGAACACCACCATGTGCTTGAGATTCGCGGTGGATTTCTTGAGACCCTCGTGGGCCATCGACATCACGTTCTGGAATGAGGGCATGTCCCCCGGGTTCATTCCCATGATGGTGCGCCCTTTCTCGCGTCGGTCGCCGACCGGTGACAGCGGAAAGAGCCAACGATCGGTACCATCCCACAGCACGATGCCCATTTCGTCCTGCGGACCGAGGGCCTGCAGGGCGGCGAAGGCGATGTCGCGGGCCCATTGGTTGCCATTGGGAAACTCGGTCGCGTGAACCACCAGCACCAAGGCGCCTTTCGGCAGGACCTTTTTGCTGCTGAGTTCCATGTCCACCGGCAGGGTCTCCTCGAGCGGCGTGCCTCGGTACCCGCCGGCGGCGAATGCCTGATCTCCCCCCAACACCACCAAGCCCACGCCAAAATCGCGCACCGCACTCTGCAACAACCGCATCAGGTCCGTGCTCAGATCCCCGGCGGCTATGTTGTTCAAAAAGATGGCGTCGTAACTCTGCATCTCCGGCAGCGTCGAGGGAAACCCGGCGATGTCGACGACCCGGGCATCCAGTTTCGATGCGACCAGCGCCTCCGCCAGCGGGCGGTCTGCGGAGGGATCCGACGACACCACGAGGATGCGGGGATCACCCCGCACATCGGTGTAACTGGTCGCTCGATTGTTCTGCGGAACCGAATCTCCCTGGGCATCGATGCGAACGTCGTACGTGTGGAATCCCGTCTGTTCGAGCGTTTGGGGAAACGTGAACAGGTTCTTGCCCGGCTGAAGCTCCACCTGCTGGGTGCCCAAGAGCTGGTCATTGCGGTAGAGGGAGACATTGGCCCGGCGCGCGGTATCGCTCTCCGCAAAAATCTTCACTTCAAAGGTCTGACCTTTCTTCAGCTTGGGCGGGATTCCCACCTTCTGAACCGACACTCCATTCCCTCGCTCGGAACCGAGGGGAACCACATCGACGGTGACCCCCAGGGGTCTCGCCGCCAGGACGGCCTGAACGCCATCGCCGAGAGTCTGGTTGCCGTCCGAGAACAGTACCACGCGGCGTTGCCCGGTTTCAGGAAAGGCGGCCGTGGCCAAACGCAGCGCACCGGCAAGATCCGAACCGCCGGTGCCCACCACAGCCTGGACCCGCGGCAAGTCGACCACCGGATTCGCCGCCGACTCGATCGCCGCATCGGCGCCAAAAACCACCACGCCACCGCGGTCGACGCTCTTTTTGCGAGCCGCCAAACGGTTGACCATTTCCCGCGAGGCCTCCTGCTGTTCACCGGGAATGCTGTCGGATCGATCCAGCACGAAGAAAACGTTCAATCCTTCCACCGGGAAACGAATGCGAAAGCCGGCCAGCGCCAGACCCAGGGCGAGCGTCACGAGGCAGCGTGTCGCCAGGGATGCCCAGCGTCGCCAGCCCACCAGCGAACTGTCCGACCTGAGGGCCAGATGCACGACGCCCCACAGCGCCGCGGCAGCGGCCAGCAACCACCAGGGATGGGTGAATTGGAACGGCATCGGTTAGCGTCGCTTTCCCGGCCCAGCGGCCACCCATTGCGGCTGACTCTTCCCCTCGGCGTGCGCTCCGCGGCGCCGGATAAACTTCAGAACCCGATGATTGAGGGAGTCGGCCACGTACAGATTCTCCTGTGAATCCAGGCAGAGTCCCCAAGGATTGTTCATGCGATCGGGCGCGTCCCCCGGCCCGCCGAGGATTTCGAGACACTGGTCATTCGCATCGAGCACTTGAACCCTGCTGTTCCCAAACTCGCAGACGAATTGTCGACCCGCGTTGTCCACGCGCACATCGTACGGATAGCTGAATTCACCTCGTCCCTGCCCCGCCCCTCCGTGTGACCGCACCCATCGACCGTCCGCTTCGAAGACCTCGATGCGGTGATTGCAGGAGTTGGCGACATAAACGCGGTCCTGGGAGTCGACCCCCAGGCCTTCGGCGCGATTGAGTTGTCCGCGCCCGGTGCCCGCCGCACCGAAGGTACCGAGCCAAGCGCCGTCAGTCGCCCGGAAGCGCTGGATTCTTTCCACCACACCGTACTCGCTGACGAAACAGTCGCCCGCGCGAGTCACGGCCACCGCTCGGGGAAACCATAACTCACCGGCATTCGTGCCATGGCGCCCCCATTGTGCGAGCAGGCGGCCCTCCGGCGAGAAATGGTTCACCCGATGGTAATGCGGTTCCACCACGAGCAAAGCGCCGTCGGGCGCGGTGCACATACCCTTCGCCTTCCCTTTGTCGGTCTCCGGCATCTGCCACAGCAGTAGCCAGCGGCCTTCGGGACTGAATTTTTGCACCCGGCCGGTCATATCGACGACATAGAGGTTGTCGCTCCCATCAACGGCCACCGATCGCGGTTTGCCGAAGAACCCGGGTCCCGTGCCCTTGCCTCCAATGACCTCGACGCGTTCGAAGAGAGCGGAATCCAGCTGGCGACTTCGCGCGTCGGGTTCCGGATGACACCCTGAGGCCATCAGGCCCAGCCAGGCCATGCTCGCGACCCGTGCGCCTCGACGCCACGATTCCGCGGACCGCACGTGCCATAGTCGGACACCGGCCAGGGCCAGAAATGGGAGGATGGCCGCACCGCCCAGCAGGAGACACAGGGCGCCCACCTGAGCATTGTGGCCGTAGTGCAGGAGATTGAAGATCGTCAATGACAAGGTGTCCCCTCCCGGCGGCACCACCAGGATCAGGGTTTCAACGTCCCACAAGCTCAACAGATAGATGATCAGCCAAGCCGTTGCCAGGGACCGACCCGACCTCGGCCAGACGGCGTGGAGCCATGTGCGCCAGTGCCCGACGCCATCCAACTTCAATCCTTCCAATAGCCGTGGATCAGCCGAAGCCCACAGCCGTTCCCCGGCCAACCATCCGACAAAAACATAACGGAGGCTCAGGGCCACGAAGACGGGGATAGCCGTCCCTTGCCAAAGGCGGAGCCCCGGAAGCGTGGTCGCTTGGGCCAGCACCACACCGACGACGACTCCTGGCAAGGCAAAGGGGATGATGGCAGCCAGCCCCCACCGACTCCTCGAAAAAAGCAGTCCCAGGAGACAGGCAAGAGTCGCAGCGCCCCCGGCATACCCGATCGAGCGGAGGGCGGTCGGCAAGGAAGCGCTCGAAGCAGGGACAAACTCCTGCCATGTCCGCGGGTTAAACAGCGTTGCGCTCAAAGGCAGGACCAAGGCCATGGCAAGCACGAGTCCCGTGAAGCCCCACAGCGCCCATACGGAGAGACGACCCAGCCGAAGACGGGCCATCGCCGAACTCGTTGGGCGCGTTCGATCCGTCCATGGCGGGGATCCCCGCAGACCCAGGGCGATCAGGCCCACCATCACCAGGACGGGTATCCCGCTCTTCCCAACGGCTGCCCACCCATCGAATCGGGTCGCGTATTCGATCCACACCACGGCTGGCCAGACACGCGCCTGGAACAGGGCCGGAACGGTGAAATTCGCGAAAGCCAGGACCATGATGATCGCCGCGGCCGGCACCCAAACCGTTCTGGCCACCGGCAGCAAGGCATGCCGCACATAAGCCCAGCCACGCATTTCCGGCATCGCCTCCAAAAGCCGCGCATCCAGTCGGTCCCACGCCCCGGCCAGCCAAAGGGCGGCCACCGGCCACAGCAGGAATCCCAGAACCAGGCAGGAATAAATCAGTGGCAGAGCCCGCTCCGCCCAGACCCCCGAGCCTTCCTTCCAGGCCCCCGCAAATCCGACCCATTCCATCCAGGCCCCCGCCACGAGAAAGGCCGGAAGTGCCAACGTCGCGACGCTGCCGACACCCAACGCGGTCCGGGCTTTTCCGGCGGACACATGCAGCAGAAGCGCCACCGGACATCCCAGAAGGAACGCGAACCCAGTCGCGCCCAAAGCGACGATCGCGCTCTGCATGAAGAGATGGGTGGCCACGGGAAGTTAGCGCAGGAAGTTCTTCTCGAGCCAGGCCGCTGCCAGGTGAAACTCGCGGATCAGCTGTTCCCAATCTTCGACGGAATCCTGAGGGCCGACCGGTGCCGACTCCTGGGGATCCAGCGCTCCGTCGTCGCGCAGGCGACGTTGCACCTCGGGACGGCTCATGAACTCGATGAATCGAAGCGCCGCCGCGCGGTGACGACCGTTGGCGACGATGGCCACGGAATTCGGGATCGTGAGGCCATCCCCGGGCGGTAATGGAATCGCCGCCAAGGGCGCGCCTTCCCGGCAGGCGAACCTTACATCGTCGGAATCCGTCAGCCCTACGAAACCCTCCTTTCTCCCCATCCACCGCACGACCGCGGAGTTTCCATCCACCAGGATGGGCCGGTTCGCGAGCAAACCACCGAGCCATTGGGTCCAGGCGTTCTCCCCCCAGCGCAAGCGAAGGGCGGCGAAGTGGTTGAGAGTGGATCCCGCCAAGGGATACGCGACGATGAATTGTCCGTCGAAGGCCCGGTTGGTCAACACGGCAAGGGATGTCAGGGACTGCCAGCGAGGCATTTCATTGGTGTGGCACACGAGCACCCTCTGTCTTGCCCCGAACACCTTCAGGTCCGGTTCCAACACCTGTTCGAGGATCAACCGGCGCGTCTGGAGTTCCTCGTTGCTCCACCAGACGTCGGCCAAGGGCCGGCCCTTCTCCGCGCGAAGCCGGTTCACCAAACCGACCGTCTTGGTGGCTTCATTGTCATACAGGACACGGACGCGGATACCCGTCTGGCGGGTGAATTCCGCCAGGATGGGGTCCACGAAGACCCGATCCTGCGCGGCGTAGAGCACCAACGCCTCGGTGTCCCTGGAACAACCCGCGCCCCAAGTGCACAGGAGCCCAAGGACGACCGCGCCCAGCATCCACCGGCGACCGGTAACGGAAAGATGTTGGAGGAGACGTGCGCACCTCCTTCCGTTTTCGCACCGATTGGAGACGGCCGGCGATAGCCGGGATAAATGGGGGGCGCGCGCTCCCCTGGGAGGGGTCGCCCAACCCGATGAGACATGCAGGCGACGCTTCATGCGGTTCGCCGATGGAAATACCACCACTCCACCATGAGGATCGCCAGGGCGGCTCCCGCCAACCACCGCCAGATCTCCAGATTCACCTGCTTCACCGAGGTCGCCGCGGTTCCTCCGAACCGGCCCACGGGAATTTCCGCGCGGGGAGTGGAATCACTTTCCGCCAGATCGAGGGCGCGCACGGCGAAGGTCACCTGATTGGTCCCCCAGCGCAGCTCATAGGCGCCCTGCCGGTCGGTCGCTCCGTACACCGCTTCGCGCGCTCCGGCATCCAGGGTGACGCGTTCCCAGTCGCCGCCAGGGGGTTTCACTTCGACGGTCGAGGCCGCCTCCGGCAGTTCGTAGCGCAGCGGGTCTCCTGCCCGAATGTTGAGCCTCTCGGCCCGCACCAGCGTCGGATTCAGCCAATCCACAGCGTTGGCAATAAAGATCGGAAACGAGACCCGCAACGGCCAGGTGCCACCGAGAAGGTCAAAACCAATCCACACCACCCGGTGACGCCCGATCTCGCCGGCCACGAGAAGGGGGCCCTGCGGTGCCTCGATCAGAACATTTCCCCAGGGCGGTGGTTTCACCCCCACCGCCTCGGCAATCGCCACATTGTCCAGACTGACAAATCGCAGGAGCGGATGCGTGGATCGCCAATCGACAATGGCCGGGGCGCGCAGCGTGCCGGTGCGCTCGAACCAATTCGTTTCGGCGACGCGGACGGCGATCACGTTGGCGGACGGCCATGCCGTCGGAACCACATCATCCAGGACCACCACGTCCCACTTCCCGTCGACCTGGGTGTTGTCGGAACCGACCGTGACTTCGCAATGGCCCGCCAGTCGCAAGGCGCGTTCCAGGAATCGATTGCCGCGCGTCACGAGCAGCACTTTGACGGGTGGCGGCAGCAGGCTCATGACGGTGGCCTGATTGTCGGCGGACAGGTCGTCCGGTGCCGTATGGCGTGCGCGAAAGATCCCATCCCGATTCTGGCTCACCACGAACACCAGGGACGCGGATTCCCCCGGTGGAATCGTCACCGGACGGGTATCGACCATGTCGCGGTCGAACTCGAGTTCCACCGTGGTTTCGACCGCGGCAGGCGAAAGATTGGCCACGCCGACAAACACGGCGCGCTGTTGAGGGTTTTCGGGATTGGGTCGGACCTCCAGCGACGTCAGGGCGACATTGTTCCGGCGCTGACCGACCCGGTGGTAGATGAGGGGGAGATTGTGATTCTCGAACTCCGCCAGACTCCCCACGGAACCGTCGCTGAACAGATGGATCTCCGCATCGGCGACGTCCCGAATAAGACTCTCCGCCATACGGAGCGCCTCTCCCATGCGGGCCGCACCGTCCGTGACCTGACATCCGGCCAAGGCCTCGCGCAGCAGGGGTTTGTCGGAGGTGGCGGACTGCCGCACGTCGGTGCGGGGTCCGGCCTGGAGAAGCACCATCATCTGGCCGGGACGAAGGCCATCGATCCACCGACGCGCTTCATGTTTCGCGGCCTCGAATCGGCTGGGCTCTTCGTCCGTGCTTTGCATCGACGCCGAGGCATCGAGAATCAGCACCCGGAGGCTGCTGGGTGCCGATTGACTTCCGAGATAGGGTCGCATCAAGGCGAACACGGCGAAGATCAGGAGCAGGATCTGCAGCAGGAGGAGCCAGTTCTTGCGCAGTTTCTGGAAGGGGGCACTGGCCTGGGTCTCGGCCAGATAGCGTTGCCAAAGGACCGTGCTGGGTACCCGCAGCACCACGCGCCGCCGCTTGAGCAGGTAAAACAAAACGATCACCGGGATGGTGAGCGCGAACCATGCAGCCAATGGGGCAAGGAGATTCATCCGACGATGCCGATCAACCGAGCACGCCCTCCATACGCAGTTCCTTCAGCAATAGCCCCTCCAGCGAAGCATCCGACGTGGTCCGGTAAAAACCGATGCCGCGGCCGCGGCAGTATTCCCGCAGCTTTTGGGTATAGAGATCCACGATCCGTCGGTAGGCCTTGAGTCGGAACTTCCCGAAGGTGACGTCCTCCTCCGCTCCGTTCTCCGAGTCGACCAGACGCAGGTCCCCGAAGGTCGCCGGATTCAATTCTTCCGGCGCCAGCACCTGGATCACATGCACGTGAAAGCCCCGACCAATCAGAGCCTCCAAACCGTCCTCGTAGCCAGCCGGATCCAGCAGATCGCTCAGCACCATGGCCAGTCCGGGTTGACGCACCTGGAGCGCGGCGCGACGGAGGGCCTCGTTGAAGACAGCGGTCCCGCCCGGGCTCACCTGCGTCATCCGTTCAAGGAAGGTGGGTGCCATCCGCTTTCCGCGGATGCCTCGAAGGCCCCCGCGCACCGCGGCTTCCCCGACCACCGGGCCCGCCGGCGATCCTGGCGATTCGGGATCCGGAAACACTCGCACGCTCACGCGGTCGAACCCGCAGAGTGCCACATAGCCAATGGCGGCTGCCACCTGCCGCGCCAACTCGAACTTGGTCGGCGTGCCGAAGCGCATCGATTCACTGGCATCCAGGAAGATCTGCACCGGCAGCTCGCGTTCCTCCTCGTAGAGTTTCACGAACAACCGCTCCAGCCGCCCATACAGATTCCAGTCCAAATAACGTAGATCGTCCCCCGCCACGTAGTTTCGGTGGTCGGCAAACTCCACCGACTGTCCTCGCGCCCTGCTGCGACGCTCGCCTTTGCCAGCACTTCTTGAACGGCGTTGTGCGGACAACTCGAGCTGCTCGAGTTGTCGCAAGAGTCGGGCGCTCAACAGGGGCGGATTCACAGGGACGCTCGGACGCCACGATTAAAGACCACTGGCGCACGGGCGGAAGCACCAAGTTCCGTGCCGTAATGAGCAATCCATGGTCAGATTGCCACTGAGCGTTTGCACCCCCGCAAGTGTCCAATCGATGAACCCACTATCATCATGAGCGACGCCTGCACACTCCAACGCTGCTTGTCCTACGTCGAAACCCAGCTCGAAAACCGCGGCAAGACGCCGCGCGCGCCCGTGGCACCCACGATCACGATCTCGCGCCTGACGGGCTCCGGCGGAATCCCCATCGCCGAAAGCCTGGCCGCCTACCTGCAGCAGCATCGTCCGAGTCAACCTGCGCCGTGGACGGTCTTTCACCGGACTCTGGTGGAGCGGGTGCTCAGCGAGCACAACCTTCCCGCCAAGATGGCCGAGTACATCCCCGAGGACCGCGTGTCCTATATCCAGGACACGATGGAAGAGTTGCTCGGGCTCCATCCTTCCTCGGCCTCCCTGGTCACGCAGGTGACTCACACCATCCTGGGACTCTCGGAGTTGGGAAACAGCATCATCATCGGCCGAGGCGCCAACATTATCCTCGCCCAATGCCCGACCGCCTTTCACGTGCGTTTTGTCAGTGCCCTCGAACGACGCATCCAACGGGTGCAGGCCGACAAAGGAATATCTGAGGCGGAAGCCCGGGATTTCATACGCCGGGAGGATTCCGGACGGGAACGTTATGTGCGCACGAATTTCGACGCGGATATCGCGGACCCGCTGGGCTACCACCTCGTCCTGAACACCGAATGGCTGACGGTTGAGCAGGCCGCCGAACTGATCGGACTCGCGGTGCTGCGGAAGTTTCCGTTGAACTGACCTTGATCGAGCCCGACGGCGGTATCCCGCTTGGTCGACGGGGATCTTCAGATTTGGATTCCCATCGTTTCCCTGTGCCTTCTATCGCACTCGCCTAACAAGGGTCGCCATCCTACCGTCCACGCTCAACCCACCGCATGGCTCTTCCATCCTCCTCACCGTTTCTCGTGCTCGTTCTACTGGTGGCCCTGATTCGGTCGGCCGCCGCTCAACCGAATCCGGCTCCCAACTCCCCGATCCGTCATTCCTTCCTCACCTTGGGAGGCAAGACGGCCATCATCGGCGAGGATGGTCAGGTCGAGTGGGAGTATCGGCCCGGTTCGCGCGATGGGTTTGTCCTGCCGAATGGCCATCTCCTGATTGCTTGGAACGACAAGGTCGAGGAAGTCACCCGAGAAAAGAAGGTGGTGATGAGCTACGCGCTCTCCCCGTCAAACCGGGAGATCAGCACCACGGCGCGCCTGGCCAACGGCAACACCCTGGTCACCGAACTCGGTCCCCAGCCCCGATTGCTGGAGATCACGACTGGCGGCGCTGTGGCCCGGGAGTTTCCTTTGCTTCCGGAAACCGACAACACGCACATGCAAACCCGCATGGCGCGACAGCTGCCTTCGGGCCATTTCCTGGTTCCCCATCTGCTGGCGTTCGCCGTCAAGGAATACGATCCGCGAGGCAAGGTGGTGAAAACGATCCGCACGGATCTTCCCGAACTCGGGGGTCGCGCCTCGGAAAGCTGGCCATTCACCGCCATCCGTCTCGACAACGGCCATACCCTGGTCTCACTCACCCACGGAAATCAGGTGGTTGAATTCGCTCGGGACGGCCGGGTTGCCTGGCGTTTCACCAATCGGGAGGCCGGAGGTCTGCTCAAAGACCCGTGCGGCGTTCAGCGCCTGGCCAACGGGAATACGGTGATCGGCAGTCATGGAGCCACCCAGGGAATCTCGATCGTTGAGGTCACTCCCGACCTTAAGATCGTGTGGACTTCCGATCATCCCCACGCTGCCGGGGTCCATCATCTCCAGATTCTCACCACTGATGGGCGGCCTGAACCCCAGCCGGCGCTACGATGAGCCGAACGGTCCCAACACTTTGACCGAACGATCAACGCGGCAGGGGTTCGGGCAGGTTACCGAGGGCGTCCAGCATCACCGCCAAGGCCGCCACACACCGGTTGAGTTCGGCGGGATTCATCTTGTCCACCGTATCTGCCGCGGAATGGTGGAACCAAAAATAGTCGGTCCGTTCCGTCCAAAGATCCATCGTCGGTACTCCCCGTTGCAGGAGCGGCCCAAGGTCCGCGCCGCCGGCGCCGGCCTTCAGGCCATCCGCTCCAATCGTCGCCAGGAGCGGCATGACAGCGCGCAGGCGCCGATCCGCCTCCTGGCTTCCAGTGAAGGCAAAGCCCTTGACCGGACCGATACCGGAATCCGACTCGATCGCAATGACATGACGGTCCAACTCATCTCGATGAGTCTCGGCGTACGCTTTGGCGCCCCGCAGGCCGTTCTCCTCATTCGTCCAGAGTACCAGGCGCAGGGTCCGCCGCGGTTGGCGTCCGACGGTCTTGATCAATCGCAGGGCTTCCCACGCCGCCAGACACCCGCCGGCATCATCCAGCGTTCCCTGCCCCACGTCCCACGAATCCACGTGACCTCCGACCACGACGATTTCGCCGGGACGCTCCCATCCGCGGATCTCGGCTACGATGTTACGGGAATCCGCGTCCGGCAGAACCGTGGCAGACAACACGAGGCGCAAGACCGGCGTGATACCTCGAGCCTGGAGACGAGCCAGACGATCTGCATCCTCGGTCGCGATGGCCGCATGCGGGATCTTCCGCACACCTTCCTCATAGTTCATCGCGCCCGTGTGCGGGGTGCGCAAGGAGAACGGAGTGGCCGACCTTACCAAACTCGCCACCGCGCCCGCCTTCGCCGCCGCGTTGGCCCCGCCGCTGCGGTAACGCACAATATCGCCATAGCTGATGAACGGCGGATTAAAGACGACGATGCGGCCAACGGCTCGCTCCGGCCGGGCATTCAATTCGGCGTAGTTCGTGACCACCAATACGGGAGCCTCGATCCCGGCCGGTGGCGTACCCACCGTTCCACCCAGGGCCAGCAGCGGAATCTCGCCAATCGCCGGATCGCGCCCCTCGAGGCTGGCGGGACCGCGCACCCAGTGAGGCACCTTGACCGGTTCGCCGCGCACGCGGTCGAAGCCATCCGACACCAAGGTGGCCAGGATCCAATCGATCGCCGCCTCCAGGTTGGTGCTTCCGCTCAGGCGCGGACCGAACGTGTCGCACAACTCCGCGAGCCGAGCCATGGCCGTGGTTCCGTTCGTTGCCGCGGTAATCAACCGCTGGGCTATCCCGCGATCCACGTCGGAGCCTGCTGAGGCCGCCTTCAGCGAAGGAGCGAGATACTGGATGCCAACCATCAACAGGACAGGCCCGGTCCACCGCCACAGGGCGTCTCGCACCCTCCCCCGACTGCCGGCCGCACAGACCAAGGTTGAGGAAGGGCATCCGGGTCTCATGGCCAACATGAGGGAGGCAGGTTGAGGCCCTTCGACCGGACCACGAGGGATGCTATCACGATGCTCCATTGTCGACTCACGGGCGATCCGGCGAGACGGTTCGGCCGGCGCGGACGCGGTTCGGGAAGGGAGGCCGTTTCGAATCCGACGGAGGCGATTTCTCCAACTGTTTCAAGATCACCTCGATCGCCTTCTCGAGCTGAGGATCGCGTCCAGCGATCACCTCCTTGGGTGTCTGGTCCACCTCGATATCCGGAGGCACCCCTTCATTCTCGACCCGAAAACCTTCCTCGCTCCGGAAGGCAAGATTGGGTGCGGTGACAGACGCGCCGTCCATCAGTTCTGGAAACCCGAGAATACCCACCAGGCCACCCCAGGTCCGCTTCCCGATCAATGTCCCCAATTGGAAACGCCGAAACATCCACGGCAACAAATCGCCTCCGGAGCCGGCCGTCTCATCGATCAACATGACCTTGGGGCCATGAATCCCGGCGATCGGTGTCTTGATGTCGGCGCCATAGCGCATGGTCCAGTGGCTGACCAGCGGCCGACGAAGCACATCAATGTAGTAATCCGCAACGGATCCGCCGCCGTTGTGGCGTTCGTCGATGATGATCGCCTCGCGATTCGCCTGGGGAAAAAAGTAACGCTTGAAGTAGGTATGACCCAGGTCGGCGGTGTTCGGCACGTAGACGTAGGCGACCCTGCCGCCCGTCGCCTCGGTGACCCGGCGCAGGTTGGACTCCACCCAATCCCGATTGCGAAGGTCCGCCTCGCCTTCCACTGGGACGACCCGGACCGTTCGGGAACCGGCACCGTCGGGGTTGGGGCCGACCGTGATCTCAATGGATCGGCCAGCGGTGCGCTCAAAGCGTTGGTAGAGGTTCTCCGGGGGCACGAGATTTCTCCCCTCCACCGCAAGAAGGTACTCGCCAGCCTTGACGTCTACCCCGGGCTCGGTGAGCGGCGATCGCAGGTCGGGATTCCAATTGAGACCGCCAAAGACCTTTTGGAAGCGGTAGCGACCATTGGCCACCTCATAGTCAGCACCCAGAAGCCCGCCCGGAATGGTCTCCAGGTCCACAATCTTGTCGCCCGGTGACTGATAGGAATGCCCGACCGCCAGTTCGCTGAGCATCCAGCGGATCACACGGAAGAGATCGGAGCGCACCGCCAAGTGCGGCAGAAAGGGTTCGAACTTCCTGCGTACCGCCGTCCAATCAGCGCCATGAAAGCCGGGGTCGTAAAAATAATCGCGATTGATCCGCCATGCCTCGTGGAAAATCTGCGGCCACTCGGACGCCGGTTCGACCCGCACGCGAACCGCGTCCAATCCGAGCTTGAACTTGGACAAGTCCAGCTTGTCCCCCAAGTCCACGATGTGGAGAGCGTCCTTCACTCGAATCAGGGCTCGCTTGGTATCCGCCGACACCTCGAGGCCCGACGCCGCATCCAGCAGTTGGTCCTCCTTCCGTTTCGCGAGATCGTATCGGTAAACCGCGAAATCCGCGCCCGGGTCGGTCGAACTCGCCCGTCGGTAGTAAATCTGGTTTGCGGCACCCGGCTGCACATCGGCGTACACGCCCGACTTTACCGGCAGCGCCAGGATCCGCTCCGCCATGCCCTCGACATCGATCGTCACCACCACGGGTGCGGCATTCGTCCCCTTCCCGGCACCCTCCTCCGCCTTTCCTTTCGTCTCTGCCTCGGCGGTCTCTTTGGGCTTTTCGTCGTCGCTTTCCTTTGCGAGCGGCGACAGGACGCCCTTGGCCAGGACAGCCAGGTAGATCTGCTGCACCGACCGCAGGTCGGAGTTCGCCTGCGAGAACCAGTCGTTCACCGGCCCGGCGTCCGTCGACACCAGGAAATAGAGGTACTTCCCACCCGCGTCGAAGGCAGGAGCCACCGCGTCGGCCAGTCCGTCGCTGATGGGATACGACTTCTCATCGGCGATGGAGTAGACAAACACCTGGTTGATGTAGGTAGGAGAGTTGCGCGTATAAGCCAGCCAGCGGGAATCCGGGGACCAGGCATGATGCAGCGCGGGGGCCGGGCCATACACCACGTCGCTGGAAACCCTCACCTGACGTCCAGTCTCAATCTCCAGGATGTAAATCGAATGGGAATTGTCGGCGAAGCTGAGCTTCTTTGAATCGGGCGACCACTTGGGATCGCGGTAGTATCCGGCTCCCGACACCGCCATCGAGCGTGCTTCGCCCTTTCCGTCCTGAGCGAGCAACCGCAGCGCGTACTCGCCACCGGCGTCCGAGAAACAGGCGATCCAGCGTCCATCGGGTGACCAGGCGGGTGATCGCTCATGGACGCCCGGCGTCGAGGTGAGATTGCGATCGTCCCCTTTCTCCCGCGGCAGCGTGAGGATCTCGCCGCGAAACTCGATGGCCGCCCGAGCACCGGTGGGTGAAAGGCTCGATGACCTCAGCCATTTGCCGCCCTTCACCCAACGCGGCCGCAACTCCACGAGATCGGCGCCGATAGCCAACTTCAAGGACTGCACCGTCCCCTCCTCGGGTGACAGCAGATGGATGCGACCGGCTTGCTCGTAAACGACTCGTCCTCCCCCTGCCGACGCGCGAATCACCGGATAATCCTGGTGGGAGGTCAGGCGTCGCACGGCCTTCGTTGACCGATCAAAACGATAGAGGTTGAACTCCCCGTCCCGGTCCGACCGGAAGTAGAGTTCGCCACCCAGCCACATGGGATCGGTGTCGTTGCATTGGCCCTCCGGTTGCGGCACCACCTCGACATTCTGTGTGGCCCGGTCAAAGAGGTGAATGCGAGCGTAAGTTCCACCGCGGTAATGCTTCCACTGGTGAAACTCCTCGCGGTACGGCAAGTAGGCGATCGTCTGTCCATCCGGAGAGATGGCCGCCTTGCTGGCATTGGGGATGGGCAACCGGGCGGGAAATCCGCCATCGACCGATACCGTGAACAGCTGTTGATAACGCCGCGTGTAGACCTGTCGCGGCGACGTGAACAAGACCTCCTTGCCGTCCGGAGTAAATCCCTGCGCCACGTCCTCACCCGGATGCCACGTGATCCGTCGCGGAACACCGCCCTCCGTTGGCACGACGTAGACGTCGGTATTCCCTTCGTAACGTCCGGTGAAACATACCCAACGACCGTCGGGCGAGAAGCGGGGCATGGACTCGACGCCGGGATGACTGGTGAGTCGGCGCACCTGGGTGCCGTCACGGTTGGCGATCCAAAGATCCTCGGCGTACTCAAAAGCCAGCCGTTCAGCGCTCACCGCCGGATCCGATGCCAGAAGGGTGTCCGTGGGATCAACCGCCGGCAGAGAAATGGTTGATGCCAGAACACCGGCGACGAAGGCGAGGGTCCGGCTCCGGAAGAGACGAGAAGTGATTTGCATGGAAACGGGCGGCGCCAAATTGCTCCCAAGCCCGTCCCCACTCAAGCCCGCGAACCTGGGGCCGACTTCGACTCGGCGGCACGACCGATGGCGTCGAGCCGGCGAGACATTCTACGGAGCACCGGGACTGCGCGTTGCCGCGTCGACGGTTCGGATTTTTGCCGTTTTGGCAGCGTCCATGACTCGGACGATTTGTCCCCACGGCGCGCCTTCGTCGGCCTGAATGGCGAGCGACAGATTGGAATTCGCGGCCGCCAATCGGGCGAGTTCCTGTTCCAGGCGCTCGAAAGTCACGGGTCGCGTTCCGAGGAAGAGATGGGGTTCGGTCTTGGCGATAGTGACCACGAGGCGGTCCGGAGAGGCGCCGCGTTTTTCGCCCTGTTTCGATTGGGGCAGTGCCAGGCGAACGGCGGGCGTTTGACGGAACGTGGTCGAGACCATGAGGAAGATGAGCACGACGAGCAGCACGTCGATCAGCGACACGATGATGACCGAGGGCGCCGGCCGGCGTCTGCCTTGGGTGAATCGCATGGCGAGGTCGAGAGTCGTGATCCAGACGCAACGCGGGCACTAACGAATCGAGTGCGAGGCCTGGGGGCCGATGCCAGCCGACGGCGCCGCTCCCGCGCCTGTCGATTTCGGGTAGAGGTGTTCGAGGAGTTCGCTGCAAGCCGCCTCCATCTCGATGGCCAGGGTTTCGACTTTGCGGCTGAAATAGCTCCAGGCCACCAGCGATGGGATGGCCACGAGCAGGCCCATGAGGGTGGCGTTCAAGGCGATGGCGATGCCACGGGCAAAAACCGAACTCTCGCCCAGCCCCATTTTGCTGAGATCGCCAAACAGCGTGATCAACCCATGGATCGTCCCCACCAAGCCCAGCAGGGGGGCGATGCCAACGATGATCTCCAAAACCACGATCCCACGTTCCAAACGCGAGACCTCGCGGCGCGCCCGGGTTTCGATGGCATCACGGTTTTCTTCCCGAGGCCTGCCCGCGGATTCCAATCCCAGCCGCAGCAGGCGCCCGAGTGGTGAATCAAACTGAAGGGTCGCCCGTTCGAAGCCATGCACCGGACCGCCTTGGGTGAATCGCTGCAGTTCGTCGATCAGGCGTGGCGGGATGATACGGGACCAGCGCAGGGCCAAGCCGCGTTCCACCATCATGGCCAGGGCCACCACGGAGGTCGCCACGAGCAGCCAGATGAACAGGTCACCCTCACGAAGCAATTGCAGCATAAACGGCGGCCCACGTCTTAGCGGTTGCCCACCCCGGGAGCAAAAAGATTCCAGACCAATCCCGCTTCCCCCTTGCCTTTGAAGCCGGTGCGACCATGCTCCGACCGTCACCGAATCCCCATGAACCGCTCGACATCGTATCCCGTTCGTCGCAGCGAGACGAGGGCCACTTCACTGGGCCCGATTTCCACCCTCAAACCCACCTTGCCATGTCGCTGCACGCGCTGCTGGAGGAGTTCCCCCAGACCATCCGCCTGAAAGGGGGATCCGCATACGAGGCACGCCCCCTCGAAGCCGCTGACGAGGCGGCCTTCCACCAATTCTTCCTCGCCGTCCCCGAGCAGGAGCGGATGTTCATCAAACACCGGGTCACCGACCGTGAGGTGATTCGCGACTGGTGTGCCAACATTGATCTTGGCCGAAATCTTCCCCTGCTCGCCTTCGCCGGCGAACAGATCGTCGCCGCCGCCACTCTCCATCAGCAGCTCGGTGGCTGGAAACGCCACATTGGGCGAGTCAGCGTGCTGGTCCATCCCGACCACCGTGGGCGCGGCCTCGCCGGCGCATTGGTCGACCAATCCCTGCAGCTCGCGCGAGGCGTTGGACTCAAGCGAGTCGAAGCCGAATTCATCGGCGAACAATCCCGGGCGATGCACGTTTTCTCACTGCTGGGCTTCGAGACCCTTCTGCGCCTGGAAGACTATGTGGAGGACATGCAGGGCCACGCCCACGACTACATTCTCATGGGGCTCGACCTGCGAACCGACGAAGAGTTTGCCGGCATGGGCTAGCAGCCGGCCGGAACGGCCTGTGGTGCGCCAGGCCCGGGCCGCGTCAGTTGTAGAAAAAGGTGAACTTCACTTCCCGCGAATTGCTGCCGATGAGGCGCAGCATCTCGCTGGGCCACTTCTCGTAGGGCGAAGGATCCCGCACCGCCCGCACACAAAGCGAGGTCATCAGGGCATCGACGGATGATTCGGTGGGTTCCACGATGCGGACCGAGCCGTCGGAGTGGAGTTTGAATTTCACCACGACCTTGCCGGTCACTCCGCCCGCAAACCGCCGTTCATCCAGCAGCGTGAACCATCGATTCTGCACCGCCATGATCAGTGCCTCGTCGTAGGCCCCGAAACCGGTGCCTTTGACGTCCAGAGCCATCTTGCCTTTGCGAGCGATCCCGCCGTCCTGCTTCATCTTCTCGCCCGCCAACAAATCCTGACGCAGACGAGCCTCGGTCACGGTTCGTGGTCGAGCTCGCGGCGGCGGCGTGGTGACCGAAGGGTCGGTGGTCGGCCGGTTCAGCGCGGGGGGCTGGTTCGGCTGCGTTGGGCGCGCCTCGGGCGGCGCGGTGGGCGCCTTGATTTCCGGGCGCGCCATGGCCAGATCACCGACACCAGGAGTGCGCGCAGGTTCCGGTGGTTTGTCGACCACCTGCGGTTCGACGGCTTTGGCCACGGTCTCGGGCTGAGGCGGAGCGACTTTGACCGGTTCGGGACGGCTTTCACGTGCCTGAACCGGTTCCGGGGGGGGCGTCGACGCCGATCTTGCCGTGAGGGCGCGAGGGGCGCTCTCGACTCGCGGACTTTGCGTCTGGGTGCCGTCGATCTTGGGTTTATCACCCGCCGCCGGTTCGGGATTGGCGGCGCGACTGGACTGGGACGAGTAAAACGGTGTGTTTTCCGGAGTTTCTTCCGACGGTTCACCGACCTGAACGAAGATCGTCGGGGCTTGTTCTTGCAGCTTTTGCGCCTGTTGACGCGCCAGTTCCTCCGCTTTGAGCAACTCCTCGGGAGTGATCCGGACTTTGCGGAACATGGAGAAAGGCTTGGCTTCCCACCATTGGAGTTGGTTGCCGATCTGAAGGACGGCGAAGAGGCTGGTGTGAAAGAGGATGGAAATAAGCAGCGCACCGGCGAGCCGCGGCATCAGCGGATCGTCGTCAAAGGGGCGGTAGGAACCTGCCGGCATCCGGTAGGAGACTGCGCGAACAGGCGCCGGACGGCAACCGCGGCTTCGGGAGGCTGAGGTGAGCCGCGCCTGCGCCCTGGCGCCTGTTCACCGTCTTTGACTCCATTCGTTGAGCTCGCGTTCGGAAGTTATTTCGCCACGCAGCCAGCTCAGGCATTCGCCCACCAGGTAAAGGGAGCCGGCGACCAGCACCACCGGCTCGGCTTTCAGCCGTGCGAGCGCGTCCTCCAAACCACTCGCGACTTCCACGCCCACCGACGGCGCCTTGACCGTCCAACGCCCCGCCACCTCCGCTGGATCACTGCCGCGAACCGATTGCACGGGGACCACCACCACGCGCCGAACCACCGTCGCCAGGATCTCCGCCGCGCTATCCAAGTCCTTGTCGGCCAGCATCCCGAGAATCATCGCCGGCTTCTTGCCTCCCCGCCACGTTCGCACCGTGGCGGCCAGCGTTTCGAAGGCCGGTCGGTTATGGGCCCCATCCAGCACCACCACCTGATCCCCGCGTTCCACGATCTGAAACCGCCCCTCCCACGTGGCCGCTTCAAGTCCGCGCTGGATGCCCTCCGGCCATTTCACCCCCAACCAGTCCTTTGCCGCCAACGTCCGCGCCGTGGCGGCCGCCAATGCGGCATTTCGACGTTGATGCTGCCCCTCCAATGGAAGCGCGCAACGATGGATGCCCAGCTCGGCTACCGCCGTTTCCGTCACCACCTGCATCGGGGCCCCGGCTTCCCGCGCGGTTTCGACCAGAACCTCAAGGGCTTCCGGCTCGTCGGTCGAGGTGAGCACTGGAATCCCAGGTTTGATGATGCCGGCCTTTTCTTTGGCAATGTGCCGCAGTGTCGGGCCGAGCCATTGCATGTGGTCCCATCCGATGTTGGTGATGACCGAGGCCTCGGGCTGCACGATGTTGGTGGCGTCGAGGCGCCCTCCCAGTCCGGTTTCCCAAACCACCAGATCGCACGCCTGCTCCTGGAACCACCGCAGAGCCAGAACGGTGACGAATTCAAAGAAAGTAGGATGTGATTCCGACGCGGCATTCGGGAGACCCCTTCGCATCTCCTGCACCAACCGCGCCACGTCGGACTCCGGGATCGGCACCCGCTGAACCTGGATGCGCTCACGGAAACTCACCAGGTGCGGCGAGGTATACAGTCCGACACGATAGCCGGCCCGCCGGAAAATGCTCTCGAGAAACGCGCAGGTTGATCCCTTGCCGTTGGTGCCGGCGACGTGAATGAAGCGAAGGGCTCGGTGGGGATCTCCGGCGGCCGCGGCCAACCGGAGAGTGGTTTCCAGGCCCGGCCTCAAGCCGAATCGTCGCATTCCCAGGAGGAATGCGAGCGCATCTTGATACGGCATCGCGGGAAGGAGCCGAAGCTCACAACGGTTTGCGGTGCAGATACTCGTGAACGGCGGCGATGAACCCGCGGAACAGCGGATGCGGCGCGTTGGGTTTGCTCTGGAACTCGGGATGAAACTGCACGGCGCAGAAGAACGGATGCTCCTTGAGTTCGATGCATTCCACCAACCGACCGTCCGGAGTCGTGCCGGCAAACACAAAGCCCGCTGCCTCGAACTGGGTCCGGTAGCTGTTGTTGAACTCGTACCGATGCCGGTGCCGCTCGCTGACAACAAAGGCGTTGTAGAGCCGCTGCGTCTTGGTCCCCATCACCAACTGGCACGGCTGCGCTCCCAGACGCATGGTGCCCCCCATCATGCGCACCGACCGCTGATCGTCCTGGAGATCAATCACCGGGTGCGGCGTGTTGGTCTGGAACTCCGTCGAATGTGCGCCGTTCAGTCCGAGCACATGGCGCCCGAACTCGATCGTGGCGATTTGCATGCCCAGGCATAACCCGAGGTAGGGAACCTTGTTCTCCCGCGCATACCGGGCCGCCGCGATTTTCCCTTCGATGCCGCGTTCGCCAAAGCCGCCTGGAACCAGAATACCCCCCACCCCTTTGAGCACGCGTTCCGCTCCGTCGCGCTCGATCTGCTCGGCATCCACCTTTTCGATCTGAATGCCGCAATCGTTGGCGATCCCGCCGTGAATGATCGCCTCGTAAACCGACTTGTAGGCGTCCTGCAGTTCGATGTACTTGCCGACCACGGCAATCCGCACCCGGTGCGCCGGCGCGATCAACTTGCGGATGATCTCCTGCCAGTTTCGCATGTCGGCCTGCGGAACATCGAGGTGCAACTGGCGGCAGACCAACTCGTCGAGGCGCTCGCGCTGCAGCATGAGCGGCATCTCATAGATCGAGTGGTCCACGTCCTTTGCCTCGATGACCGCCTCATAGGGAACGTTGCAGAACAGAGCGATCTTCTGCCGCACCTCCCGCTCGAGAGGATACTCGCAGCGGCAGGCGATAATGTGCGGGGCAATGCCGATTTCCCGCAGCTTGGCCACCGACTGCTGGGTCGGCTTGGTCTTCAGTTCCCCGGCGGCCTTGATGAACGGCACGTAAGTGACGTGGACGAAGATGGCGTTATGGGGCCCGACATCCTGGGCGAACTCGCGGATTGCCTCCAGGAACGGCAGGCCCTCGATATCGCCGGTCGTCCCCCCAATCTCGGTAATCAACACATCGGCCTTGGTGATGTCGCCAACGAGATAGATCCGGTTCTGGATCTCGTCCGTGACATGGGGGATGACCTGCACCGTCTTGCCCAGGTACTTCCCTTCGCGCTCATTGTTGAGCACGGTCTGGTAAACCTGCCCGCTGGTGAGATTGTTCAGCCGGGTCAGCTTGGTGTGGGTAAACCGTTCGTAATGACCAAGATCGAGGTCGGTTTCCGCGCCGTCATCCAGCACATAGACCTCCCCATGCTGGTAGGGACTCATCGTTCCCGGATCCACATTGAGATACGGGTCAAACTTCTGCAGCGCGACTTTGAGGCCGCGATGTTCCAATAGCGTGCCGAGGGCGGCGGCGGTCAATCCCTTGCCGAGGGAACTGACAACGCCGCCCGTCACGAAGATGTACTTCATGGGCTCTCAGGTTCCCAAGGCGCCACGAGCATCGCCAGTGCAAAGTGGCACATCGGGAAAACCCAACGCCCGCCGCCCCCATGGCCGGAAATCAGCGGGCCACCAGTGCCCGGGCGCCGCGGTCAACCCCGGAAGTACAGATACGCGATCACGATCAACACCATGACGACGGCGGACGCAATCACATCCGGCGCTCCCCAGCTGGCGCGGGTTTCAGCCCGTTGTTCGTCGGTGACGGTCGCAAACGTCAGGCCGGAGATCTTCCGGTAATCCGGCGCTTCGGTGAGATAACTGACCCCGATCATCACCGCCATGCAGACGATGATGATGAGGATGCTGAAGTACTGGAAATAGATGTTGTTGATGATCCACAGGAACGAGCCTTGTGGATACCCGCCTTCAAACCCCTCCATGTGCAGCGCGATGGGAGTGTCCACGGCGAGCCGGAAAACCCCGAGGAGAAAGCCGACGATCAACGCCGCCAGACAGCCCTTGCCATTGAGGCGCTTCATGAAGACACCCAGGAAAAACACGGTGAAGATCGGGGGTGCCAGGTAGGACTGCATGGCCTGCAGGTAGAAATACAGACCCTTGGATCCCTTGATCACGGGAATCCACATCAACCCGATCAGCACCATCGCCGATGCCGCCATGCGGCCCATGCGCACCAACTCCGACTGCGAGGCCGCGGGTTTGAACTTCTGGTAAAGATCGACGGTAAACAGCGTGGAACTGGCGTTGAAGACACCCGCCAGCGAACTCATCAGGGCGGCCAAGAGGCCGGCCACCACAATGCCGCGAATTCCCGGGGGAAGGATGTGCGCCACGAGGAGCGGAAAGGCCCCCTGCGCGGCATCCCGTTCCGCCACCATCTTGCCGCCTTGTTCGACCAGAATGGTCTGCAGCGCCGGCACCTTTCCGGTGATGGCCAACGCGTAGCAGATCATGCCGGGAACGATGAAGATGAACACCGGCAGGAGCTTCAGGTAGGAGGCAAAAATGCAACCCCGGCGGGCTTCGGTCTCGTTGTGCGCGCCCAAGGCACGCTGCACGATGTATTGGTCGGTGCACCAGTACCAGAGACCGATCACGGGAGCGCAAATCAGCATGCCCACCCAGGGGAAATTGCCGTTGAAATACCAGGCCTGCCGCACCACGGCTCCGGCCGCATCGCGTTCGAGAACCGGGGCCCAGGTTCCTTCCACCCCCGGAGGCACCAGCGGCTTCCAGAGATTGAACATCTCGGATGGCAGCGCCGCGCGCAATTCATCCCAGCCTCCCAGCTTCATCAAACCAAACACCGTCACCAAGACCGAGCCGAGAACCAGGACCGCCGTCTGAATCGCCTCGGTGTAGGCCACCGCGCGCATGCCGCCCAAGACCGTGTACAACCCCGTCGCCGCCAGCACCAGCAACGATCCCACCCAGAAACTGTCGAGCTTCACGAAACCAAGATCCAGGTTCAGTTCCGGCAGCAAGCCGGCAAAGACAACGCCACCGGCGTAGATTCCCACCGCCACCTTGGTCAGCACGTACGCCACCAGCGAAATGATCGACAACACCCAGCGTGATGCCGGCGAAAACCGTCGCTCCAGGAACTCCGGCATCGTGTAGACCCTCGACCGCATGTAAAACGGCACCAGCATCCAGGCCAGCACCAGCAGACACCAGGCATGCAGTTCGAAATGCGCCATCGCCACGCCGTCCGTCGCGCCTGAACCTGCCAAACCCACCAGGTGCTCGGAACCGATGTTCGACGCGAAGATTGAGGCGCCGACGATCCACCAGCCGAGGTGGCGTCCGGCCAGGAAGTAGTCCTCAGCCGTGTCCTTCTTCTTCGAGATAGCCCACCAGGTGATCACCAGGAGGACTCCGAAATAGAGAAGGATCATCAGCCAATCGATGGCCGTGAAGGTGGCCGTCACGGACTGGGCGAAGAAAGGAGTCAGCATGGATTCGAGGAATCAGGGTTGGGGTTGCATGCGCCAGGTTCCACCGACACCCGTGTCGTCTAGCGGGTCGAAAGCCGGTAGATGATGGTGTTGCGATACGTCTGTCCGGGTCTCAAGACCACCGACGGAAAGTTCGGTTGATTAGGCGAATCCGGGAAATGCTGCGGCTCCATGCAGAACCCATTCCGATGCTGGTACACCCAGCCGCCCTTCCCCGTGATCTTTCCATCGAGGAAATTGCCGCAATAAAACTGCAAACCCGGCTGGTCGGACATCACCTCGAGCACTCGACCCGTCGTCGGCTCATAGACCCGCGCCTGCAACGCCACCTGGCCGGGCGCCTTGTTGATCACCCAGTTGTGGTCGTAGCCACCGCCGAACTTCAATTGTTCGTCGGCCTGATTCACGCGCGCCCCGATCGTGGTCGGTTTGCGGAAATCAAAGGGCGTCCCGTCCACCGGCCGCAGTTCACCCGTGGGAATGAGAGTGCTGTCGACCGGTGTGAATTTGTCGGCATTGAGATAGACCTCGTGGCCCAGGATGTCGCCCTGGCCTGCCAGGTTGAAATAAGAATGCTGGGTCAGGTTGACCACCGTCGCTTTGTCGGTCGTTGCCGTGTACTCCAGGCGCAACGCGTTGTCGGCGCCCAGGCTGTACACCGCCTTGACCGTCAGATTCCCGGGATAGCCCTCCTCCATGTCGCGGCTGGTATAGGTCAATTCCAGGTAGGGCCCATCCGCGCGGGTAAAGGCGTTGGCCTTCCACAGCACCTTGTCGAATCCCTTGGTGCCGCCATGGAGATGGTTCGGATAGTTGTTGGTCACCAGCGAGTAGGTGGCGCCATCCAGCGTGAAGCGGCCCTTGGCGATGCGATTCCCATAGCGACCCACGAGGCATCCGAAATAGGGAGTCTCCTTCAGGTAGCCGGCCAGGTCGTCATAGCCGAGCACGACATCCCCCATCTTCCCCTGGCGATCGCGCGCACGCCAGGCGGTGACGATACCGCCATAATTGCTGATCTTCACCTCCGCACCCTTCCCGTTGCGGAGGGTGTAAAGCCGCACCGGCGAACCGTCCGGCAGTGTACCCCACGGTTTGGATTCGACGCTGGAGGTTGGGGTGGTGGTGGAACAACCGGACGCTCCGGCGAGCACGGCAACGAGGCCGGCCGAGCAGAGGACGCGTGTCAGGGAGGCATTCATGATTTTTGGAAATGGACTCAGAGGTTTGCCGAGGAGGGATGTCGCTGTCCGTAATAGGCCGCGGCTCCGTGCTTTCGATTGAAGTGCTTTTTCAGCAGCGGCTTCGGCATCTCCGGAAGCTTGGACTGCAGGCGCAGGCTCTCCTCCGCGAGACGGGCCACAAACTCCAGCACCGCTGCGTTCTCCACCGCTTTCTCCACCGTCGGGCCCCAACAGAATGGGCCGTGACTGGCCACCAGAACCGACGGCACTTCCAGCGGACGGCGTCCCTGAAAGGCCTCGGCGATGACCCGGCCCGTGTTGGCTTCGTAGTTGTCGCGGATCTCCGAAGGGCGCAAAGGGCGCGTGCAGGGAATGGACCCGTTCCAGTAATCGGCGTGGGTGGTTCCCAAGGCGGGGATGGGACGACAGGCCTGCGCCCAGGCGGTCGCGTGAAGGCTATGGGTGTGAACGATCCCTCCCACCCCGGGAAAGGCGCGGTACAACACCAGATGAGTCGCGGTATCCGAACTCGGTCGCAACGAACCTTCCACCACCACGCCCGATCCCAGGTCCACCACCACCATGTCCTCCGGTCGCATCTGAGCGTAATCCACCCCTGATGGTTTGATCACCACCCATCCGGTGTCGGCATCGAGAGCACTCGCATTGCCCCAGGTTTCGATCACCAACCCGCGTCGAACGAGGTCGAGGTTCGCGACACAAACCCGCTGCTTGAGTTCGGCCAGGCGTTGCGCCGTCGTCCCGCCCGATTTGGCAGAGCGGCCTGCCGACTGGTTCTTTCGGCCGGACCGAGATTTCGGAGCGCCGTTTTTGCCGGAGCGCGATTTCATGGGTTTTCCGCGAACGGTTCGACCATTGGCGTCGGGCTCATTTCCGCACCTTGTCCCTGAGGGTGATCAACTGCTTCATCACCGGGTGCAGATTGCCGTGCCAGTCGGAGGTGCCGAACGCGTCATGCAACGTGCGATAGACGGCGTAGAGCTCGCGATACACCCCATGCGCCGCGGCCTTGGGAGCGTAAACCTTCGGCTTGAGTCCGGTCATGGCCTTCTGGGCCGCTGGGAGGTTGGGATGCAGTCCGGACACCACCGCTCCGGCGATGGCGGCACCGAGAGCGCAGGTTTGAGGCGATCGGCTCACTTTCATGGGGCGCCCGGTCACATCGGCGTAGATCTGCATGACCAGGGGATTCTTCTCGGCGATCCCGCCACAGTTGATCACCTGCTCGATCTTCACGCCGTACTCCTCGAAGCGGTTGATGATCGCCAGGGCTCCGAAAGCCGTGGCCTCGATCAGCGCGCGATAGATCTCGCCTGGCGTGGTGTAGAGCGTCTGCCCCAGAAGCAGGCCGGTGAGTCGTTGATCCACGAGGACCGTCCGGTTTCCGTTGTTCCAATCGAGGGCGAGCAAACCCGATTCTCCCGGTTTCAACCGGGCCGCCGCCGCAGTGAGCGCCTCGTGCGATCCGGCTTTGGGGCCTCCGGGCTTCAGGTAATTCACGAACCAGTTGAAGATGTCACCCACCGCCGACTGGCCGGCTTCCAGCCCATACGCCCCGGGCAACACCGACCCCGGCACAATGCCGCACAGGCCCGGCACGTCGGCCAGTGGTTCCGACAGCGGCGACACGGTGATGTCGCAGGTGCTCGTGCCAATGATCTTGACCAACGCCCCCGGCGCGACGCCCGATCCGACGGCACCCAAATGGGCGTCGAAGGCACCGACCGCCACGGGAATGCCCGCGCGCAATCCAGTGCGGCGTGCCCAGTCGGCCGTCAACCCCCCGACAGCCCGATCAATGGTCGAAGCGGTCGGCCGCAATCGCTGCCGTAACGGGGCCAGCGCAGGATCCAGCGCGGACAGAAACTCGGCATCCGGATAGCCGCCCCACCCCTCGTGGAACATGGCCTTGTGCCCGGCGGCGCAAATGCCGACGGTGAGTCTCTCGGGCGCTTCCGTCCCGGTAAGCATCGCCGGGATCCAGTCGGCACATTCCACCCAGGAATAGGCGGCCTCGAAGACCTTCGGCGCCGACCGCCGGCAATGGAGGATCTTGCTCCAGAACCATTCGCTGGAATACGTGCCGCCGCACTTCGCCAGGTATTGCGGCCGCAATTCCTTCGCGCGCGCGGTGATCTCGGCCGCTTCCGCGACGCTGGTGTGATCCTTCCACAACCACGCCATCGCGGCAGGTTCCTTCTTGAACCGGGGATGAAACGCCAGGGGCCGGCCCTCGGCGTCGACCGGCAAGGGCGTGCTTCCGGTGGTGTCCACGCCGAGCCCGGCAACTTGCGCCGGATCAAAGCCGCGCACCTGCTTCCGCGCGTCGCGCAACGCCCCGGCAATCGCCTTCTCAGCGCCCTTGACGTATTCGCCCGGATGCTGACGGGCGAGGTTCGGATCACGGGCCAACAGGACGCCGTGATCGCCTTGTTCATAGTTCCACACTGCGGTGCCCACTTCGCGCCCATTGCGAACATCGACAACCAGCGCGCGCACCGAGTTGGTGCCGTAGTCCAAGCCAAGGGTGTACCGGGAACTCATTGGGGGCGGAGTTGAGGTAGGCGATTCTGGGGTTGGGGAAAAGCTCGAAATCAGCGTTTTACCGGAAGTCGCAGCACCGTCATCGACCATTTGGGAAACTCCCGGATGAAAACCGGTCCGGTTGGGCGCCACGTCTCCGTCACCGGAGCGACCCGTTGGGGCTGCTCCAACGAGTTCTCCGCCCGAAGGTCGTCGGATCTCAGGATGATGGCTTTGCCGGCACGGCCGACCCGGCGAATGCCGGTCAGTGCGATTTCAGCTTTCACCGCGCCGGGGGCACTATTCACGACCTTGAGGATCAGTTCGCCAGCCGAGTCGTCCCTGGTCGCCGAGGCGTAGAGTCCGGGGGCAGCCGCTGTGGCAGGGACCTGACCTTGAATCGCGACCGGCACCATGCGGTCCCCACGGTTTCGGCTGAACAACTGCTGCACGTAGTAATTTGGCGTCCCGTAGCTGCGCAGGTTATCGGCCCAGATCAGGTTGGGACGCCACTGCCAGCCCTCCTCGTGCCCGAACAACGGCGCATAGGACGACGTCACCACAACATCGGCATTGCGCTCCAGCCCAGTCATGAAGGCGGCTTCCGCCAGGGCGCACTCCCAATTGTTGCGGTTCAACACGCTCACCACCTTGTCGCTTTGGGCCGCATACTCGCCCATGAAGACCTTGGGTCCGGCGCGGTCATAGCCGTCGTAGCGGCTGGCGCTGTCGAAGAACCAGGCGGGCCGGTCGTAGCAGTGTTCATCGACGATGTCGGCCCGCAATTCGCGGAGTTTCGGCCAAAGAAAATGGAACAGGTCATCGGCGGGGCGCGGACCCGCGCTGGCGATGAGCCGGATCTCCGGATGTCTCGCCTTCAGCACCTTCGAGAAGGCGGCGTACCGCTCGACGTACTGCGGCCCCCACTGCTCGTTGCCAATGCCGATCATCTTCAGTCCAAAGGGCTCCGGATGGCCCATCGCCGCGCGTCGTTGTCCCCAGGGACTCGACGTCGGGCCATTGGCGAATTCGATGAGATCCAAGGCGTCCTGGAGATAAGGTTCCAACTCGTTCATGGGCACCAATTCACCGGTGTTGAACTGGCACGCCATGCCGCAGTTGAGAATGGGCAAGGGCTCCGAACCCAAATCTTCGCACAGTTGGAAATATTCGAAGAAACCGAGCCCAAACGACTGATAGTAGTCCGGCGCCGGCCGATGCTTGAACTCCGAGTTCCAACGGTTCACCAGAAGTTTGCGCTCCGAAATCGGTCCGATCGTCTCCTTCCATTGATAGCGAAGAGCCAGGTGGTGGCCCTCCACGATGCAGCCACCCGGAAAACGGATAAACCCGGGCTTCAGATCCGCCAGGAGTTGCACCATGTCAGAACGCAAGCCGCCCGCACGATCCTTCCAGGTCTTCACGGGAAACAACGACACCATATCAAGGTCGACGTTCCCCGTCCCCGTAACGGTCACCACCAGGCGCGCCTTGGGATCCGTCGCCGTGGACCGTACCATGACCTCCCGTGACTTCCATCCGGGTTGCAGCCCGCGAATGACCCCGGAACCCAGCGGTCGACCCTCCTTCCCCAGAATCGTCACTTCGATCTCCGGAGGAACAGCGGCGTCGCACCGGCAAGCGATGGAGAAGCGGTAGCGCTCCCCTTTCTCGACGGCCACCCCGAAAAACCCCTCGTTGGCCAACCGAACTCCGCCGTTCTGCGGCAGCTCAAGGCGGAGAAACTTTGGGTTCTTGGCATGCAACGGCGACGTCGAAGCCACCGTCACGGCTCCCATCCCTTTTCCGACCGGCGTCGATATCGTCCAACCCATCATCGGATCGGCAAACTCGAACGAGCGGTTTTTCACCCGTTCCGGGTAAAGACCTCCATCGGCCCCGTAGTTGATGTCTTCGAAAAACACACCCCACATCGTGGGTGAAACGGCGGCTCCGGGGCGATCGGCCGCCACTTCGATGCGCACCGCGGCGCGGGAAGGTGCCGCCCCGAGCAGCGGGCTGAGGACGGCAACGAGCAACAAAATAACGGGGCGCATGCGACGAGGAGGGATGGAGGAAGGCGCGTGGGAGGTGGGGCAGCCTGTGAACCGGGTTAGGCGTGATGATAGGTCTCCCAGCCGAGGTACTTGCCCAGCGCCTCGCGAACCCCGGCTGCTGTTCGGGTCGGGTTCACCGCGACGTGATGTTCGAATCCGTTCTCGCAGATGTACCGCAGCAGGGTTTGGAACTCGCGAATCTTCACCACGCCGACGCCACCGAACGTGTCCAGGGGGTCGTTGGTCAGTTCGCCTTCCCCCAGATAAGCCCGGATCCTGCCACCGGTGTCGTCCGTGGTGCATCGCAAATAGGTCAACGGCGCCATCTTCAGTCGACCCACCACCGTGCCATACGTGTTCTCCTTTCCCACCGTTCCGGCGATGATCTCCTGGAAATCCATGCGCGCCGCACCTGGGCCTTCTTCCACGAACAGGTCCTTCGGCAGGTTGCTGCAGTGGAAAATCACCCCCTTGTCCGGGTCATCGCCGTAGTTGTTGTTCCAATCCACCAGCGCGCTCGGACGGCCCCCGGCCTGAGCCAGGGCGTACATGGCCACGGTTCCCATGATATCGACTTCGCAGGCGCTGCTCAGCCCGAGATTGCTCATCATGCTCATGAGCGTGCAGGGCACGACACCGAAGAATTCCTCCATCGCGGTCCAACACTGGATGGCGGTGGCGTCCAGACGCGTGCGCTCCATCCAGCCATCCACCGCGACCCCGAACTTGGCCATCTTCAACAAGGCGGCGGATGGCACGCTCCGGGCGACGACGTATTGATGGATCTCCGTCAGCTTGGACTGCACGGCGGCATCGTCGTCCTTCATCTTCCCGATCCACCCGAACAGCTCGAAGAGATCCAGCGTCTCGATGCTGATGCCCGACTGCTCGAGGAGTTTCTCGCTGTACCGAACGGTGTTGAAGGCGGTTGGCCGAGCGCCCAGCGCGCCGATGCGCAGGTTGCGCAACGCCCGCACCACCCGGCACGTGACGGCAAAATCGTGCAGGTCCGCCGCGAACGAGGGTTCGCCGGGATTGACGGTGTGCAGCCGGGTCAGGCTGAAGGGAATGCCGTACTGACGAAGATTGTTGCACACCGACATCTTGCCGCAAAAGGAGTCGCGGCGGTCCCGAATCGTCATCGCCCCCTGGCCATCCTTAAAGGCATGCACGAGCACGGGGACCTTCAGCCCCGACCACCGCAACGCATTCGCCACCGCGCGTTCATCACCGAAGTTCGGCAGAGTCACCAGCACACCATCGATCGATCCGGCCTGTCCCCGGAACAGATCCGCGCATTTCGTCGCGTCGGACAGGGATTCCACCGCACCAAAACGGGTGGCGTCGGTGGGCAGCGTCACCACACGGATTCCCAGTTCCTCCAACTTGGCGAGCACTTCCCGGCGCCCGGTGTCACAGAGGTGGGCGGGAAAAAACCCGCGGTTTCCGACGACCAGGCCGAGTGTGATGGGGGCAATGGGGCGCATGCGTGGACTCAGGACGTGGCGGCATTGTGATTTGACCCTGCCGCCGGCCCAACGCCAAATTGCGTGAACCTGTCACCCGTTTGCGAACGTGCCCAAACCCACCCATGTCCCCGCTGATCGCCGTGTCCGTCGCGTCCTGCTCCTGGTGGAGTCTTCCCGCTCCTCCGGGCGCAGCCTGCTGCGTGGCATCGCCGATTACGCGCGGATTCACGGTCCCTGGGCCTTTTATTGGGAACCGGGCGGACTGGAGAAGGCGTGGCCGCGGCTGAGGGCTTTGGATGTCTCGGGAATTATTCTCCGCGATGTGGAGAATCTCGACGAGGTGCTGGCGTGCGGCATCCCGGCGGTGGTGGTCGGCCATAACCGCGTCGAGATCGAGGGCTTGGCCAATGTGGTGACCGACTCCCACGGCATCGCCCGGCTGGCCGCCGAACATCTCTTGGCTCGGGGTTTTCGCCACTTTGCCTTCTGCGGCCTGGAAGGTTTGCCTTGGTCCACCCTGCGCGGCGACGCCTTCCGGCGCTGCATCCAAAGTGCGGGGTTCGTGCTGGACGAGTACCCGGTTCTGGGTTCGCGCGTGCGCCGGGGGTGGTCGGCAGAACGTCGATCCATGGCCGAGTGGCTGCGCCGACTTCCCAAGCCTTTGGGGGTGATGGCCTGCAATGACGATCGCGGCGAGCAGGTCGTGGAGGCCTGCAAGATCGCCGGACTCGAGGTGCCTGACGAGGTGGCTATCGTGGGAGCCGACAATGACGACCTGGTCTGCGACCTGTGCGATCCCCCGATGTCCAGCGTCGCCATTCATTTCGAGCGAGCAGGCTTCGAAGCCGCGCAAGTACTGGACCAACTCATGCGGGGGCGCACGCTATCAGCGGCGAAGATTGTGGTGCAGGCCAGCCATGTGGTGACGCGACGGTCCACGGACATCCTGGCCGTCGCGGATCCTCGACTGGCCACCGCGCTACGTTTCATTCGTGATCACGCGAACGAGGCGATTTCCGTGCCGGATGTCGCGCGGGCGGCCGGCTTGTCGCGGCGGGTGTTGGAGAAGCGTTTTCAGGTGCACCTCCGGCGTTCGGCCCTCAGCGAAATCCGCCGGATCCGGGTGTCGCAACTCTGCCGGCTCCTGGCGGAGACCAGCCAGCCGATCTCTCAAATTGCCCAGACGCTGGGCTACACCGGCGCCGAGCATCTGGCGCGGTATTTCCGGAGGGAAAAGGACATGAGCCCGCTGGCGTACCGTCAGAAATACGGCCGCAAGTAACGAGCCACCGCGGATTTCTCATCGAATCCAGCAAAAGATCGGTGTTGGTCTGGCGCGGCGGTCCCTGATTTCCTAGGGCGCGTCATGCGGCATGCGCTTCGAAAGATCAGCCTGACCCAGTGGATTCTCATCAGCATGGTGGTCGGTGTCGCCATCGGCGCGCTTTTTCCGGCCGAATCGCAGCATCTTCGCGTCATCTCGAACATCTTCCTGCGGATGATCAAGTGCCTGCTGGTGCCGCTGGTCTTCGCCACCCTGGTGATGGGGATTGCCGGGCACTGCGACGATCTCAAGGTGGTCGGGCGCCTGGCGCTCAAATCCATCATCTACTTCGAGATCGCCACCACCATGGCGCTGGTGGTCGGTCTGGCGGCCGTCAATTTGACCCAGCCTGGAGTGGGGGTCTCACTGCCCAGCCCCGGCAGCGGTGCCGACAAGATCACCGCCAAGGAAGTCACGTTCACCGAGATCATCGAACACGTCTTCCCCAAGAGCTTTTTCGAGGCCGCCGCCACCAACGACGTTCTCCAGGTCGTGACCTTTGCGGTCTTTTTTGCCGTCGCCCTCACCCAGGTCACGGGTCGCAACCGGGAGATCATGGTCGGTTTCTGCGATTCCCTGAGCGCCGTCATGTTCAAGTTCGTGGGGGTCGTCATGATGTTTGCGCCCTTCGGCATCGGCGCCGCCATGGCCTACACGGTGGGTCATAGTGGACTCGGGGTTCTGCTCAACCTGGCCAAGTTGATCCTGACCCTCTACGCCGCCCTGGTGGTCTTCTGCCTCCTGGTCCTTCTGCCTGCAGCGCTGTGGGCGCGCGTCAAACCGCTGGAATTCCTCCGGACCATCCGCGAGCCCGCTTTGCTGGCCTTCTCTACAACTTCTTCCGATGCGGCCCTGCCCGACGCCATGGAGCGGATGATTAAGTTCGGAGTGCCCAAACGGATCGTCTCCCTGGTGATGCCCCTCGGCTATTCCTTCAACCTGGACGGGTCCACCCTCTACCTCGCCATCGCCTCGGTGTTCGTCGCCCAGGCTTCCGGCATCGAGCTCACCCTCGGCAAACAGATCGCGATTATGCTGACGCTGATGCTCACGAGCAAAGGAATGGCCGGTGTCCCCCGCGCATCCCAGGTTATCCTCGCGGGCACACTCGTCACCTTCGGCCTCCCCCTCGAAGGCGTCATTCTCATCATCGGCGTCGATGAACTCATGGACATGGCGCGCACCACGGTGAATTTGGTCGGCAACTGCCTCGCCACCGCCGTCGTCGCCCGCTGGGAAGGTGAATACCCGCCAGCCCCGTCCGCCCCTACCGCGAATGCCCCGTCCTGAGTGCCGCCCACCAGGCGGGCAGCAGAAACAG
The DNA here is from genome assembly GCA_016795425.1 of Verrucomicrobiales bacterium. Taxonomy (GTDB): domain Bacteria; phylum Verrucomicrobiota; class Verrucomicrobiia; order Limisphaerales; family CAIMTB01; genus CAIMTB01. The sequence continues at coordinate 137,514 of JAEUHG010000174.1, forward strand.
CGCGACGGCTAGCATTGCGGCAATCCCGAGCGCGCAAACTCGACCGAGACTCGCCAATCCTGCGTTGGACGAGAACGCCAGGGACACGAACCCAGCCACCGTGGTCGACCCGGCGAGGCTCAGCGCGCGTCCGACGGATCGTCGGACGGCCCATACGTCACCGTCGTGGCGTTGCAGGGCCAGTTGCATGTGAATGGAGAAGTCCACGCCCATGCCGAACAGCAACGGCAGCGCCATGAGGTTGAGGATATCCCAACGCCATCCCAACAGGTTCATCGCACCGGCGAGAAGCAGGCCTCCGAAAACCAAGGTGCCCACGCTCAACAGCACCTCTCCCACGCGCCGGAATGCCAGTCCCAGTGAAATCACGATCAGCACGACAATCGGCAAAACCACTTTCGGGAATTCCCGCGTCACCGACTCGAAAGCCGCTGCCCCCAGGAGATCCCAACCCGCCAGTGTGATGCCTTCGGGTTCGAATTCCGGTGGCCACTCCTCGGCCAACCGGCGGTCCACGACCACTCCTCCCGCCACCTCCAGTGCCGCCAGGGCCATCCAACCGTCACCGTTCCGCGACACCAATCGATCCAGAACCCAGCGACTGGCACGGTTGGATGGCCAAAAAGCACCCTCCGTCGCCAGAGCGGTTTGCCAGTGACGCAGAATGGACTCCGTGGCGGTCAGGGAGGCGGGTGAAAAGCCGCTGGCCAAAGCGTTGCTGCGGAGTTGTCCCGCCCGGGCTGCCAGTATTCCCAGTGCCAGGCGGTTGGAAACTTGATGCGCCGGATTCGGCCACAGCGCCGACGGGAGGGTGATGCTGTGGAGCTGGCCCGATGTTTGGTAACGCTCCAGGAAGGCGCCGACCACCTCCAGTCGAGCCCCGACCTCGGCTTCCGTCCTGCCCGGAATCAACACCCACAGCGGATCCCGGGTCTTGCCCAGGGCACGCTGAAGATCGCGAAGCGCGCCTTCCGCCTCCCCATTGCGCTGCCGCAGCACATCCGGTGAACGATCAAAGCGCAGACCCAAGAAGCCCACGCTGAGGCTGGCGCAAAGGGCGAGCAGCCCGGTCAGAACCCAAGCCGCACGGTCCGATGGCACCCAGCGTGGCGTGAAGAGGAGAAACGATTCGGTGTTCGCACCGGACACCATCCTGGCCGCCCGATCCCGGTCCCGTTGGAGCCTTAAAACTACCGGCAGATAGACGTAGAGCATCGCCACCGCAGCCACCCCGATGCCGAGAGCCACCAGGGTTCCCAGTTGGGCCAATCCCGGGAGATGGCTCAGCCTTAACGTCAGGAAGGCGCCCGCCGTCGTGATGGCGGACCAAACCACGCCGGGAACCACCAGTCGGCGCAAGTCGCCGGCGGCGATCCCCGGATGGGACCGCGACTCCTGGTAGATCACGATTCCGAAGTCCTCAGCCAAACCCAGCAGGATGGCGGCGAATCCAAGGCTGACCACATGGACGGTTCCCAGCACCCATCCCCCAAGCGCCATCGTGCCCACCAGCGTCAATCCCAGCACTGCCACCAGCCAAAGCAGCGGCCGTAGCCGGCGGTGCGTGAGCCAGAACAGCAGGCCAATGATCGCCAGTGTCCCTCCGACCGATCCCGCGGTGTCACCTTCCATGCCCGCCGCGATCTCGGTCACGAAGGCCGGGCGCCCCGTCAACCGGATGCGCGCCGACGCCGGAACCTCGCCGGACAGTCGCGCCCTCGCTAGGGCGTCGCGAACACTCGCGATCCACCGCTGACACGCCTGGTAGGGGCCCAAATCGCCGCGCCCCTCCACGAACACCAGGCGGAACCGACCCTGGTCGCCGGAGAACTGGGCGTCGGCATTGAGCAGTTCCGGCGCCATGCCCTCGCCTACACCAGGAATCACGGTGAGGCCGTAGGGATCGTATCCAGCGGTGCCCATCTCCATCGGGGAAAGCGAGGTGGCCAGTCGTTCCCGCGCTTCCATCAAGACCTGGGGCAGCACCTCCGGACGCAGGCGTCTCTCCAATTCATTCACCGCCGACGGCTCGTGGTTGAGCCAGAGAAAGGCCAACAGTTCCGTGGCGTCGTCGGCGTTCTCCCGCCAGGGCGATTGCCAGGTCACCGAAGCCACCTCGTTGGTCAGGGATCGCAACGCCAACGCCACCCCGCGCGCCGCGGATTCCGCCTCGTCCGCGCTTCCCGCCTCGACGGTGACGATCAGCTCGTTGGCCTTGGTAAAGCGCTTCTGCAGTTCCTTGAGGCCCCGCGCCGACGTCAAGTCGTCGGGCAGAACGTTGAGGATATCGACGTCGAACCGGAGCCGGGTGAAGCCCAGGATCAGGGCGACCAGAATCGCAGCCCAGAGCCAGAAGCGAAGGGACTTCATGGCGATGTCGATGGCCCGGGATGGAACCCTTCAACGGCGGCTGTGAAACAGCAGCCGTTTCAGGAACCACTTCCAGGCCTTGGGATCCTTGAGCGCGTGGAGGTTGTTGCGTACGTAACGGATCGGATGCCGCGTGAGTTTCTGCCAGAGCGCCTGTCTCACGTGCTCGATGGCCGCCTGCGGACGCAGTTCCACAATGTCGAACTGCTCACGCTGCCAACGAAGGAATTCCAGCCAACTCGCTTCCAGGTCCGTCGGCCAGACACCATCCACCGCCGGAGCCCGGCGTTGCCGCACGGTGATGACCGGGTGGTCCGTGACATAGACCCCCCTGCCCTCGCGGCGCATGCCGGTCAGCATGGCGTACATGTGCGAGTAGTCCGTGGCCAGCGTCTCCTCCGCCACCTTCAGGTCGAAGAGCGACGTCCGAAAAACGTTGGAACTCACCAGGGTATGCTCAACCAGCGCATGCGGGTGTCGCCGCGCGCATTCGGTGGCGTAGTCGCGATAGCAGGCAAAGCGGCTCGGACGAACCAGCCGCGATTCGTACCCGGTGTCGAAACAGATCATCAGGTCGGGGGGATCCGCCATCGACAACACCCCTGCGAGATGCGCCAACGCGCCGGGGCAGATCAGTTCATCGTCGCCCACCACCCAGCAATACGGCGCCGCGGCCTGCCGCACGCAGGAATTCACGTTGCGGCTGGCGCCCACGTTCTCGGGATGCCGGTGGTAGGTCAGCGAGGGGAGTCGCGCCTGCTGTTCCCGCACCACGTCCGGGGTGTTGTCGTTGGAAGTGTTGTCCGAAACATGCAGCGCGATTCGTGACGGACCGTCGGGCAATTCCAGGATCTGGGTCACCAAGGCTCCCAGGGAATCCTTGAGGTACCCCGACCGGTTGCGGGTGGGAATGGCGATGGCAAGCAGCGGCAAGGCCATGATCAGGAAACCTCAGGTTGAGCCCACCCCGGGAGCAAGCCTCGCGAGCACCCGCTGGGCGATGGCGTTCCCAATGGCCAATGACGCCGTGGCGGCAGGAGACGGCGCGTTGCAGACATGGATCACCCGTCGGTCCTCGCAGAATTCGAAATCATCCAGCAGCCGCCCGTCTTTGGAACAGGCCTGGGCTCGGATTCCGGCGCCGCCCGGTTCCAGGTGTTCTCCCCGGATCTCCGGAAGCAATCGCTGCAGTGCCCGGACAAACGCCGACTTGCTGAACGAACGCCGGAACTCTCCGAGACCCACTGACCAGTAACGAAGGGCCACGCTGCGGAATCCGGGCCACATCAGCGTCTCCCACGTGTCGCGCCAACTGAAGTCGGTTTTCCGGTAGGCCTCGCGCGCGAAGGCGAACACCGCATTCGGTCCGCACTCGACGCCACCATCGATCATGCGGGTGAAGTGCACGCCCAGGAAAGGGAAGGCCGGATCGGGCACGGGATAGATCAGATTGCGAACGAGCCGACGGGCCTCCGGACGCAGCACATAGTATTCGCCGCGAAACGGTGTGATGCGAAGTGGCAATTCCGGATGCGTCTGTCGGGCCAGTCGATCGGAATGCAATCCGCCACAGCTCACCGCGATTCGAGCCACCCGCGTGGCGGCGCCGGAGATCACTTCGACCGCATCATCGCGCACACGAAGGCCATCGACGCGTTCGCCGAGGACGATTTCGCCGCCGTGTTGTCGGATCTTCTCGGCGTATTTCTGGGAAACCACGCTGTAATCAACAATGCCGGTCTGTGGCACCCAGAGTCCCCGAATCCCGGTGCAATGGGGTTCGATGTCGCGAATCTCCGACTCGGAGAGCACGCGGATGCCGGTCAGACCATTGGCCACGCCACGCCGATGGAGTTCCTCCAGGCGCGGCAGTTCCTCGGGCGCGGTGGCAACCACCACCTTGCCGCAGATCTCGTGAGGGATCTCCTCCGCCCGACAGAAGGCGAGCAACTGCGAATAACCTTCGCGGCAATTGGAAGCCTTCAACGAACCGGGCCGATAATAGAGACCCGAATGAATCACCCCGCTGTTGTTGCCCGTTTGATGGGCTGCCAGGCGGGTCTCCTTCTCCACCAGGACCAGCCGCAACCGGGGCTGGGCCTCCAGCAAACGCCAAGCGGTGGCCAGGCCAACGATGCCGCCGCCAATAATCACCACGTCGGCTTTCATGATCCGCCTCCGGCGGCCGTCGACCCCGGCCGGGTCTTGCGCCCGTAGAACACCCGCAGGCAGGTCCGCGCCAGCCACGGTGGAAACAGAGTGCGACCGACGACTTCAGCCGTTCGGCGGCCCATCCTACGCGCGAACCCGTAGTTCACCATGTTCCAGCGCCGCGGGTACGGCGCCACCAACCGAAGCATCGGCGTGCCAAATCCACCCAACAGCCCGCTGGCCCGAATCCGCGGCAGCACGTCGGCGTAGGGCTGGCTTTCCAGGAGACCCAGGAACCGCGCCATCACTTCCCGGCGCTCCGCCGCCTTGGCCGCGTTGTAGAAGGAAGTCTGGTAAAGGTTGAACACGGACATCACCTCCGGGATGAACCCGACACCCTGGCGAAACCCCACCACCCAGGTTCCAAAACAATCGGTGAACCAGCGCAATTCAGGGATCCAGCCGCCCGCCTTCACCAGTGCGGCTTTGTGGTAGATCGCCGGTTGTCCGGGCGTCGCCAATCGCCCCTGGCGCCCCAGGCGAACCAGATCGTCGGGAGTCCAAAAGCGGCGCTCCTGCGGCATTTGGTGTCCATCATACCAGGTCATGCCGGTGCTATGGCACCGCCATTCCACCAGGCCCGTCACCAGTCCAGCGTCGGGATGTTGCTCCACCATCGGACGCGCCTTGGCGAACAATCCGGGCAAGACCTCGTCGTCCGACGCGAAGAAGCCGATGTAGGGATGCGACGCCATTCCCAACCCGCGATTGAGCGTTGCGCAGACCCCCATGTTCCTTTCGTTCCGAATCACGCGAAGACGGGACGAGCGCGTCTCGAACTCCTTCATCACCGCAAAGCTCTCGTCGGTGGAGGCATCGTCGATGGCGATGATCTCGTCCGGTGGATCCGGTTGATTCAGCAACGCCTCGAGGGCTCTTGGAACCAGCTTCTGATGGTTGTAATTCGGCACCACCGCCGAAATCCGGACCGCGCTCATGCCGCCTCCACGGGAATCGGGCTGACCCGGCATTGACCGGCGACCACCGCCTCCCGCGCCTGGGCCAGGCGCTCCGGGGAATCGATGGCGCATCGATATCCGCTCAATCCCACCGCCCACAGGCGCCCCGTCGGCACCAGTTTCCGAAAGACATCCCGAGGCAAATCGCAGGGTTGTCCAGGCGGAATGAAATCGAAGATCTCCGGCGAACAAATGCAGATGCCGGAATTCACCCACGGCGATTCCACTCCCCGGCGCTCCGACTCTGCGGGACGTTCGAGAAAATTCAGGATGCGGCCGCCGGGATCGAGGGTGACGACGCTGTTCGACCGTGCCCGTTGGTGGACCAGGAGCGTCGCCAGGGCCGCCGTCTCGCGATGCCGTTTCACCAATGCGCCCAGATCCTGGTCCGTCAGCACGTCGCCATATTGCACCAGAAACGGGTCGGGTCCCTGAAAAAAGGCCTCCGCCTTCTTCACGCCTCCGGCGGTTCCCAACAGTTGTTCCTCCGGCGAGTACTCCAGCCGCAAAGCCCACTGTGATCCATCCCCAAAGACATCGCGTATCATTTCGGGACGGAAGTGGAGATTGATCATGATGTCGCCAAAGCCCTGGTCCCGCAGGTGCCCCAGCAGGTACGCCAGCAAAGGGCGGCCAGCCACCGGCAGCATGGGCTTTGGCACGTCGCGCGTGAGATCGCCCAAGCGCGTGCCGTAGCCGGCGCAGAGGATCATGGCTTTCATGGCTGGCTGAGAATCCAATCCACCGCCGCTGCCAGATCGGCGCAGACATGATCCGCTTGCACATCCGCGGGCATGGGTTCCGCCGTCTCGATCAACGGCGCGGCATGCTGACCGGTCTGGACCCACACCGTGCGGCATCCCGCCCGACGGCCCGCCACGATATCCGTGGGCCGATCCCCCACCATGAAACTCGACTGAAGATCCACTCCCAGGTCACCCGCCGCGCGGGTCAACAGCCCAATGCCCGGCTTCCGGCAGTCACAGTGCGATCGGTAGGCCTCCAGGGTCCCTTTCGGATGGTGCGGACAAAAGTAGAAGCCATCGAGCGCGGGCCCCCCCGCTTGCAGAATCCGGCGCTCCACCTCTGCCTGGAGTTCCTTTACTTCGGACTCCGTCAGAACCCCGCGGGCCACGACCGACTGGTTGCTGACCACCGGGAGTGCCAAGCCCGCCTCCTTCAACCGCTTCAGGGCGGACGGCACCCCGGGAAGAACATCAATGCCTTCCAGACGGCTCACCACCCCGTCGTCCCGGATCAAAATCCCGTCCCGATCCAAAAAAACGGCTCTCCTGATGTCGACCGCGGCCTTCACTTCAGGGATGCCGCGTCGATGATCTTCAATGTCGGCAAGGGGACGATGAACCGTCCTCCGCGCTCCAGGTAGGCCCGGTTGCGCGCAACAATCATGTCGGCAAACCGCCAGACCAGGATCACCACGTCGTCGGGACGCTCGTCATCCAAGGACTTGGACGAGACGATCGGGATGTGGTGCCCCGGACTGAACCGCTCCTGCCGGTCGGGGTTGTCATCGATGATGAACTTCATGAACGGCCCGATGCCAAACTGATACGTCACCACGGTACCCGTAGCCGAAGCGCCATACCCCGCCACCTTCTTCCCTTCGGCAACCCGCTGTTCCATGAGACGGCGCAATGCGTCGCCGGCTTCCTCGATGCGTTTCGAGTACGCCTGGTACGTCGCCAAGTCATACAAGCCAAAGCGAGCCTCTTCCCGAATGAGTTCGGCGACCGTGGAAGCCTCGGGCCTCGGGCCCCCGGCCAGTTGTGCAAAACACCGCAAAGACCCTCCCTTGCTCGGGGTCTTCTGGACATCGAAGAGGTGCAGCCCGTGCCTGGCCATGAAGGTTTGCAGAGGTTTGACCGAGTGGTGGCTCAAATGCTCGTGGTAGATGAAGTCGAAGATCATTCCTTTGATCATGTCCAGGAGGTACGACACTTCGAAAACAAAGACCCCACCCGGCGCCAGGATCATCTGCACCCCTTTGGCCATGTCCCCCAGATCGTCGGAGTGCGCAAAAACATTGTTCGCCGTCACCAAATCGAAGGTGCCACGCTGCTGCCGGATGCGGGCGGCGACTCCCGAATTGAAGAAATCGGCGAGGGTCTCCGTTCCCGCCGCTGTCGCCGCGCGCGCGATGGATTCCGCCGGATCCACCCCCAACACCGTCAATCCACGCGCTTTGAAATGGCGGAGCAAGGTCCCATCGTTGCTGCCGATATCCAGCGCCCAGGCTCCGGGCTTCAGCTGCAAACGCTCCATCACGTCGTCCGCATACCTGCGGAAGTACTCCACCAAACCCGGGGAACTCGAGGTGGTGTAGATATAGCTCCCGAACAGAAGTTTCGGCGACACCACGTCCAGAAGCTGTCCATGGCCGCAGTCCCGGCAAAGGTAAAGGTCTATGGGGAACAACTCCTGCCTTTCTCCCAGTCTTGATCGCGGGATATAGGCGTCCACGGGCGGGCAGTCTGCCATCTTCAGAACCCGATCGACCTTGCCGCTGCCGCATAGGCGGCAGGTGGTGCGATGATAAACCATCGATTCCATAAAAATCTCTCGTTAGTTGCCGGGCCGTCCTGGATCCCATGCCGTGGCGAGTGCTTCCTGAAATTGCAGCGAAACACCACCGTCCACCACGAGGTCCTGCCCCGTGACAAACGATGCGTCCGGACTGCAGAGGAATCGGATCACCGACGCCACCTCCTCCGCCGTGCCCACTCGCCCCAGCGGCACGATCTCCCGGCTCAAGCGCTCCAGCTTCCCGTCGGCCAACAAGGCCGCGCGCGTCTCGTCTTTCAGAAAGGTGCCCGGTGAGACGCTGTTGATCCGAATGCCCTTGGGTCCCAGGGCGACGGCATAATAGCGCACCATCTGGTTCAACGCGGCCTTCGCCACGTGATACCCCAGACCCAGCTTGGGCGAGATCAGGCGGGCGTTGACGGAGCTCACTAACACGATTGAACCATCCCGGAATCCATGCTGGTTGACCAATCCCTCGATCACCCGCCGCGCGCCGTCCAGAATGGTCTCAAATTCTCCCCGCCACGCATCGCCGTCCCCACGAAAGCGCGGAAAGAACACCATCGATTGCACCGGCCCCCGTTCCTGGTGGATTTCCGTCAACGCCTTCGCTAACGCCGCGGCGTTCCCCAAGTCAGCGGTCCAGACGCGAATGCTACCACCACCGTCCTCGGGCGCGGGATCCGGTCGGCGGCGGGCGATCACGGACACGGTGTGCCCGTCAGCCGCAAAGAGTCGGGCCGTCGCCCGACCCAGGCCACGGGTCGCACCGAGCAGCAGCGCGTGTTGGGGGGTCACAGTGGCGGTTGATTCCGTCCGACCCCTCAGCGGGCCGCGGTGGCCGCGCGCAGGTGGTCCATGAATTTCTGCACCGCCGGCAGGTCGTTCTCATCCGGCGCCCACGGAGCCCACACGGTGTCCTCTCGCCGGAACGGACCGGGAGTCACTTCATGAATCACCAGGCGCTCCGAACGCATGATCAGCGTGTGATAAGCGAAGGCGGGAACACGGCAGTAGAACTGGCGGTTCGAATGGTAATCCCCGAGCCGTATCACCTCGGTGATCTTCCCCTGGTCATCGAAGAAGATGAAATCCGCCTCGCCTTCGAGAATGTGCAGGGACTCGTCCTTGTTCACGTGAAGGTTGGGCTTCACATAGGTCATGTCCATGTACACGACGAACATCTCATGCAGGGTGTTCTCGGTGGTCGGGTGAGCGCACAGGCGGACGCGCTTGCGCCGTGTTTCGTTCACTTTCCCCTTGAGGAACTCCATTTCCTTGCGGCCCACGCTGACGATCCGTTCGTCCGCGACGTACACCTCTTCGGCAATCTGCTTCATCTTCAGCAATGGACGCTCCGCTCGCGGCAACCGCCGCAACGCCTCCAAGTGCTGGTCGACCGCCGCCGTCTCGCCTTCGGCCGGCGACCAGGGGGCGAACACGGTGTCCTCACGGCGGAAAGGTCCGACGGTCGTTTCATGGATGGCGATGCGATCCGACCGTATCAGAAGCGCGTGATCAGCGCTTTCGGGTATGCGGCAATAAAACTGGTGGCCGGAGCCATAGGTTCCCAGCGACACCGTGTCGGTCACCGTGCCGGATTCGTCGAAAAAGAAGTAATCCCCGGCGCCTTCGAGCATGTGCAGGGACTCGTCCTTGCCCAGGTGCCGGCTCGGTCGAACGTAGTTGCCGCCCGTGAAGGCGATGAACATCTCGTGCTGCCGGTCCTCGTTGACCTTGTGGGTGCATAACCGGACGCGCCCCCGCGCGCTGGAGCTCACCAACCCGTTGAGGTATTCGATCTCCGGGCGGCCGACACTCGGAAAGTCTTCGCCCGTGACGTACACATCCGGGCCGATCTTGGACATCTTGGTCATGACTGCGATTTTCAGACGACCTTATGCGGGCTCACCTTGGGGCAGCCAGTGGAAAACCCGCGGTACGGGGCGCCGGGCCAGGGATGGCGGTGCGGTCAGCGTTTCGAGCAGCAGACGGCGAACAGGTAGTGCGCCATTTTCTGAAAGCCCGTGTGCACCACCTCGTCGTTCATGGAGAAGAGGAAGACGTTCCGGAAATGCCGGGACATCAACTCCCGCAAACCTGTCCCGGTCTTGCAATTCACGTGGCCGGCCTTGCTGCCCGGTGAGGCATAGGCTTGGGACTCGAGCGACGGCGTGCCGATGACGCAAACCCCATGCGTCGAAATCGACCGCGCCATGTTTCCAATGAACTTGTCCTCATCCGCGGCCTGAATGTGCTCCAGGACGTCGACGGAATAGGCGGCGTCAAAATCGCGGGCCAACGGTCCGCCCACCATATCGTGGGTGAGGCATTCCAGCGGCCAGTCCGGATCCTTCCTCCGATTCACGTCCTCGACGAACACCGGATCGAAGTCAGTTGCGACGACCTGCTTCACTTCCTGTTGGACCACCCGCGTTCCAAACGCGTCGGCGCACCCAACCTCCAGCACGCGGTCCATGCCGGACAGCATCTTGGCCACGAACTTGTAGCGCGCGAGGACGAAGCCGAGGCGCTTCGGGTCGTCGTGCCAGACCTGGTTGCTCATCAACCCCATTTGGGTCGGGCGTTCGCGGGCCAGCATGAGGCAGCGGTCGTACTGCGGTTCCTTGGTATGCGCTTCCATCGGTGTCTGGGGGGTGATCTTGAAGGCGGGGTCGAGGTTATTCGAAATAGATGAAGGACCAATCGCCGGTGTAACCGGTTTGCCGGAACCACCATTCCCATTCCTCCGGCGTGCAGAACGATTCGCAGGTCAATTGCCAATACAGCAGGTTGACCTTCTCTTCCTCGTTCCGGTACGACTCGACGCAAACATACCGGTGTTTGCGTCCGACCCGTTGGATCTCTCTTAGGGCGCGGTCCAGATCGTAACAGTACAGGTTGTGGAGCGTGTTGATGGAAATCACCAGGTCGAAGCTCCCGTCCGGAAACGGCAACTCCCGTGCGTGCCCCTCCTTGAGAAACGGGCGCACCTCCTCCTTCGCGTTCTCGATCGCGTATCGCGAGACATCCAGACCACAAACTTCCAATCCAGGCACGGCCTGGGTGAGATCGTAGAGAAGGAAGGCCTTGCCGCAGCCGACGTCGAGTACACGATCCCCGGGCTTCAAGCCGTAGTGTTTCACCATGAGATCGGCCACCGCCCGCCAGCGGCCGTCATAACGCATGCCGCCGTAACCCACTTTCCGGTCGCCGTCCCAATAGTCCCGTCCGAACTGCTTCGCCAACCGCGCGGCCTCCGCCTTGGGGAACTCGTTCACCCGCGCCAGATAGTCGCGTTGAGTCCGCTTGTGCAGGACGCTGACGAAATCGATGTACCCCATAGCAGAGCGGCGAGGTTGAGGGATTCAATTCTCGATAATCAACCACGCGATTCCGTCGTGCGCATCAGCAGCGCCCGGGCTTTGGCCAGTTGTGCCGCCTTGCGGCGCTCGGCCTCCTCCGGTCCCCAGGCAAACCCGCGCCGAGCCGACTCGCTGGGCAGGAATTCGTTCATCAGGATACAACACCACTTCACCACGTAGACCGGCCAAAGGACTTCTGAGCGGGTCGCCAATTCGCCTGGGCGAATTCCAAAACCCAACTCCAGGCTCGCGACCACCTCCCGCCAATGACTCGCTGGAACCGGGACCTGTGGCTGCAGAAAGAAATCGCAGACCAACTTCCCGGGATCATCCCAGCCGGCATATTCGAAATCGAAGAAACGCAACCGGCCATCCTCTGATAGCAGCGCGTTATGGAAACCGAAGTCCGAGGGAGAGGCGCACCGCTCAGCCGGCGAAAGAACCCCCAGACCTCGTTCCCCTCGGGCGAGGCGCTTCTGTGTCTGCTCCCGGACTCGCCGCCATTCGGGCACCAGCGCCCGTGAAACGAATGCACCCGCCTCCCGATCGATCGCTGTCGCGCCCTCGATTTTCCCCAGGCGTTCCACTCGTTGATCCACCCGATCGCCATGCGCCGCGAGATCGAGAAACGCCTCGGACGCCATAGGCAGCGCATCGGAGGTCTCCACAGCGCGGTCCTGGTTCAGCTGGATGACAAAGTCGATGGCTTGACGAAGATGGGCGACGGTCAGTTCCGGGGCGGTGATCTTTCGCCCCTCGATTCGCCGGAACAGTCCCCACCTTGCCGAGGCCTCCCATCCGACCGCCCCCGGCACCTGGTCACGGGCACCCGCGCGTCGGTCGGTCCATTGGTAAAACGCCCGTTCGGCTCCGAATCGATCCCGCGGATCCGACGCGCCGTGGAAATAGCGCTTTAGAATGAACCGACCTTCCGCGGCGTCCACGGCGAACACCTGGTTGTTCGCGCCGCCCTTCATCGGCTCGACGCGAAGGGGTCCGCGAAGCCCGCATGACCGAAGAAAAGCCTCGAAGTCGATGGCGGCGGCCTGGACTGGGGCGGCCGGCTCAGACGACCGCACCCCGATGAGGCGCTCGCGCAGTGCCTCCCAACTCTCCATCCGTTCGAAGCGCCGGTCTTCGACGTACAGTCGATTCGGATCGAACAACAACCGCTCCACGCCCGGCGGAAATCCCGCTTCCCCGAGGAACTCGGGCAGGTCGTCGACGAAATGCGTACAGCGGCAGGCGGCGATACGGTCCAGCTTCGAGGCTTTGGTCAGTTCGAAGAAGACCTGGTCCCGCGTCAGGCCAATATCGGTTTCGTCGAAGAACCCCTCCTGCTTCAGCCAATCCGAGGCCGCCTGGTGCAGGTCATGGGGCTCACCGAGGAAGGGACGCCGCGTTTTGTGGCTGATGATGCAGACCGGGATGCCGGCGCGGCGACAGGCCCGGAAGAACGCCTTCACGCCCGGATAGGGCGCGGCCTCCGACATTCGAGCCCCATAGACCCTGCCCTGCATTTCCGTCCAAATGGGCTCCCTACCCGTCGCCCGAAGGTGGTTGCGAACGTCGGTCTTGTTCACCGGCAGGTCCGCGGGGATCCACCCGCCCTCCAGGGCCACGCGATGGAACAGCGCGTCGTAGCAGACGATGGTGTTGTCGAAGTCGATCCCGAGGCGCATGACTCCTTCCGTCCGCCGCGAGGTCAGCCCGCCGCATCGGCCAGGCGCCGCGCCAATTCCGAGGCGGTGAGCCCGAAATGTTCCCGTGCCTCCTCCTGTTCGCAGGTCAGATGGAGGAATTCGTCGCGCGTGCCAAAACGCAGCAAACGTGCCGCCGGCGGCGTTGGCCGATCGACCCACCACTCCGCGACCCCGCTCCCGAAACCGCCGATCAGGCTGTGTTCCTCCAGCGTGGCCACCACGCGGAACCGGGAGGCGGCCTCCGTCAACACCGACTCGTCCAGCGGCTTCACCGAGGGGCAACTGTACACGGCGGTGGTCCGACCGGCCGCCGTCAGCAGATCTGCGGCAGCCAGTGCCACCGACAGAAGCGTGCCGGTGCTGAAAAGACAGAGATCCGCGCCGTCACGCAGCTGGATCCAGCGTCCCAGCTGAAGGTCCGGTTCGGCCGCGTGGATCGCCGGTTCACCCTTCTTGCCGATCCGCATGTAGACGGGTCCATCCTGAGCCAGGGCGGCCCGTAGTCCGGCCTTCACTTCCCAGGCATCCGCCGGTGCCAATACTGCCAACCCGGGCAGCGTGCGCAGCATGCCCATCTCTTCACAGGAATGATGAGTGGCTCCGAGGGAGGCGTAGGAGAGTCCCGAGCCTGTGCCCACCAGCACCACCGGGACGTGGTGGTAGCAGACATCCACCCGGATCTGCTCGAGGCAGCGGTAGGTGAGGAACGGCGTGATGGTGTAGCACACCGGTCGCAGTCCGGTCATGGCCATCCCGGCGGCCATGCCCACCATGTTGGCCTCGGCCACGCCGCAATTGAAGAAGCGACCCGGGCACTTTGCCTTGAGGTCATCGAAGAGGCGGTTGCCGATGTCGCCGCTAAGGACGACGACTCGCGGATCCTGCTGCGCCAGCTGGGTAATCTGTTGGGCGAAGGCGTTGCGCATGAGTCGGTGTTCGTTGGATCTCAGACGGTCACACCCAACTGTCGGCCTGCCTCTTCCACCTCCGCGGCCTTTGGAATTCGGTAATGCCAGTTGTTGTCGTCCTCCATGAACGACACCCCCTTGCCTTTCACGGTATGCGCAACAATCGCGCGCGGACGACCGCTGCCGTCGGCCGCCTGGTGGAGCAGTCCAGCCAATACGGCCAGATCATGGCCGTCCACTTCATGCGCCTCCCAACCGAATGCGGACCATTTGTCACGCAATGACGGCAGCGCCATGACCTCATTGCTTCGGCCGGTGGCTTGCCATTTGTTGTAGTCAATCACCACGGTAAGGCGTTCGAGTTTCTGCGCCGCCGCGAACATCGCCGCCTCCCACACGGTGCCCTCGTTGCATTCACCGTCGCTGAGACAAACCACCACGCGATGGTCTCTTCCCTGTAGTCTCGCCGACAGCGCCATACCCAAGCCCACCGGCAAACCGTGCCCGAGCGAGCCGGTGGCCAACTCCACCCCGGGAGCGCAACCGGGTGCCGGTTGCTCCGCCAAGGGCGCCCCGTGGCGGGCAAAGGTCTCGAGCCAGTCCGGGGAAAAGAAGCCGCGCTTCGCCAGGACCGCATACCACGCGCTGGCCGCATGGCCCTTGCTCAGAATGAACCGATCCCGATTGGGATCGTTCGGCTGCGCCGGGTCCACCCGCAGGCTCGTCCAATAGGCCGCCACCAGGATGTCGACACAGGACAATGCGGATCCGAGGTGGGGAGTCCCGGCCCGATGCGACATCTGAACCAGCTGAAACCGAACTTGTCGCGCCACCGCCTCCAGCTCGCCAAGGCTCCTTGTCGGGCCCCCAATTGGGTCCTTGAAACACGCGGGGTCCATAATCATGAGCGGGGAAAATGTATGATGCAGTGGATGACTTCTCCGGCGCGCATCCTTCCAATGGCGTCGTTCACGTCGGCCAGCCCAACGCGATGCGACACCATGGGACGTGGATCAAACCGGCCCGCGCGCATCATCCTCAAGTAACGGGGAATATCCAGGGCCGGCTGGCTGTCGCCGCCGTGCGAACCCGTCAGCACCTTGCCCATGTGCAAGGGAAGCGTGTTCAACGACAGCTTGCGATCGTGGGCCATGACCCCCACTCCCACGCAGCGACCCATCGGGCCGGCCAGGGCAAAAGCCTTCTCCAATACCGCCGGCTGACCGGTCCCATCGACCACCACGTCGGCAGGTTGTCCACCCAGGTGCGCCAATACCGCCGGCACCAGATCTTCCCGCCCTGAATGGACAAGGTGCGTCGCGCCGAAGGACCGCGCCTTCTCCAACTTGGCGTCCTGCAGATCCACCGCCACGATGGGATGCGCCCCGGCGAGATGGGCGCCGAGCACGGTGCCGAGGCCAATTCCGCCACAGCCGATGACTACCACCGATTCGCCGAGGCGCACCTGGGCGTCGTTGTTGATCACTCCGAAGCCCGTGGTCAGAGTATCCGCCAGCAGGCAGCAGACCTCGAGATCCGTATCCGCCGGAACCGGAGTGACGCGGTTTTCCGACAAGACGGCGTAGCGCTGAAAAGTGGTGATGCAACCGGAGTTCACCGTGCGCGCGCCCCAGCGGTACACCGCCCCACGCGCCTCAATGCCTCGTCCGGGACGCCAGTGGCACACCACACGGTCACCGGGTTTCACGTGGCGCACTTCCGGGCCGACCTCCAGCACCGTCGCGCCCGCTTCGTGTCCCAGGAGATGCGGCAGCCACTTGTCCGGCCCCTTCACGCCGTCGATCTCGCCGATTTGTGAGCCGCAGATCCGCGTCGCGTGGATCTCCACCAGCACCTGCCCGAACCCGAGCGCAGGAACTTCGACCTCGTCCAGCACCAACGGCTGGCGTTGCTCTACCAGGATCGCGGCGGGTGTCTTCATCGCGTCGATCGGATCAAAAATTCAACAATGACATCCCTCCGCGGACCAGCGCGTCCTTGGAGATGGGACGGGAGTTTCCGACGATCTTCACCGCCTGCGCGCCGGCCAACTGGCCAAGGAAGGTTGATAGGTTCAGGGGCAGCTGCATCGCAGCCGCCAAGGCCACCACGGAGAAAAAGGCGTCTCCCGCACCAATGGTGTCGACCACGTCGGTTTCCAAAGGCGGACAAGCGCACGATTCTCCGGATTCCAGCAACCCCAAGGTTTCCACCGAACCGCGCGTCAACCATGCCGCTCGCGCACCAAGGCCTTTGCGCAGGGCTTCGAGTTCGACCGGGAACTCCACCTGGCGCCGGCCGCAGGCGAGCACCAGTTCCTGTTCGTCGAGCGAAAACGCGTCGGCCCGCCGGTATTGGCGGTTGATGATGTTGAACCCGTGGTTGTTCGAGTTGGTCTGGCAGTTGAGTGCCAGGAACCGCGCCTCGGATTGAACCAACTCCCGCACTCGCTGCTGCATCAGACCGTGGCCGAAATCCAGCAGCAGCACGACATCCACCCGCTTCAATTCGGCCGATAAGCGCTCGAGGACGCGTTGCTCAACCGCCGCCGACGGCGGATTGGCATCGAGGTAATTCACCGAAAACAGTTTCCGTACTTCCTTGCCCGGCGCGGGTGGCTCCACGAAACGCTGCTTCACCACCGTCGTAAACTCAGGCAGGCGCAGCGCCCGATCGGCGCCCGCGGGCACATGGGCCGCAATCTCCCGCTGCACCCAATCCTCGGTCCCCAGCAGACTGAAATAGCGCACGTCCTTCACGAACTCGCGGACGTGGCGGAACACTGCCAAGGCCCCGCCGCATTGGGTCTCCTCGCCCAGGTACCGACCCGAGATGATGAGGTTCTTCGAGGTCAACCCCTGCACCTTCACCTGTGCGTAACGGTCGAAAATGGTGTCGCCCACCACCAGGACTTTCAGCCCTTGAAAGCTGTCGACCGCCTCGTGAAAGGCGTGGCGGGTCCACTGGGTCGCCAGCGCGCTGCAAAAGGTCCGCACCGGACCCGCCAGGTGATCGAAAAACAAATTGAGCAGCTTGGTGGAGCTGTACTTGATTGGTCCAACGAAGCGGAGGGTGCCCCCCACTTTCTCCACCGCCTCGCGTTCGGTGGCGAGGCTGCCGGTCACATCAAAAGACGGATCCTCGTATTCCTTGCCCCGGCAGAACACGTGGGGCCGAACACGTTCGATGCCCGGCACGGCCCCCGCCGCGGGCACCAATACCACGTAGTCCACGCAAGCCAGCGCCACCAGGCTCCGTATGCGCAGCTGCTCATTGAAATAAGGGCGCCCCGGTCCCTTGTCCACAAACTGATCGGCCGTCAGGGTCACCACCAGCACGTCGCCCAGGGAACGGGCTTCCTCCAGGTGGAGGATGTGACCGGGGTGCATGAGATCAAAGATCCCGTGCGATTGAATGATGCGCTTTCCCTGGGCGCGCACCGTGGCGAACGTCTCGGCAGCCGCGTCGAACGCGACCACCTTCGGCGATTCACCCCGATCCTGATTCTGGGACTTCAACGGCATCCGCGGCGGCGCCTGGGCTGTCCGATCAACGCGAGGCGAAGGCGTAAGCCTTGGCGCTGCGCGCGATCTTCATGAACTTCATGTTGTAGTGTTCCGGGGCGTCCACATCGGCGAACGCGCCGGCGTCCAGCGCCCGACGCAGATTCGCCACTTCGGCCCGGATGGAACTCACCGGCTGATAACCCAGCTCGCGCACGATCTTCGCCGAGGAGATGTGGTAGTCCCTCTTGTCCAGCGTGTCGGTCACCTTGATTTCAACCGCCAGGTCGGCCAACTCACCCTGGATCACCTTGGCGATCTCGATGACTTTCAGGTTCTCGAATCCGAAATTGAAGGTGCGACCGTTGATCCGCGCTGCCGGCGCCTCCAGCAGTTGGGCATAGAGATTCACCATGTCGGTGATGCCCACATTCGGACGGCGTTGTTCGCCGCCGTGCACGGTGATCACCCGTTTGCGCAGGGCGTCAGCGGTCAGTTTGTTCACCGTCAGATCGAACCGTTGCCGGGGAGAATAGCCACAGATGGTGGCCGGCCGAACGTTGACGGTGCAGAAGTCCGGCGCCGCCGCCGCGGTCACCAGCCATTCCGACAGCATCTTGTACTTCGAGTAGAAGGTGATCGGCTCCGGCTCGAGTTCCTCGGTGACATCCGGAACATCCTTGATGCCGAACACGCTGCTGGAGGAGGCGTTGATGAACCGCTTCAAGCCGCACGCCCGGCCCAGGGCCAACATCATGCCGATGGCATCGAAGTTCACCTGCCGGGTCAGGACTTCGTCGATGTCACCCGTCGGATCATTCGAGATGGCGGCCAGGTGGATGACCTGGTCGATGCCCACCAGGGCCGTCTCCACGGTGCGCGGATCCCGGATGTCTCCTTCCACCAGTTCGAAGCGCGATTTCCACTGAGGATAGGCGGGCTCCTTCTCCAACGCCCGCAAGCCGGCGTGGGTGTAGAGCATGAGGTCAAGGACACGAACGTGGTGCCCCAACTCCAGGAGGTGCGGCGTGAGTCGGCTGCCCACGTAACCGAACCCGCCCGTGATCAGAATCTTTTGCGGCGTCATTCCTAGGCTTTGTGAATGTAATCGAAGGGCTGCTGGCGCAACTCCGACAGATGGCGCTTCATCCAGTCCAGGGTCTCGTCAACTCCCTGCTCGAACGAGATCGCATCCTTCCACCCCAACCGTTCGCGGACCTTCGTGCTGTCCAACAGATACGCAGCATCCTTCCCTGGACGGTCCCCCACCACTTCCACCACCTGGCTGAAGTCGGCTCCCAGCTTGTGGCAGACGATTTCGACCACCTGCCGGATGGAGTGGGTCACCTTGGTCGACAGATGGTAGACCTCACCCAGAGCGCCGCTCCGTGCGATGCGAAGGGTCCCATCCGAAACATCGCGAATATGGATGAAGGACCGCACCGAATGTCCGCCGCCATGCAGTTGAAGTTTCCGGCCCACCAGGATGTACAAGGCCGTGCGCGGGATAATGCGGTAGAGTTGCTGTCCCGGACCGAACACATTGGCGGCGCGGGTGAAGACCACTGGGAACTTGTAGTTCTTAAAGAAGGTCATCAGGTGCAAATCACAGGCCGCCCGAGAAGCCGCGTACGGCGTGCTCGGATTGTACGGAGCCTCCTCGGTGACGTTGCCGGAACACGACCCGTAAACCTCCGGCGTCGACACATGCACGTAGCGCTTGATGAAATCCATCTTCCGCAGGCGCTCGTGCAATCTCACGTTGGCCACGACATTGGTTTGGTACCAATGGTCCGGATGCAACCAACTCTCGGCCACCATGCTTTGGGCAGCGAAATTAATCACGTAATCGGGCCGAAAATCCCCTGCCAGATCGGCGATGCGATCGGTGTCGGTATTGAGATCCAACTGGAGAAAGCGGAACCGGTCCTGCAAACGGTCCGCGCCCTGCCAGCGGTACGGCAAAAAGGCCGGGTGCGCCTCGGCCGACCGGCTGATGCCGACGACCGACGCGCCGTCCGCCAGGGCGAAGTCGACAAAACTTGCGCCCGAAAAGGAGTTGCTCCCGATGACCAGGATCCGTTCAGACATACGCAACACAGGCTCGCTTCCCTTGATCCCGCCGGCCGCCAACTTCGAACGGCGATTCCGCTCCCCGTGGACTGGCTTCGAGATCGGTCGATGGCACTCCCCGGTTCCACCGGAGAAAGCCGCGAATGGGCGGCGATTAAAAGCGGTGCCCGAACCCAATGAAAGGGGATTCTCAGCGGCGAAGCTTCCCTGAAATCGGCCGGGATCATTGGGACGGAATGACATCAGCATCCCCGCCACGCCTCGCACCCCGTCACGTGGTTGGGGGCGGAGCCCCATCGCGGTCCCATGTCAGGGCAGGACGCCCCAGCGGGCACGAAATCGTGGGTGGCGAGAGTTGGGGACTCGTCCGGGAATTGGCCATTCGCCTGCCGATGAATCGGCGGTTTCGACCGTTCCTACCCGAACTCTTGTCAATCGAACCGGTCGATGTTACCGGGGGATCGGTTCCAACTCCCATCCTTCGCGAGGTTTCGTCATGACTTTCCAATCTATCCAGCGATCACCGTCTCCTTGCCGTTTGCTTCCACCCACCCTCCGACTGGTGATCCCTCACCTTTGGCTTGGCCTGCTGTTCCTCGCTGTTCTCCGTCTTCAGACGGCCGGGGCGGCCATCCTCGTTGTGCCCACCTTCAGCCGAATCAGCGTACCGGCATTTTCCTCGGCCGACTACGGGACGTTCGAGGCCGCCTGGGGAGATGCCGATGGCGACGGCCGCCCCGATCTGTACCTGTCGTCACTCAGTCCTGGCAGCGGGCAGTTCTTTAGAAACACCACCAACGGCTTCGTGCAGGTCACCGAAGGGCCCATCTTCAGCGATGTTGTCGCGCGCGGCGGAGCGGCATGGGGGGACCTGGACAACGATGGCGATCTGGACCTGTTCGTCCCCACGCTGGGCGGAGATCTGGATACTCTCTATCGCAATCGCGGTAACGGCACCTTCGACAAACTCACCCTGCCGGAACCGATTCAAGGTATCGGACACGGTTCCGCCCTCATCGATGATGACAACGACGGCTTTCTCGATGTCCTTGTCGCCAATGGCGGAGGCGCGGCCCAGCAGCCGATCGTCCACTATCGAAACCTCGGCGGAACTCTCCTGACCAACCTGTCCGCCACTCCCCTGGCCGGTGACGCTCGAAATTTCCAGGGCCTCGCACTCAGCGACTACGACCTCGACGGCGATCCGGATCTCATTGGTGCCAGTGACGGCGGTGCCTGTTTGTTTTACGAAAACATCGACTTTCAGGGCTTCGAGGCGAGAACGAATGGGGTGTTCGGCACAAGCAGTCTCGAGACGTTTACCGCCACCGTCGCGTGGGGCGACTATGACAACGACGGCGATGCGGACTTGCTTCTCGTCACCGGCCTCGGGCCGATCCGCCTTTATCGGAACGACGCGGGGCATCGGCTTCAGGCCGTCACCAACGCCCCTCTGACCGTCGGCGGTCCCTCCTTTGTCGGCAGCTCGGGTGGTGCCTGGGCTGATTTCAACAACGACGGTTGGCTGGATGTGCTCATCACCCGACGATCCGGAACCCCGGTGCTGTACCTGGCCGACAGGTCGGGCTCGTTCCGGGAGCCGGTGGATTCTCCCGTCTTGAATCAAATTTCCGGAGGCAACGGCCTGGCCCTGGCGGACTACGATCTCGACGGGGACATCGACATGCTTCTGCCCAATTGGCCTCAGTTCGCGCCGCCCGCGCTGGTCCGCAACAACGTCACCAACTACCATTGGTTGCAGGTTCAACTTCGCGGAACGCTGGCGAATCGCAACGGAATCGGGGCCCGCGTTCAGGTGAGGGCCACCATCGCCGGGCAGGCTGTGGTTCAAACCCGGGAGATTGGCATGTTTGATAGTGCCGGCTCCCAGGAACTCCTCGCCCATTTCGGTCTCGGCGATGCTGCCTCGGCCGACACCATCGCTGTCTACTGGCCGAACGGCGACATTCAAGAGGTGAACAACGTTTCAGCCAACCAACGCCTCACCATCACCCAGGACGGCCAATCCTCACCGATTCGATTCCTGCCTCCGGCAACCACTTTCACGAACGCGCTCGATGTGACCCTGCGCTCGGCGATTTTCGGCACCGAATTGCGCTTCACCACCGACAACTCGGAACCCATCGCCACATCGCCCCTCTATGCGTCGAGTATCCGGATCACCAAGGCCACGACGTTCAAGGCTCGACTATTTCTGAATGGATTCCCGGCGAGCGACGTCGTGAGCGCGACCTACCTGCGGGTTTATGTCTTCGATAACGACGGCATCGATCCCGCCTGGCGGGAGAAATACTTCGGTCCCGACTTTCGCACCGACCCGCGCGCCGCGGCCTATGCCGATCCCGACAACGACGGAGCGCACAATCGACAGGAATTCACCATCGCCTCCGATCCGCTGGATCCAGCCTCCGGCTTCGCCGTCGGAGTCCGTGCCGTGCCCGAAATCTCCTTCCCATCGGTCATCGGCCTGACTTATCGGATCCTCCGTCTGGACTCCGTCTTCGGAAGCAACGCCACCGTCATTGGCGAAATCACGGCGACTTCCGAACGTTCGACTTACATCGATCTCGACGCCGGGACAAAAGCCAATCCGGCCTATTACCTCGTTGAACCCAAGCGCTGATCCCGGATCAGGTCCGCGGGTTTGCGCTCGGCGAACCGCGTGACTCCAACGCAATCTCCGGCGCGTGCTTCCACTGCTGTCTGTCGTCGAAGAATGCCTGCGCCGACTCGGCGTGTCGTTGCACGACGGTTGCGTCCTCGCCGTTTCCGGCGGTCGCGATTCCATGCTGCTGCTCGAATTCATGGCCCGCCTTCAGCCACGACTCACGGCGCGCCTCGTGGTCGCCCATTTCCACCACCAACTCCGTGGTGCCGATGCCGACGCCGATCAGAAGCTGGTCCAAACCGCTGCTGCCGCCCGGCATTTGCCCATCGAGATCGGCACAGCACCGGTCAAGGACCGGCGACGGAAAGGCGAGTCTATTGAATCGGCGGCGCGTCGGCTCCGCCACGCCTTTCTGGCACGCGTCGCCCGGAAACACCGATGCCGATTCATCGCCACTGCCCATCACGGGGATGATCAAGTCGAGCTGTTCCTCCTCCGTCTCCTGCGCGGCGCGGGAGGACTCGGACTCGGGGGCATGGAGCTGGTCGATCCCTCCCCTGCCGACCCAGGGATTCACCTGGTCCGCCCATTTCTGAACCTGGACAGTGTGGCTTTGTCCTCCGCGGCGGTGGAACTCGGTGTGAATTGGCGTGAGGACAGCTCCAATCGAGACCCCGCCTTTGCTCGCAACCGGATTCGCCATGAACTCATCCCGCTGCTCCAACGGCATTATCAACCTTCTCTGACGCGAGTCCTTCGGCGCACCGCGACACTCCTCGAAGACCAGGCAACCGCCATCGAAGACCTGGCTCGACGATGGCTCGCCGAACC
>JAEUHG010000291.1 GCA_016795425.1 Verrucomicrobiales bacterium
GCGGCACGCGAGGAGGCGCCGAACGGACCCTTCCCCCATCCCCATTCCCTCTTCCCGTCTTCTGGCGCGCCCGCCGAGAGTCGAACTCGGGACCCACTGCTTAGAAGGCAGTTGCTCTATCCAACTGAGCTACGGGCGCAAACCGGAGACCCTTTTTCGCGCCGATGGATTCCCGTCGGCAAGTCCCAAAGCGGTCGAAGAGCCGGCGACAGGAACGACGATTCGCCGGTGAGCCTGTTCCACGGCGCGAAGGGCCGCGGTCTTGGTGTCGGATGGCGGACGTGGGGGCCAAATGATCTGCCACCTGTTTGAAGTCCTTGTCTCGACTGCTGAAGCCCCAAGAGGGGCGCTATGCGATAGCCCAGGGCAAGTCGTGCCGTGGGCATGACGCCGCCCTGGGATCGCATTCAAAACACGCCGAGCCCTGAAAGGGCGAAACAGAAACCCCGGTTGGAGCAGGTAGCAGATCTCGCCCAATATCGATACGCTTACGCGCATGAAGTAGCTGGAGATCGAACGTGAGGCCTTGGCGCTGGGCGAGAGGGATCGTGCGGCGCTTATTCTGTCCCTCATGGAGACGCTGCCGGCACCTGGATCTGACCTCGGGGATGATGAAGCACTTCGGCGCGACGAAGAGATCGAATCCGGAAAGGTGACTCCAATCTCCCACGAGGAATTCGTTCGCCGTGTCGGGGAGAGCCGTGGTCGATGAACGTGGTCTAACATCCCGCGGTTCAGCGGGAGGTGACGGCTATCCTTCGGTACTACGACCGCGTTTCGGATGGGCTCGGACACCCGTTCTGGGAGGAGTCGATGGCGGCGGTGGAGTCGATCCGGAATCATCCGGGCCGCTATCGCTGGTTGTGGGACCGCTTCGGCGCAAGAATCTCGCCCGGTTCCCGTATCACGTTCTCTATCGCGTCATGCCCGACCGCATTCGCATCAAGGTGATCCGCCATCATCGCCGAGATCCTTCATTTGGGTTGGATCGGAGATCGCATCACGAGACGGCGGATGCCTTATTTCGGAATACCGACCGAGTGTTTGGAGGTTCAACAAGGGGAAGGCCTGATGAAATGGCAGCCGCCCTGGTCGGTGGGGGATCTGATACTCCCATCTGATGCTGGTTGGTGAAACTGAGGCCTTTTCGGGATGAGTGGGGATCAGGTGAAGCGGCGGAAGTCGTCGGGGTGGAGACTCCAGCGGATTCGAGATAACTGGGAATGACGGTCGTTTTCGACTCAGAATCGTGGGCGCGTGACGCCAGCGAAACCCTCGCGTCGTCGAAGCCAGGCCGCGATTATCCAATTTCCGGACAAGCTCGATTCTACGGACAGCCTGTTCCGCTCCACGAATGGACACCTGTTGCTGATGGCCGGAGGCGGGCTGGGAAGGTCGGCTCAGCGCATCCTCGGGAACGTCCGTCGCGTCGCGCCTGACCCCGTTGAGCCTCCTAGAATCCCTGCAAGCGGTCGATGGTCCTACGTATTCCCGCCGCGACGTCAGCCCATGCGGCATCCGGATTCTCCCAGATCGATACCGCTTGGCCGTTGGAAGGGAGTGCCTGATATTTTGCCAGCCACGATTGGGACCAATCCACAGGACGGAGGAGAATTGGCACTATCGCAACATATCGGGGCGAATAGAAGGCCTCCTTGGAGATCTCGGTTAACTCCTGCTCGTAGCATGCGGCGGATTGAAAGAAGTCGGCGCTGATCAGAAGCAGAAAGATCTGAGTCTCGCGAATCCTATCTTCGATCGACTGATCCCAGACCTCCCCAGGCACCAACAATCGATCATGCCAGAGATGGATTAAGCCTTCGCGACGCAGAGGGGAAAGATGGGCGGCCAATTCCTGGCGATAGGCCTCGTCTTTGTGGCTGTAACTCACGAAGAGATTCAATGCCTTCTTGCGGATGTAGCTATCCGGGCTGCGCCGAGGAAATTCAGCAAAAGCAAATGTTCCGAGTCCCGGCGATTCAAGGGACGCCCGATATGCTCTCAATGAATCCGGTGCGCCGAAATCGTGGGCCCCATGGCGGAAGTGGTGGGCATTCTCAATTACCCGGACGATCGATTCCTCCAATTCCTTCTGATTCTGCACGCGCTTTACCGGTCGACCGAGCACCGCGTGGATAGTGGCTGCGAGGTCTTTTCCCAGGCTCCAGCTGGACACCACATCGTCGAAGAGAGGAACCAGCAACTCCTTCGAAGTCTCGGTGCCGCTGAAGAGGATGAGGCGGGTCAAAGAGTTGAGCCGGTGAATCAATTCGGCGATGTGAATCGATCCCGAATTCGGAACGCTCAACGGAAGGACAATCAGGTCGAAATTTTCCTGAACCACCGCCATGCGTGAGTTGGGGGCGGAAAGGGCTTCTCTTGGCACCGAGAGAATGGTGTGGTCTGGACCCAGTTCGTTTCTGAGGAGTCTCAGAGTGATGGCTGACAGCAACTGCTCTCGGGCGATGTAAAGGATTCGCATGATAAGAGGACTGGGCCTGGGTGCGTCCGCCGATCTCCTTATGGGGTAAATGCGTCGTTCGCAAGAAGCGACCGCTTTCGCGAATCAATGGGTCAAATCACGGCATTCCGATACTGCCACGCCCCAGTGAACTCCCGCTTGACATGCCTAGCAGCGCAATGCCTAGTAGTGCCATGCTTTCGAAGGAACTTGTGGCCGCATCCACGGTGCCCCTGGTTCTATCCGTCCTGACCGAGGGCGAGTCCTACGGCTATGCCCTCATCCAGCGCGTCCAGCAATTGTCCGACGGCCAGATCCAGTGGACGGAAGGCATGCTTTATCCCGTGCTCCATTGGATGGAACGGGAAGGCCTGATTGAATCCGAATGGCGCGTCGCCGGCTCGGCACGGAAGCGGAAATACTACCGCCTGAGATCCAAGGGGCGCAGCGCCCTCAACGAAGAACGACGCCAGTGGCTGACCGTTCACCAAACCTTGACCAAGCTATGGCCCCAACCCCGTTTGACCTGACTCGCGCGCTGCTAGGCTGGCGCTCTCGTATGTCCGCCGCCGGCCCGTGCCGGGCCGAGGACGTGGACGAAATGGAGACTCATCTCCGGGACTCGACGGCGGCGCTGGAGGCCCGCGGATTGACGACGGAGGAAGCATTTCTGGTCGCGACGCGACGCCTGGGCCGGGAAGCGGACCTGGCGCTGGAGATTGCCAAGGTCCATCCCGCCGAAGTGTTCCGAACCCGCGCGATCTGGATGCTGGTGGGGATTCTTGTATTCGGCTTTGTAGGCGATGTGGCGAGAGTGTCTTCGAACGTTTTCGTCCTCGGCAGCCGGTGGTTGGGTGCCGATTCACTCTGGCTGGGCTGGATCGGTATCCTGGGCGCTCTGCTGCCCGTGGTCGCCGGTGCCGTGATCTTCGCCGGATTTGCTCGCGGCCGCCGATTCATAATCACTCCGCGCGCCACGGATCGGTTCCGACATCACGCATTGCGGGCATCCCTGGTGCTCGGCGCCTTGTTGGCTGCCCGGGTGGCCGCGTTGACATTCCCCATCGCCATCGCCCGAGAACTTGATCCTTCGGCGCTCGGCCATCTTTACCTTGTCCGGGGGTATGGGCTCACCGTTGGCGGCTTCATCTTCGTTCTGCTGGCGGCAACCTTCCTCCAGGTGCTGCTCCAGAGAGGGACGAAGGCATGGCCGGCTTCGACGGCGCTT
>JAEUHG010000190.1 GCA_016795425.1 Verrucomicrobiales bacterium
GGACCTGCCAGGGGCAACCGGTTAATCGGACCGCGGCCGTTGCGGTGGACCACGGTCGCGCGCTTCGTCCGCGGCTTTCCCCGGTTCCTCCCGGGATCAGCGTATTCACTTCCTATGACGAGCGTCGAAGGCGAGCGTCAAGGGGGTCACATCTCTGGGGCGTGTTGCCCAAAGGGTGATTCCGACGGAGCAATTGAGGGGAATTTAGCGGATCGGCTTCGGTAGAGACTCCTTAGGTCATTACTATTCCGCTCCCATGTGGATGACATCGGGAACTGGGATCCCGGTAGGGACGAAATGGTTCCACCGCCACCCTATCCTAGGTGGCGCGGGATATCGCGAATGTCGGCTTAAACCGCCGCTGCACAGCCGGGAACCAGTGCCTTTCCAACCTTCGGCCGCGATCACCACGATGTTGAGTGGTCGTTCCAGGACAGTCGCTCCTCCCGTCGGGGATTTTTCCTCCACTTCCTGAATCCGCAGCAAGGTTCGCCAGTTCTGTACTGCTGCGATCAGCCAATCTTGAATCTGTTGTCGCCACAACCGCCGCCATCGCGATCGTTTGAATCCGTGGTTGTTCGTGGCATCAGCAAAACTCCCCTCCATCAGGTACTGTCGACGACGCCGGTCCGCCCGAGCCCGATCGCCAGTGGCTTGTTCTCGCGCCCGGTCGAGGCATTCCTGATGTTCGTGCCGATGCACTGTTCTTCCTGCTCTTGATCGCGTGCAACGCGCCTTGAGTTCACAACCACTGCACACATTCGCCGCCGTCATGTATTCCTTGGTCTTTCGCACAGGGTGGACGCGGCGTGGTTTCATCACCTGACCGGCAGGACATCGGAAGGTGTCCGTCGTCGCGTCATAGAGGAACTCCTTCTCGTCGAAGATCCCCGTCTTGCGCGGGTTGACCTGGCTCCGTCGCAGATCTGCCATGTGCGTCCGATATCCTGCCTGTTGCGCGGCCACATAGTTTTCGCTCGTACCATATTTGCGGTCAGCCACCAGAGTTTCAGGCCGGGTCTGCGTATTCGCCTCAGCCTGTGCGGCGAGCGCCATCAACCGCCGGTTCTCCGCGACGGCACCCGTCGTGGTCTCCACCGCCATGATCACCCCACACTCGTCATCGACCGCCCGATGATGATGGTAGCGCGCTCGTGCTCCGTCCCCTTGCCGCTTGCGCACGACCGTGGCATCCGGGTCCGTCGTCGAACAGGTTCGGTCCGCGACCGCCTCGTAGCTCTCCGGTGTCGTGGTCGGCTCGTCCAGCTTGGCTTCCACCGCTCCATAGGCCTTCTTGAGCGCGGTGATCAGCTCCACCGGACCTTCCACGATGGAATCATTGCTGGCGTTCGCATCCACCAGGCTGGAGTCGACGTGCAACTTGCGTCCATCCACCAGCCCCGCCTCCACACATTGGCGCACACTTCGCACGAAGATCCGTTCGAAGACTTCCGCACCCCAACGCTTCCGAGCCTTCGAGAGCACGCTGTGGTTCGGAATGGGGGTATCGAGTCCGAACCCGAGAAACCAAAGATAGTCCAACCGCTCAGCCAATCGGCTCATGAGTTCCCGCTCACTGGGAATATCCTCAAGGAAGAGCAGGATCATCAGCTTCACCAACACGACAGGATCGACGGAGACATGCCCCTTACGCCCATAGCTGCGGGCAACCTCTGCACGGACAAAGGACAGATCCAAAATCGAATCCAAACGTCTCAACGGATGGTCCGCACGAACTCGCCGATCCAAATCAACCTCGTAGGAGAACAGTTCCTTCTGCGGCAGGTGTATTCCCATCATGGCGACG
>JAEUHG010000045.1 GCA_016795425.1 Verrucomicrobiales bacterium
GCGACGCGGCGTTTGACCGGTTCGCGCTGTTCGGCCATCCAGACTTCGCCAAAGCCGCCTTCGCCGATTTTCTCCAGCAGCTTGTAGCGCCCGATCATCTCGGCGGGGGCCTCGGCCGCGGGCGCGGGCACGGTGGGGGCCAAGGCTTCGCCGTCGACGTTTCGAATCGGTGGAGCGTTGAAGAACGAGTCCGCATCCGCGCTGGCGGCAACCAGTTCCCCCAGGCGCTGTTGCATGGTCGCGTCGGCGATGGAGGCGAGGAAGGCCCGGCGTTCCGCTTCGCTGCCGAGGGCGAGGACCGCTTCCAGCAGACGTTGCTCGCGGGCGAGCGTCGGGGTTTGGGGATCGGGGTCAGGGGTCATGGTTCGTCTTCAGTGCGACGCTGGCCCGCAGAGCCCGCCACGGAATCTTCAGGACGGCTTCCCCGTTGGATCCTGGGCTTGGATCCGCCGGAACAGCCAAGCCTTGGCCCAGGTCCACTGCCGCTCGGCCGTGCGCAGGGAGGTTCCCAGGGTCTCCGCCACCTGCTCCTGGGTCAGGCCGGCGAAATAGCGGAGTTTGACGACCCGGGCGGCTTCCGGAGCCTCGCGCTCCAGGTCATCCAAGGCTTCGCTGACTTGGACCAACCGGTCCTCGGGCATGGGGGCCGCGATTTCGATGCCGTCCAAGGCGGCTCGTTCCCAATCGCCGCCGTGCCGCAAGCGGGCCTTGCGCCGCGCGGATTCGACCAGTATGCGCCGCATGGCTTCGGCCGCCGCGCCGAAGAAGTGGCCCCGACCGTTCCAGGATTTGGAGTCCGCCGGATTCACCAGGCGCAGCCAGGCTTCATGAACCAGCGCGGTGGCCTGCAAGGTCTGGCCGGGCTTCTCTTGCGCCATCTTCGCGGCCGCGAGTTTGCGGAGTTCGTCGTAAACCAGCGGGAGCAACTGGTTGGGGGCGTTCCGGTCGCCTGCGTCCATGGCGTCGAGCAACTGGGTGACGTCGGACATGGGCCTGACCCTAGGCCGGCCATGTCATCAAGGCGAGCACGGCGCATCGGGCTGGAGAAAAGGAGCCCGGGTCCTGCGCGCCTGAAATCGGCCCAGAATGCCTGGTTTGGCCTTTGGTTCAGGCACCCACGAGTTGGTTGCGCCGATGCTATTGCGCGGATCATTGTTCCGGCTGTTGGCGAACGGATGGATGTGGGCGGCGTCCACGTTGCTGCCGGCTGCCGCAGTCACCCGCCTGACCCCGTGAGGGCGTACGTGGAGTCGTAGGCTGCTGCCTGTCGTTGCGTCAGGGTAATGGGCTTCAGACCGAAGTGTGGGGCTGCGGCGACAAGGTGGCGGTCGTTGCTGTAGATCTCCTTCAACCCGGCTTCCGCGGCGCACGTGAGGTGCAGGGCATCGGCGGCGCGGAGGAAGACTTTTCCCGACAGCCCCGTGATCCGCCTAGCCTGTGCTTCGGCGAGTTCCGAAGTGACTGGAAGCGGGGTCCAGAGCCTGTCGCGAACGTCCGCGGCGACCTGCGCGGCCAGCCGTCGAAACTGGGGAGGCGTCAGGCGCCCGTCCCGCAGATGCCGATGGAGTGTCGCGACCAGTTCACCCCAGCCGATCAGGCAGCAGGCCACGTCGCCGGAGGCCGCGGCCTGGGCCCGCACGGCCGGGCTGTCGGGCTCCCAGAGGTACAGTCTGGCCAGGTAACAGGAGTCGAAGTAGATCATCGCCCCTCGCGTCCGTCCGAAATGATCTCCGTGCTCGAGGGTCCGCCGAGGGGACGCTCCAGCAGCGGTGCGACGCCCGGTAGCAATCGACGCCGAAGGAAAGGATTGGCCTTAGCGGCCTGGGTGACGGGGAGGAGGCGTGCGATCGGGCGTCCCCGTTCGGTGACGATCACCTCGCGTTCCTCGTTGACCCGTCTCAACCAGTGACCCGTGCGGCCGTGCAATTCCTTGATGGAGATCGTTGTCATGGCGTCCAAGGTGTCACTGGTGTCACTGGTGTCACTGGTGTCACTGGTGTCACTGGTGTCACTTGCGGTCAATGACGGCGCCGGTGGTCCCGCCGCGCCCTGGAGGTTCTGGCCGGGATTCCACGAGGTCAGGTCGAGCCTGCTTGCTCGTGGGTGGGGACGAAGAAACCGCGGATCACTAGGCGACGATTCGGGAGGAACTGCGCTCGGCCGCGACGCCCATTCCCGAGAACGATATCTGGATCGCCGCTCTCTGCTGAGCTCCGTCGAATCGCAGGGCTACGCGAAACACTTTGACCCCCTGGAGGCACGTTTCCGCTCACCCCTGGAATTCACCGGCCCGGCGCGGCCGTGACGTTGGGGCGTGCCGCCTCGGCACGTTCGATTTCCTCCCACGACGGGGCTCGCCACAGGTAAATGGCGCCTTTCCCATTGAGTATCGTATCGGCGACCAGGACGTTCCCATCCGAGAAGACATGGAAGACCACCCTCCCCTCCACCTTGAGGCGCACCAACTCAAGTTGGGTGGCAAGGTCCCAGATGGCGAGTGAAGGCTCTCCTCTACCCCCTCCCAGGATCAGTCGGTCGCCCCCGTCCAGAGACCCGATCGAGTACACGGTGTTT
>JAEUHG010000071.1 GCA_016795425.1 Verrucomicrobiales bacterium
TTGCGGGAGGCGTTGGCGATGTCGGTTTGCTTGTTTTGCAGCGCGGCGAAACCGGTGCCGGAACCGCCACCCGTCACCTGGATCTTGGTGCCCGGGTTCTTTTGCATGTAAACCTCGGCCCACTTCTGTCCAAGGATGACCATGGTGTCGGAGCCTTTGACGGTGATTTCGCCGGCCAACGCGGCGAGCGCGGAAAGGGCGAGAAGGCCGGAGGCGAGCAGGAACTTCTTCATAGCAGGAGTATGGACTGTGGGTTCGGTGACAAACGCGTGACGGCGGGGTGACGAAGGTCAGAACTTCCAGATGGCATCGATCTGGAGGCGGTGGATGTCGCTCGGGGTCCCGGGCAGGTATTCGTCCACCAGGTCGAGACTGATCCACGTGATGTTGAGCGCTAGGGAGTCGTACGGCGAATAGCCGAGACGGACCCAATGGCCGCGGATATTGGTACCCGAGCCGTAGCCGGTGCCGGCGGCGCGGAGAGTGCTGGGAACGGAGCCGGCGGAGAAGGGGCCTTCGTAATAGCCGCCGGAATCGGAATCGGTGAGTTCCTCCCACCACACATCACCCTCCAGCAACTTGTAGCGATAGGTGACCTCCCAGGTGCGGCGCTTGCCGGCTTTGCCGAAGGAAATGCCGGCTTGGTAGCCTTGGTTGGCATCGTCGGCGCCGTAATTGTGCAGGTATTCGCCGAAGACGCGGATCGGGAAGGGGCCGGTGTAGAGCGGAACGGACTCCAGGGTGTAGGTGATCCCCGCATCGAGAACGATGGTTTGGAAATCTTCGACGGGTGCGCCGAGGGTGAACCCGGTGGCCCGGCCGGTGGAATCGCGAGCCACCGTGACGTTGCGCGTGTTGCCCATGTTGATGTCGGGCACCGCGCTACTCGTCAGTTGTTGTTCGTTGAGGATGCTGTGGAAGGCGGCCCCCACGCTGCTGGACCATTTGGTATTCCAGACCGCATCCCAGCGAACCTGGGCCCCGATCAGGTAGGGGTCCTCCCCCGAGCCGCCCAGTTCATCGAGGACGAACTGGACCGCATTGAACTTCAGTGAGTGCTCGGCGTTGAGCGTGTAGGTGAACTGTTCGGCCAAGCCCTCGGGTGTGTAGTCGTTGTCGAAGGTCAGGTCGGAATAGACCAGCGGATTCTCCATCTTGCCCAGGGTGAAGACGCCTTGCCAGTTGCCGGTGTTGATCGGACTCCAACGGGCGTAGACGGTGTCGAGGAAGATGCCCTTTTTCCCGGCGTTGTTCTGGAACGACTGGTTGTTGGAAATGGGGTCGGTGCCCCGGGTGATCCCGGAAGCGTTGTCGATATCGCCGGAACCCAATCGGAAACCTACCTCGAAGTCGTCATGCATGACGGCGGTGAAACCGGCGCGAAGCCGGTAGCGCCACCGCGCCCGGTCCGCGAAGCCCGGATGGTCCGCAAAGAACCCTTCGTAGCGACCCCGGAAATCCCCATTGAACCGCAGGCTGGTGAGCCAGTCCGGAAGGCCGCTCTTCACCGAGTAGGCCTTGGTGAAATCGCGGTCCGCGTCCTCGCGAAGCTGGTTGGCTTCGTCGACCGTGAGAATCCCTTTGTCGACGAGTTTATCAATGATGGCGTCGGCGGATTGACCGCGGGCGACGGGGCCGGAGGCGAGGACGCCGGAAGCCAGCGCCAGCGCGAGTCGGAGAGTTCGTTGGTTCATGATTTCCCGGATTTCCGTTCACGACCGGACTTTGCCCCGACCGGCCGTGACGTGGGCCCACGGTTCTGGGGGCTCGTCACGGATCGATGGCTTAATTGTGACAAAACGGTTACGAGATGGCCGGCGCGCTGGTCCGCCGACGGTTGGGGTCGAGGTGGAGGGCGGACTTCGACGGGCCGAAGTGTGCGTATCCTGTTGTTAACAAAGAATTTGAATTGCCTGCGGTGGCGGCGGGAAGCCAGGGTTGGGTTGGCGGCTGCCGGCACGTGGCGCGGACGCGTCGATTCAAAGAATTCCTGATTCCCATGTTTTCCCTTCAACGATTGCTCGGCAAAGATGACGTGTTTTTGGACCTGCTGGAGGCCTGTGCGGCGGAGGCGCAGGCGAGTGTGAAGCGTCTTACGGCGATACTGCGAAAGGAAGGAGGGCTGGGGGAATTGGACGCGTTCCTGGGGGCGGAGCGGCGCGAGAGGAAACTCTTGTCGGAGATTGAAGAGCAATTGGTGCGGACCTTTGTGACCGGGTTGGAACGTGAGGACATCGAGGCCTTGTCGCGGGCTTTGTACAAGTTGGTGAAGACCACCGAGAAGTTTGCGGGGCGCTACCGGTTGGTCTGCGACCTGGTGAGCGGGGTCGATTTTACGCGCCAGGCGCTGTTGATCGAACAGGCCGTCGGGATCCTGGGAGAGATGATTCGCGATCTGCGGAAGTTGCCGCCCCTGGAGCGGATGAAGGAACTAAACGATCGATTGGAGGCGACCGAGGATGCGGCCGACGCGGTGGTGGATCTATTGGTCCGGGACCTGTATCACGCCGATCTGCCATCCGGAAAATTTCTAGCCCGCAAGGACCTTTACGATTTGCTGGAGAAGCTGGTGGATCGTTGCCGGGACGTGGGCGCGATCGTGACGCACATCGTGCTCAAGAACTCCTGATCCCATGCTTTTGATCCTAAGCGTCATCCTGGTGGCGTTGGTCTTCGAGTACATCAATGGGTTCCATGATACCGCCAACTCGATCGCCACCGTCGTGGCCACCAAGGTCTTGTCTCCGCGTCAGGCCGTCTTCATGGCGGCCGTGACGAACCTGACGGGCGCCCTGATGGGTGCCGCCGTGGCGAGCACGATTGGAAAGGGCCTGGTCGACATCAAGTTTGTCACGTCGTTGACGATCCTCTGCGGGCTGACGGGCGGTATCATTTGGAATCTGATCACCTGGTGGCGGGGACTTCCTTCGAGCTCGAGCCATGCGCTGATCGGTGGATTGGTTGGGTCGACACTGGCGGCGGCGGACGGCGATTGGAGTGTGATCAAATTTTATAGTCCGGGAGGCGGTGGATTGGTGCCGAAGGTGGTGATCCCGATGTTCACCTCCCCGATCATCGGATTGCTGATTGGCTTCCTCGTGATGGCGATCCTGTATGTGACCTTCCGACATGCTCGTCCGCGCACGGTCAATCGGATCTTTGGCCGCGCGCAGTTGCTGAGCAGTTGCTGGATGGGATTCAGTCACGGACTGAATGACGCACAGAAGACGATGGGCATCATCGCTCTCGCCTTGGTGGCCGCGACGTCCAGTGGGGCCTTCGAACATCTGCCGGGTTTTCTGCATTTCTTGCGAACACCCACGCCGGAAGCCGGGCAGGCGCTGTATGTGGCGCCATGGATCAAGGTCGTCTGTGCCTTGACCATGGCAGCCGGGACGTATGCGGGCGGTTGGCGCATCATCAAGACGCTGGGACACAAGATGGTGAAGCTGTACCCGGTTCACGGGTTCGCCGCCGAAACCACCGCGGCGGCGATTATCGGTGTGGCCAGTCACTGGGGCATCCCGCTCTCCACCACCCACGTGATCTCCTCGGCGATCATGGGCGTGGGCGCCGCGAAGAACGTGCGCGCGGTGAAGTGGTTTGTCGTCGAGCGCATGCTGTGGGCCTGGGTCTTCACCATTCCAGTGACAGGCTGCCTTGGATACGTGTTGGTGCGGCTGGTGCACTAAATCGAGAGCGAGCCGGTGGCGTGGGAAAGCGTCTTTAAGGCCCTCGACGCGGCGGGACCCGCGCGTCATGGAGACGTGTTGGGTTTCTGCCCAATGCAACGTCCCGTGCGGCGAACCTGTGCGGTCTGACACGCATGTCGCTTCTTCCGCGCCATGGCTTAGGATTGCATCGTGATAGGTCGGGCATCGATGCAGACCCAGACGCCAACCGCAGTCGAAGGCTTCCGCTTCCTCGGTCCATCGGCAGCTTTTCTGTTGGCCATGTTGATGCTCGCCGGCGCCCGGGTGAACAGCGGCGACTGGCCTCAGTATCGCGGACCTCAGCACAATGGCACCTCGACCGAGCGCATCCGGGTGAATTGGTCTGCGCAAGGTCCCCGTCAACTTTGGAAGAAGCCGTTGCCAGACGGCTTCAGCTCGTTTGCGGTGAGCCAGGGTCGGGCCTATACCGGGGTCAAGCGCCAGGTCGCCGGGAACGCCATGGAGGTGTATCTCGCTCTGGACGCCAATACCGGCGCGGAACTTTGGGCCCGGCCGGTTGGGCCGTCCCCGCCCGGACGAGGGGCTGGCAACGGTGACGGGCCGCGCTCGACCCCGTCCGTGGATGGCGAATTCGTGTACGTTCTCAGCGCCTATGTGTCGCTATTCTGCCTGCGGGCGAGTGATGGCGGGATCGTATGGGAGCGTGATCTGTTGGAGGAGTTTGGCGGGGAGATACCGGACTTCGAAGCGGCCGCCTCGCCCCTGATCGTGGGGGATCTTGTGTTGGTGAACGGACCGGCGGGCGGAAAAGGGCAGCGGTTTTTCGGGCTGTCCAAGAGTGATGGCCGAACCGTCTGGGAACTCGCCAGCCCCAAGCTGACGCACTCGACCCCCGTGCTCGCCACGCTTCACGGGGTGAGGCAGGCGATCTTTTTCACCGCCGGTGGTGCGGTGGCAATGATCCCGGAATCCGGTCAAGAGCTGTGGCGCTATAGCTACAATGTCAGCGTGCCAACCGCCATCGCGCCGGTGATCGGGGAGGATACGCTTTATCATTCGGCCGGTTACAGCATCGGTGCGCGCGCCGCTCGCATCACCAAGGCGGGGACGACGTTTCGCGCCACCGAGATTTGGCGCAAGCGGGACGAACTCATCAATTTCTGGAGCACCCCGGTCTATCATCAGGGGCATGTTTACGGGTTATACGGCCACGACTATGGGTTATCCGCTCCCTTGAAATGCATCGAATTGGCGACCGGCACGGAGAAGTGGTCGGAACCCAACTTTGGTCCCGGTCAGGTGCTCCTGGTGGATGGAAAGATTCTGCTGCTAACTGCGGACGGTAAACTGATCCTGGCGGCACCCACACCGGAGCGCTACCAGGAGTTGGCGCGGTTCAAAGCACTGAGCGGAACTTGCTGGAACGCCCCGGCAATCAGTCAGGGCCGCATCTACGCGCGCAGCAATCGGGAAGGAGTCTGTCTCGATGTCAGCGCGGCTCCACCGTCGCCATTGCGCCTGCTTGCTCCGGCGCGCCAACCCGATGGCGGCCTCCAATTCCACCTCCAAAGCCACGATGGCTCTTTGCCGGCCCCGGAGCGACTGGGCCAATTGGAGGTCTGGCGCTCGACCTCGCTGGTCGACTGGACGGCGGTGTCGAACGCCGTGGTTTCCCCTGATGCCACGATTCGAGTGCCGCCCGCGGAGGTGGATAACGCGGTGCCGTGGAGGCAATTCTACCGGGTCCGTGAACCCCAGTGAGGCGGCGATGCCCATGCGTACCGAAGTTCGTCGTGACTGGTTCGAAGCTCAACGTGCCTTCACGCTGATCGAATTGCTGGTGGTGATTGCCATCATCGCGATCCTGGCGTCGCTGTTGCTGCCTGCGCTGGCGTCGGCCAAGGAGCGCGCCCGACGGACCGCCTGCAAAAACAATCTCCGGCAGTTCAGCCTCGCCACGCATCTCTATGCCGGAGATTTCGGGGACAAACTGCCCAGCGGCGAATCGGACGAGCCTGGCGACGAGAATATTCCCGTCATCTCCACCAACACGCGCGCGCAGTTTCTGCGGTACGGCGGACATTACCGGATCCTCGACTGTCCGCAGTTGGGTGGGAAGTTCAACCGTACGGAAGGATGGAAGGTCGAGACGGATTGGGAGGGGTTTCGCCACGGCTATGTGATCGGATACAACTACCTTGGTGGACATACCCAGACCCCGTGGCCGCCGCTTGAGGGGCAGACCTCGGTTTGGACGTCCCCGCTGAACCTGACCGGCGACCCCAGCTTGGTGCTGGTTACCGACCTGAACGATTGGTCGCCCGCGGAAGGAAAGACCTTCGCACCACACGGCCGCGGCGGCCCGGTCGTTCAAGGTCAGGACTTCGCCAACACCGGACAGCAAGGGCTGAGTTCCGCCGCCATCGGTGCGCAGGGCGGCAATGTCGGGTTGGTCGATGGTTCCGTGGCTTGGAAGCCCATGACGCGGATGCGCGTTTACTCGGGTTCATTGAAATGGGGCGATGGCGGTTGCCACGCTGCGTGGTGAACAGGCGTGCCATTGGGCGCTTCGATGCGCGGGCACCGATCCGTCCCCTGGAAATCCAAAACCTTGGAATTGCCGACGCGGAAGACCTGTTTCCGGCAGCAACGAAGGAACCGCCTGACCCGACGTCCCCGGTTGGTTGCCGGGCAGCAAAGGGTGTGATTATTTGCGGCCATGATGCCGTGGCTGAAGACGATCACAGCCCCGAGGGGATGGATCCTGGCGATCATGACGATTTATCTCGGTATCCGTGCCACGCAAGGCGGAAGTCTCGATCCGGTCCTGGTGGGTTCGGTGCCCGGATATCTTTCCGGGCCGGTCCACGATGTGGCCCTGCAGGGCACCCTGTGTTACGCGGCTTGTGGTGGATCGGGATTGCTCATTTTGGATGTCTCCAAGCCGAGTCAACCGAAGCTTCTGGCACACCTCAAACTGCCTGACTTTACACGATCGATCGCCGTGACCGGTTCCTATGTGTATCTGGCCGGAAGCGAATCCGACATTGGCCTCCGCGTGGTGGATGTTTCCGAGCCGTCCAATCCTCGGGAAGTGGCCCAGGTGCCCCTGGAAGGGGGTGCCTCGACCATCGTGGTATCGGGCGATCGCGCGTTCCTGGCGGGAAACCGTGACGCGTTCAAGGACGCCGAAGTCCTCGTCGTCGACGTCGCGACCCCTTCCCAACCGAAGATTCTGGCTCGAATGGAAATGGGATCCGTCGTGATGGACATGGCCGCGGCTGGAAACCTGCTTTTCGTGACCCGCAATCCGACGGTGCTGATGCCCGGGTTCCCTCCTCAAACCAATCCGATGAAGGGCGGCGACCTGCAAATCTTCGACTGTTCCAATCCTTCGAATCCAGTGCTCGTGGGCGAGTATGACATGGCAGGCCTGGCGTCTGGAATCTCCGCGACCGCGACGCATGCCTATGTCATGAACGGGACGGACCTTGATGTCGTGGAGCATACCGGCGGCCGACACCTTGACTCGGCATTCTCGGCGGACGACCTGGTCGATCTGGGGGCCTTGGTGGTACGTCTGAAAATGCCATCGCGCGCCTTCGATCAGTGGCTGACGGGGAGTTTGTCGCAGGATACCAAGACGGCGCTGGCGACCGTCGACCCCGAAGGCTCCGAGTTCGAATCTCTGCGAGGAAGTTTGCTCCAGGACCTGAATCGCATTCTTAAAGGAATCTCGATTTACGAAGGCGCACGGTTTGCCGGTATTCGACTTCGTCCAGAGACCCAGAATCTTCTGCAGAAAGACCCTCAGGGCCTGGAACTGCAGCAACTCAATCGTTTGCTGATGGAAGATGCCTACCCTTCGGAGCTATCGAGAGATCGAGGCTTCCTCCCGCGCGTGGGCGGCCTGGCGGGCATCGGGGCGTCGTGGATCAAGGTCGCGGGGAGTATCGCCTATGTTTCGGGCACGTCCGGATTCCAGGCGGTTGATGTGGTGGACCCGGCGAGGCCGTTGGTTTGGGGGAAGTGCGAAGGCGGCGGGGAATTCTCGGTGGGCGCAACCGTCGCAGCCATGGCAGGAGGTGAGGGTGGAGTTCAAATCATCGACCTCACGAACGCCCATGCTCCGAGGCTCGCAGGGAATTTTTTCACCAGCCGTTCTACCCAACGTGTCGCTGTCTTTGGCCAGCACGCCTTCACCGTGGATTGGCTCACGGGTCTGGAGGTGGTGGACATTTCCAATCGCCATCAGCCCTATCGGGTGGGAGGGATTTTCCAGAATGGCACCTTTACCGTCGCCTTGGCGCCCGGCTGGGCCTATGTGGGCGCGCGCGATGCGATCCATGCGATCGATGTCGGAGATCCTTCGGAGCCGCGGCGCGCGAGTGTGTTCGAGAGCCCCGGTCTCATTGATGACCTTGCCATCTCGGGATCGAGGCTCTATGCGGCGGCTGAAGACGCCGGCCTGCTGACGCTCGACATTTCGAATCCAGCCCAACCCGGTTTTCTGCACCGGTTACCCCTTGCGGGAATCGCTCATCGAATCAAGGCGGCCGGCTCCCGGATCTATGTTGCCTCGTTCCTTATGTCGGGAGGAGGCGTCCTTCAGGTGATCGATGGATCCGACCCAGCGCGGCCCCAGCAAGTGGGCATTCATCCCGTATCGAACAATCCGGTGGGAATGGAGTTAGCCGGCAATCACCTGCTGCTGATGCAGGGTGGCGTGTTGGAAGTCATCGACGTTTCCGATC
This sequence comes from Verrucomicrobiales bacterium, assembly GCA_016795425.1. Lineage (GTDB taxonomy): Bacteria > Verrucomicrobiota > Verrucomicrobiia > Limisphaerales > CAIMTB01 > CAIMTB01. The sequence continues at coordinate 8,429 of JAEUHG010000071.1, forward strand.
CAAAGCTGCCGATTCTTCGAGGCACGCTCGCTACGGGCGGAATCGGCGCAGACATCGCCTGGAACGGGCGTCACGCGTTTTTCACCCTGCCCACCGAAGAAGCGGAGGGGGTGGCGGTGGTCGATTTGGCTGATCCCGCGCATCCGCGCGTCGTGGGACGTTTCTCGACCGCCGGCCATGAGTTTTCGGGCCTCGCCGCCTCGGGAGCAGGAGTGTTTGTTGCGGACGGGACAAGGGGACTTCAAATCCTCGAGCTGCCGCTGAATCTGGAGATCCAGCGATCGGGGTTGCCGGGCATCCTCTCGGTACGCTGGGATCCATCGCCCAGCGGTGCCGCGCTCCTCAAGGCAGAGCGTCCGGATTCAACAGAATGGGAGGAGGTTCCCGGAGTGGGATCCTCCCGTGAGATCGCGGTCTCGCCTGAGCAGGGGGCTGGATTCTACCGCCTTCGATGGCCGTGATGGGCGGCGGAGGGAGCCCCGTGACCCGAGGGGCTTCGACGCTCGGGTCCACGACTGCGACGGCGACCCTGATCGGTCAAACGGAAATCCACCTGCTTCTTGAATCGGTCCACCTTGGCGACCTGCACGGTCACCGGGTCACCGAGGCGAATGATGCGACGCGTGCGGCGTCCGACGAGGCGGCTGTGCTGCGAATCGAACTCGAAAAAGTCGTCCTCCACGTTGGACAAGGGCACGAGACCACTCATGGCCAGCCCCGGCACGTCCACGAAGAAGCCGAAGTTGCGCACATCCGTGACGAGCGCCGGATACGCCAGGGGTCGTCCGGAGTCCAACTGCGCATTGAGGAACGCGAAGAGTTTCACATCCTTGCTGTCACGCTCGGCGTCGGCGGAATTGCGCTCGGTAACGGAAATGTGTTCCGCCGCTTGCGAGAGTGCCGACTTTACGGCGGGTTGTGGGTCAAACAGCGCGCGATGCACAATCAGGTCGGCATAGCGGCGGATGGGTGAGGTGAAGTGCGTGTAGTTCTTCTTGGCCAGACCGTAGTGGCCCATCGGTTCGACGGCATAGCGCGCCCGCATCAGCGATTTGAGGAAGCCAATCTTGAGCGCGGGGCCGATGGGCAGGGTGTTGAGCCGGGCCAGGAGTTTTTGCACCTCCGTTCGCTGCTCCAGGTTGCCGCACGTCACGCCATGGCTCAGCACCTCCTCCCGGTATTCCTGCAGACGGCGCGCGTCCGGTGCCTCGTGAACACGGTGCACCGCGGGCCGTCGCAGATGAATCAACCGCGCGGCCACGGCCTCGTTGGCGAGCAGCATGAATTCCTCGATCAACTGATGCGACACGTCGTTCTCCGTCCGTTCGATGCGAAGCACGCGACCACGCTCATCGAGGCGGATTTTCGATTCGGGGAAATCGAGGTCCAGCGAGCCGTTGGCGAAGCGCAAGCGCCGGATGCGACGGGCCAGTTCATGCGCCTGGTGCAGCATCTGTTCGATGGGATCGCGGGCGGGTTTGCGTTGCAGGATGGCGAGCGCCTCCTGGTAGCTGAAGCGGCGCCGCGACCGAATCACCGAAGCATAGAATTTCGTTCTCAGCACCCGGCCTGCCTCCGACACCAGGAACTCGACGCACTTGGTCAGGCGGTCCACGCCGGGCTTGAGGGAACAGAGTTCATTGCTCAACGCCTCGGGCAACATCGGGATGACGCGGTCCACGAGATAAGTGGAATTGCCGCGCTTGCGCGCCTCCGCGTCCAGCGCCGTGCCGGGCTTCACATAATGAGACACGTCGGCGATGTGCACCCACAGCCGCCAATGGCCGTCCTCGGCGCGTTCCAGACAAATGGCGTCGTCAAAATCCTTCGCGTCATCAGGGTCAATGGTGATGACCTGGTGACCGCGACAGTCCACACGCCCCCGCAGATCACTGGGTTGCACGGTCGTGCCTTTGGCGCGCGCCTCCTGGAGCGCCACCTTTGGGAAATGCAGCGGCAAATCGTATTGGCGCAGCACCGACAGCATGTCCACGCCCTCCGCGTCCGGGGAGCCGAGCACTTCGATGATCTCTCCCTCGGGATTGGTGTGGCGCGTTTCCCATTCTTTCAACTCCACCACGACCTTGTCGCCGAGACGCACCGCCCGACCCAAGTCGCGCGGCTCGGGAACATAGATGTCGTGCGGAATGCGCGGGTCGTCCGGAATGACATAGAGGAACCGCCGCCCGCGTTGCAGCGTCCCCACCATTTGCATGCGCCGCCTCTCCAAGATGCGGACGACCGTGCCGGTGTCCGGTTCGGTCCGGACCGGACGCAGGCCTTTGGGCCGGACATCGCGGCGCACCAGCACACGATCTTCGTGCAACGCCGTGCCCGTCGCGGATTCGGGGATGGCAATCTCCTTTAGTCCGGTGTCATCCGGTTGGAGAAAGCCTTTGCCCTGCCGGTTCATGCGAATGCGTCCGGGAACCAGGTCCGCCTCACGTGGCAGGATGTAGCGGTCGCCTTTGATGCGGGCTACGCGTCCGGCCTGCTCCAGACTATGAAGGGCAGTCTGCAAGTTCTGCTGGCGGCTGCGCGGGAGGCGCAGCAGTCGAAGGAGTTCGGGGACGTTAGCGGGCACGTAATCCCTGCGCGCCAGCAACGCCAACAGCGGTTCGAGAACTGTGTTCACAGGTTCATTTGGCATGTTGGAATACTTCTTTTGACGTGTTCGCCTTCTCCATTCGTTCGTCCTGACAAGGTGACTGCAGCGGGTCGCCGACGAGTCGTCGGGTCGCCTTGAGTCGGTGGATGGTTGATATTCGCCGGCTGGCGGTGGCGGCTCCCAAGATCGCTTCGCTCATTCGGGTCGGAATCAAGGAGTTGAGGGGATGCCCCACGGCAGATGGCCTGAAGGGATGAGGCGCCCAAGTAAAGGTCCCCGACAATGCAAATGTGCCATGCAAGTACCATTCTCGTTTTGGCGGGTTCTCTCGCGGGCACCATCCCTTGTCTTTGCTCTTCCGTTCCTCAGTCCAGAAAAGGGGGACAAAGAGGTGGTCTCGCGCAGAGGCGCAGAGGCGCAGAGAAGGAGGGGAAAGGGACGGTAAAATGAGGCGGGTGGAGCCAAGGGGAGTGCGCAGGAAATCAATGCTCTCCGACCTCCTCCTCTGCGCCTCCGCGCCTCTGCGCGATGCCAAGAGCCTTTGCCTTCCTTGCTGGATCGCGGTCGAAGGATGAATGCTGGAGGTTGGGTTTCGCGCAGAGGCGCAGAGGCGCAGAGGGGGATGGGAAGAGCGGAGAAGGCAAGCGAACATCCCGGTATGTCCCTCGCCGCATCAACCTTCCTCCATTACGCCCCCCTTCTTCCGTCCCCAGCTCTCTGCGCCTCCGCGCCTCTGCGCGATGCCAAGAGCCTTTGCCTTCCTTGCTGGATCGCGGTCGAAGGATGAATGCTGGAGGTTGGGTTTCGCGCAGAGGCGCAGAGGCGCAGAGGCGCGGAGGGGGAAATGTGGAATCAGGGCGAGGAGTAGATGAGCCAGACGCCCCCGAGGAGAACCAGGATGCCGCAAGCGGCTTTGAGAATGGCGACCCCCTTGGATCGATCATTCCAGTTGAGGAAGCGTTGCACACGTTCGGTGGAGGTGCCTGCCGCGACGATCACCCCGCAATGGCCGACGCCATACGCCACGAGCAGCAGGACCCCGAAAAGCAGGTCCGAGGCCGCCAGCCGGAACGTGACTCCCAGCATCGGAGCCATGTACGCAAAGGTGCAGGGACCGAGGGCGATGCCGAAGACCAGGCCGAGGATGAAGGCGGCGAGCAGTCCTTTGCGCTTCATCCCGACCTGACCGGGACCTGTCCACGGCATCGGAATCACACCCAGGAGGTGGAGGCCCACGACGAAGAAGATGAGGGCCACGAAGTAGTTCCCGTAGCGCCCGACGTCGCCCAGCATTCGACCCGCGGCGGCGGTCGCGACGCCGATGCCCGCGATGGTGAGAAGGATGCCGACGGCGAACAGTGTGGCGGTCCAGAAGGCTCGGCGGGTGGTGACGCGGCCTTGGTCGCTGATAAAGCCGATGATGAGCGGGATGCTCGCCAGGTGGCACGGACTGAGCAGAATGCTGAGGATGCCCCAGATGAACGCGGCTCCGAGGGCCACCATAGGAGCGCCTTCGATGGCCCGACTCAGGTGAGTGAAGAGTGATTCCACTGCGATAGGCTTGGGGTGGCGATCCTCGAGGCCGGGAGCTCACGGCTTAATCTTGGCAAAAAGCGCTGGAAGCCGAGTTAGGTAAGCTTGTCGGATGGCGGCCTCGTCCTCGGCTAATGGTTTCACCGGGATCAGATCCATTACCTCCGATGGCGACAGACCGGATTCCAGGAGAGTTCTCATCGCGCCACAAACCGTGCGCTTGAGGGCCGGCCCAGTCTCCGAGTCCGACAATCCGAACTCCAAGGCCAATTCCCGCAAAGCCTGTAATTGGAACCAGAGGTAGGTCGGTCCCATTGCCGAAAGAAGTGCGTAGCCTTCCAGCTTCTGCTCCTCGACCTCAGGACACTCACCCAATGGACTAAGGAAATCTCTCAACCCCGCCCGTTGGTTGCCGTCGATGCCATTGGCGAAGGCAATGGGGTTGAACCCCGCACCGATCACACTCGGTGCGTTCGGAATCATTCGGACGACTCGGGGATGGCCGCTCAATAGTTCGGCAAGTTTCGCCAAGGTAAACTTCGGTGCCAGAGAAAGGACGGTCGAATCGCGCCGGAGGCTTGGTGCGAGCCCTGCCAGGGCGACGGGGATGGCGGGAGGATGCACCGCGAGAATCACCAGTCCCTGGCGTGCAGGTTGCGTGTTGTCGGTGCCAATGGCGGTGATCTCCGGGAAGGCTGACTTCAAGCGAGCGAGAGCCTCCGCGTTGGCGTCGCTGACGAGAACCTCGGGCAACGCGATGCCCGCGGCCTTGAAGCCTCCGAGGAGGATGCGGGTGATACGGCCGGCGCCGATGAAGCCAATTGAGTCTGTGCTCATAGTCCTTCAGTGCTGGGTTGCGGGTGTTATCGAGGAAGGCGCGGATTCGCGCAGGCGGCCGTCCTCCATTTCCAAGGTCCGGTCAAAGACGTCCAAGGCTCGGTGGTCATGGGTGACCACCAGGACCGCGGCCTGGCGTTCGCGGGACACTTTCGCGAACAACTCCATGACCTGGCGGCCCCGATGGCTGTCCAGGGCCGCGGTAGGTTCGTCGGCGAGGATCAGGCCGGGCTCATTGGCGAGCGCCCGGGCCACCGCGACGCGCTGCTGCTGTCCGCCGGAGAGTTCCTCGGGCAGGTGCGAGGCCCGGTCACCGACACCCAAGTATTCCAGGAGCTCGCGGGCGCGCTGCTTGGCTGCCCGCGGCGTCACGTCGTTGATCTCCATGGCGACCTGAACGTTCTCCAAGGCCGAAAGGAAGGGGATCAGGTTCGCCCGCTGGAAGACGAACCCCAAGTGCTTCCGGCGGAAGGCGCGGAGGTCCACCGCGGGGTGGGGGCCGTCGAGAACGAGATGGCCGCCGATATGGATGCGCCCCGAGGTCGGCGGATTGATGAGACCGATGGCGGTGAGCAGGGTGGACTTGCCGGCTCCACTGGGGCCCAGCAGCGCCACGACCTCTCCCCGCTGGACCTTCAGCGTGACGTCGCGCAGTGCGATCACCTCGGTGTTGCCGCTGCCGTACGTCTTGGTCAGCGACTCCGCGAGGATCGCGGGGCGGTCGGCCGCGAGGGAGTTCATCCGGCGAGAACCTTGTTGGGTTCCACCCGCATGGCTTTGGCGATGCCCAGCAGACTTGCCAGGACGGAGATGGCCAGAACGATGCCCCCGAGCATTAACAGGTCCGGGGCTTCGATGATCACCAGGCGGGGGAACCTCGGGAATGCGTACTGCCCCAGCCACCAGGCCAGGCCGTAGCCGAGGGCTCCCATGAGCAGCGCCTGCTGCAGGATCAGTCCGACGATTACGCCGTTGCGCGCCCCGATGAGCTTGAGCATGGCGATGTCGTGGAGCTTATCGAGGGTCAGGGTGTAGAGGATCAACGCCATGATAATGGTGGAAATGATGATCAACAGAACTCGGAACATCCCCAGTTGGCGGCGGGATCGGTCCACCATGCCACCCAACAGCAGTTGCTTCTGTTGGTCAGTCGAATACGCGGTGACATCCGGCCAGGCGGAGATCGTCTTGATGACGTCGTTCGTGTCCACGCCTGGCCGGAGTTTCAGGACCACCGCGCTGACCTGCGGAGGCGTCAGCGCCGGAATGTCGTTCTCGGGTCCGCTGGCGCGATCCAGGAGAAGCGGCAGCACTTGGCCGAGGTCCTGGGAGGCGACCCGCTCGCGGCGGGCGGCGCGCTCCAATCTCCGGGCATCCCCTGGAACATCAAACTGAATAGCCAGCGCATCCGACGCCGTGAAAAAGGCGAGGCCATCCCCCCCCGTTCCGACGAGTCCGCGGGTGAGGCCCACGACTGTGTACCGATCTTTCCCGAGAGTGAGCTGCTCTCCGAGCGCGAGGCCAAGGGAACGATCCGCTGTCATCTCGAAGTGCGCCTGTCCCAGGGGACGGCCAGCGACGAGGGGGATCCAACTGCCGTTGTCATCCGGCCATGCCAACCCTTGGACTACCATGCGCAGCGGACGGCCGCGGTGCTCGCGTTGGATGGTGTGCGACACCAAGCGACGGGACCAGGCAACTCCGGGAACGGCGCGGGCGCGGTCCTCCAGCGAGACAGGAATCCGGGAGGTTTCGGCGAACGGCCCCCGGGTTCGTCCCTGGACGATCCAGATGTCGGCGTCGATGCGGTCCACCAGGAGGATGGCCTCATGGATGAGGCCTCGGTAGATGCCTCCCATCCCCATGACAATCATCAGCAAGAGGCCGATGCCCACCGTCGTCAGGACGAAGCGGCCGGAGTGATGACGGATGTCGCGGACCGCGAGGTTCATAGTACCTGAATACGCCGGCCGTCACCCAGGGCCGCGGCGTTGCCGTCCGCAGCACGAAGAATCTGTTCACTCTCCTTGAGGCCTTCGACGACCTCGACGAGTCCGCCTCCACTCAATCCGGTGGTGACCGGCTGCCACCGAACGCGGCCAGCGTGATTGCGGAGGACTCCCCGGCTGCCTTCACGGAGGACGAGAAAGGTCTCCGGCACGGTGAGCAAAGACTCCTTGCGTCGGGTTGCGATGAACACCTCGGCTCTTTGGCCGAAAGTCCAGTTGGGGGGCAATGAGGTGACTCGAATGTCGACGAGAAACTCCCGTGTCTCGCGGTCGGTTTCGAGGCCAAGCCGCGCCACAACTCCAGGGTGCTCCTGGCCAGGCTGAGATCGGAAGACGACTCGGGCGGGCTGATTCGTGGCAAGCTGGACCGCGGTCGTTTCGTCGACCCAGGCGGAAACCCAGATCTCGTTGGTTGCAGCGAGTTGCAGGACCGAGGCGCCTGGCACCACGACGCCTCCTGGATCGCGGTCGCGGCGGACCACCAACCCATCGTAAGGACTTCGCAGTTCGGTGAAGGTGAGGCGTTCCTTCTGGTGTAAGAGGTTTTTCTCGGCGGCGGTCGCCTGGCTCTGGGCTTCACCGATCGCGGCCTGTGTCCTGCGCAAGTCGGCCTCGGCGACGTTGAGCATTTCGGCAGCCTTATCAAAGTCCGCCTGGGAGGTGACCTTGGTCGCCACCAATTCCGCCACTCGCTGGTGGTCCAGGCGCGCTTGGCGGAGTACGGCTTCAGCACGCGCCTGGTCCGTCCGTACACGTTCCACTGTGACGCGGGCTGCCGCCAGCGAGGCCTCGGCAACGGCCACCTGCTGCCGCAGTTCGCCGTCGTCGAGGCGTGCCAGCAACTGACCGTTGGTGACGGCCTCGCCTTGGTCGACGAGGACCTCCGCAAGCCGTTCCTGGATGCGAGGGCTGAGCGTGGTTTTCACCCTGGCCTCCAACGTTCCTGTTCCCATCACTTCCGCGGTGATCGTTCCACGGTTGACGGTGTGGCCGAGCACTGGAACCCGGGCAAGGCGGGCTCGGGCGACGAACCCGGCCACAAGCGCGATGAGAACGAACCACTTCCAGGAGCGACGCAGGGTATTCATGTCGATAGGCCAGGTAGGTACCGCTCACTTGCATTCACCCAACTTGCAGGCCTTGGCGATCTGCTCGGGGCTGAGTTTCATTTTGTCCGCGAGGGCCTGGGCGATGGAGATCTGCCGCCCCGTCATGGAAGGACGCTGTTCCAGCCAGGCTTTGAGGTTGGCCTGGCTGATAAAGAACCCGTGTTTAAAGCAGCCCGCCGACGCCCACTTGCCATCCGGCAATTTCTTCTGGCCAAACCAGGCCATCGCGGAAGCCGGTTCGATCGAGGCCACCTGGCCGCCGAGCGTCTTCACCCGAATAAGTTCGCCGCTGTAGCCGTCATGAGCCTCGACCTCGATGTCGTTTTGCAGGCGTGCGGCGACCCCGAGTGCGCAGTGGGTGCAACAGCCTTGCGTCCGAGTGCCACCCGCGACCGTGATCGGACACGCATCCTCGGGGTAGACCGCGCGATCGCAAAAACCGCAGCGAGTGGCCAGTTCCTTCGATCGCAAGACGTCCCATGGGATCACCGCTCCCGGCGTCTTCACTTGGGCGGCCATTGCCGACGCGACTTGGGCAAACGCCTGGACCGTGGGACGGCCCTTGGAGTCCAAGCCGTACAGATAGGTGGCGCCCACCGCCGGAACAAGGTTCCCGGACTCCGTGTCGGTCACCTGGACCTTGGCCTCCTCGGCTTTCGGGTCGGCGCCAACCAGGCTGGACAGATAGATGAAGTAGCAATGGGGCGAGCAGAGGTTCCGCTGTTCGCTGGTGCCCTTGACCAGGGTTCGTTGCGCCGGGGCAATGTCGCCGTCGCACAGGAAACAGACGTTATCCCGCGGCCGGGTGTCGGCCCGAACGGGTTCCTCACGGACGATCCCGGCGGTCGCCGCGCCGGTGTCGACGCCCAGTTCCTTCCACTTGGCCAGGATATCCTCCTTACCGAAGAACCCCGTGTGGCGAAACAACTCCTTCCCGCGGGCGTCGTAGAAGATCTGGGTGGGAATGATCTCGATGCCGTACTGCTTGCCCGCCTCCGGGTTCTTCCAGACATCGATGAACTGAACTTCGAACTGGCTGGCGTACTCCTTCTTCAAGTCCTCGAGAATGGGCGCCATGAGTTTGCAGGGAATGCACTTGTCAGCGCCCAGGTCCACCAGGCGAGGCATCACCGCCTTCGCTGACGGCGGTGCCGCAAGGGCTGCGGTCCGCGATTCGGCCGGAGCGGTGAGCGTCGGGATGGGCGCATTGGTGCGGTCGGAACGTTTGAGGGCGATCACGCCGGCGACAACGGCGGCGAGCACGCCCACGATGAGGATGCGTACCCAGGTGTTCATGGAGTCAGGCAGCGGAAGGTTGCGGACGTGCGGCGACGAGGATCTGCTTCAGTTCCTCGACCGTGGGAACACGGCCGGTGACCTTGACGGTGCCGTCCACGACCAGGGCGGGCGTCATCATGACGCGCAGCGCCAGGATCTGGTTGAGGTCGGTGACCTTGCTCAGTTGGTATTCCAATCCGAGTTCGCGGGCCGCCAGGTCGGTCGCTTCGGCGAGCTTTTTACATTTGGTGCATCCGGGGCCGAGGACGAGCAGTTGCATAGGGATTCTTCCTTTCTTGGTTTGGATTCAGATCAGAGCGCCAAAGGCCCAACCCGTGAGGGTGGCCAGGCCAATCACCAGACCGGTGAAGGAGAGGGTCTTTCTCCAGCCCATCACTGATTTGAGGACCAGAATGCTGGGCAGCGACAATGCCGGGCCGGCCAGGAGCAGGGTGAGCATGGGGCCCTGGTGCATTCCCAACTTGCCCAAGGCTTCGCAGATGGGGATCTCGGTGAGAGTGGCGAAGTACCAGAAGGCCCCGATCACGCTGGCCGCGAGGTTGGAGGAAAGGGAGTTGTCGCCCACCCATCGTGCGACCGTGGTCTCCGGAATTAGCGCGCCCACGAATCCCACCGCAAACACACCGCCGAACAGCAGCGGAACAATCTGCTTGGAGAAGTCCCAAGTGTTGCCCATCCACTCCGAAATCTCGGTGCGATCGAGCCAACGCCATACCATCAGCAACACCACGCCTCCCACGGCGCCGGCAAACCACCACTTGCGGTGATGCAACCAGATCACCCAGGTGTCGGCTTCCCGGACCGTGGCGATCTCGGTCTTGGGCAGGGTGAATTTGGCGCCGACTGGCCGGTCGTTCCAGGGCGCTTCCAGTTGGTAGACGACCTCGTCGCGGGTCTCCTGAAGGCTGATCGCGGAGAATGTCTGGCCGCCGGAGGTGGTGACCACGACGTTGCCGGGGTTGTACCAGTCGCTGATGACCAGAAAGGCGACCATTCCGGACAGGAGCAGGGAGGTCTTCCAAAGAGGACGGCTGGGTGGCGGCGCTTCGGGCATGGCCATCGCCTCCCGGACCCGAACCGATTCCTCGCGGTGAAAGATCATCGCCATGATCCACCCGATGACGATGGAGAAGACGATCGCACCGACGGCGCGGCCGATTCCAATCGGCATGCCGAGCACGCGCGCGGTCAGAAAGATGGCCAGCACATTGATGGCGGGACCGGAATAGAGAAAGGCGATGGCGGGGCCGAGGCCGGCGCCGAGGCGATGGATGCCGGCGAAGACAGGAAGCACGCTGCAGGAGCAGACGGCGAGAACGGTTCCGGAGACCGAGGCAACGCCGTAGGCCTTGGGTTTTGAGGACGTGGGACCGAGGTGCCGGAGCACGATTTCCTTGGAGAGGAAGGTGGTCACCGCCCCGGCGATGAACATGGCGGGCACGACACAGGCCAGGGTGTGGTTGCGCACGTACCACTGGAGCAGCTTGAAGGCTTCCTGGATGGCGTGCTGCACCGTGTCGTTGGAAAGCGGCAGGAAATAGGCGAGGAGGAAGACACCGGTCATCCAGGCGAGGACCTGGAGTTCCTTGCGCCAAGAGGCCGGGATGGCGAGAGGGATGGCATTCACGAGAACAAAAGCGGAAAAGCTATTTAGCGCATGCGCTAAGTTAGAGATCAAAAAAAGGGGTCAACGGGCGCCCCCCTTGGATTTCACGTCGCAGACACACTGGAAGAACTTCATCACGCAGGGCGTCATCAGGCGGTAGAAGACCTGGGTGCCACGTTTGTCGTCATCGACGATGCCGGCGTTTTTCAGGATGGAGAGGTGGCGCGAGACGGTGGGCATCTCCGACCCGACCATCTCGGCCAGTTCGCAGACGCAGCGTTCGCCGCGGGAAAGTTCGTCGACGATGAGCAGACGACCGGGATGCCCGAGGGCCTTGAAGACCTGGGCCTGGGGTTTGAAGTCGGCGGGCTTGAGCGTGGACTTGGCCATGGCAACCTTGTGATGGAAGCTTATTCGCTATTTGGCGAAATATGTCAACGACCAAGGGCTGAATTGTATCCGCGTCGGTTGCAAGAGCGAGGTCGCTCCGGCCTGATGCTGGTGGCGCCGCGTGTTCCCCTCTCGTCACCTGGTTCCAATCTCTGGAGCAGGCCTCCGTATAACAGCAGGAAACCAGCCCCTCCATGTCACGCCTGACGGCAGGGAGGAGCTGGTCGTGGTTCACGTCCAATGGCTGGGCTTCAACCTTTGGCCTTCTTCCCGGTGATGTTCGCCGAGGCCACGTAGGCGCCGGCGTTTTTCCCGGGCACCCAGTCGTTGATATAGGCGCGGCTCGTCGCCTTGATGTCCACCCGGACCTCGACGAAGCCGGCCGCCGTCAGCATCGACTCCACTTCGCCGGGCAACGCGGCGCCCGCGACGCAGCCGGTGTACGCGGCAAGATCGGCTTTCAACTCGGGCGGGATCGGCTGCAGGGCGACGATGTCGGAAATGGCCAGGCGCCCACCCGGCTTGAGCGCTCGGAACGCCTCCCGGTAAACCCGCGCCTTGTCCGGTGACAGGTTGACGACGCAGTTCGAGAGGATGAGATCCGCGACGCCATCGGCGATGGGCAAGGCCTCAATCTCGCCCAGACGGAATTCGACGTTGTTGGTGCCGCTCCGCTCTGCATTTCCCCGGGCTTTGCTGATCATGTCGGGCGTCATGTCCACACCGATGACCTTGCCTGTATCGCCCACGCGACGGGCGGCCAGAAAGCAGTCGAATCCGGCGCCACTGCCCAAATCCACGACCGTTTCCCCGGGCTGGATCGACGCGATGGTGGTGGGATTGCCACAACCCAATCCGAGCTCGGAACCTTCCGGGGCGCTGGCGAGGTCGTCGGCGGAATAGCCGAGGGCCCGGGCGTCGGTGGCGCCTGGCCGTTCCGCGCCGGGGGTGCAGCAAGTCGTGGTGCAGCCGCAACCCCGTTGGTCGTCGCGGGCAATCTCGCCGTAACGGGCGCGGACCTGCTGGCGGATGGTGTCGTGTTGCGTCGTGGTCGTTTCAGTCGTCGTGTTCATCATCTTGTTCTCCTGGTTACCGATGTTCACAGGAGAGGACGGACCACGATCGAAATGGACGCAGACTATTTTTCGCAACCGGTGGAATCGGTGTTCTGACAGGTGCACGAGCTCCGAGGTTCGACGGCCAGGACGGTGCCGTAGCGGTCGGTTTCCCAATGGCAGCAACGTTCCATTTCCTTGCGAAGCATGGCTCGGCCCCGTTGGACCCTGGATTTCGCGGCGGACACCGAGAGTCCGAGTCGACGGGCGAGTTCCACCTGCGACAGGCCCTCCAGTTCGATCAGCCGAATGGCCTCGCTGTAGACGGGCGGCAGGCGGTCGACGACCGAACGAAGGTAGTTTCGTAGATCCCCACTGAGGGCTTCCTCCTCCGCGGTCGGCGCGGCGTCGGAGTTGGCCAGCAACGGACCGTGCGCGGTCTCGTCGAATTCCTCAGTCTCCCTGGCGGTGCGGAAGTGATCGGCGATGGTATGGCGAGCGATCTGGAAGACCCAGGCATCGAGGCGATCCCGACTTCGCAGGGTCTGGAGGCGGGTCTCCACCCGCAGCAACGTTTCCTGAGCCAAATCATCGGCGAGCGCGGCATCGCGGACTCTCGAGCCGATAAACGCTCGGAGCGTCTGTCGCAGCCTTGGCATGGGGTCGACCTCGGCGTCGACGGGGCGATCGGGAGCGGGGGGCATGAGAGGTCGGGAGAGTTCAGGCAGGCACGGCCCGATTGTACCACTGCCGCGAGTCGTTGCACATACGGCAGACGGACAACATCACGGGCACTTCCACCAACACTCCGACGACGGTGGCCAGGGCGGCCGGGGAGCCCGGTCCGAAGAGGGTGATGGCCACAGCGACGGCGAGTTCGAAGAAGTTGCTGGCGCCAATCAGGGCTCCTGGAGAGGCCACGTTGTGCGGGACTCTGAAGCGCCGCATGAGCAGGTAGGTCAGGCCGGAGTTGAAATATACCTGGAGCAGGATGGGCACGGCGAGAAGCAGTACCGCGAACCATTGGGTGGTCAGGTTCTCCGCCTGAAAGGCGAAGATGAGCACCAGTGTGGCCAACAAGGCGAAGATGGTCACCGGCTGGAAACGGGGAAGGAAGGACTGCTCGAACCATTCCGGCCCGTGCGACTTCAGGAGAGCGGTGCGGGTGATCCAGCCGGCCGCCAGTGGGATGACGATGAACACGACCACCGAAGTGATCAGCACCTTCGATGGGACCACGACTTGGGCAACGCCGCACAGGAACATCACGATGGGCGCGAACGCCACGAGCATGATGAGGTCGTTGACCGCCACCTGGACCAGCGTGTAGGCGGGGTCCCCATCGGTGAGGTAGCTCCAGACGAACACCATGGCCGTGCAGGGCGCCGCCGCGAGGATGATCAGGCCGGCGGTGTAATTGCGCGCCGTCTCCGCGTCGATCCAGTGGGCAAACAGCGTCTGGATGAACAGCCACGCGAAGAGCGCCATGCTGAAGGGCTTGATCAGCCAGTTGACGAACAGGGTGACCAGAAGCCCCTTGGGTCGGCGCGCGATGCCGCCGATGGAACCGAAGTCCACCTTGAGCATCATCGGGTAGATCATCAGCCAGATCAGGACCGCGATCGGAACATTCACCTGCGAACCCTGACCAAACTCCATGCGGCTCAGGCTGGCGGTCAGGCCCGGGGCCAGTTTGCCCAGCAGAACCCCAACGACCATGCAGAGGAAGACCCATACCGTGAGGTAGCGCTCAAAGAAGGCGAGGCGCTTGCGGGGCGGCGGCGACGGCTCGGCGGTGGGAAATGACGCGGAGGTCATGGGAGGGTGACGTGTGAGGAGTGATGGGGACCAAAGAGCTGACGCAGTCCTGCCGGGCCAACCGGTTCCTCGGCCACCCAAGGGACGATCGTGGTTCGAGTGGCTCGTTGTTCGGTGACTTCGCGCAGGAAGACGTTTTCTCCCGTCGCACGTGCCGACAGCACGGGGTCGCGCGTGCCGGAAGCGGCGAGGCTTTGGTTGATGACCCAGGCGAACGGCTCGATCCCGGCGCGCCGGAGGTCGGCCTGCAGGTCGGCGGCCTCGTGAACCGGTGTCGGCTCCGGGACCGTCACAATCAGCACCCGCGACCAGTCCGGGTCCCGGAGTCGCGGAAGGAGATCGCGAACCTCGTCCGGAAGGTCACTGGTCTTGCGTGCGATTTCCCGATGATAGGCTTCCGTGGCGTCCAGAAGGAGCAGCGTGTGACCGGTGGGAGCGGTGTCCAGGACCACGAATCGATCGGCGCCTAGGGCGACCGTCCGGGCGAATGCACGAAACACCGCAATTTCCTCCGTGCAGGGCGAGCGCAAGTCTTCCTCCAGAAGTGCCCGTGCCTCCGGATCCAGCCCCTGGCCGTGCGTTGCGAGGACCTGTTCGACATACGCCCGGGTCTCGGCGAGCGGGTCGATTCGACTTACCACCAAGCCCTCTGTGTTCCCCGCCGTGTACGCCACGTGAGCCGCGGGGTCGGTGGTGCTGAGATGCACGGGGAATCCCGATTCGGCGAGACGGGTCGCGATGGCCGCGGCAAGCGTGGTCTTGCCGACGCCCCCTTTGCCCATCGTCAGGATGACCCCGCGTCCGCTTTGGGCCAGTGCCTCAACGAGACGGTCGAGGGACTCCGTCCCGACAAGGTTCGGGGGTGATGCTGGGGAAGGGTGCGGTGAGGGCGGCGGCGCGTCGGAACTCAGCAGGGTCCGGAGCGCGGCGATTCCCACCAGATTCTGCTGCTGCAGGGGGATTCGGAGGGTCGGCATGCCCTGTAGGAAATCGTCGTGCTGACGGAGCGCAGTCTCGCCGCGGAGTTGGACGGCGAGCGCGATCGAGTCGCCGTTCTGGGCCTGGAAGACCCCGTTGAGAATCAGTCGTTGGCGGCGAACACCGAGGGCGGCCAGTTCCTGACTCGCACGCTTCGCTTCCAGGAGCGAAGCCGGTTGGGGTCGACTCACCAGGACGACGGTACTTCGGGCGCCATCCCGCAACGCCGCCAGCGCGGCCTCATAGACCGTACGTTGTTTCTCCAAGCCGGCTAGGGGTCCGAGACACGAGGTTCCCGATCGGTTGTTGGCGAGGAAACCCGTCCAGGCACCGGGCAGGGCCAGAAGCCGCAGGGTGTGTCCGGTGGGGGCGGTGTCGAACACGACGTGATCGAAGGCTTCCGTGCTCCGGGGATCCCCCAACCACTGGGTGAACTCGTCGAAGGCGGCGATCTCGGTCGTGCACGCACCCGAGAGTTGTTCCTCCATCGAGCGCAGCACGGCATCGGGCAGTTGGCCTTGGAGCGGCGCGATCAAACGCCGACGATAAGCGTCCGCCGCCGCCTGAGGATCCACGTTGAGGGCGAGGAGACCGGGGACACCTGGAATCGCCGCCGGCGAAGGCCCCAGCGGCGTGGCGAGGACTTCATCCAAGTTGGACGCGGGATCGGTGCTGACGAGCAGCAACCGCTTTCCGGATTCGGCGAGGGTCAGCGCGCTCGCGCATGCCAGGGAGGTCTTGCCCACTCCTCCCTTGCCCGTGAAAAACAGGAAACGCGTCGCCTCGCTCAGGAAGGTGTCGATGGTGATGGCGCACCCGGCGGGCATGATCACCCTTTCAGCAGGAACCCTGGCACTCGCAGCTGTCGGATGAACCTTGGGCCGTTGTGGCGGATGGCGTCTTGACCAACCACGCGGACAGTTCCTCGCGCCTGGGATAGCGTCCACGCAGGACGATCCGGCCGTCCACCAGCACCAGGGGCAGGACGCCTTCTCCGCGGAGGTTCAGCTCCTGGCGAACCTGCTCGTTCTGTACGAAGGCTGCAGGGTTCTGTCCCAGATTGAATCGGTGCACCTGACCTCCGTTTTCCTGAAGCCAACGAAGGTCGGCCGCGATCCGAAGGAGGGCCGGATCCACGAGGGGGCCGCACACCCCGGAGGAGCAACAGAGGACCGGATCAAAGACTTCGATTCGCATGGAAAGGGGTCATCTGGATGTCAGGGTCTCGGGAAGGGTTTCGACGAACCGGCGGATCTCGTCGCGAACGCGTCGGTAAACGGCCAGCTTCTCTTCGCCGTCGGGCAGATGCTTCGTGAGCTTGGGAGGATCTTCGAACCCGAGGTGAACGACGCGCGTCTTGGCGGGGAAGGTCGGGCAATGCTCATCGGCGTGACCGCAGACGGTGACCACGTAGTCGAACTCGACGGGACCGATGTCGGCCGGTGTCTTGGAGAACTGCTTGGAGATGTCGACGCCGGCCTCCGCCATCACCTTGAGCGCGTGGGGATTCATCCCGTGCTTCTCGATACCTGCGGAGAAGGGTTCGAGAGCGTCGCTCTTGAGGTGGCGAGCCCAGCCTTCAGCCATCTGGCTGCGGCAGGAGTTACCGGTGCAGAGGAACAGAACTTTCACCTTTTGCATTGGCGTCGGCATAAAACCACGGGGTCGAGTTTGAGAATGCGCTTCATTTCGCGCGCGTCCTCGGCGATGCGCGGGAGCTCGCCGGCGGACTGGAAGACCCATTTCAGGGCGGAGCGAACCGCCGGCGGCGCCTGGTTTCCCGGCAGGGAGTAGTAGATCCAGCGCCCCTCCTTCCTCAGGGTCACCAAGCCGGCCTGGTAGAGCAGGGAGAGATGCTTGGAAACGGTGGAGCCGGCCAGCGCAAGAAACTCCACGATCTGGCAGGCGCAAAGCTCACCTCCCCGGAGCGCGAACAGCACTCGGATCCGGCTCTCGTCGGCCAGCGCCTTGGTGATGTTCAGGAACTCGCGCATGGTCAATATTTCGTCGTAACGCGAAATATAGAAACACCAGAGGTCGGGCGCGTCAATGATTCGGTGGGGAACGCGTCGATTCGAACCTGACCGATCAGGCTGCGGCCGGCTACTGGAGCGGGGGACCTTGAATCCTGTACAGCGCCTTGTCGGTGCGGAGGAACAGGGATCGATCTGCCACGGCGGCGCTCGCCATGTGGGGGCCGTCGAGGGAGTTTCGCGCCAACACTTTGAAGCTCTTGCCCGGTTGAATCACGGTGGTGATGCCGTCCCGGTCGTGGAAATAGAGGCGTCCATCGGCGTAGGTGGGGGAGGCTGAGAAGTTGCCCCCGAGACGTTCCTGGTAATTGGCTTCGCCTGACTTCGCATCGAGGCAAGTGAGCAAACCGCCCGAATCGCTGACAAAATAGAGACAGTCATCGACGAGAATCGGCGAGGGTGTCTGGGGAACGCTGCGTTTCCAGCGCCAGGCGATCTCGGGAGGGCGAGTTCCGTCGTATTTCACCGCCAGCAATTCCGATTTCATGAAGCTGGTCGAGAAATAGATCATGCCATGGCCCAGCACTGGGCGGGGCACGATCGAGAAACCGGTGATTTCGTAGGGCATTTTCCAACGCTCCGAACCGGTGGCCGGATCGTAGGAATAGAGCCAATCGGCCGCTGGGGAAAGGACCTCGGTTTGTCCGTTGAACTCGGCGATCAAAGGGGTGCCGTAAGACTTCCGCAACTGGGGGTGGGAGCCCATCTTCCCGCTCCTCGCGGTCTTCCACGCGATTTTTCCGGTGTTGCGGTCGAAGGCGGCGATGAATTGAGCATCGCTGCCGTCGAAGTGGACGATCAGGTGGTTTCTCCAAAGGACGGGCGAGCTTCCGGGGCCATTCTCGTGCATGACCTCCAATTCCCGGTTCAACCACAGGATCTTTCCGGAGACGGCATCCAGGCAGGCCGTGCCCAGGGAACCGTAATGGAGAAACAGTCGGTCGCCGTCGAGAACCGGCGTGGGAGAGGCGTAGCTGTTTTGTTGATGCACCCACTGAGGATCCTTGGCGCGAAACACCTCAACCTCGCGAACCCCTTTTCCTGATGCGAGGTCGAGGCAGACTGCCATCAGGGCGACTTCAGAGAGAATGTTGAGCGGTTGTCCGCCAGTGTCGGACTTCTTGCGGCGTTCGGCGACTTCCGGTGACGCCGGTGTCTCTACGGCGGTGGTCACCCAGAGCTGGCCATTCCCGATGACCGGCGACGAATGGCCACGACCCGGAATCGGAGTCTTCCAGGTGACGTGGTTGGTTTCACTCCACTCCAGCGGCAGGCCGCGGACGTCAGCGGGGGCATGACCTTGGCCGTCGGGACCACGCCATTGCGGCCATTCGGAAGGTGGCCCAGCTGCCGCACCCTTCTGAATCAAGGTGGCTAGTACCAGGAGGAGAATGGCGAACGAAAAGCACCTCAACATGCGAGCGAGAAGGTAGGTGACCGACGGCCGATGGGAAGCCTCCTGTTCCAACGGGAGCAACTTCCAGAGTGCGACCGACAAAGTGTTTGCCCTGTCGCAGCGCGACAGGGTCCACCTGGATAGGAAATGGGCTCAGCCAGGTGGCCCTCGTCACGCTGCGATGTAGGGGTTTGCCGCGGCGTGAGTGGGATTTCATGACGACCTCCGGGCGTGTCACTGAATCGTCACGTTGCTGACGTCGGGTTGCCATGGATGCCATCGACCGTCTCGCCTCATGCGCGTGCATCTTGGGTACATTCTCATCGCCCTCGCCCACATTCCGACGGCGGGAAGGGCCGCCGAGGGGACCCTGGGGCCTTTGCGGGTTGGTATTGAGCAGTGGGTACAGACCAAACAGCTCATCTCCAGGACGAAGTCGGACTGGGATGCCGAGAAGGAGATGCTGCTTCAAACCAAGGCCCTGTATGAACGCGAGCTTTCGGGCATCGACGACCAGATGAGCAAGGTCTCCACCAACTCGGTGCAGGTGGATCGCGACCGCGCGGTGCTCGACGCCGAGTTGAAGGATTCGAACGCGACTCTCGACCACGCGAGGGTGCTGGTGGCGGGTCTGGAGGCAAAGGCGAGTGCGTTGGCGGCGCGGATGCCGGATCCGCTCAAGGAGACGCTTCAGCCGTTGCTGAACCGGCTGCCGCAGGAGGCCGCGTCTTCGAAGACCGCGGTGACGGAGCGATTGCAGACGGTGGTTTCGTTGTTCAACGAGATCGACAAGTTCAACAACGCGATCTCGATCACCTCCGAGAAGCGCAAGAATGATCGCGGCGAGGAGATCGCCGTCGAGAGCGTCTATGTGGGCCTGGGGGCCGCGTACTTCGTGAATCAGACGGGCGATTTCGCGGGCACGGGTGAGCCGGGTGCCGACGGCTGGCGCTGGTCGGTGAATCCCTCCCTGGCGGCCGAGGTGCGCGAGATCATCCGTATCTATCGTGGGGAGCGAACGGCGTCCTTTGTCCTTCTACCTGTTCAAGTGCAATGAGCTTAGGAACCATGACACAGTCGCGGGTTCGTTGTTTTGTGCTGTCCGCCCTTCTGTGCGGATGGACGGCGGTGCTGCCGGCGAGCGCCCAGGATTTGGGAGCGCTGGCGGCAGGCGCCAAGAGCGACGCGGAGAAGGCCCTCGCCGAACTGGCGACCCTTCGTCAGAGCGTCGAAGCGGAGCGTGTGCCGCTGGCTCGCGAATTGGCTACGTTGGAACAAAGACTAACCGAGCGTCGCGCGGAGCTGGCCAAGGCCCAGCGATTTCAGGAGAACCAGTTGGTCGAGCTGAATGCGCTTCGGGCGGAGGCGAAAAGGCGCGCCGACGAGGTGAAGTACATTGAGTCGTTGCTGACCGAGTACGCGCGGGCATTTCAGTCGCGGCTGCATTTCGTGGAGGAATCCCGGTACGAGACCGCACTTTCGGATTTCGAGAAAGCCGGGGCTCCGGGTTTGGAGGGAACTCAGCGGATGGAACGGCGGTTGGCGATTTTGCAGACCTCGGCAGGGCGCACGGAGTCGGCGTTGGGTGGCGAATTGATCGAAGGTCGGGCCCTCGACAAGCGTGGGCTGTTGCATCCGGGAAAGGTGGCCTTGATCGGCCCGGTGGCGATCTTCTCGACCCCTGGCGGTGAAGTGGCGGGGCCGTTGCAGCAGGAACTGAACAAGGCCGATCCCAGCGTGGTGGAGGTCAAGCGCGAGGTCGCCGAGGCGGCGAAGGAGTTGACGTCGACCGGCAAAGGGAGAGTCGGGGTGGATCCGACCCTGGGCAACGCGTCGAAGTTGGCGGCGTTGAAGGAGAGTTTGTACGAGAAACTGGAGAAGGGCGGATGGGCGATGATTCCGTTGCTGGCGCTCGGCCTATTCGCGTTGCTGATCGCGGTCGTGAAGTGGTTTCAATTGTCGCGGTTCCAATTGGCCAAGGAACGCGATCTGGAAACAGTCCTGCGTCACGTCGAGGAGGGCGAAAAGGACAAAGCACTCGCGCACGCCCGTACCATTTCCGGCCCAGCCGGCGAGATCCTGGTGGCGGCGGTCGAGCATGTGGATGAGAAGAAGGAGTACATCGAGGAGGTGTTGTACGAGAAGATGCTCGGGGCCCGCATCAAACTGGAACGGGGACTGCCGTTCCTGGCGCTGACGGCGACGACCGGTCCTCTCCTCGGTCTGCTCGGAACCGTGATGGGCATGATTGCGACCTTCAAACTCATCTCCAGCTTCGGCAGCGGCGATCCGAAGGTGTTGGCGGCGGGTATTTCGGAGGCATTGATTGCGACGGCCACGGGAATGACCGTGGCGATCCCGGCTCTGCTGCTGCACGCGTTCCTCAGTCGCATGGCCAAGGGCATTATCGGGAGCATGGAACAAACCGCGGTGGGCTTCATTAACGGCATTCCTGAAGGCGACCGGTTCTCAGTCCGGTGATCTTGAGAGGGCCATTCCCTTACTACCCCTATGAGCGAAGCCGATGCCAATTCTGTGATCAGCCAGATGGTTCATACCTGGTCAACCGGCGGCTGGGTGATGATCGCTTTGGCGGTGCTTGGGTTTCTCATGTACGCGACGGCGGCCCACCTGCTGCTTTCGCTCTATCACCGCGGGTTGAAGAAGGCGACCGACAACGACATCCGGGGTTGGATCGCCTCCCCCGAATCGGCGCCGAGTCGCATCCGGGAGATCATCCGATACAGCCAGGACAGCGTACGCTCCTTGCGGGACGTCGAAGGCCGGTTTCGTGAGGTGGAGGCGTTGAAGGTACCGGAGGTGGATCGGCGGCTTACCTCGCTCGGGGTGATGGTGGTGGCCGCTCCGTTATTCGGGTTGTTGGGGACCGTCCTTGGAATGCTGCTGACCTTCAAGGCCATCGGGGTCGGGGGAAGTTCGGTGTCGGAGGTGGTGGCGAAGGGCATCAGCGAGGCGTTGGTGGCGACGCAGACCGGGCTGACCGTGGCGTTGCCCGGTTGGATGGCGGCCTTTCTGGCAAAACGCTGGCGTGCGGAATACGCCTCATTCCTGGCGCGATTGGAGAGCATCACACTCCGCTACTTCCGGCCGCGGTTCCACGGCATGACCCGGGTGTTCACCCGCGCGGATTTCGCGGAATCGAAGCGCGCCGCCAAACCTAACCTCACGCCCTCATGAGATTCCGACGCAGCTTGGCCGAGGCCGAGGAGCCCATCGAACTGAACCTGATCCCGTTGATCGACGTGATCATGTTCCTGCTGATCTTCTTCATCTCGACCACGAGCTTTATCGAATTGCCCGGCGTGACGGTCGACAAGCCGCAGGCGGCGAGCGCCCGGCAGGTCGAGAAGAGCAGCATCATTTTCGCTGTGACCAGCGACGGGAAAGTCGCCTACGGCGGCAAGGAAATTGGCATTGGCGGTGTGCGGCCGACGGTGAAGCGGCTGTGCGCCAAGGAACCGTTGCCGGTGGTGATCCAGGCTGACGAGACGGCGCGCACCGGCATCCTGGTCCGAGTCATCGACGAGGCGAAGCTCGGTGGAGCCAAGGACGTCAGCCTGGCCACGGAGAAAGGCTGAGCCAAGCCGCTCGCATGCGTAAGGTCTTCCAACCCTCGCACGGTGCCACCAGCGTTTTGGCATCCTTGTCGATTGCGGCCGGGATCACGGCGCTGATTTTCGCCGTCATTCCCTTCTCGCACGTGGTGGCCAAGCCATCGCGCGTTCTCGAACTGCGAAAGACGAGCGTGACGGATATGCCGCCGCCTCAAGCCGAAGAACCGCCACCGCCGCCGGAGCAGGAATCCAAAGCAGAGGACATCGCCCCGCCTGTCGCGCCTGACGTCGCGCCGCCTGCGGCTCCTCTTATGGCGGATCTCGACGTGGCGGTTGGAGGTGGCGGGTATCTTCCCGGTTTTGTCACGGGCTCCGGCCCTTCCACGGAGGATATGGGGGCGGGCCTCGACACGTTCGACGTCTCCGAGCTTGAGCGACGGCCCGAGCCCGTTTCGCAGGTGGCACCGACTTACCCGGCTGAGCTGCGCAAGGCGAAGATCGAAGGAACGGTGACCTTGGTCTTTCTGTTGAGCGAGGAGGGACGGGTGGAGGATCCGCGCGTGGAGGCATCATCCAGGCCCGAGTTCGAAAAGCCGGCGGTAGAGGCGGTGAAACGATGGCGCTTCAAGCCCGGCATGAAAGACGGCCAGGCTGTGCGGACCCACATGAGGTTGCCGATCCGTTTCCGATTTAATCCCTCCTGAGGCCCGTCCTTGATCCAGGTTTCACCTCTCAATTCCAAGCCCTACTGATGTCCATGCGGAAACCACTGATCTGTTTCGCCAGGTCGCTGCTCGCGGCCATGCTTGCCGTCGAGCTAACGCTTCCGGCCGTCGGTGAATCCACGAGATCCCGAAAGGACCGAAACGCCGCCGCTGATTCGGCGGCGGCCTTGCCTTCGGCGACGGCGACCGCGACGACGCGGTTTGCGCCGATGCCGGACGACCATGATTTGGCTGGGTTATGGAACGACCCGGAGTTCAACCGAAGGCTGCTGGGGAGCTATGGATTCCTCTCAGAAGCCGAGCCGCGGATGTCACCTGAAGAGCAAGCGCTCTATCGGGAGAAGGTGGTGCCGGTGTTGCGCGAGGATCCAAAGAAGGCGATTCCGGAGTTGGAGTCGGCGATCAAGCCCTCGGGTTCCGCGGTGTTCGATTACACGCTGGCGACGGTCTATTTCCAGAGCGAGGACTTCACCAATGCGGTGAAGTACTATGAGCAGGCGCTCTCCAAGTTTCCAGATTACCGACGGGCACAGCGCAACCTCGCGCTGGCGCTGGTGCGGGACGGGAAGTACGAACAAGCGATCAAGCCACTGACGCGCACGATCGCCATGGGGGCCGGCGACGGCCGGATCTACGGGCTCCTTGGATTCGCTCATCTCAACGGAAACCGGTATCTCTCGGCCGCAGGTGCCTATCAGCAGGCGGCGGTTTTCGAGCCGGACAACCTCGATTTCAAACTCGGTCTGGTGAAGTCCTACATTGGTTTGAGCCAGTTCGACTCGGCGTTGGCCCTGCTCGAGGAGATGATTCAACAACACCCGGACAAAGAGAACCTCTGGGTCCTGCAAGCGAACGTTTTCATTCAGAAAGAACAGCCCGCCAAAGCGGTGGTCAATCTGGAGATCCTCCGGAAACTGGAGAAGGCCACCGCCGCCCAACTCAGTCTGCTGGGTGACTTGTACATGACTCAAGACAGCCGCGATCTGGCTCTGGAGGCCTACCTCGAAGCAGTTGCCAAGGATGGCGGCAAAACGCCGGACAGAGGCCTTCGTCCCGCCGAGGTTTTGGTGAGTCGAGGTGCCTATGCCCAGGCTCGACAACTTTTGGAGCAAGTACGCGCCGCGGGATCCGTGGCGGGGGATGCGGAGATCAAGTTGCTGAAACTCGAAGCTCGGGTGGCGTTGGCGACCGGCGACGCCGACAAAGGGGTTCAACTTCTCGAGAACCTGGTGCAGCGGAATCCACTCGATGGCGAGGCGCTGCTTCTGGCTGGTGACCATTACGCCCGGAATGGACAACCCGAGAAGGCCGAGTTCCGCTATGACGCGGCTTCGAAACTAGAGACGTTCGCAGCGGACGCATTCCTCAAACACGCACAGATGAAGGTTCAGCAGCAGAAGTACACCCAAGCGGTCGAACTCCTGCGCCGGGCTCAGAAAGCCAAGCCACGGGACAATGTGGCGCGGTACCTCGAGCGCGTGGAGCAGGTCGCGGCCCGTGTCCGGTCGTGAGCCGCATGAACTCGATCGCCTGCCGCCGAAAGTTGCCTGGCCTGTTGGTGTTTCTCGGTTGGCTGCTCCTGTCCACCTTGGGAACGCGGGTCTGGGCCCAGGAAACGGGCTCGATCTCGGGCAATCTGATTGAAGGTTGGGATGGACGTCCCTTATCCGGTGTCACCGTGACGGTGCGGGGCACGACGCTCGCCACCACCAGCGATGCTCAGGGGCGTTTTCAATTGAACGGACTTCCGACGGGCGATCACGTGGTGCGCTTTTCGAGAGCGGGGTATGCGGCGGTGACGGTCAGCGATGTCCGCGTGGTACCGGGGCAAACGACCACAGTCAATGGAACGTTGAGACCCGAGTTCTATGAGATGGAAGAGTATGAGGTGACTGCCGAGGTGTTTCAGGAACAAGCGCTCACCATCCTCCAGGAACGGCAAGACAGCAGTTCCATTCTCGAGGCGATCGGGTCCGAACAATTCAAGCGGCTCGGAGTGTCCGATGCGGCGGACATCATGACCAAGGTGACGGGGACCACGGTGGTCGAGGGCAAGTTCGCGGTGATCCGCGGCCTGGGCGATCGCTACAACGTGACCTTGCTGAACGGTGCTGAGATTCCCACCGCCGATCCTTATCGGCGCGCGGCGCAGTTGGACATGATTCCTTCGGCGATGATTGAACGGATGGTCATTAGCAAGACGTTCACCCCGGACCTTCCAGGCGGCTTTGCCGGAGGCGCCGCCAACATCATCACCCGTTCCTTCCCCGAGAAATTCAAACTCTCGATATCATTGGGCGCCGAATACAACACTCAGGCCACGGGCAATGATAAGTTCCTGACGTACCGGGGTGGTTCGACCGATTGGGCAGCCTTTGATGATGGAATGCGGTCCCTTCCGGCGCCGTTATCCGGCGTCACAGGACAGGATCTGGCGACTCCCTCGCGCGTTTCGCGGGAGACAGCGGCCCAGGCGGCGGAACGACGAGCCCAAGCGGACCGAGTCCAGGGGTATTTGAATTCATTCAAGACCTATGAGTTCTCCCCGACGACGAAGGCACCTCCGCCCAATACTTCCGGCACGCTTTCGGTCGGGAATACCCACGCACTGGGCGAAGGGAGACTGGGTTATCTCGCGGCGGTTTCGTATTCGCGCAAGTTCTCGTTTTACGACGACGGCTACGCCGCGAAGTACCGCAATGCCGATATCGATCCGGAGCCCTACGAATCCTATGTCGACGCCCGATCATTGACCGAAGTGAACTGGTCCGGCGTGGTGAACATCGGCTATCAGCTCGATGACGACCACGAGTTCGGTTTCAACTTCATCTACAATCGCAATGCGGAGGATATCGCGCGTCGGCAAGTTGGACAGCGCCCGGAGAACCTACCCGGCCGGGTCGTGGACCGCAGCGCGCTCCACTGGACCGAGCGCGACTTGCAGAACTTCCAGATGCTGGGGCGGCACGATTTTCCCGAGTGGCTGGAGATGCATGTGGACTGGCTGGTGTCGTTGGCCGGCACGGGGCAGGACGAACCGGACCAACGGTATTTCAACTACGCGCGCGAGGCGGACTTCACCGGGAACGACGTCAACAACAACGCTTTGCCGGAGCCATCGGTTCCAACGCGCAACTACCGGACGTTGGAGGAATCGAATCTGAACGCGAGGTTCGATGACACCATCAAGTTGCCGTTGCTGGACGATCTCGAGACGGTGTTTGGAATCGGCACCGCGGTCAGTTTCTCGTCGCGCGAGTTCTTTCAGAAGTCCTTCGCCTTCGAGAGCGGCATTCCGGCACCTGACGACCCTTGGAGTGCCTATGGTGATCCGAACAGCTACTTCACCCGGGAGAACCTTCAATACACGACCGAGGTGAACACTCGCGGCGCGACGAACTACGTCTTTCCCCGACGGTTCCAAACCCAGCAATTCGGCGACTACGAGTATACCGGGAGCCAGGAGATCGTGGCTGGCTACTTCAAGGTGGAGCAGGCAGTGACGCCATGGCTTAAGGTGATGGGTGGGCTGCGACCAGAGAACACGGATCTCCAGGTCGAGTCGACCTCCAATCGTGGCAACACCAATTCAGCGATCCAGCGATTGGACGTCCTGCCGTCCGCCGGCCTGCAGTTCTCCGTGCGCTCGAACATGAACGTCCGAGTGAGCTACTCCCAGACGGTCGCTCGGCCCACCTATCGCGAGTTTGCCCCTTACGAATCTTACGATCCTTTCGGCGACGAAATCGTGCGCGGCAATCCCAACCTCGAGATGAGCGACATCACGAACTACGATCTGCGCTGGGAATGGTTTCCCACGGCCGGGGCGGTGTTGTCCCTGAGCGGGTTTTACAAGGAACTCAAGAATCCGATCGAGAAGGTCATTGTGACCTTTGGCGGCGGTATCGTGGGATTCGAGAACCGCGAGGAAGCCAAGGTCTACGGCATGGAATTCGAGGCGCGGCGCAAGCTCGACTTCATCGACGATCTGCTGGCGGATTTCTCCCTGGGCTTCAATTTCTCCTACATCATCTCCGAGGTTCCGCTGACCGAGCAGGAGAAGATCAATGATCCGAAGTCCGACGATCCTCGACCGCTCTACGACCAATCGGAGTGGATCATCAACACTGATTTCTCATGGGACAATCCGCGCTGGGGCACGAGCGCAACCGTATCGTTCAATTGGGCGGCACCACGGATTTACTTGGTGGACGTCGGGGGCCCGGACGTCTTCGAGCATCCGCCGATGCTGCTCGACGTCATCCTTTCGAAGAAATTTGGGAAGCAATGGTCGGTGCGATTGACCGCCAAAAATCTTCTGAACGCGGAGTACCAGCGAACCTACGGCGACCAACCCGATACCCGAGTCTATTCGAGGAACACCCGGGGCATCGTGTTTGGAATTCAAGCGGGTTACGAGTTCTGAAAACTCCGTTGGCACCTTGGTTGTGCGCCGCATTCGGCGGAACCAATAGATTGTCACGGTAGCGTAACTTGGTCGCCTCGGGCGCGTCGCGGTCCGGCGGTTTGCTTCTCCCGCCCTTGAATTCCATTCGGGGGTCCTCTCTCCATGAATCAGAAAAGGACACGCTGGATGGCAGCCCTATTGCTGGCTGCAGGTTGTTTGGCCCTTCCATCTGCTTCCGCCGCCACGGTGGAAGTGCCGCCTGGCGGATTGTCAGGAGAAGTCCGTTGGACCGCCGACAATGAATACCTTCTGACGGGCTATACCTATGTTCTGAGCAACGCGGTGCTCCGCATTGATCCTGGCACCGTCATTCGCGGTCGCAACGGCACGGCTCCGAACTTCGGGGTGCTCTATGTTTGCCAAGGGGGGAAGATCTTTGCGGAGGGTACGCGTCAACAGCCGATTATCTTCACTGCGGAGGAGGACGATCTGTCCGACTCGGAAGATCTGCTGATTACGGACCGCGGATTGTGGGGCGGCTTGGTCATTCTCGGCCATGCACCCATCAACAAGGCGGTGAATGCCGCCGGTGATGCGGCCACGCCCAAGTACGAGGTCTATGAAGGCCTGGAGGATCTTCAACTGAGTGGACAGTTTGTTCACCGATACGGAGGCGCCGACGAAAACGACAACTCCGGTGTGCTGCGGTACGTCTCGATCCGACATGGCGGACAGAAGTTGAGCCCGGACAAGGAGATCAACGGACTGTCCTTGGGAGGCGTGGGCCGGAACACGACGGTGGAGTACATCGAGGTTCTGTCGTTCGCCGATGACGGCTTCGAATTCTTCGGCGGGTCGGTGAACACGAAGTACCTGGTGTCGGCATTCAATGACGACGATGCGTTCGACACGGACATGGGATGGACCGGCAAGAACCAGTTCTGGTTCTCGATCCAGTCGAACGACCGGCGCGACAATGGCTCGGAGCAGAACGGCGAACCGAACGAGCGCAGCGACGGAACGGGAGCTCCGGCGGCCACCTACGAGATTTACAACGCGACGATGATCGGCGCCGGGGCGGGGGCCGGCGGCACCGCCAACAACCACGCCATGCTGTTGCGTCGGTATCTGCAGGCGGGCTGGTACAACAGCATCTTCACGGACTTCAATGGCCAGCCCATCAATGGCGGCGGGCCTCAGAGCGGGGCCACGCCCAAGCTGGTCGACAATCTGTGGTGGGGGTTCACCGCACCCGTCTTCACCAACGAACTGTTCACCGTGACCGCCAACCGAAACTCGACGAACGTCGATCCCCGGTTGAGGGGGATCAGTCGGGAACCGAATGGTCTTCTTGATCCGCGACCGCAATTGGGCAGTCCGGCGCTTCGCTCCCCAGCGACCGTGCCGGCCGACTTGTTCTACACGCCGGCCCGGTACCAAGGCGCGTTTAGCGGGCAATACAATTGGCTGCAAGAATGGACGGCCCTGGATCAGAGCGGATTCGTTGCTCCGCCGGTCACCGAGGAGAACATCGTGGTGGTGGATCAGCCGGTGATCTCCGGCGAGGTCACGTGGTCCGCGACCAACACCTATGTCCTGCCCGGGTATGTTTACGTTCTGAGCAATGCGGTGTTGAGAATTGAGCCTGGTACCGTGATCAAGGGTCGCGCTGGGACCGCCCCCAATTTCGGGAGTCTCTATGTGTGTCGTGGCGGCAAGATCTACGCCGAGGGTACGCCGTCCCGCCCGATCATCTTCACCGCCGAGGAGGACGACCTGGCGGATCCGACGGACCTGCTGATCACGGACCGTGGCCTGTGGGGCGGTGTGGTGCTGCTCGGAAATGCGCGCATCAACAAAGCGGTCAATGCGGCGGGTGACGCCTCGTCGCCCAGGTACGAGATCTACGAAGGCCTCGAAGACCTGCAGATCAGCGGGCAGAACGTTCACCGCTTCGGTGGCGACAATGACGACGACAGTTCCGGTGTCCTCCGCTACGTCTCGATCCGTCACGGCGGACAGAAGCTGAGTCCGGATAAGGAGATCAACGGGCTTTCCTTGGGCGGCGTCGGACGCGGAACGACGCTGGAGTACATCGAGGTGCTTTCGTTTGCGGACGACGGGTTCGAGTTCTTCGGCGGATCCGTGAACACCAAGTACCTGGTGTCCGCATTCAATGATGACGACGCGTTCGACACCGACATGGGGTGGTCGGGAAAGAACCAGTTCTGGTTCGCGATCCAGTCCAACGACAAGCGCGACACCGGTTCCGAGCAAAACGGCGAACCGAACGAGCGCAACGACGGAACAGGCGTTCCGGGGGCCACCTACGAGATCTACAACGCGACCTTGCTGGGTGCCGGCGCCACTGCGGGCGGAACCGCGAACAACCATGGAATGCTCTTCCGCCGTTACAACCAGTCGGCCTGGTACAACAGCATCTTCGCCGACTTCAACGGACAGCCCCTGAGCGGAGGCGGACCTCAGACCGGTGCCGCACCCAAGCTGATGGATAATCTTTGGTGGGGATTCGCGTCGCCGGTGTTCACCAATGAACTGTTCACCGTCGCCGCGAACCACAATGCCACCAACATCGATCCGCAACTTCGCGGCATCTCGCGCACCCAGAACGGGCGGCTCGACCCGCGACCCATTCCGGGCAGCCCGGCCCTCACCTCGCCTCGCGTTGCGCCGAAGGACGGATTCTACTCAGAGGCCGGTTACCGGGGGGCATTCGACGCCGAGGACAATTGGTTGCGGAATTGGACTTATTTGGCGCAGGGCGGCTTCGTGGCGGGTTTCCGAAACCAGATCCTGCTCGGAAACCAGGTGATCACGGGCGACGTGACCTGGTATGCGACGAACATTTACGTGCTCAACCGCTGGGTTTACGTGCTGAGCAACGCGGTGCTGCGCATCGAGCCCGGCACGGTGATCAAGGGACGGAACGGGACTGCGCCCAACTTCGGCGCCCTGTTTGTCTGTCAGGGTGGAAAGATCTACGCCGAAGGTCGTCCGCATAATCCGATCATCTTCACGTCCGAGGACGACGATCTCGCGGATTCGGAGGACAAGGTGGTCACCGATCGGGGGCTCTGGGGTGGAGTGGTCATTCTCGGCAATGCGCGAATCAACAAAGCCGTCAACGCCGCCGGGGATGCGGCGACTCCGAAATACGAGGTGTACGAGGGTCTCGAGGATATTCAGTTGAACGGCCAGTATGTGCACCGTTTCGGCGGTTCAGACGATGACGACAGCTCCGGTGTGATCCGGTACGTGTCGGTCCGGCACGGCGGTCAAAAACTGAGTCCGGACAAGGAGATCAACGGGTTCTCATTCGGCGGTGTGGGACGCGGGACGGTCGTCGAGTACCTCGAGGCACTCTCGTTCGCTGATGATGGGTTTGAGTTCTTCGGCGGTACCGTCAACACCAAGTACCTGGTCTCCGCGTTCAACGATGACGACGGCTTCGACACCGACATGGGGTGGTCTGGCAAAAACCAGTTCTGGTTCGGGATCCAGGCCAATGACCGCAGGGACAATGGATCCGAGCAGAACGGCGAGCCGAACGAACGCAATGATGGGACAGGCGTTCCGCAGGCGACCTATGAGATCTACAACGCCACCCTGATCGGGGCGGGAGCCTCGGCCGGAGGCACGGCGAACAACCACGGGATGCTGTTCCGTCGGTATGCCCGACCGGGCTGGTACAACAGCATCTTCACTGACTTCAACGGACAACCGCTGAATGGCGGGGGACCGCAGACGGGGGCGCAACCTGGCCTGCAGGACAACCTCTGGTGGGGTTTTGCGACACCGGTCTTCACCAACGACCTGTTCACTGTCGCGGCCAATAACAACAGCACGAACATCGATCCTCAACTGGGCGGGATCAGTCGCGAACCGAACGGCGGGTTGGATCCGCGTCCACTCCCGGGCAGTCCCGCGCTGTCGACGGCGCGGATGACACCTGCGAATGGGTTCTACCTGACGGCTCCCTACAAGGGCGCCTTTGCCGACGTGGGCTGGGCCACGGATTGGACCGGCATCGCCAGCTACAACATTTTGACGGCGGCTGGAGGTGGCACGGTTGTCCCGGGTGTCGAGCCAGCCGCTCCCGTGACCCTGGCGGTGCAGCGGGAAGGAACGGGCTTGAAGCTGGTATGGACCGGCGGATCGGCGCCGTACACGGTCCAGCGCGCGGCGAACGTGACCGGGGGCGTTTGGGTGGACGTCGGTACGACCGCCGTGTCCGAGTGGACAGTGGCGGTGGACGGCGAAGCCGCGTTCTACCGGGTGATTTCGGCCCGCTGATCGAGGTGTCTTGGGATCGGTGGGATCATGTGGGCGCGGGATCGCGAAAGTGATCCCGCGCTTTTTTATACGGCGACGGCTTCAATGAAATGGGTTGTCCATCGACATCCCAAGCGACTCAGAGAACGGCCCCGGGACAGGCTGGATATCATTTCGTGGGTTCCCCGAGGCTCACTTCTTAATTCCCCGCAGGAATTCATCGAACCAATCGGCAAGGATCAGGAGGTCCCTGTCCATGCCGTCCCAGCCGTGCTCCTTGCCCTCGCGGACCACGAGTTTGAAGGGAACACCAGCGGCCTTGGCCTTCTCCTCGAATAATCGCGCCTGGTAAATGGGGACGAGTTGATCGGCATCCCCGTGAATGATCAGGGTGGGGGCGGTCCTGGCCGTTACGTAGTGAATGGGCGAGATCTCCTTGCTGAGTTGGGCGCGGCCTTCGGCGGTGTCGGATCGCGGGCCAAAGGCGGGTTTGAAATTGGTGAGTCGGCCGACGCCGCAGGCATCTTCTCCCGGGGCTCCCCAATTCGCGAAGTCGGTGGGTGGAAAGAAGCACGCGACGGCCTGAACAGCGCTGTCGTTGCGGTCGATCGGATCCTTGGCGTCGGGTTTGCCTGGCCCGCCCTGCGTGCCGAGAGTCAGGGAGAGATGGCCGCCAGCACTGGCACCCAGGACGCCGAATTTGTCGGGTTTGATCCCCCAACGGGCTGCGTGATGTCGAATCCAACGGGTGGCCCGATGGAGATCCTGCTGGATTTCGGGGATGGTAAAGCGGGGTTGGGAACCGTGGACCACGGCAAAGACCGTGTAGCCGCGTTGGAGGAATGGCAGGCAGAAGCCGGGGTTGATCGCTTCCTTGGAAGAAAAGAAACCACCGCTGACCACCAGGATGAGGGCGCAGCCGTTCTTGTCCTGATGGGGTTCGAAGACGTCGAGCGTGAGGGCGGTGCCGAATTTTCTTCCGTAGATGAGATCCTCGGTGCGGGTGAAGGGCAGCTGGGGCTGCTGGGCATGGAGGTTTCCTGGCTGGCCCCAGAGACAAAGCGAGAGCAGGAGGCCGCGAAGGACGGCGAGGCGCGAGTGCATTCGCGAGGGTGGCCGGAAGGGCAGGAGGAGGCAATGGAGAGAAGGAGAAATGGGTGTTCTCGCGCAGAGTCGCAGAGGCGCAGAGGAGGAAGGGATTGGATGAGAAGGAGGAAGTTAGGGAAGGGGATCGGGCTTCTTTCTGGTTTCCCTGAACCTCTGCGGCTCTGCGCCTCTGCGCGATGCACCAACGCTTGTTTCCCTTTCCTTCCTTCCTTTGTCTCTGCGCCTCCTTCTCCGGAGTTCGCTTAACATCTTTCCGCATTCGACCCATGCTCACGGCGGCAACCCGTCGCATGAATTTCTCCTCCCCTCCCCTCTCGTTGTCGGTCCGCATCGCCGAAGGGTTTCTCTCGAAGGAACAAGCGATGATGGAACTGCCGGCGTTGATCCGATTGGCGCGCGAAGCCGGTTACCAGGCATTGTGCATGCGCGGATCGCAGTTGAGCGTGCGCACCGATCACCAGGTGGTGACCGCCGCGGCAGCGGCACTGCGGGAAGCGGGGATCGGAGTGACGATGGTCACGGGCGACTTCGACATCGTTTACAACAATGACAATGGGCCAAGCTGTTTGAGGAACATCGGGCCTTACCTCGATCTGGCGGCGGCCCTCGGTGCCACCCTGGTTCGGGTGGCGCTGCGGAAGGAGGAAGACATCGCGCACGCCCGGCGGGCTGCGGACGAGGCGGCGGAACGAGGAATCCGATTGGTACACCAATGCCACATTCAAAGCCTCTTCGAAACGGTGGATGGCATCGTGTCGACGCTGCGCGCCATTGATCGAAAGAACTTCGGTCTGATTTTCGAAGCGGCGAATCTCGAGTTGTGCGGACAGGATTACGGGGTCGAGATCGTGCGGCGGTTGAGTCCGTGGATCTTCAACGTTTACCTGCAGAATCAGCGATTGCACACGCAGGGTAAGGTGACACTGGAAACCTGGACCCGCGGGGCGGTGAGGTTTGATGTGATGCCCCTCACCGAACCCGGAGGCATTGATTTTGGGCGCGTCTTCGACGCCTTGGCGGCGACGGGTTATGCGGGGCCGATCACGGTCCATCAGTCGGCACCGGAGTCGGGCTCAGCGCTGGAGGCCGCCCGGAACACGGCCGTGTTTCTCCTTGGCCATTGCCGTCGCGCGGGCGTGGGCGTCGGACGGTGAGGCTGGCACCAGGGCGGGTTCGCCAGCGGAAGTGACTGGGATGAACCACGCGAGCCAGAGACCGACGGCATACACCAAGCTGGTGGCCAATCCCATGCGGCCAATATCGCCGGCGAAAACGACCGAGAGCGGAGCCGAAGCAAGAATGGCGAATGCCGAGACGAGCCTTCCGAAATTGAACGTCACACCGGTGCCGGTGGCGCGAATGGGGGTCGGAAACAGTCCGGGAAGATAGTAAGGAAGCCACCCGAAGAAGCTGACGCCGACCACGCCGAGCGCGAAGGTCAACGGGAGAAAGGCCGGCTCACCGGGACGTGTGCCTCCGAAGATTGCGAGGCTCAGCCCCAAGGAACCGAGGCTGATCAGGAAGAAGCTGTGTCGAGGTCCCAGACGGCTGGCGATCCAACCCCCACCCAGGGATCCGAGGACGGCCCCGATGGATTGCACGATGAGCGTGGCGGCTTTGAGGTCGGCGGCGGCGGCGGCTTCGGATACCTGGCCAGCCCAGGGGACCAGGCGCTGGCCGGAGGCCCAGCCGCCAAGAAGCGGGATCGTTCCCAACGCGATACCCAGGAATGTCCGGGAAGTGTAAGGATGGCGAAACACCACGCTGAGCGGCGCGGGGGCCGATGGGGCGTGGTCCCTGGAGGAGGATGAATCTTGTTTTCGGGCGGCGAGCCAGGCCCTGGATTCGGGGACCAGGAGCAGGACCGCCAGGCCAAGCAGCAGCGGAACCCCGCCGAAGAGGAGTACCCACCGCCACGTGTCGCGCGTGACGGGGTGATAGGCCATGACCCAGCCGAGAATCAGAAACCCCACGTTGGCGGAACACCCGATGAGACCAGCCAGCATCGGACGCGACACGCTCGGCCACGCTTCGAGTGTGAGTGAAACACCGTTGGGCCACATGCCGCCAACGCCGAGGCAGGCGAGGAAACGCAGCAGGAGCAGTTGTTCGGGAGTGGCGACGCGGTAACTGATCGCGGTGAAGGCGGAGTAGCAGACAATGCTGGCGCCCATGGCTTTCACACGCCCGAAGCGGTCCCCCAGAGCACCGAAGAGTGCGCCGCCGGAAGCGGCTCCCAGAAAGAAGGCGATGAGAAACCACGAGAACCAACGATCCGCCGCGACCTCCAGGGACACGCCCGTGGCGGAGAGGACCCCGGCTGCTTGGAACTCCTGAATCGCGGGCCGGGTCGCGGCGACCACGAGTGACATTTCGACGCCAGCGAACATCCATCCAAGAAATGCCGCCGCAAGAATCACCCAGGCCTCGCGTCGGGTAGGGGCGTTGGACGGCATGGTGGCAGCGGGCTTCAGGGGGCGCGAGCGCCGTTCACGGGTCAAGGTTGAGCGGCTCGCAGAAGGCGGATGAATTCCTTGAGCACGAGGGTGTTCTCCTGCCAGCCGCGACCGGTGACCAGTGTGCCGTCCACCACCAACGGTTCACCCGTGTAGGTTGCGCCACCTTGCTCGGCGTCCATGGCGCACTTTGGGACCGTGGTGACGCGTTTGCCGCGGATGCAGTCGGCGGCGGTGAGGATCTCGATGCCGTGGCAGATGCAGGCGATGGGTTTGCCGGACTCGGCGATTTCCTTCGTGACCCGACGGAGCGTGGGATCGTAGCGGATGTATTCCGGGGCGCGTCCGCCGGAGATAAACATGCCGGCGTAATCTTCGGCGCGCAGATCGCGGAAGGCGATTTGGGCTCGAAGATGGTAACCGGGCCGTTCCTGGGTGATGTCCCAGGGAATATCGGGGTTGGGCGGGATCTCGTGGAGGACCGCGTGATAGAGGCGGGCCTCGGGGCCGGCGACCACGACTTCATAGCCGTCCTCGGGCAATCGGAACCAGGCGTAGAAGGTGTCGAGGACCTCGGTGGCATCGCCGATGGGCATGAGGATTTTGGGCATGGCGGGTGCGCGATTGCGGGAGGGGTAACAGGACGCAGGGTAGCGGCGATGGAGTGAGGGGAAAGCTTTCAATCGCGGAAGGCCGATGGGGAAGGGGAAGCGCCGTCGGAGACGTCGCGGTCCGGGAGGAAGGCGAGTAGCGCGGGCCTCCGGACCCGCAGGAGGAGCAGCGAAGCCAAGGGTTGCGTGGTCGTCGTCGCGAAGCGTCGTGGAGTGCGGCAGTCCTCTGCCGCTTTGGAAAAACCAATGAGGCGAGCAGGCGTGCGCATGCGGCAAAAGAAGGTCAAAAGTGCGCCGTCGGAGACGTCGCGGTCCGGGAGGAAGACAGGGAGCGCGGGGCCTCCGGACCCGCAGAGGGCAAGGGGGTGCAAAGGGAGATGCGCCGCAGGGACGCGTCGCGGTCCGGGAGGAGCGCGAGGAGCGTTGCGCGGTGTTGTTACAAATCCGGAACAACGCGGGGTTGGGCTGCCGGTTAAATGGCGGCATGAACACGCGATGGATAAGACGTCTGATTTGGCTGACAGGATGGATGAGCCTCGCGGCTTTGGCCCAGAGCGCTATCGACCCCAATACTGGCGAGGTGAAGCCTGATGCTGCAGCCTCGAAAGCCCGGGTGGCGTCCTTCGTCGAGGAGGTGAGTCTTGGCAAGATGGCGGAGGAAGGCCAGGGACACATTGGGCATGCGATGGCTTACTACTCCAATGCCATCCGGGATTTTGACTCGATCCGACGGCCGGTCGCGGAGGCCTTGCATCACTATGCTGGGCTCATGATCGGCAGCAACACGCCGCGCGTCGGCGTCGAGGCCTTTCGCCGCATTCTCAGGGAGTTCTCGGATTTCAAAGACCTGGTCGATTCGAGCCGGGCGCGGCTTCGGGACCACGGACTGGACGAGCCCGACAGCGTGACATCCGACCCCGCTGGATCGGTCGTGGCGGGGGCAGCCTCCGGCCCGGTGGCGATGGATCCGGTCTTGGCTGAGCGGTACGGTTTAGTCGGGACTCGCGACGCTGTGTTCAGTCGTCGTTACGGTCAGGGATATGGCGGTGGCCCGGGAGGTGAAGGAATGGCGCCGGCAGGCGGTCTCGGCAGCGATGCAGCCAATCCGATCCCTTCTTCAGGTATTCGGAGTCCGGCGAACGAAGAAGTGGGCGGTTCCCGAAATCCCGCGGCGGATTTAGTGGAGGAGATGGCGGCGTCGATGCGCGCGGAACTGATCCAACTGTCGTCGCAGCTACGCAGGGTGCAGCGGGAACAACGGGCCGCTCAGACCGATAATCTGGACAAATTTCCCGAGAGCTTGATTGAGGATTCGACCCTGATGCGAATCCTCTCGGATCTCCAGAAGGCGAGAGAGGACATCGCCATCAATGCGAAGGCGGAGGACATCTCCAAGCGCGAACGCCGGTTATTGGTTCAGCAGGAGTTAGCCCTCCGATATCTTAAAGAGACCTATCGTCCGCGACTGGAGGTGACTGAGGCGCTTCTGAGCAAGGAGATCGATCAGTTGCGCCGGCAGATTTCGGAATTGGAATCCGAGTCAAAGGCTCTCCGAAAACAGGACGCTAGCCGATGAGGAACATGAGTCCGAGGTCGAAGACCGCCCGCGCCGGGTGGAAGTGCATCGGTCGGCCCGACCGCGTTGCGGGCTTGGTTCGGCCGGGGATTCAAGGTTGGATGAGGTCGAGATCGTGATCGCCCTCCCTGAATCGGCGGAACCGCGCGGTGCGCGCCCGAGACTGTTTCTCTTGGGTCTCTTGGGCAGCCTGCCGATTCTGCTGGTAGGAGTGTTTGGTCTGCAGTCCCTGCGAAGGGAGGAAGTGATCGCGCTCCACGATGCCCGCGAGGCGGCGCGGGCTGCAGCCCCGAGATTGGCCGCGGCGATTCACGGGACGCTTCTGGAAGTCTCGTTGCCGAGCCGCGCCGACATCGAAGCCTTCGAACGCCGGCCGGGTCCGGCGAGCGAGGAACCCACCGCCCGACTTGGAGAAGGACTTCTCGCGGTGTTCGTGGCCGAGGATTACACGTATCCCGACGTTCGATCCGAACCGCCACGTCCGAGTTCCTTCGATCCCTTCGCGTTGCCGGGCGACCTGGGTAAAGCGTGGGACCAATTGGCGAGTCTCGCGCTTTCGGACGCATCCCGGAAGACGACGAGTCGGGCGTGGGGCGCGTTGGCGGACCGTGTGGGGGAGAGTCCGGCAGGATTGGTGGTGCAGTATCGCTACGCGCGGGCTTTGGCGGAGGAGGGGCGAACCGCGGAGGCCCTTCCCATCCTGGAGGCGATCGTTGCGGGTGCTGGACGTCAGGCGGGGGCGACGGGGCTGCCGCTCGATATTCTGGCGCTACGAACAATGCTGGAAATTTTGGATGCCCAAGGGTCAGCCCGATCGAAGCACATCGAGTGGCTGGATGCCTACTGTCAGCGTGTGCTCTTGAAGTGGCGATTGCCTGCGGCGCTCCTGCAGGAATGGGAGTCGAACTATCGGGAACAGATCAGGGCCTGGGAGGCAGCAGCCCTTCGCCATGCGGCCGTGAGAGAGAAACTGGTTCCGTTGCTATCGCCGCCGCCGTCGGACGACGGATCACCGAAGACCCTTCGGCTCGCCCATCCGTCCTGGGTGGAGGATGGGGCGACTCCGGGTGGGGCGTTGGTCACGCGCCACGAGGGACCGAACGGCACGTGGTATCTGCTGAGAAGCGCCGTCCAAATCGATCGCCGGGTGGAGGAGGTGGTGAGGCGATCGGGGGTTCCCGACGCTTTCGCGGTGGCGGTGACCGTGTACGGAAGGGAGTGCGAACGGGGACAACCGGAGGAATCCGTGGGAGCGCATGGGGAATGGCTGGCCACGGCGGAGGTGCCTGGGAATCCCTTGGCCGCCGTGACCGTTCGGCTGCGCATTGAGAAACCCCTCGAATTCCTGGTGCCGGTCCGGCGAAGGGTCATGGGCTTCGCCGTGCTCATCGCGCTGGCCAGCGTGACTTCGGTGATCGCGGTGGTGATGGCGTTGTGTGCCTGGGAACGGCAACGACGCTGGGCGGAAATGCAGTCCGGATTCGTCGCCAGCGTGACCCACGAACTGCGTGCACCGTTGGCGTCCGTGCGTTTGTTGGCGGAGGAACTTGTGGATCTCGGAGGCGATCACCCTGGGCGCCGGGACAGGTATCTGCGCCTCATCGTGCGCGAAACGCAGCGGCTGGGTTTCCTGGTTGAAAACGTGCTGCGTCACGCCCGCCTCGAACGGGCGCGAGACCACCTGGAGAGCGCCGAGGTGGATCTTCGTGAAGTGGTCCAACAATCCGCGGAGAGTGTTCGGCCGGTTGCCGAGGAGCGTCAGGTGAAGGTCACGACTCAGGTGCCCGACGACCCGATTCTCGCGGAAGTGGATGCACCGGCCATGCAGCAGGTCCTGGTGAACTTGATCGACAACGCCCTCAAGCACTCGCCCAGCGGGGCTTCGATAGACGTGGGTGTGGACCGGGCCGAAGGCGGCGAGGTCTGCCTTTGGGTGGTGGATCGTGGCGCGGGAATTCCCAAGGACGAACAGGCGCGTCTGTTCGACGCCTTCTACCGCCGGGGCTCCGAACTGCGCCGCGAGACGCCCGGAGTGGGATTGGGTCTGACCATTGTGAAGAGGATCGTCAAGGCGCACGGGGGGCAGGTGATGGTCGAAAGTGCCCCCGGCGCCGGGGCGCGATTCGAGGTCCGCTTGCCGGAGAAACCACCCAACCACGAAGGATGAACGAACGACTGCTGGTGGTGGAGGACGAGGTGTCCATGCGGACGGTCCTGGAGGATTGTCTGGCACGGCACGGTTATCGGGTGCTCACGGCGCGCGATGGCGAGGAAGGATTGCGGCGCGCCGGAGAAGAGACACCGGATTTGATCCTGTTGGACGTGATGATGCCACGCCTCGACGGCTTCACGGTTTGTCGTGAATTGCGTCGATTGGGATTCGCGGGACGGATCCTGGTTCTAACGGCACGGGGGAGGACGGAGGATCGCGTGCGCGGGCTGGACTTGGGGGCGGATGATTATCTCGTCAAACCGTTCAGTCGTGAGGAACTGCTGGCGCGGGTTCGGGCGTTGCTGCGACGGGGGCGCAGTGATCAGCCCACGGCGCGCGAGCGGAGGTTTGGCAATGTGCGCGTGGACGTGCCGGGCCAACGGGTTTGGAAGGACGGCCGGGAGGTCGAACTCGCTCCCAAAGAATTCGCCATGCTCCGCCTCTTTCTCGATCACCCGTCAGAAGTGATCAGCCGCGAACGCTTTCTCGACCTGGTGTGGGGGGTGACGGCTTACCCGACCACGCGGACGGTGGATCGGCATGTCGTGAGTCTGCGACAGAAGATCGAGGACGATCCCGCTAGGCCGGTGTGGATTCAGACGGTGCATGGTGCGGGATACCGGTTTGAGGACTCGAACCGGGACGCGGGTGCCGGTGAATGATCCAAAGGAGCACGAGCAGTGTGAGTGCCGTGATCATCCAAACCGCCGGAATGGTCTCCACACTTCGATGCTGCGCGGCGATACCTATGCCCGCCGGGATGATCGATTGCCCCAACGTCGCGCCGGCAATCTGAAAACCTACGGCGTGGGAGGTGTGACGTGGATCGAGGCGGTGCGGGGTCACAGCGATGAGCACGGGGAATACGGGGGCACACGATGCGCCCATCAACAGGATTCCTGTCAGCGTGCCGGCGAGCCCCACGTTCGACAAAACCATCAGGGCGCCCGCCACGATGCCGAGCGCGGAAACGACCAGGAGCTTCGAGGGCGATCCATGCCCTGCCGCGAGTCCGACGAGGACGCGTCCGGCGGCCAGGGAGCCCCAATAAGCGCCGACCCAGGCGCCAGCGACGTCGGCGGAAAGGTGATGGCGCGTGGTCAGGATGGTGAACGCCCAGGTACCGACGCCGGACTCGATTCCCGCGTAGACAAAGAATGTCAGGATGCCGATCCATAACCGGCCGACGCGCAGGGTCTCGAGAAAGGTCGCCTTGGGAGTTTGGACGCGAGGGTCGGTGGATTCGGCGGGTGCGTGCGCGTCCGGCCATCGATGGCGTGAGACCAGGAAGCAAAGACCCAGGACGATTTCGATGGCGGCGACCAGGGCGTAGCCAGCCTGCCAGGGCACGCCACGAGACAGCCAGGCACCGAGCAGGATGGGGCTGCCGGCCGCGCCGACACCATAGGCGGCATGGAGCCAGGTCACCGTGCCATGGTGGTGGTGCAACGCGGCGTAGGCGTTGAGCCCGGAATCGATGGCCCCTGCGCCCAGTCCAGCCACGACGGCCGCCACGACGATCAATCCCCAATGGGGTGCCAGGGCGTACGCCAACAGGCTGAGCGCCGACAGGAATGCACTGGAGGCGAGCAGAGTACCTAGTCGCATGTGCGATTGGATGATCCCGCTGCTGAAGCTCGAGGTGAGGTAACCCACGGTGAACATCACCAGGACCGATCCGATCGCGTCGAGCGGCAGGCCGAAGTGATGGCGCATGGATGGCCAGGCCACGCCGAGCATGCCGTCGGGGAGCCCCAGGCTGACAAAGCCGATGCAGGTCAGCGCGAGGAGCAGGGGTTGGCGCATGCCGATGGATGATTGGAGGTCGACGGGGCTTGGGGCCAACCCGGCGTTCGGACGCGAGATCCTAAGCCGGCGGGGCGACTGAGGTGCAACCGGGATCGTCGCGGATCTGGGGGCGCCTCACCGGCTCTTGGTGTTGGAGTCGGTGGGTGCCGGAGGATCGAACTTCGGAACGACGCAGCGAAGGGCCGGGTATCCATCGAAGTCGTGCCAAACCAACTCCAAGCCCTGGGCGGTACGCTCGAGGGTGAGGTTGCCGGGAGAAGACTCCAGTCGGAGCCGCGTGGAACTGAAGAGATTGGTCAACGTCCAGTTCTCCATTTTCCAAGCGATGGGATAATGCAGCGTGGCGAGAAGCGTGCTCAGTTCGTCACGCGCACGTTCCCAGTCCTGATTCGAAACGGGCTGTGCCGCATGG
Organism: Verrucomicrobiales bacterium; assembly: GCA_016795425.1. Classification (GTDB taxonomy): domain Bacteria; phylum Verrucomicrobiota; class Verrucomicrobiia; order Limisphaerales; family CAIMTB01; genus CAIMTB01. The sequence goes on from JAEUHG010000071.1 coordinate 50,284, forward strand.
AGCACCTGCTGAATAGGATCCGTGTCAGCTGCCTCCAGTGCCCATTGTTGCAATTGGTTCCTGGCATAGTTGACCGGGTATCGTCGCAGTGTCTTGACGGCGTCGAGTTCGACGCGAGGCAAACATCCGTATGCGATCACACCGGCGAGGCAGGCAGCCACCAAGGCGTTTCGGTCGTGGCGATGGAACCATGGAATCGGGAGCCCGCGGAAGTGGTGGGCGCGGCGGCCGAGCAGGAGACCCACAGCAAGGACCGCTGCCCCCGCGGAGACCGCGCGAGATTGAGCAGCAGGTTCGGTGTAAGCGCGCTGGCCCGCGGGCCGATAGGATTCCCAGGCGAGTTCGATATCGTGGTCGAAGGCCGACCCGACCAGCGTTCTTGAGAGTTTGGTGGCGACGGGAGATTGAGCGACGAGGCGGGCGAGTTCGGGGTGGCGAATGCGCAAGCCATCCGGTGCGGTCATGGCGTTGGTCGCAGGGGTGTAGATTGGGCGGGAGCAGTAACGGACGCTCCATCCCTGGGCTTTGGCTCGGGACGGACCAAACACGTAGAGATCGCAAGTCAACGGGGCGCCCCCGATACCGGTGAGGCGCATGGGATACACCGGTGATCGGGCGGGAAAGGTAAAGGCAACCGGGTGCAGCGCCGCGAGTGTGTTCGGTTCAGGGGCGACGACTTTGGCGGCGACGAAGACCCAGCCTTTCGCCAGGTAGTCCCGAACGACGGGAGTCATGGCGTCAGGGGTGGCAAACCCCCGCTGGTGCAACCAATCGATCAAATCCTCGGGTCTTTCGGCGGTGATTGTCGCGAGGTCCATGACCCCGGCCCGCACCGATCCGAGGAGGCGCACCGTTGATCCCACACTGGGGCCCTGGCCGCCCGCCTTGGCTTTTCCCAGCGCGGGAAGCAACATCGCGGAGAGGAAAACCAGCACCACGAGCACCAGTAGGCAATCCCACAGCCGGATGGACAGTTTGCCGTGCTGATGCCACCGCCACAGGAGCACGAAGGCGGCGACCACCAGCCCACCGATCCATGCCTTGGAGCGGCTGAATTCGACCCGGGCCTGAAAGGTGGTTTGGAGGGTGGGAAAGAGTCCGGGATCGACCGCGCGGATGGAGGTGGGAGGTGAAGGCAGGGGTAGAATCCAGGCGAGATTCGTGGCCTGGGACCGGACCGTGGTTTCAACGACAAGGGTTTCGAGTCCGTCAGCCCAGTGGATCAGGGCGCGTTGAGAGGGTGTTTCGGCGCGGGTAAACCCGACCGGAGGAAACAACTTGCCATCGCCTCGAGCGTCGCCAGCCCAGACGTACAGGCAGACCAATACCAGGAACCGCACCGATTGGATCAATCACCGAGACGGTGCCCCTACAGAGGGTCCAAGCCAAGAGGAGTGTGTTGGCGGGAAGATGCCGGGTGTTTTTCCACTTCAGACTCCGGTAATCGACGCTTGGCCGGCATTCCACCGGAGATGCGTCGGAGAAGAAACGTCGGTTCGTTGCGTGGTTGCAGCAGGTTCGAGATCTGCTAAGGCTACCGAGGGAGTTCCCTCCAACAGAATCAGAAGACTACGACATCCTATGAGTACCCAATGGAAAGCTTGGTTGATGGCGCTGGGCATTTCGGCCTTCGCCACCGGTTGCGGTGAGAGTCCCGATACAGCGGGAACCAGTCCGGCGACCCCTCCTCCACCGGCCGCCCCATCGCAACCGGCTTCGACAACACCGGTCGCGGAAGCGCCGAAGGCGGTGGCAGCAGACGTTCCAAAGGCGGCAGAACAGGTGAAGACGGCGACCCAAGAAACGGTGGCGCAGGTCAAGGACGCCGCCGCAGCGGCGGCGAGCGCGGCCGAATCCACGTTCAACGATCTCGTCGCCCAGGTGAAGAAGCTCATCGCCGATGGCAAGGGATCGGAAGCCGTGCAGGTACTCACCACCGGTCTCTCCGGCCTGAAACTTACCGACAGCCAACAGAAGGTGATCGATGACCTGAAGGTGAAAGCTCAGGAATTGATCTCCAAGAAGGGCCTGGACGCAGCGAAGGGGGCAGTGGGGAATCTGTTGAAACCGAAAAGTTCAAACTAAGAGGATCGGGTGGGGAAGAGGCGTCGGAGAAAAGAGAAGGGGGTGACCGCGGCTCGCTCGGACCCGGTGCCGGCATTCCGCCGCGCGGATTGTCACGCTGGAGACTTTTCGACCGTTTCTCACGTCCCCCATCGCTCTTCCCGGGATGAAATGGAACTCGACCGGGAGCGGTTCCGCCGTGAGCCATTCGGCGTCCTACCGCGTGACCCCGGGGCGGGGTTGGTGGTAGCCTGAGTCCATGCTGAAACGCACCCCGCTTTTCGAGGCGCACGTCGGATTGGGAGCGCGGATCGTGGAGTTTGGCGGTTGGGAAATGCCCATCCAATACTCCGGGATCCTGGACGAACATCACGCTGTTCGAACAGCCGCAGGTCTCTTCGATATCTCGCACATGGGCGAGGTGTTTGTGAGTGGTCCGGCGGCGGAGGAATTCCTGAACGGAGTCCTCACCAACGACCTTCGGAAACTTGTTCCGGGACAGGGGCAATACACCCTGATGTGCCGTCCACATGGTGGAGTCATTGATGATTTGTTCGCTTATCGGATCGGTGCAGTTGACTTCCTGTTGATCGTCAATGCGTCGCGGGCGGACGTGGACATGGCCTGGTTGACGGCGCGGTTGCTGGAGTTTCCTCGGCGTTCCGAGGTGCAATTGACCAATGCGAGCGACCGGCTTTCGGCCGTGGCGTTGCAGGGGCCCCGGGTGTCGGAATTCGTGGACGATGTGTTTCCCGGCCCATTTGAGCACTCGGGATCGCTTTCGAGCCGCCCCACGGAAATGAAGCGCAACCGGATTTCGGTGTTTTCCTATGGGGGCACCCCGGTGTGGTTCGCGCGCACCGGCTATACGGGGGAAGACGGTTTCGAAATCGTGGCGCCGAACGCTTTGGTAGTGGAGTTGTGGCAGCGCCTGTTGGCGGTGGGAAAGAGTCACGGGCTGAAGCCCTGTGGCCTGGGTGCCCGCGACACCTTGCGGACGGAGATGTGTTTCCCTCTTTACGGCCAGGAACTGAACGAGGAATGGAGTCCTATTGAGGCCGGGTTGGATGTCTTTGTGGCCCTGGACCAGAAGGAGTTCCAGGGAAGCGAACACATGTTGAAGCAGCGCACGGCGGGATTGCGACGGCGATTGGTCGCGCTGCGTCTGCTCGAGAAGGGAGCCCCGCCACCGCGACCGCATTATTCGGTCTGGGGCGAAGGCGGGGATGGCGTGCGTTTGGGGGAGACGACGAGCGGGACCTTGAGTCCATCCCTGGGGGTGGGCATTGGCATGGCGTATCTACCTGTCGCCCATGCAGAACCGGGAACGCGGGTCTACCTGGAGATCCGCGGCAAGCGGTACGCGGCAGAAGTGACCAAGAAACCGCTTTACCGGCGTCCGGCGGCGACGGGGGCTGCAAAAGCAGTTTGACCCGGCGGGAACATCGCGACTGAAATCACCCATGTCGAACGTTCCGAGCGAGCTGCGTTACGCCAAATCCCACGAATGGGTCCGGTCGGGAGGGGAATTGGCTGAGATCGGAATCACGGACCACGCCCAACACGAACTGACCGACGTTGTGTTTGTTGAACTTCCGGTGGTCGGCCGGAAGGTCAAGGCGGGTGAGGTTTGTGCGGTCGTGGAATCGGTCAAGACGGCCAGTGACATTTACTCGCCGATCAGCGGCGAGGTGGTGGCGGTTAACGGGGCCCTACCGAGCCAGCCATCCCTCGTAAATACAGCGCCCTACGGCGAAGGATGGTTCTTCAAGGTGCGGCCGAGCGCCCCGGCGGAAGTCTCCGCCTTATTGACTGCTGACCAATACCGCGCCCAGATCGGCGGTTAGTTCGGGCCCGGTCGACCGGGTGACACCCATCCCTGGTGATCGACGATCGATGGGGATGCCAACGCTGGCCTCGGTCATTTGACGCTTTCGAGGTCACGTGCGAAGCTTCGCCTGCCCACCCCCTTCCTCGCGGGAGGGGTGTATTTTTTGCATCCAGCGAGGGGGGTCTGAACGGACAAAAGACGTTGACGTGCAGCTATGCAAAACACTGTGGCAATTCCGTTCCTGCAGAGGGTGATCGGCCGATCTCCGGCAGGATGGTTCAAATGGGTGGCGGCCTGGATGATCGCGGTTTCCGCGAGTTCGGTGCCGGCGGCGCGGGGTGACGCCCCGGTGGAGAAGTCGATTATCAGGATCCTTCATCCCCCGACCGGCCTGGTGCTGGAGGCCCCTGGCAAAGTCATCTTTGAAGCGCAAGCCATCGATCCGGCCGGCGATATCCGCCATCTTGAGTTCTTCGCCAACGACACGGCGATCGGGGTGTCCGATTTCCTGCTGAAAATCGCCACCATTCCCGGTCGACCGATTCCGCACCGCCTGGAGTGGAACAACATCCCTGCCGGTGTGTATCGCGTGGTGGCTCGCGGGACCGATACCGTCGGTGATCTGATCGAATCCGATCCGGTCGAGATCCTCGTTCGTTCGGAGGGCGATCAGCCCGTGAACGTGGTGAGTCTGAAGGCGACGTGGCCACAGACGGCCGAGCCAAGTCCCTTGGCTCGGGTCGCGCCTGGACGCCTGGAGGTGTCGAGGACGGGCGACACCACGTTCCCATTAGCGGTCTTTCTGGAGTTCGGAGGCACGGCTCAGTTGGGTATCGATTATGTGCGGCCGCGGGGCCTGATTGAGATTCCGGCGGGGAAGGCGGACACCGAGATTTTCATTCAGGCAATTGAAGACGACGTCGTGGAAGGCACGGAATCGGTTGTGGTGACGCTGCGGGACGATCCTTCGATGTCCATCCTGCCGCGTTACCGGGTGGATCCCGAGCATGCGCGAGCCGAGGTGGAGATTCATGATGGGGACAAGGTCGACCAGCCCACCATCGTCATCCAAAAGCCCGCCAATGGTGCGGTTTTTGCCCTGGGAACAGCCATCGAGATCGAGGCCACGGCCATCGATCCCAATGGGTATATCAACCGCGTGGAGTTTTTCGCTGGCGACCGCCGCATTGGAGAATCGGAGATCCTCTTTATCGTCGCGCCGCCTGACGGCAGTCCCATTCGGCATGTGCTGGAGTGGAAGGACGCGCCCGTGGGCGACCACAAGTTAACGGTGCGGGCTGGTTCCGATCCGGCTGTTGCCGTGCAATCCGAGACGGTGCTGATAACCGTCAAGGACCGTGCCGAAAGTTCGCTGACCCTTACGGCCCCCGAAGCGGATTCCCAATTTGCCGCCGGCCAGCCTATCGAAATCCAAGCGGTGGCCGTGGATAGCAAGGGGTACATCAGTCGGGTCGAGTTTTTCGATGGGGATCGTTCGATCGGGGTATCGGAACTGGCTTTCCTTGTAGCTCCCGAGCCGGGCACCCCGATCCATCACTCGTTGGTATGGAAGGAGCCCCGTCCCGGACGTCACACACTCTCCGCCCGCGCGGTGACGACGGGAGGCGAGAGGATCCGTTCCACACCTGTGCCGATTGTGGTCGGGTTGGAAGCGCAGCAGGTCGTGTTGGCGTTGGAGGCAACCGACGCCGTGGCCACGGAACCCACCAGCAACGCGGAGGCTGATCCCGGGGTGTTCGTCCTCCGGCGGGTGGCCGGACCGAAGGACGTGGACCTTGTCGCCTATTTGCGGTGGGACGGGTCCGCGAAAAACGGGGTGGATTTCGGTCCGCTCGAGGAGACGGTGAAGCTGCCGGCGGGGGTCGGATCGGTGGAACTGATAATTCAGCCGTTGGCCGATAACTCACGGGAGGGCACCGAGCAGGTGGTGGTGGAACTCTTGGTTCCTCCGTGCATCGAGATTTATCCGCCACCGCCCGAGTGTTATCGCATTGATGGCGGAGGAACTGCGCGAGTGCTGATTCGCGATGATCGTCAGGATCTTCAGAATCGTCAGCCGCGCGTGGCGATCACCGACCCGAAGAGCGGCTCCGTTCATGCGGCCGGTCAGGTCATTGTGGTAAAAGCGGAGGCCTCGGATGCCGACGGTAGGATCGTGAAGCTGGAGGTTTTCGACGGTGAAACGTCGCTCGGCGGTTCGAGCGAGCCCACGCTGGCGTTGGAATGGAAGGACGCCGCAGCGGGATTGCACCGGCTTCGTGCGCGGGCGACGGATGACCAGGGTGAGAGTGCGGATTCCGGAGTCGTTGTGGTGTTCGTTCGGGAACTCGAGGAATTGGCCTTCGTGAAGCGCCAATTGCCTCCGGCCTATTTGCCGGGAGGTGCCATTGAAGTGCACCTGTTGGCAGACCCGCCCCGTGGAGGAGGGGCGTGGACGGTGGAAGATGCGCCACCGGCGGGATGGGTGGTCTCTGACATCAGTGACGATGGAGCGTTCGATGTGGTTCGCGGCCGGGTGAAGTTCGGGCCGTTCACGGACGGCAAGAGCCGGGATCTGCATTATAGGGTGACAGCGGCCCAAAACGCGGCAGGACCCCAGAAGTTCGCCGGCAGCGCCTCGCTCGACGGCAGGACCTATCCGGTGGTGGGCGATGACACGGTGGATCCGGCAGGCGAGCATCATCCCGCCGACCTGCCATCGCCGAACAAGGCGATTTCGGCGGACGAACTGACTGCCTATGCGTCGGCATGGCTGCTGGGGCGAACCTGGGGGCCGGACGATTCGTCAATTCCGTTGAGCTATGTTTCCCGTGCTGGGTTCCTGTGGAAATCAGGGGAAGCGTATATCTTTGATCCGGCGAAGGGCGGGCCGCCCGAGTGCTGGATACCGGCGAGCGGCGGGGGAGCGGCGGCTGTGACGTCCAGGGCATTGGAGACATCGGAGCTTGCCGCATCAGTCGTTGGAGGGGCTCGGCGGAAGTCACCTTCCCAATGGAAGCCTGGCCGATCCGGGCGCGTGGAGATCGAGCTTCGGCCGCCGGTCGGTACCTTGGCGCTGGCGGTGGAGGAGTCGGTCCCTGCCGGTTGGAAAGTCAGTTCCGTTTCGGATGACGGTGTGGTCGACCCCGAGACGGGTCGCATCCGATGGGGCTTGTTGTACGGGGCGACAGCGCGCGTGTTGTCTTACAACGTGACGCCGCCTGCGGACACGGCTGGCAACGGTCGTTTCGCCGGTATGGTTTCCTTTGATGGCGGGGAAGCGTGGATCGACGGAATGCTGTGGGTTGGCGCGACGGATGAAAGGACCTCGGTGCGCATCACCGGCTCGCGGCGGGACAGCAATGGGAAGCTGCATTTGAAGCTGGAAGCCGCCGCGAACCAAATCTTCGTGGTTGAAGGCTCTTCGGATCTGCGGGTCTGGGAGGAGCTGGACGCCCGAGTGTTCACCGGAGATGAGATCGCGGTGGAAGATGCCACCAAGGAAAGCGTCTCGCAGCGCTACTATCGACTTCGTCCGGTGGACCGCTAACGCCTGACGGACTTGGGTGGGGGCTGTCCGGGTGGGGTGCCAGAGAGTCGTATCAACGCGGTGCGGGTCCCGATTTGGGCGGGATTCGCACCGCGTTTTCTTGGTTTGGGGGCGGCGGTTCTGGCAGACTCTAGTTCTCGCCGACCGGCAAGACGCGAAGGATTTCTTCGATCGACGTTTCGCCATCGAGCACCCGGCGCATCGCGGCGTCCCAGAGCGTCATCATTCCCCGGCCTTGGGCGATTTCCTGCAAGCGGCTGGTCGGCACCTTTCCGAGGATGGCGGAGCGCACGGCGTCATCGACCACCAGCACTTCGCACAAGGCGGTGCGGCCGGCGAAGCCGGTTTGGTTACAGGCGGGGCAGCCCGAGCCGTGGCGGAACACGATGTCGACGCCGTACTGGCTGGGGACGAGTTTTCTGACGGCGGGATCGGGTTCGTAAGGTTCGGCGCAGATGGGACAATTCCGACGGATCAGGCGGAGGCCGAGGACACCGGAGACACTGGAGGCGAGGAGGAAGGGTTCGACCGCCATGTTGATCATGCGCGCAAAAACTCCGGCAGTGCTTCCGGCGTGAACACTGCTGATGACAAGATGCCCGGTGAGACCGGCCTGGACGGCGATGGCGGCGGTCTCGGGATCGCGGATTTCGCCGACCATGATGACCTGCGGGTCCTGGCGCATAAGGGAGCGTAGGGCGATGGGATAGGTGAATTCGCGCGCCGGATTCACCTGGGCCTGTGAGATCATCGGCAAATGGAATTCCACGGGGTCCTCGACGGTGCTGATGCTCATCGTCGACCCGGCGCGTTGCACGATGTGGCAAAGGGCTGAATACATCGTGGTGGTTTTGCCGGACCCTGTGGGTCCGGTGAAGAGGACCAGCCCGTTTGGCCGGCTGATCAGATTGATGAGCGTGCGCAGGTTGTTGAGATCGAGTCCAAGACTCCCGAGATCAAAGCTGCGGTTGGTGGTATCGAAGAGCCGGATGACGATCTTTTCGCCGCGCACCGTGGGAAACACGGAAATACGAAGTTCCGCACCCCCGAGTTCCGGGTTCGCCGGGGCATGTCCCTCCTGGGGCAGGTCATTGCGATAGGTGACCAGGTTGCCCAGCACCTTGATGCGACCCGCCACTTTGTCCATGAGGTCCCTGGGCAAGTGCACCAGTTCCGTAAGCACACCATGAAGCCGGATACGGACGACCAGTGTGTTTTCCCAAGGTTCGATGTGAATATCACTGGCACCGGCTTGAACCGCATCCACAACGAGATAATTAACCAGTGTCGCGACTTCCACTTCGCCTTGGCCGATGGAATTGAGATAGCGGGTGGTGTGGCTCACGCTTGTGATTGGAGGGGGGAGGACGACGCGCCTGCAACAAAAATGGGCTTAGAGAGGCGTTCCTCCTTCGAATCGATTCGATTTCTTCTAATAAATCTCCGTCTGGCGCGTTATCACCATGGAGACCGCGAAGTCTCGACATGGACGACCACGAGGCGACATCGGACTGGGTGATGGCTGCGGTGGCGAGGCACGGGCCGGCGCTTGCCCGGTATGCCGCCTCCATCACGGGAAGCGAGGACGCCGCGAGCGACGTGGTGCAGGATACCTTCCTGCGCCTTTGCGAGCAGTCCCCGCAACGACTCGACGGTTGCCTGGCCGAATGGCTGTTCACGGTCTGTCGGAATCGCGCCATCGATGTGCGCCGGAAGCTCCAACGCATGACTCCGACGTCGGACGATGAGTTGGCCCGACAGCCGGGCGCTGAGTTGGACCCGGCGGAGGCGGCTGTGCGGGACGAGGCAGCGGACTTGGTGCGGCATTGGGTCGCCTTGCTTCCTTCGCAGCAGCAGGAGGTGGTTCGACTGAAGTTCCAAGCGGGTCTGAGCTACATGGAGATCAGCCGGGTCACGGGATTGAGTGTGGGAAATGTCGGGTTTCTTCTCCATTCCGCGATGAAGACCTTGCGGCTTCGGGCAGCGCGTTCGACCTGAGACCCTTTTTATTTCCATCACCATGCTTAAGCCTCAAGACCACCCGGATTTCACGGCGTATGCACTGAACGATCCCAGTGTCCAGGACCGCCAACGAATGGAGGATGAGTTGGCTTCCTCGGCCGACGCACGGGCGTGGGTCGAAGACACGCGCGCTTTGGCGGAGATGCTGAAGGACGGTTTTGCCGCGGAGCAACGTGAGTTGCCCACACCGGATGTCCGTTCGGCGGTCGAGCATCGACTGGCAACCCTGGATGCAGGGCCCGAAGGCAGCGGAACGTCGCGGTCTCGGGACAAGATCCTGCCCATGCCATCCGCCGGGATGGGCTGGGCGGGCTGGTTTATTGTCGCGGCAGCGGCGTGCGTCGCAGTGGGTACCTTTGTTCTGCCGCTTGGGAGGGGGCCCCGGCCGGAGGAAGTCATGGTGTTGGCGCAAAAGGACGCTTCCAGGACGGAGTCCACGGTGGATCGTGCGGACCCGAAGCCGCAGGAACAGAAGTCATCGCAGGCCATATCGACCGAGCGAAGAGAGCAGCCCTTGCCGTTGCCACCGCCCGTGGACCCGACCGGGCTAGCGACGGTGACCGGGCGCGTGCCGATCGAGCCAACGGCAACGATGCCGTTGCCGAACATGCGTCGGGGTCAAGTTCCCGAAGCCGGCATGTCCCCCGAAACGCGGGCTCGATACGGGCTGGGAGGTCCGGGGGTCAGTCCCATGCCGCGTTCCGACGGCTCCCAGATGGTGGATGCGGCGATCATCCCAGAGCAATTGGGAGGACAATTTCCTGAGAAGAACGCGCGGCTGGCGGCGCCGTCGATCGGGAGGGCGCGCACCTTGTCAGCCAAGGCAGAAGTCCAAAGCGGGTTGAGTGACTCCGCCGAAGCTCGAAGCCTGGGCGACGCTTTCCAACAACCGATTGTGCCGGAATTGCAACGGCGATACGGATTGCAGGCCCCTCCGGAACAGCCAGCGCCTCCAGGATTTTGGCGGCGGCCGCCCAATGTCGAAACCTATGAAGGGCGGAGAAGCTCGGGGGGCGCCGAGGAAAACCCCGGGTACATGGACACCGGCGAGCACGGGTTTCTCTCCGCCATGGAGGTCCCTCTCTCGACGTTTGGACTCGATGTCGACACTGGGTCCTACGCGAATGTGCGGCGGTTTCTGAATGCGGGAGTGATGCCTCCCCGAGAGGCGGTGCGGATCGAGGAGATGATCAATTATTTTCCGTATGACGACCTCCGATCTGGCAGTGACGACACCTTTGCCGTGAAGGCCGAGGTGGCGGGATGTCCGTGGGAGCCGAGCCATCGATTGGTACGGATCGCCATCCAGGCTCGTGCGTCACAGGAACGTCTTCCCTCCGCCAACCTGGTGTTTCTGATCGATGTCTCGGGTTCGATGGCGCCCTCCGAGCGATTGCCTTTGCTCAAGCAGGCATTGAAGTCCCTCGTCAAGCGGATGGAGACCACCGATCGAGTTGCCATCGTCACCTATGCAACCGGCGCCGGAGTGCGGCTGCCGAGCACTTCCTGTGAGCAGAAGGACAGGATTCTGGAGGCCATTGATTCCTTGGAGGCGGGTGGGTCGACCAATGGCGAAGGGGGCATCCGCGAAGCTTATGAGGTCGCATCGGCGCACTATATTCCGGGCGGTGTGAATCGCGTGTTGCTGTGCACCGACGGGGATTTCAATGTGGGTCTCAGTCGACAGGACGATCTCGTAGGGCTGATTCGGGAAAAGGCAGGGTCGGGGGTGTTCCTGACCACGCTTGGGGTGGGCACGGACAACTTCAAGGATGCCCTGATGCGGCGGTTGGCGGACAGCGGCAATGGTTCCTACCATTACCTGGATTCGTTCGAGGAGGCCCAGAGGGTTCTGTTGGATCAGAAAGACGCGACCTTTGTCGTCGTTGCCCGCGATGCCAAGGCCCAGGTTGAGTTCAATCCGGCGCGCGTTGGGGCGTGGCGATTGGTGGGGTACGAAAAGCGTGCGCTCGCCGCGGCGGATTTTCATGATGACACTAAAGACGCGGGTGAAATCGGGGCCGGCCAGCGGGTAACGGTTCTCTATGAGATCGTGCCGCCGGGTGTGGCGGTGACTTCCGCAGGTCCGGAACTAAAATACCAAAGAGTTGCCAGAAGTCCGGCGCCGATCCGCGAAGTGGTGCCGTCCAAGGAACTGATGACCATAAAGCTGCGTCACCAGCGTCCGGGAGGCTCGGCGAGCAGACTGCTGGAGATTCCCATTGTGGACCAAGGTCGAGGTTGGTCGGGAGCGACCGCGGACTTCAAATTTACCGCCTCAGTGGCGGCTTTTGGAATGCTTCTCAAGGACTCGCCGCATCGCGGTCAGGCAAGTTACGGGCGGGTGCTGGAAATGGCGCGAGAGGGGATGGGACGTGATAGCGGCGGTTGGCGGGCAGAGTTTTTAGGATTGGCGAGGAAGGCGCAGGCTCTGTCGGGGCAGAAGTAGCGGGGCTTACGGGCGGATACCACGGGAGTGCTGCGGTTGCAGACCAGTGAGAAATGGGTTCTTGCCCTTTTATTCTGGGCACCCTGGGGTGGGCACGATTGACTGTGTCCGTCACCTGTGAGGATTTTGCTGGTCACTCCACTGTATCCGCCCCTGCACGCGGGGACATTTGATTATCGGGCTCAATCATTGGTGGACATCTTTGCCGCCCGTGGTCGGCAGGTGCGGGTACTCACTTCGAATCACGGCCTGCAGAGTGAGCAGTTGGATGAACAGGTCGAGCGGCGCCTGGTTTTGTCGGGAGCTTTTGGATATCCGAAGGTGACCGGGTTTGGGGCGATGGAGGAATTGGAAGCCTTCAATCACCATGTACTGAAGGATGCATTGACTCGATTCGCCCCGGATGCGGCCGTCGTTTGGAGTCTGGAAGGGCTGTCGAAGAGTCTGATTTTTGGATTGTACCGATCGCGGATCCCGACGGTGTATGGCGTGGTGGACGACTGGCTGGTTCCGGGGATCCAGGAAGATGAGTGGTTGCGCTATTGGAATGCGCCGGGAACGAACATGGCGCGGACGGGGTTGGAACTCAGTGGCAAGCGGCACCGATTGGACAGCGTGGCACCGACTCGGTTGACGCGGGGCTACGATCGGATGCCTGAAATCTACGGTGCGGCAGCGCTCTCCGGGCAAGCGAAGCCGAACTCAGCGGCTGGGTTTCGGTTCGATCGGCTGTTTTTTGGGAGCCAATACCTGAAGGACCGCGGCGGTGCGGGTGGATTCGTCGTGGCTGAGGCACCGGTTCTGCCGGCGCCGGTGCTGACCCATGTCTTTCATGGAGAGGTCAAGCCGGCGGCCATGCCCATGAAGAAGGCGCTGGTGGTGGGGCCTTTCACCGAATCCCGCGGCTTGGAAACGACGGTGGCGGCTTTGAAGGAATTGCGGGGCCAGGGGGTAGACCTTCATTTGACGGCCTACGGCAAGGCGGAATCGGCGTTGGCGGCGTCCGTGCGTTCGCTGGCGCTGCAGCATCGGCTGACCGTGGACTTTCAGGTTCCGAGCGATCATTGGCGTCAGTTGCCGGCAGCGTTACGGCAGCACGATCTTCTGATCTTTCCATCGGACCAGCCCGAAGGCGGATGTTTGCTGCCCACGCAGGCGATGGCGTGTGGGTTGCCGGTCGTGGGGACGCGGTTGGGCGCCGCTGGTGAATGGCTGGTGCCGGATGAGACCGCGTTGGTCTTCAACCCGGGAGATGCGATGCAACTTGCTGGACAACTGGCGCGTCTTCATAGGGATCCCGGTCTGCGCGAGCGGCTGGCGAGTGCCGGGCAGGCGCGGGTGCTGGGTGAGGCAAACGAGACGACAGTGATGGATCGGCTCGAAGTTTTGATTGAAGAGGCACGAACGCTGCGGCAGTTACAGTGAATCCATCGGATCGGTGCGTCGTCGGGAGGTCGGGTGGCGAGTCGGCGTTTCGCCGAGGAGGCCTGGATTAGGGAAGTGGGGACGCGATTCACCGGCCTGATGGATGGGCAGTTCGGAGACTGGATCATGACCAAGCTGGTATGGCGGGCAGACGGCGTCACCGTGAAGGAGTACGTGCTCCAACCCGGTCTCAATCGCGTTGGTCGATCGGCGGCGAGCGATGTTCGGATCGACGACACCAGCGTGTCGGGCAGTCACTGCGAGATTTGGGTGCGCGAGGAATCGTTGCTGGTGAGGGATTTGGATTCAACCAACGGCACGTTTCTGGATGGGGCTCCGGTGAAGGAGGCGGAGATTCGGAGGGGGCAGATTCTGAAGATTGGCGGCGTGGAGTTCGCCATCAAGGATCCACCCGCACGGGTGGCAATTCCGGAGACGGCGACAGCATCAGAACCGATCCCGCTGTTTCTGCCGGACGGTAAGACTCCCTGTTGCCGCAAGCATCACGAACGCGAGGCGCGTTTCGGCTGCACAAAATGCGAGGGGCAATGGTGCGTCGAATGTGTCCGTCATTTGGGCCGCACCGGAGGCAAAGTGATGATCTTCTGCGTCGAGTGCGGTGGGGTGTGCCAGGGAGTGACGGGCGGTCGCGGCGGCGGACGCCCACCGGTGGTCCTCTACTGGCTGGATCGGTTGGTGGACAATTTTCGCCCCCGCCCAAAGTACGCGGGTCGGACGCGTCGGCTGCGTTGAGGTCGAGGGCGGAGCTTCAGGCGAACTCGGGAGAGGCGTGCTCGCGGGGCGCCGCGGTGGTGGCCGTGGCCGTGGCCGTGGCCGTGGCCGTGGCTGTGGCTGTGGGCGAGGGAACCGGGCGGTCTCCGTCCTGCAGCACGCGTTCGAGGTCATGGGCGCGAACGGGTTTGCTGAGGTATTCGTCCATTCCGGCTGCCAGGCATTTTTCGCGATCCCCCTGCATGGCATTGGCGGTCAGCGCGATGATCCGGATTTCCGAGCCACGGGAGCGCAGTTGGCGAGTGGCTTCGTACCCATCCATTTCCGGCATCTGGCAGTCCATGAAGATGACATCATAATCGACGCGCGAGGCGGCTTCGACGGCTTCTTCGCCGTTGGCGACGGCATCGACGCGGTGGCCCATTTTCTGGAGCAGTCGGAGGGCGACCTGTTGGTTCACGATATTGTCCTCGGCGACGAGGATGCGGAGGGGTCGGGAGGGGTTGGAGGAGGTGCGGACGGGGGTGGTTCGTTGGGTTTCCTGGGGTTCAGGAATTGAACTCTGAATCTGCTTGGCCAAGCGGGCGGTGAACCAGAAGGCGGCGCCGCCGGTGGGCCGGTTCCGCATGCCGATCTGGCCTTGCATGAGTTCGACGAGTTGCTTGCAGATGGCCAGTCCGAGGCCGGTGCCGCCATACTTGCGAGTGGTCGTGCCGTCGGCCTGGGTGAACGGGCGGAAGAGCTGAGATTGGACCTTCGGATCGACGCCGATGCCGGTGTCCGCGACCTCGAAGCGCACCATGAGTTCCGTTGGGGACTCGTGCTCGGTGGAGACCTCGATATGGACACCGCCGTGGTCGGTGAACTTGATGGCATTGGCGATCAGGTTGAGGAGCACCTGGCGGATGCGACCGGCGTCACCATTGAGGGCGGTGACCATGTCCTCCGGGACATGGGACGAGAGTCGAAGGCGTTTGCGGGTCGCCTTTTCCTCGAGGAGATCGACGCACGATTCCAGTGCCTCGCGAAGGTCGAAGTTGACCGGTTCGAAGCGCAACTTGCCGGCCTCGATCTTCGAGAAGTCGAGAATATCATTGATGATGCCGAGCAGTCCTTCGGCACTGTGGCGGACGATATCGGCGAAGCCGCGTTGTTCCGCGGTGAGCGGGGTGTCGAGGAGGAGATTGGTCATGCCGATGACGCCGTTCATCGGGGTGCGGATCTCATGGCTCATGTTGGCCACGAATTCGCTCTTCGCACGATTGGCAGACTCCGCCGCCGCCTTGGCCTTGCGCAGTTCCTCCTCGGCCCGCTTGCGCTCCGTGATGTCGATGGAGACGCTGAGAACGAGTCGGGTGGTGCCGTCAGGGGAGATCAGCGGCCGTTTGGCGGTTTGCAGCCAGCGGACGTTGCCATGGCGGTCGGTGACCGTTTCCTCGGGGATGAATCGTTCCCTGAGTCGGTCGAGGATTTCCTGGTGATCGCGATGACGGCGTTCGATTTCTTCGGCGCGCTGGGGACGCAGTTCGATTTCGCGGCGACCGACGACCGTTTCGGATTCCCAGCCGTAGAAATCGAGGCCGGCCTGGTTGACGAGAACAATGCGGCCGTCGGGATCATGGACCAGGATGAGGTTGGGATCGGTGTCGACGATGCTGCGAATGAAGCGCCGTTGCTGTTGAATGAGGCGTTCGTTGCGTTTGCGTTCGGAGATGTCGCGGGCGATGCCTTGGACACCAACGGCGACGCCGTCGCGGTAGACGAGGCGGCAGCATTCCTCGAGGTGGACACGCTGGCCATCCTTGGCGACATACTCGATTTCGAAGGTGGTGGTTCCTTCCCGGACAAGTCTTTCCTGCATCGGACGGCCGACGTTGGAGCGGAACTCCGGGGCGACGACCTGGGTGGCATTCAGGACGGCGGCTTCCGAGGCCGAATACTGAAGGAGTCGGAGGCCGGCGGGGTTGATGGAGGTGTAATTGCCGTTGAGGTCTCGCGTGTAGATGAAGTCGTTGGCGGTTTCGAAGAGTTCGCGGAAGCGTCGTTCCAGCTCGGCTTCGTGTTCGAGACGTTGTCGCAGGTGCCTGGTCTGCTCAGAAACCTGGCGCCGCAAGAGGAAGATCCAGAAAGCGCCTGCCGCCAGGACGGCCGCGAGTGTGCCGACGACACTGAGCGTGTGCCGAAGATTCCACCAGGGCGGGCTGGCAAGGAGTACCACGTCGGACGGGGACCGAAGGTGAATTCGAAAGGCGCGCAGGCGCCGCGCCTCGTCGTACTGCGCGAGGTAAATGCCGTAGCAACGAACCTCCGAATTCACGGGGATCCGACCGAGAGTGACGTCCGGGTTTTCGTGCTCCAGCACCACATCGACAATCGCGGAGCCCGACTGAAGGGTGAGGGTGTCCTGGGTGGGGCGGCGGGCGCGGGAAAGGACCCGTCCGTCGAGTCGGACCAGGGTCGCGTGCAGCATCGGGTCCAGGAGGTGATCGAGATCGATGGTCCGTGGGACGGGCAGGTGGACCTCGGGCAGGACCTCAACCCTGGAGTTTTGCATGACCGGCAACCGGTCGACGAACGCCGGGAAGCCAACGAGACGAACCTGCGAACCGGGACCCAGGGTGGCGGGAGGGCCCGACGGTTGGACCAGAATGCCACCGGTACCGTCCTCGACGAAGAAAGATTGGTCCGGGTTGATCGCCGTCACCGTGCCTTGAATGTGCAAACGGTGCAGGGCGTCCGTGCCGGTTCGGAAGTGGAAGAGTTCGCGAATGGGACGAACGGCCATCGAGAAGGGATCGCGGGAGCCCAGGTTGCGGGGTTGCGCATATTCCCAGGACGGCACCATCAGTTTCACCCCTTCGAGTTCGCGGTGTTCGTTGAACCGGGTACCACAGACTCCCTGGAATTCGACGGCGGCGTCGATGAGGTCAAAGGGTGGCGGTTGGTCCGGCATTTCCGGGACGAAGACTTCCAACAGGCCGTCACTGGTGGCGACCAGCATGACGTGATGGCCATTCACGACGGAGTGCTGCCGAATCACCCCTTCAAGGGTCACCCATTGGCTATCTTCGGTACCCGTCATGAGAGTTCGAAGCGTGACAGGTTTGGCGGTCGGCATGCGGCCTTCGCCGACGACTTTGGCTTCTTCGACGTGTATGATGGGCGCGAAGTCACCCGGTCCGCTGAATCCTTTGACTTGAACGCGCTGCCCAACGGCGAGCGGCGTCGTCATGCGTCGTGCCTGGAGATAGATGCCGGCGGATTTGTCCTGGAGGAACGTATCTTGCCCCGGTGTGTGATAGGTGATGACACCCGTGACTTTGACCGGATAGCCCCGCGATGCCTGGAGAGGGGAAAGGTCGCGAACTTGCTGGACTCGTGGCAACTCCGGGAGTTGAAGGTTGGCCGCTAGAGGGGCGGAGGGCGATGCGTCGGCGTCGACACGTGGGGGGGCGTTGGATTTCGGACGAATCCAGGCGCGCCGCAGTTGAGGTCGGTCGGCCGCCATTTGGGCGAAGCCTAATACCTCGAACGATGCGGAGGTCGAGATTGGCGTGATCTCATCGAAGAGCACCCGAATCGACCCACTGTCATCGCGCAGGGTGAAGTGTTCGCCGATGTGCGGATTCTCGATGGTGCCTTCGAGCCAAACAGGGATGCTGCCGGTTGTCGGGACCCGAGGCAGCAATTGGGCGATGGACACCGGGCGCAACCGGTCAATCACCTTGAGATCGTTGGTGGAGGACACCCAGATGTCATGTCGACCCGAAGGTTGGTCGCCTGGGTCGAGGTGAATGCCGAAGACTCCGGTGACTTCCACAGTGGCTCCCCGCAGATCAATCGCCGAATCCCGATCCAGACCTGCAATGACGAGGCGCACGGATTGATCCGAACGGACCGCCAATTCCGGGTGGAGGCGGCTTTCGCTGGGGCGAACCGCGACGATGGTGCCTCGAACCTGAATCCACTGGGAATCGAGGACATCCGTGAGCGGAAGGTCGGAGTCGAGACGTCGCGGCGAGGGCAATGGACGTTGGTCCACTACGGCCAATGCGTGGATGCGCAAATCCGGTTGTCGTGCGCCGCGAGCCGTGACGCCTTGGAATTCGATGATCTCGCCAGGGAAAGGCAGTCGCCCTTCGTTGAAGATGGCGCTGTGGCAGGTGGCGAAGACGGCGTTGGTGGTGCCGTCGACGGCGAGGTGGAGAAGCTCCCAAGCGGGATCGACATGCAACACCTGGGCTCGCGTC
The DNA here is from genome assembly GCA_016795425.1 of Verrucomicrobiales bacterium. GTDB lineage: Bacteria > Verrucomicrobiota > Verrucomicrobiia > Limisphaerales > CAIMTB01 > CAIMTB01. The sequence continues at coordinate 68,607 of JAEUHG010000071.1, forward strand.
TGGACTTCGAGGCCCAGCACCGATTCAGATGGCGACAGGCGAAGGACATCCGCGAGCTGCGTGATGGCCGCGTCCGCTAGGCCGGCGCATGCCATCCACCCGAGAACAGTTGCGATTCGTAACTGTCGGTGTAGGCAAACCCCGATGCCCTGTTGTCGTGTCTCTATCACCTTCCTTTTGAGTCATTTGGCCGATCCTGGCGCTCTCAGTTTCCTATCGGCTGGGAGCCCCGAACCCACAGTAATTTGATTCGCTAATCCAAGGTCGCCGATACTGTTACTGAGAAATCTTTGTAAACCATGATTCTCAGGGTCTCGCGTCGCCACGGACCGGATGGTGGCAGGCGGCCGCGGTTCACGTTGCTGCCGAGGTGGGTCGAAAGGCCGGGGGGAGGTCGTGCTCCGGACAATGCCGCAGGCTTCGGGGTTGCAGGCGGCAGATGCTACTGGGCCGTCGACGATGAGAGGCGGAAGAACGAACTCGTGGACTGAACGGGTACGGTGAAGGTGATGCGATCGTCGGACACCTTTGGAGCGCCCGTGACGGCTTGCCAGGAAACGGGGAATGGAATCGAGGGGGCGATTTCCAGACGCCAACCGCTGAACGCGGCCGACCAGGAGATCTCCAGTAAGCCATTAGCGACCTGCCACTGCAGGAGGGGAACGACCGGTGGGTGAGCGCGCTGGGCGGCGAGTTCCAAGTCGAAACCCAGATCGGTATTGGTGGCGGAGAATTGGTGAACTTCGACGGCGATGGTATTGGGACCTTCGACGAGCGCGGACGGTGGAAGCGACCGTTCGGTGAAAGCCTGCTCGGCGCCTTCGCGGATGTCCGACTGCGCGGTGGTGGTGTGGGAGAGTTCCCCCGCGCGCAAACCCAGGCGGAACTGTTCGACTCCATTGAGGTAGACGGCGGCGCCGTCGTCACGCTGAAGGCGGTAGATCAGGTTGGTGACGGAGGCCGCGTCACGAACGTCGAACCGATGGCGGAACCAGGTGGTGATCGGCTTGGAAGTGGCGGCGGCGGCCAGCGGCAGAACCGTGAATTCTCCATCCTCGCCATAGCCGAGTCGGGCTGGGCCCTCGGGCCAATCGGAGTCGTCGAAGGGGGATTGGTTCCAGGAGACCGGTGGGGTTTCGCGGGATTCCAGGTAACGCCACGATGATCCGCGGGAAACGAACAAAGGAGTCAGGGCGGGATCAAGGATCACAATTCGTACCGGGTCGGTGGTCACCACGGTGCCATCCGGGAACTCGGCGACGGCCGTCAATTCGTGATCACCGGCGCGGCTGGCGTTCCAGGAAAGGACGAAGGGAGGCTGCGTGATTCCGCCGATCTCCTGACGATCCACCTGGAACGTCACACGAGCGGGCCGTTGGCCGTTGAGTTCGCTGGTGGCGACACTCAGCACCACACGGGCTGGAGCGGTGAATCGTTCGTCCGGGAAAGGACGGACGAGACGAATTCCATCGGGTACGGTCTCGGCGAGATCCGCGATGAGGCGAAGGTCGAAGGCGGTGTCGGAGCTCGAGCGGGAGGATTGATGGACCTCGGCAGCCAGCACATTGGTACCGAGGACAAGGCGGCGGTGATCGAGGGGGTGTTCGAAGTAGGTGGTTTCGTCAGTGCCACCAATGGTCGAGGCGGCGAGAGTGGTGGCCGTGATCGTGCCCGCTGGCATGTTGTCTCGAATGATTTCCTGTCCATTCAGGTAGAGGACCGCTCCGTCATCGCGCAGCAGCTCCATTTTTAGGGCCGCGAAGCGGGTGGGGTCATCGACCACGAATTCACGACGGAACCAGGCGGTCACGAACTTCTGGTTATTCTGGGGGCCGAATCCAATGACCGTGGTTTCCCGATCGCCGCCATAACCCAGGATGGCGGCTCCTTCGTTCCAGGCTGAATCCTCGAAACCGGCGATTTTCCAATTTCCGAGGGGCGCCGTTCCCTGATCCCAGTAACGCCAGATGGATCCCGCGGCGATGAGAGTGGTCGGCACGGTGGCGACGACATCCGATTGGACGAAATGCAGGTCCTCCAACGACGTGGTGGCTTGGATTGGATTGGCAAAACCGAGTGGCTCGAAGCGCACGCCATCCTCGGCAATGGCGGTCGCGGTATAGGTGCCACGGGAGAGACCGGTGATCTGGTACGCTCCGTTCACGTCGCTGATATCGAAGCGGCCCTGGCCGACCGAAACTCGCACTCCGGACACCGGGGCACCATCGGCGAAGATGCGACCGCTGAGGCGGAGGGTGGATGGGGAACCGACGCGAACGGTGGTCGACAGCCGCGTCGCGCCACCCTTCCTGTCGCTGACCGTGCAGCGGACGCGGTAATCGCCCGTGGTGGACCACCGGTGGGAGAGGGTACGCAGGTTTTCCGAGGGCGAATTGTCTCCGAACTCCCAGAAATAGGCCAATTCATCACCGTCGGGATCGGAGGCGATGATTTCGAAAAGGAAGGATTGGGATGTGGCGCCCGCGAGAAGGGGGGCATTGAGGGAGGCAGTGGGAGGGCGGTTGAGGGGGAAGGTTCCGCGATACACGGCCACCTCGATCCAGTCGGGAGGTCCGGAGCCGATCCGGAGGGGGGTGAGGTGGATGCCGGCGAGCCGGTCGGAGAATGTGCGGCCGAGGAGGATGGGAGTGTCGTCTTTTTCTCCGGCGGAACCAGGCGTGGCATCGAGAAGGAGCGAGGCTTCGTTGGCGCGGCCCGTCCAGCGGAGCCCAGCGCCGTGCATGAGCCAGGCGTTGTTGGTGAATTGACGGCGGAATTCCATCCAATAATTGGTGCGCGCACTGGCGAAGACCTGGAGGCCACGGCTGCCGTTGACGGCATTGGTCTGGTCGTGGGCGTGGATTCGGTAAATGCCGTTGGTGGTGGCGACCGAGAATTCACCTGGCTGAAGCCATCCCAACCAGCGCTTGGAACGCGCGTTGAAATGGTTCCGTCCACCGACGGCCGATCCCATGGTGTCAAACTTATCGCCGTATTCGATGCTCGATCCGGGGCCGATGATGGTCTGTCCGCCGGTATCCCAAAAATTCGCGTGGTTCAGGCCAAGATTGTGACCCAGTTCATGGGCGGTGACACCGGAGGAGGAGGTTCCGCGGATCCACGCACCGGTCGAGTTCACGAAACCAAGACCGGCCCACCCGAAGCCGGGGACCGAGCCCAAGCAGATGATGTCATTATCGTAGGCGCTGAGGTCGTAGCCCGCCTCGCTGGCGGCGGCACGCGCATCGGTGCGCAGGTCGACGGCGTCATCGCCGTTACCGTACGAAGTGGCGGTTCGCGGCAGGCGAAATACCTCGGTGACTGTGGAACCCTGCCCGATCTCCATGAATCCAGCGCGTCCGTAGGAATTCTCCTGAAAGAAACGGTGCAGCTCGCGAACGAGCTGGACCGCCCGATTGGTGCTGAACGACTCGCCGACGAGGTCGGAAAAATCGACGCGGATCAGGATGAGTCGGCGCCGGGGGGCTTCATCCGGGGGGACCGCCGGCGCTGGCGTCGCGGCGATGTCGGATTCGTCCTGTGCCGTGGGTTCAGCGGAGGATTCCGAAAGGGCGATGGTGCCATCGATGGCGATGCCTTGGAGCCGGATGTTGCGCCGGGTGCTGAGGCCCAGGCGGGTCCCAGCGACGGTAGCCCGATAGCGCTGACCCTGAATGATGGCAAACCGTTGGACGGACGGTGCCGGTACGGAGGACGAAGGGTCAGGGAGAGCACAAAGAACTTCGAGATCCCCTCGGGCGTCGATTCGGTGTTCGAGCCATTCCTGGATGGATGCGGGAAGAGTGGCGCGGACTTCATCGGTGATGGCTAAGGCGAGAGCCCGGTGAGGGGCGGTTACGATGAGATGGGCGAGTTCCTCGCGCCGTTGTCTTGCGAATTGTTGGCCGTCTCCGATGTTGATCGAGGTTGGAGCGGGGCTACTGGCCAACCATTGCCTTCGCCATCGATCGAAGGCAGCGCAGGCAGGCTCCGAGCCGACCGGTG
>JAEUHG010000077.1 GCA_016795425.1 Verrucomicrobiales bacterium
GAGGTTCATCGCCAGTCCAGCCCCGAAGACCGATTCAACCATCGCCGCCATCGACCGACTCTACGCTCCATTTCTCACTGAATCTTGCACTGATCGGACTCTCGCCACCGCCCTCAAGGGCCAGATCGCCCGGCGCACCGCGGCTTCGACGCGGGCCACGCTGGCGTGGATGCACGGGCAAGCCGACCCGGCACCGTGGCTCGAGCAGGTTCGCCAATGCGACGAGCGAATCCGTGAGTTGTTGGGCCAGGATCTGCACCTCGCGTTCCGACGATTCGAACAGACCCTGCCCGACCGTGAACGGATCGAACGATTCCGCCAGCAAGCGTCCAATGCCGCCGCCGAGTTTTCCCTCGATAAGGAACAACGGCTGGTGGCGGCGCTCGCCGAAACCAGGTCCCGCACGACCTGGTCGCAACCCCTGAGCCGACGCGAATCCATCACCACTGATTTGTCGTCGCTGTTCCACCCCGCGACCTTGGATCTCTACGAGCGCGAGGAAACGGCCTTGATCGAGTCCTTTCGCCCCCGTCTCGAATCGCTGCTCGGCATCGAACTGGCAACCCAACTCCACCAATTCTCCGTCAACGATCTCCGCTCGCGGGTGGCCGAACTGCGACGACTCACAGCCTCGCCGCGCGTCGAAGGGTAGTTTGGCGATGGTGGCACGCCAATGGCGTGCCGACAGACCAGCCCAGGGTAACACCCTGGGATTTGCGTCAGGGTATCTCTGGGTTCGACGCTTGAGATCGAAGGAACGACGAGCGATCGCCCCCCTCACCCCAGGGCGTTTTGTTTTGAGGAGTGATTCATGAGGTGAAGAGGGAGGTGGAAGGATGGGCGGCGAAGTGTTCGCGGATCTGAGGATGGGACTGATCTGGATACCGATCGTGGAGCAGGCGGAAGAGGGCGCCGCGGATCAGCGCGAGGTTGGCGAGAAGTCTTGGTTTGGAGCTGCGGGTGTCGTCCTCCTGCCAAAGGGCGTCGCGTCGCCAGTGGTTGCGATTCTCCACGCCGGCCCAGTGGTTCCGCGTCAAAGCGATCCAGCCTATGTGGGAGCGTTCGTCGGCGTCTTGGCTGGAGAGGTAGTACCGGGTCTCAAAGGTCTCCTTTCCGGTGCGCTTGACGATCCGGCCACTCCGGATGGCCACGATGGTGCGGGCAAAGGGGAAGCCGATGGCGATCGGCTCCACCGGGCGGAGGATCAGGCCGCGCTGGTCGAGGCGTCCGTGCCCGAGTTCGTCTTGGACAAAAGGGGGTCACGTCCGTCGCAGAGGGCGCGGGCATGTTTAAGCAGGCCGGGTTGGTTGCCCTTGATCTGCGCGAGGTATTCCCCGCCTTTCTCGACGATGGCGCGGGCGAGTTCCCGCTGACAATGGAGGGGGTCGGCGGTGACGGTCTGACCTTCGAGCGACGGCATCGACTCGATCAAAGCGCGGGCCGCGCTCTGTTCGGATCGTTCGGTACCCTCTTTCTGGTCCATGATGGCCACCGCCACCGGGGAGCCGCTTTCCGCGTCGGCCAAGGTGACCGTGCCGATCAATTCACGGATCATCTTTCCGTCGAGGCACAGGGCGGCCGGGAGAGTGCCCGCCTGGCCGACGAGCCAGTCGTTGAGCGTTCGGGCAAAGGCTTCAGGATCCATTCGGATCAAGACCTGATAGAAGACGCTGTAGGTGGGAACCTCGTAGAAGCGACGGGTTCCCTTGCGGATGGGCAGACTCAGGCCGGCGCGTTGCTGCGGCTTGAGCCGGGTGGCGAAGCGGGCGATCTGGGCCACGTCGCGAGCCCCGGCCAGCAAGGCCATCGCCACCAACGTGAGCACCGGTCCGATGCGGAATCGGGAGTTGGGCCCACGCGGATCCGGAGCGTGCCGGAAAGCTTCCAAAAGCGAGCGGCGCGCCAGGGCGGGCAATGGAAGCATCCCTCCCGGGGCGGGGACGAGGGCGGGGAGCGAAAGCTCCCCCAGGCGCAACGCACGAAGCTTCTCCCGAGCCTTGGGAGCGAGTTCCTTCATCCAGAGTCGTTTGGGGCGCTGGTTGGGCACGTAGTAATCGGCCCGGTGCCGGCTGTGTCCCTGACTTTGACCGACGGCCTCCCAACCGCTGGCTTTGTAACAGGTGCCTTCGAAGGACTCCGGATCGGTGAAGGTCTCCGCCAGGAGGGGGGCATAGCCGAAATGTTCCCGCCAATGAACGGGCAACTCCCGACAGGCCAGCGCGAGAGTCTGGGAGGCCAGATTCGGTTCCTTTCCCTTGTCGTGGAGGAGGAGGAATCGGCGGTTCTGGACGACCAACTTGAGGCGCTCGCCTCGCTGGGAAACCGACCAACCGATCCACGACTCGCGATCCTTGAGCTTGAGGGCTGCGGCCCCCCAGACGAGGAGAGCGACGGGCTGGCCGTCCCGCTCGACGATCTGGCGGAGGAAATCCCCCACCGGTGGCGTCGACCCCAGGTAGTGTTCGCCGTCGAGTCGTTCGTCGAACGCCGTGATCTCGGCTGGATCAGTGAGGCAACGAATCACCAGACCACCCGGTTGGATGATCTTCTGACGGATCTGCTTGGAAGGCTTCTGAGCGCGCTTCATCCCAGCTCAGGGAGCCAGAAAAGCGGTTCCGGGTCCAGCCTGATCTTTCGTCGCTGCCTTCCAAGGCTTTCCGCTCAGATCAGAAAAGGCCCTGCCCCTCACCCACCCCATCGGGTTTTTCCCGTTGAGATGCACGCAACGCGCCGCCTACGTTCGCGCATGCGCTGCCCACTTCCGTGTTCCGACTCGCACGGTGCGCCCAAGCCGACGCCGTCGGATCTCCTGTTGGCCGGCCTGATCGTCGCCACTTTCGCCAACTCCATCGTGTGGGCGGTCGCTGCCCCCGACACCCCGCTCCGCGATCGACTCAAATCGTCGCCGTTCAAAATCGCCTACGAGAGCTACGTCGACAACAACTGGGAATTGTTCGCGATGAACGCCGATGGTTCCAACCCCGTGAACCTCACGTTGTCCCCCAAAGTCCACGAGCACTACCCCCAGGTCTCCCCCGACGGCACCAAGCTCTGCTACTCCGTCGACGACGGTGAAGGCCGCGAGACCGTCCGCTCGCTGTGGGTCATGGACATCGATGGCAAAAACCGCAAACGCCTGACGGATCACGCCCGCGAACCATTCTGGAGCCCCGATAGCAAGGTGATCGGGTTTCTCCCCCAGGAGTTTCCCAAGTTCAACGTCATCGATTTCTACACCAAGGGCATGTCCTTCTATCACCTCGCCGACGGCCGGATTGAGGAACACCCCAACGCCACCAATCTGCATCACCTCTACAACCCCGGCTTCGCCCCCAAC
>JAEUHG010000087.1 GCA_016795425.1 Verrucomicrobiales bacterium
GCGAGGAGGGGGGAGTGGAGCGGGCGAAGGGAATCGAACCCTCATAGCCAGCTTGGAAGGCTGGAGCTTTACCACTAAGCTACGCCCGCACCATCTGCCGGGGCCTATCGTTGACCCGCAGCGCTTGCGTTGTCAATTCGCGGCCCCCTAACCTGTCCTTATGTCCGACCTGCTGCTGCGTGGCGGCCGAGTCATCGATCCCGCGCACGACCTCGACGCGACGCGCGACGTCTTTATCCGCGACGGGAAGATTGAAGCCATGGCCCCATCCCTGGGCGACCATCCGGGCGTTCGTGGCGCGGCGGTGATCGATGTTTCCGGCTTGGTGGTGACTCCCGGGCTCATCGATGTGCATGTGCATCTGCGCGAGCCCGGTCAGACCTCCAAGGAGAATATCCAGTCGGGGGCAGCCTGCGCGGCGCGCGGCGGCTTCACGGCGGTGGTGTGCATGCCCAACACCAAGCCGGCGATCGATGATGCGGCGGTCGTGGGGTTGATTCGGGATCGGGCGCGGCAGCAGGCCTGTGTGCGGGTGTACGTAACGGGCGCGATCACGAAGGACATCGCTGGCGAGAGCCTGGCGCCCATTGGCGCGCTGCACCGGGCGGGCGTGGTGGCCATCACCGACGACGGGCACTGCGTGCAAAACGGCGAATTGATGCGCCGGGCGCTCGAGTATGCGCGCATGTTTGACCTGCCGGTGATGGATCATTGCCAGGACTACTCGCTCGTCAGCGAGGGGGTGATGCATGAAGGCTACTGGAACGTGGTCCTCGGGTTGCGCGGTTGGCCGGCGGTGGGTGAGGACGCCATTGTGGCTCGCAACATCCTGTTGGCGGAACTCACCGGGACGCCGATTCACTGCCAGCATCTCAGTTCGGCGCGCAGCGTGGATTTGATCCGGCAGGCGCGGGCCAAAGGGGTCCCCATCTCGGGCGAGGCATGCCCGCATCACTTTGTACTCACCGACGCGGCGGTGGCGGGCAGCGACAAGTTTTGGGATGGGGACGGGGCGTCCTTGTTTGCCTCGACCCTGATGACGGCCCACGAGCGCCCGGTGTGGCCGTCGTACGATACGCACTTCAAGATGAACCCTCCGCTGCGTTCCGCGGAGGATCGGGCCGCCGTGATTGCCGGGTTGAAGGATGGCACCTTGGAGATCCTGGCGAGCGACCATGCGCCGCACTGCAACTACGAGAAGGATGTGGAATTCGACTTCGCGCCCTTCGGCATTCTTGGGTTGGAGACGGAATTGGGGTTGTGCCTGACCGAGTTGTATCATGCCGGCCACCTTTCGCTGCGCCGAGTCATCGAGCTCTACACCGCCAAGCCGGCGGCGCTGGTCCGACTCAAGGACGAGGAATCCGGGGCCCCGTTGGGTCGGTTGGACGTGGGAGGGCCGGCGGATCTGACCGTGCTGGATCCTGAGCGGATCTGGACCTACGACGTGAAAAAGACGGCGAGCAAGTCGGTGAATTCACCGTTCCATGGCTGGAAAATGAAGGGCAAGGCGGTGGCCACACTCTGCCGCGGAAGCGTGGTATGGACGGAGCTGCCGTCCCTGCAGGGTTTGTAATCGGGGAAGGGTCGATTTTCCCCGCTTGCGACCTGGGAGGGGTCGCGGGAATGATCCTGCCTCACGCATGAAACTTCGCAGTTCCCTGTTGGTGGCAGCTTCGTTGCTGCCGTTGATAACCATGGCCGCCGACAAACCCGGATATACCGACACCCCTCAGTTGCCGGGCCAGAAATGGCGCGTGCACGACGCCGACCGTCCGCAACCTCGCATCGTGACGCCGGGGGCGTCCTTTAGTCAGGGAGCGCCGGCCCCGTCCGATGCGGTCGTGCTTTTCGACGGCAAAGATCTGTCCAAATGGACCAAGGACGGCGAACCCGCCCCGTGGAAGGTGGCGAACGGGTACATGGAGGTGGTGGGTAAAAGCGGCAGCATTCAGACCAAGGAAAAGTTCGGCAGCTTCCAATTGCATCTCGAGTATGCCACGCCGAACCCGCCGCATGGCGACAGTCAGGCGCGGGCCAACAGCGGCGTCTTCCTTCACGGCTTGTACGAAGTCCAGGTCCTGGACTGCTACAACAACCCGACCTATCCGGACGGCACCGTAGGTTGCATTTACGGACAATGGCCGCCGCTGGCCAACGCTGCGAAGCCGCCCGGTGAATGGCATAGCTACGACATCATCTTCGAGGCGCCCAAGGTGGAGGGCGGCAAGGTGGTGACTCCGGCGCACGTGACGGTCATTCTGAATGGCGTGGTGGCCCAGCACCGGAAGGAGATCATCGGACCGGTCCGCCATCGCGAGGTCGCCTCCTATGAGGCGAATACCCCAACGACCGGGCCCATTGGCCTTCAGGATCACGGGGATCCGGTGCGGTTCCGCAATATCTGGGTGCGCCCGCTCGGGGAGTACGACAAGCCCTGAAGCGCGTCGCCTCTTATTCCTCCTCGGCCTTTGCGGGCGCGGTGCGTTTCCGGAGTTGCCGGGATTGCACGGCCAGCCCGCAGGCGAGGAGGAGGACGAACGCCACGGCGGGCCAGGGGTAGGGCGCCGGCAGGTGCTGTGCCAGAACCACCGCACCGGTGAGCGAGGAAAGCGCGACCAAGGCCCAATCGAAGAGCAGCAGCAGGAGGACGGCTCCCACGATGCCGCCCACCAGAAAGGCCAGCCAGGCCATGTCGGCGCCTCCCGTGGCCATGGCGACAGCATGTGACAGATAAGCGCCCGCGAGAGCGCCGCCGACACTGGCGGCGATTTTCTGGGCCACGACCGCGAGCACCGCGCCCGCAATGCCGCAGGCTAACGCGGCCACCTGCACGACCCACGGTTGGGTCTGGCCGTTGAGGAAGTGCGCCGTCAAGAGAGCGCCCACGATGAACCCTGCGCCGGCAACGAAGACCCAAAAGAGGCGCCGTCCGAAGAATAACATGGCCGCGCCCGCCACCAGAATCATGGGATTAAGAGGCATGGGCGGAGGAGGGCGTGAGCGGGGGCGAAGTTGCAGTCATTCTCGGCGGGGAATTCTTACTTAACGGCGCCGACCGCCAAAGATCGAGCCGAGAACTCCCCGAATGATCTCCCGTCCGATGGTGCTGCCGACCGTGCGCACGGCGCTCTTGGCCATGGTCTCCATCAGCGAATCGGGCTGGCGCCCGCGGCTTCGAGACGTCGCGGAGGGCAGGGTGGGTCCGGTGGCGGAAGGGGCGGCGGGCGATCCGAAGAGCCCACCCAGGAATCCGCCGCCGCCCGTTGCCGGCGCCGTGGGCCTCGAGCTGTGCGCCTGAGTGAGCTTCTCGTAGGCGGACTCGCGGTCGATGGCCGATTCGTAAACCCCGGCGACCAGGGAATTCTGCAGCAATTGCGAGCGTTGCTCGGCGGTAATGGGGCCGATCTGGCTGCGCGGCGGACAGATGAGTGCCCGTTCGACGACCGTGGGCTGTCCCTTCGCGTCCAGGAGCGAAACCAGAGCTTCGCCGACGGCAAGTTGGGTGATGGCGGATTCGGTATCGAACTTAGGGTTGGCTCGGAAGGTCTGGGCGGCGGCACGGACGTCCTTCTGATCCTTGGGCGTGAAGGCGCGGAGTGCATGTTGGACTCGATTTCCGAGCTGGCCGAGGACGTTGTCGGGAATGTCCTGGGAATTCTGGGTGACGAAGTAGATGCCGACGCCCTTGGAGCGGATGAGGCGGACGACCTGCTCGATCTTCTCCAGGAGCGCGGGAGGCGCGTCCTGAAAGAGCAGGTGCGCTTCGTCGAAGAAGAACACCAGCTTCGGTTTGGGCAGGTCACCGGCTTCGGGGAGGTTTTCGAACAACTCCGAAAGCAGCCACAGCAGCAAGGTGGCGTACACCTTGGGAGCGAGAAGCAGTCGATCGGCCGCGAGAATATTCACCACCCCATGGCCGTCCTGGCCGGTCTGCATGAGATCATCCAGGTTCAGCGCGGGCTCGCCGAAGAATTTGTCGCCGCCCTGTTGTTCGACCATGAGGAGGCCGCGTTGGATGGCACCGACACTGGCACTGGAAATGTTGCCGTAGCGCGCGGTGAAGCCTGAGGCGTTTTCGGCGACATAGGTAAGAAGGGCGCGAAGATCCTTGAGGTCCAGCAGCAGCAAGCCGTGTTCGTCGGCCACGCGGAAGACGATGTTCAGAACCCCGGCCTGAGTGTCGTTGAGGGCGAGCAGGCGGGCGAGGAGGAGCGGTCCCATTTCAGAGACGGTGGCACGGATGGGATGGCCCTGGGTGCCAAAGACATCCCATAGAGTTGCGGGACAGCCGGCGAATTGGAACTCCTCGAGCGCGAGGGCGCGGAGGCGTTCTTCGATCTTCGGCTTGGGTTGACCGGCCTGACTGATGCCGGTGAGGTCGCCTTTGACATCGGCCAGGAAAACCGGCACGCCACGTGCGCTGAACGATTCGGCGAGGACCTGCAGGGTGATGGTCTTTCCCGTGCCGGTGGCCCCTGCGATGAGCCCGTGCCGGTTGGCCATGGCGGGCAGCAGTTCCAGGGTCGAATCGCCGCGGCCAACGAGGATGGGAGGCACTTGCACGCGGCGAGTTAAGCACAGCGAACCGCGCGGGCAAGCTAGGGGCGGGCGAGGTCGGACCTTGCTTCGGCGCCGCGGGTGCAGTAGGGGGCGGCATGCGATTCCTTGTGCGGCCTTTGCTGTCCTTGGGCCTCGGGGTGTTTCTGTGGGGCGGTTGTGCCACGGTGGATCCACTGGCCCCCGCGACACGCGGGGAGGTGCGTCCGGGCATGGGCGTCGCCGAGGTTCGGGAACTCCTGGGGGCGCCGACGTACTACGAGCAGGCGCCGACGGGTCGGTTGGTGGAAACCTATGAAGTGCTGCAGACCATCTTCGGCAGCTACGGAGTGCGCGAGCGTGAAGAGGCGTTGGAAATCCGCCAATTCAGCGTTCGCTACGATTCCCAAGGCAGGGTGGAGAAGACCCTCCAGCATCGCGGTGTGCTCGAGGGATTCACCCGGTTGCACAGTCAGAGCCTGGGTACCGAGATTTCGCGCGAGCGATTGTCCCAGGTGCGTTCCGGCATCTCCACGAAGGCCGATGTGGAGGCGCTCTTCGGACCCGCGTCGCAGGCACGGCTGGACCCTGAGTCCGGGGTGCGCATGGAATGGATCTACCAGGTGGTCGAGTCCAGTGCCGTGACTCCCGGACGCGCCTATCGATCGATCGAAGTGACGATCGACGATGCCGAGGTTGTGAAATCGGTGAAGGCCGTGGATCGGGTGTTTCCGGCGTGGCGGCGGTGACCGATGGGAGATGGGCGCCTGGCTACTTTCGAGGCCAATCGTCAGTACGAAACGGAACGGCAGGAAGTCCGGCGCCATTGTAGAGGTTGGCCACAGGATTGGCGTCCCAGGCGTAGCGGACGGCTTTCGGGGCGGCGACTTTGGTCGACGAAACCACGACGGTATCGCCGTCGACAACAGCGTCGGCCCAGACGAATTGGCGATCGTCGCCGGCGATGGCGAAGCCTTTGAGTGGACCGCCTTTCGCGGACAACCCGCCATCGACGTGATCGAACCGCAGTCGGATTTTTGAACCCTGAACGTCCATGGAGCGGTACCAGGGACCGGACCAAGGGAGCGTCTGTCCGTAGGTGCGCGCCAAGGCACTCAGGGCGAGACGGCGGCCGACTTCCTGTTTATTGCGCGGATGGATGTCATCGGCGTCGCCGATATCGATGGCGAGGGCGAGGCCGGTGTTGGGCATGTTCTTTGCGACGTAGGCCTGGGCGTCGCGGAGTTCGGCCCAGGGATGATCGCGGGGTTCGGGGTGGGTGGCGGTGAAATTGGCGAGTGAGACGATGTGGAAAGCAAGATCGCCATTGGCGAAGCGGGCGCGCCAGTCGCGGATCAACAGAGGCAGCAGGCCCCGGTACTGTCCGGCGCGGTCGGCGTTGGACTCACCTTGGTACCAGATGGCGCCGCGGACGCCGTACCCGGTGAGGGGCGCGATCATTCCGTTGTAGAGCACGGTGACCGTGTTGGGATTGTTGGCGGGATAGGGCGGGTTGCTGCCGATCTTCGATTGCGGAACGGCGAGGCGACCCTGCCAGGTTCCCTCGAGGGCCAGTGCTTTGTCGGGTTGGTCGACGGGGAAGATCTTCAGTGTCTCGTTGGAGCCGACCAGGCCACCGTCGCCGCCGGTGTCGAGCACGCGGATGGCGAGGAGGTTGGTGCCAGCGCGGACGGCGGCGGCGGGGATGCGGTAGTCGCGCGGAGCGAGCCAATTGTCCATGCTACCAATCCGGACGCCATTCAGCCAGGTGGTGTCAATGTCATCGATGCGGCCCAGTTGCAGGGCCAATTCGCGCCCGGCCCAGTCCGGGGGGATGACGACGGTCCGTCGGAACCAGGCTATCCCATCGAAGGCTTTCCAGCCGATGGCTTCGAACTCGGCGGGCAGCCGGACTTCGGACCATCCGTCGGAGGGGGCTTCGGGAGACTGCCACTTGCCTGAAGTACCGGGGTCGTGGGCGGCGTACCACCGCTCCAACCACTCGTCGATATTGCCTCGCGACAGGGTTTCGCCGAGTTCCTTGACGCTGCCGAGGGCCGTGCCGAATTCGGGCATGACATGCAGCGATTGAGCGCTGACCCAGGCTTCAGCGACCGTGCCGCCCCAGGAACTGTTGATGAGACCGATCGGGACCCCGAGGCGCTGGTTGAGTTCGCGGCCGAAGAAGTAGCCCACAGCGGAGAAGCCATTGACGGTTCCCGGAGCGCATTGCGTCCATTTGGATTGGGGGATCTCCTCCGGTGCGTAGGCGATTTTCTTGGGGACTTGAAAGAGGCGGAGCGAAGGGTGCGATGCGCGCGCCACTTCATCTTCGGGATTCAGGGAGGCGGCGACGGGCCATTCCATGTTCGACTGGCCGGAACAGATCCACACGTCTCCGACGAGGAGGTCATTGATGACGGCGCGCTGGAGTCCGTCGCTGGAGGCGATGGTCATCGAGCGTGGCTCGGTCGAGGCGGCCATGGGAGCGAGACGGGCCATCCAGCGCCCGTCGTTGCGCGCGGTTGTCCGATCGCGTTGGCCGGCGAACTCGAGCCGGATATTCGTGCCGGGGGCGGCCCAGCCCCAGACGGTGATGACCACGTCGCGCTGGAGGACGGCGTGGTCGGAGAAAAGGGGGTGGACAAACGGGCGAGAGGGCTCGGAAGCGGCCGCCGCGGCTGGGGCGGGGGGGAGGCTGCCGAGGAAGAGAGTCATGACGGACAGCGCGGTGCCGATGGCGGGGCGCAGGGTAAGACGGGAAAGGTCCATGGTGCGTCGGAACGTTCTGGTGCACCGGATGATTGCGGGAATGGCGGCAAAGTCGATCCGGTATGAGGGAGGGCTTCCCGTGCGCGTGTCGATCGCGTACAACCGCCGGATGAGTTCGGCTGGTCTCCGTTTGAACGCCACCCAATGGCTGATCTGCGTGATCGCTTCGATCGGCTTCGCGTTCGATATCTACGAATTGCTGATGCTGCCATTGATCGTGGGGCCGGCATTGCAGGAGTTGCTGGGAGCGTTGCCTGGCACACCGGAATTTCAGATGTGGACCAGCCGCTTGTTTTACTGGCCGGCGATTTGCGGCGGTGTCTTCGGGCTGGTGGGCGGGTATTTGACGGATCGGTTGGGACGCCGGCGGGTCCTGACTTGGAGCATCATGATTTATGCGGTGGGCGCCTTCCTGGCGGGATTCAGCACCACCGTATGGATGTTGCTGGTGTTTCGCTGTTTTGTGTTTGTGGGGGTTTGTGTGGAATTCGTCGCCGCGGTGGCATGGCTGGCGGAATTGTTTCCTGATCCCAAACAACGCGAACGGGTGCTGGGATACACGCAGGCGTTCTCTTCCTTTGGCGGACTGCTCATCGCGTTCGCCAACGGCCTTTGCGTCCAGTATGCCAGCCAGCTGCCGAGCATCGACCTCTTCGGATGGTTCGGGGATGGCATCAAGGACCACCACGCGGCCTGGCGTTATACGCTGATGACGGGATTGATCCCGGCGTTTCCGCTGCTGGTCATCCGGCCATTCCTTCCCGAGTCGCCGGCCTGGCAGCAGAAGCGCGCCTCGGGAACCTTGAAGCGCCCGAGCCTGGCGGAGCTGTTCACGCCGGAATTGCGACGCACGACGCTGGTGACCACGGCGATGTTTGCCATGAGCTATGGCGCCGCGTTCGGGGCAATTCAGCATATCCCGCGCATTGTTCCGGGCCTTGCCGAAGTCAAGACGGCCTCTCAGGCGGCGGCAGCCAAGGCGGTGGAGGGCAAACCCGAAGACCAGCAGAAGCGACTTGCCACCCAGGCCACGCGGCGAGTGGAGCAGTCGGTGGCTGCCAAGGTGACGAAGGTGCAGGAACTGGGAGGATTGCTGGGACGAGCGGTCATGGCGGCTTTGGCGGTCTCGATGTTGCTGGGTGGGGGATTGCGGTTCCGGACCCTGGCCGGGTGGAGCATCGCGGTGGCGTGGCTCTTGATGGAGGTCATGGCTGATTTTGGCGGCACTGCCGGTGAGCATCTGCTGCGCGCGGGCATAGCCCTGGCCGCCGGATCGTTGGCAGCGGGCGTGTTTTTTGTGCTGTCGACCGGCTTGCAGCGCCTGGTGAAGCCGACGGCGGGCAACTTGATCCGGGTGTTCCAGATTCCTGGACTGGTGGTGATCGGGGCGACCTTCGCCTATGCCGCCGTCACGGGGTTGACGCCGTTGAAGGTGGGGATCTTTCTCGCCGGTTTCTTCACGGTGGCGCAGTTCAGTTTTTGGGGGAATTACCTCCCGCGGGTGTATCCGCTGCACCTCCGGGGAACCGGTGAGAGTTTCGCGGCCAACATTGGCGGACGATTGATCGGCACCTCCTTCGCGTGGGTGACCGCCACCTTGGCCACGACCTCCGATCTGGCTCAGGCACCCGTCAAGCTCGCTTACACGGCGGCAGCCGTGGGTGTGGGTGTGTATGTGGTGGGATTGATCCTGTCCTTCTTCCTGCCCGAGCCGCCCGCGGAGGAGATGAAGGACTGAGCAGCAGGACGGCCGCCGCCTGGCCCGCAATCAGCGCATCGGAGCCAGGGCGGCTTCGGACGGGGCAGTGCGTGTGGAGAGTTCCTCCGACGGCGACCAGCTCCAGGCGGCGTCGAGCCGGCGCAGCCAGGCTTCGATGCCGTCGATGATGGAATCCGGTGTGGAGGTTCCGGCGGTGATTCCCACGCGATCGGTGGGCTGAAACCAGGCCGCAGACAGATCGGCGGCGGATTGGATGTGGTGCACCCGGGCGCAGAACCGGGAGCTGGTCGTAACCAGTTCACGTGTGTTGTTGCTTCGGGGGCCGCCCACGACGATGACGATGTCACTTTGCTGGGCGATCTCTTCCGCCGCCTTCTGACGCTGCTTGGTGGGCAGGCAGACCGTATCGACGAACCTCACCTCCGCCTGGGGGAATTGGCGACGTAAGGCGGTCACCAAGGACTGCACTCTGGCCAGGGGTTGAGTGGTTTGAGCGGCGACACCGAAGCGGGCACGGGGAGCGAGTCGCCGGATTTCGTCTTCCGAAAGGACCACGTCGAAGTCCTCGAGATCTTCAGTGAGCCCGAGCACTTCAACGTGGTCGCGCTGTCCGATGATGACGGGGTGGAACCCGGCTCGAACGAGGGCGGCAACGCGATCGTGGGCAAAGCGAACGAGCGGGCAGGTCGCTTCGAGGACGTGGTGACCCTGGTGGTGGACCTCGCGGAGGCGGGTTTCAGAGGCGCCGTGGGCCGTGATCATGACACGGTCGGTTTTTACGGATTCGAGTTGGCGCTCGATGCGGACGCCGCGACGTCGGAGGTCTTCGAGCACCGTTTCATTATGAACGAGATCACCAAGGACCGTGAGTGGGCCTTTGGAAGCTTCGGATTGGGCGAGGGCGATGGCATCGCGGACACCGAAGCACATGCCGAGATGCTGGGCGCGTTGAATGATCATGGTCGGAGAGGAGGCGTTTGGGGATGGACGGCGAACAGGCAGGGGGAGCGCTATGATCTTTGCATTGCAAAGTTTAAGGGCAGGATTCTCCCGAGGCAGGGGTCGCGATCGGACTAGGAGGAGGGGGGGCGGGTTTGGGCGACGATCTGCTCCAGCAGGGCGATGTATTCCGCGAAGGCGCGGCGGCCGGTGGCCGTCAGCGCGTAGCTGGTGGTGGGGCGACCCCCCTCGAGAGATTTGGTAACACTGGTATACCCGGCTTCCAGCAGGGTGCGGAGGTGTGCCGTAACGTTGCCGTCGGTCATGCGAAGGGTGTCGCGGATCTCCGTGTAGAGCAGGCTGGGTGTTGCGGCGAGCAGGGACATGATGGCAAGCCGCCCCTTTTCATGGATCACGCGATCCAGTTGCAGGAAGGGCTCGGGGTTCACGCGCAGTCGGATCGTTGCTCAGTGAGCGCGAGGTAGATGCCGTAAAGCAGGTGCAACCCACCGAAGACGGCCCCCATCAGCAGATGGGCCAATCGCAGGGCGGGCATTCCTGCCGCGTGCATGCGCGCATTGACATACAGCAGACAGACAGCGCCAAGGGCCGCGAAGGCCCAGGCGACGAGTTTGATGCCCCGGGGCATGAAGAAGCCCGCGGCATGCGTGGCGGCGCCGAACAGCAGCATCCAGATGCCTGGCAGCCACCAGGCGTGAAGGGGATCCCGCCAGGCCGGGAGTCCAACGACCACCGCGGCAATGAGGCCGCCAAACATGGCGGGAAGCATGGCCTGGGCGACGCGCCGGGCCGGGGGTGACCAGAAGGGTTCGCTCGCTTGGATGGCCTGCCGGCGCATGACGACGAAGGCCACGAGGAAGGCGGCGACGGCGACGGCAGCCCACAACAAGGCAAAGCCGCGGGCCGTGTCGATATCCGCCCACCAACCGGTGATTCCGGCGACGAGGCCGAGGGCGCCGACGGCAAGGGAGACGGGAGCGAGAGCGCGTCGGTAGAGCGCGGAGCGCTCCATGAGACTGCGGATGACCTGGATATTCTGGGCGGCCCAGGCGTCGTTCACGCCCCGAGCTTTGCATTGCAAAGCCGCGAAGTCAAGATGGCCTCGGAACGGCGAGTGGTCGTGGCGATCACGGGCGCCGGCGCCACCACCCGGAATGTCTCAGGCCCAGGCACTCGCGCCTGCGGGATTCCTCTCTGATGATTCATGGACCGAACCTGGGGAGGACACGGTAGAAACGGGCGGCGTTGGTCGCGTTCGGGTCCACCAACGAGCACTCACCGCGGATATCGGCGATACTCGTTGCCAGATCGAGCCAACGACCCGGCAGATTGGTGGCGTATTGGGTCAACCACTCCGAGCCAGGTGTGCGGAAGAATGTCAGCGTGAGAAGCCGGTCCCCTTGCGGTCCAGGTTGCCGAGAAACCAAGGGGCTCGGGCCCGCCTCCAGGACCAGCACCGCGAACGTTTGGGAGGACGTCAACTGCGGGGTGCCGTTGTCGGTAACCGTCACCGTGAATCGCACCGTCGTAGGGGTGCGAGCCACGACGGGGCGCCACGAGACGACACCCCGGTCGTCGATCTCGGCGCCGGTGGGAGAGTCGGTGAGCGAAAAGGCCAGCGCTTGCGCGGGCACGTCGTCGTCTGTGGCATCGACCGCGACGCGGAGGAGGGAGAAATTGGTGCCGACCTGATCGGCAAGGGGTGAGATCCTCGGCCGAGTGTTGACCACCTGGAGGGCCAAGTGCTCGCCAGCGCCACTGACCGCCAGGCCCACCTCATTGGAGGGATAGGTGAGTGTCGCGAATCGACCCGACCGTTTGGATGCGGTCAGAAATTGGAAACTGGAGTTGGCGGGCGGCGAGAAGCCTTGGGTGAAGGTCACCTCCAACCGGCCGTCGAGGACCACCTCGTTGCTGACCACGAGTTGGTCGAAGCCGGCCCCCGGTCCGGTTCCCCCAATCTCCACCGCGAGCGTCCCGGTGGCGGTCTGGGTGTAGTTGCCGGCGATGACGAGCTGCCCTGGGGAATTACCCGGGCTGATGATGCCGCCATTGCTCACGTCGCCGGAGATGAGTCCACGACCTCCGAGTCGGCCGCCGCGAATCTGCAGCGGCGCGACGCTGGAGAGGTTTCCGCCGTTCAGTTGTGTGACGCCTTCCTCCTGGGCAAAACCGCGGCTGAAACTGAGCGTACCCGCCTGAATCTCCACGGTGCCGGTATTCGTGAACTGGACGTTCAGGGAGGCCGTAGCGGCGCCCCCGATCTTCCTCAGCAGACCGGCGTTGAGGATCGCGCTGGTGTCCGTTTGGGCGACGATATCGCCATCGGATGCCACGTCGAAGACGGCTCCCGGCGCGTTCGAGATAACGGCTCCTCCGCCCAGGGTCAGCATGCCATTCGCGCGGTTCGTCCAGAAACCCGTGCCCTGGTTGACCAGGGTGCGACCGATGATCTGGACGCTGCCGAGCAGCGCCAGTTGACCGTGGGCGAAGACCTCGTTGGTTCCGGACAAAGTGGAGCCGGCGTCCAAGACCAGCGGGCCACTCACGGAGATGGTGTTCGAGCCGCCGATCTTGCCGAACGGCCCGACCGTGAGGGCGGCGGGCGCGAGGATTCCGGTTCCGTTGAAGTTGGCCGTGCCCCCCAGGATGTTCACCGCGTTGCTGGCACAGTGGTATTCGCCGGTGATGTTCGCGGTTCCCGCGGTATAGGTGTGCGTTCCGCGGAGATGGACCAGCCCGGCGAGGTTCGCGGTCGCGCCGCTGACGAGAAAATCGCCCTCTCCCGTCAGGCTCGATTCCGGAGGCAGGTCGTAGGTGCCTCCCCCCAGATTCAACTGCGCGCCGGCAGCAACCCTCATCTCCCCCAGGTTGGTGCTGCCTCCGGAAAACAGGAGACTGCCCGAATCGATTTCGACCGTGCCTCGGTTGTCGAAGAGGGCACCCATTCGAACTTCATTCGTGTCTCCTCCGCGGCGGAACGCGCCATGATTAAGGAACAGGCCTGCCCTGGTTCCCGAACCAGCGAGAGCCCCGGGGCCAGAGCATTCGAACGTCGCGCCCACCGCATTGGAGATGATCGCCCCCCCGCTCAGGGTCAGGGAGCCGGCTCCGAGGTTGGTCCAGCGCGCCGCGGCGTTGTTGACGAGCATCTTGCCGTCCAGCACTGCGCTCCCGGAAATGAGCAAGCCACCGTTGGCCTGGACCGTGCCGCTGCCGCAAAGGACGGAACTACCGCCCCACGTCATGGGACCGCTGACCGTCACGTCGTTGGAGCCGGTCAGCAAGCCGAAGCGGCCCAAGTTGAGTTCTGCCGGTACGATCTTCCCGGTTCCGTTGAGATGGACCGCGCTGTCGGCGATGGTGAGGCGGTTGTTCACGCAGCGATAATCGCCGGTGACGCGCACCGTGCCCGCGTTGAACGTATGGTCGCCGCTCAGGTCCACCGATCCGGCCAGCTGGATGTTGGTGCCGGCGAATCCATTGACGGTGAGGTTGCCAGCGCCCGTAAGGACTGACGCGGCGGTGAAGGTCGGCGAGCCGCCGAGTTCCAGGGTGGCCCCGCCCGAAACGCTCACGGTGCTCAGGTTGGTCCCGCCGCTGTTGAGGCTGAGGGTGCCTGTCTGAACCTCAACCGTGCCACTGTTGTGGAAGGGGACGAAAAGCCTGGTCGACCGGGTGCCTCCCATCTTTCGGAAGAGGCCGGTATTGGAAATCTGGTGGGTGCCGGTTCCGCTGTCCATCTGGCCGTCCCCGATGCAGTCGAACGTCCCGGTCGCGGTGTTCGAAAGCAGAGCGCCGTCGTGGAAGGAAATTGTGCCGTCACCCGTCCAAGTTGCGGCGCCGGAGTTCACGAGCGCCTTTCCCTCGACCACCTTGCCGGTCAGGTTCGCCGCGCCGCCGATCTTCATGCCGCCCCTGGCGGTGATCGTGCCGGCGCCTCGCAGCGAACCCGCCTCCCAAATGAACGGACCCGCGAGGTCCAGGTTGCCACTGCCGGCAAGGGTGCAGAAACCGTTGGCGAAGTAGAAACTGTCGATGCTCAGGTTCACATGGTTCGTGATGACATAGATGCCGTTGTTGGTTACCGCCGCGCTCGAACCGTCGGGCACCTGCTGATTGCTCCAGTTGAACGCGCTGTTCCAGTCGCCGCCCAGGGTATTGGTCCACACGCTGGCGGAGACGTCCAAGGCAGACTGGTGCATCAGGACGACGTCGTTGCCGTCGCCGCCCTGGTAGCTGATGCGAAAGGGTTCGCCCGTGATGAACAAGGACGCGTCCTCCGCCAGACCGACGAAAGCGCCCGCCACGGGATCGGCGCCGTCGTTCTCGATGATCATGAACTGATCCCCGGTGCCCGAAGCGAATCCAAGGCTGGCGCTGAGTTTGATACGGGATAAATCGACTGTCCCACGGACCCTGACTTGGTCGTACCCCGTGCCCGGTTGGGAGCCGTTGAGCTGGACCTGCAGCGTGCCACTGCCCGCGGCCCCCGCGCTCAGGTTGCCGCAGGTGAGGATCGAGGGCGTGCTGCGGGGGGCGACGGTGGCTAGGCTGCTCGATATCACGACAGGTCCTACGATGCCCGCACCTAGAAGCGTTCCTGCGTTGATTCGGACTAGGCTTTGGGCTTGCGATCCCTCCACCTGCAGTCGCCCGTCGAGAACGGTCGTGTCCCCGGCATAGGTGTTGGCGCCAGAGAGCACCAAAGTGCCCGCGCCTGACTTTTCGAGGCCCGCCTGCGTGGAGGTTTGGCTGATCACGGCGCTAACCGTGGCATCCGGCAGGCCCAAGAGATTCGGAGACTTGGAGACCATGAAGCGATGGGGGCCCGGATCCAGACCGAGGCGTCCGACGATGAGCGGGCTTCCCAGCAGACTTGGATGGGCAACGACATCACCGCCAACGGGAAGCACCAGGATGCCCGCACCCGTCTGCACACTTCCGCCCCCATTGAAGGTCAGCGGCGGACGACCTTCGAGGGCCGCCACGTCAAACGTTTCGGTGGCGCCATTCAGATCCCACAGACCGCCTCGGTGGATCGTCACGCTCCCGCCGATGGCGAAACTCGAGCGGTGCTCGACTCGGGCGGTCGTATTCAGGCTGCCACCGCCAATAATCAAATGTGAGGGCACCGAAAGGACCCCGGTTGGTTTGGCAAGGTCGAGGACCCCCTGCTGGACGATCGTAGCGCCGCGGTAAGAATTGCGCGCTTCCCCCCGCAGGACCAGGCGCCCGCTGCCCAGCTTGGTCAAGTCGCCGACGCCGCTGAGGTTGTTCACCTGGACTCGGCTGTTCGTGCCATCCGCGCGGATGGCAGCCGAACCGCTCAACGCGATGTCGGCATTGATCCAGACGTCTGCTCCGCTGACGAGCGCACCCCTGATGCCGCCGACTCCTGAGCCGGCGATCGTGAATGGCTCGAGCAACTGCTCCGCCTGGATGCCGAACGCCACCGTGGCGCCATTCTCGACCCACGTGCCTTGCGTGGTGGCACCCAGCGCGCTGTTGTTCAGGACCCCTAAGGTGCCGGCACTGACGAGGGTTTCGCCCGAATAGGTGTTCGCCCGGTGAAAATCCAACTGTCCGTCACCCAACTTCTCGAGACGGGTCCCTGCGACGGCCTCCGAAATGGCGGCGTTGATCGACAGGTCCGGCATGGCCGGGCCGTCCTCGACCGTGAACGTCGTTGCTGGGAAACCGTCGAGTCTTACCTGACCATCGATGACCGCGGGCGTTTCCGTCGGATCAACCTTCACTCGGATCACTTTCAGTTGGCCCGAGCCGGTGCTCACGTGGCCGCCGCGAAGGGTCACGTTCACCCAGGTGGCGTCGCGTCCATTCAAGGTGGCCACGGCATTGGAATGCAGCGTCACATTCTGAAGCAGGTGATTGAACGAGTTCTCCCAGCGGATCTCGCATCGCGGACTGAATCCCCCTCCAATGATCAGCGGTCCGAAGAACGGGCGTTCTTCGAAGACCGTCAACAACTCGCAAAGCACGCGAGTCGTGCCCGTATAGGTGAAGGGTTGCTGAGCCGAGTCATTGCGGCCGAACTCGTGTCGGGCGCCGAGGAACTCGAGGCCGCCCGGGCCGGTGATCGGGCCTTTCAACCGCAAGAGGCCGGTTGAGTTTACGACGAGATTGGTCTCGAGCTGAATGGGGCCAAGCCATGCTCCGGTGCCGATGCAGGTGAGCAACGAGCCGACCGTATTTGCCGTGATGGACCGTGTGCCGCGCACGAACAGCGTTTCGCCGGCTATCTGAGTGTCGCGAAGCGTCACGGTTCCGCCCTCGAGCACGAGCCCGCCGGTGGTTGCGCCGAGTGCTTGCGGACTTTGAATCTCCACCACGCCTTCACGCACGGAAACCGCTCCACCGAACGCATTGAACGTTCTCAACACGAGCTTCGCATTGCCGTCCTTGATGAGGCTTCCTGGGCCACTGAGGCGGACGCTGAGATCCAGTCCCTCGCCGCCCAACGGGTTGTTCAGGTGGAAGAGGTGTGGACCTTCGGACAACGCGAGCGTTCCCCGGATCGTTGGCATCACTCCATTCTCGTTAAACACGGAAGTCGTGAGGTCGCCGCGCAGTGTCAAGGTGGCGAAGTCGGTCTCCACCAAGGTGGGGTCGGCGTCCGCGTGCAGGGTCGTGAGGACCAGGCTGCCGATGGTTTCCGCGTGCCGATTGAGCAGCAGACGTCCGCCGCCCTTGATGCTCACCACCGCGTCGTCACCGATTTGTTCGGGGCGCTGGAGGCTGACCGTGCAACCTTCCGCGATGTTGAGACCGTTGGGAGCGACCACTCCACCCGCTTTGTCGAAGGAAACACGACAAGGCCGCGCGTTGGGCAGGGCCAGCACCGACAATGCTCCTGAAAAGGTGTTGGCTCTGGCCCCGCCGAACACCGCCACCAGGGTGGTGTCGATGTCGCCATTCACGACGTAGAGTTGGCCCTGTCCCGTGATCTCCGACGCCACGTCAAACGCTCCGATGTTTTCCCGGTAAAGCTCGAGTTTGTGTCCATTGAGATCCAGAGCCCCTTTCAGGAAGAACTTCATCTCGACGTCCGGATCTCCAATAGCTCGGAACGACACGTCCCCGCCGAGGCGCAGAGGGCAGTTGAGATGAATCCGTTGGTCGAAGAAACCGTCGGCGTAGATGCTCTTGGTGATGGTGATCAGACCTCCATCCACCACCCAGTCGGTTCCGGTGAGGGTGGCAGCCGGATCGAAGTGGATCGTACCCAGGGTAGCGTCGCCGAGGTCGTTGATCATTTCGGTCGGCGTGGTGTCCAGGATATTCCCCTTGGTAAAGCGGAGATCGTCGCCCGGTTGGGGCGCGCCTCGTGGACTCCAATTATCCGGATCGGCCCAATGGCGCCCGTCACCCCCGGCAGTCCAGAGGCGCAATCCCGCCTGCAGAACGGGTGCGAAACCCGTCAGCAGCCCACCAAGCAGGGCGCCTCTGAACCAGAGCCTGCAACCGCGTGACCAGAACGTGGATTTCGTGCGCGCTATGGATAGGCCTGACAGACGTCTTTTCACGTCTCTGGTAAGCCGAACACGGC
Source organism: Verrucomicrobiales bacterium (assembly GCA_016795425.1). GTDB lineage: Bacteria > Verrucomicrobiota > Verrucomicrobiia > Limisphaerales > CAIMTB01 > CAIMTB01. The sequence continues at coordinate 17,562 of JAEUHG010000087.1, forward strand.
GGAGTTCTTTCAAAAAAAATCCGCCGAAATGGGTTTTGAAAGCGAAGGATCGGATCGCCCATCGACCCTCTCCTCGGGCGCTACTCCTCCCAGTCCAGCTTGAGCCCGCGAAGTTGGGATCGCACTAGGACCCAGTCCCAGACCTGCAGTCGGCGTCCGTCTACGCTGATGGCGAGGCGTCGTCCATCCGGGCTGACCGCCAATGGTATCATTCCGACCGGCAGCGGCAGCCGCGGTTCGAACGTGCGGGCATCGCGAAGAACCGCGTGGCGTGCACCGTGAACCAACCAGAACGACCGCCCATCCGGGGGGAAGACCAAGCGGGCGTTACGGTCGAGAGTGACGGGGAAGCGTCGATCTTCCTTCCACGTCGCGGTGTCGACAAAGGAGAGGGAGGAGAAAGTCGCGATCACCAGTTCGTCGTTCCGTGGACTGAAGGCGGCGGCGGCGACGTGAGCATCGCACTCCAGGTCTTTCAAGTGGCGCCAAGGTTCCACGGCCAGAACGACCACGTATCGTTGATTGGCCTTTCGGAGGGCGATCCATTTTCCGTCGGGCGAAATCTGGCCTTCCGCGTAGCCCACGTTGAGGAGTTCGCCGGGGCCGGCCGCGATGTGGGCGGCCGGGAGCGGCATCAGCCCGTCCGGCATGCCGAGCACCAACGTTTCTCCGGCAAACCCCGCCGAGTAGATCCGCGCCGGCTTGAAGACCGGGAGAGGTTGCAAGGTCGGAACGGCAGGATCCTTGGAAAGGATGTGCCATCGGGAGAACCCGTCGTTCCAGAAGGCGAATAACTCGGCGCTATCCGGCGAGAAGAAGGGCGTGGAACCCCGGGCTTCAAGCGAGATCGCGGCGGGGGATTCCTGGCTGAGGTCCCAAAGCCCCAACCGCTCGCGGCCCCCCGCCGTCATCCAGCGACCATCGGGTGAAAACGCACCCTGCTTCACACCACCGCCCATGTCACCACGCAGCTCTCGAAGCGGCGTCGGTCGCTCGAACGTATGCAACTGCAAACCTTCGGACGTCGACACCGCACAGCGTTGGCCGTTGGCGCTGAACTGAATCCGGGAGCTTTGTCGGCCAATGCCAAACGCACGTTCCAATGTCCGGAGATCCCAGCAGACGATCTCCTGCTCGTCGCCCCCGGTGAACAGATAGTCACCCTCCGGGGTAAAGACTGCGCTGCGCGCTTCGCCTTTGTGTCGACCGAGAAGGCGGGTGGTGCCGCTCGCGATTTCGTGCAAATGGATTTCGTCATCAGCGGTCAAGGCGATCCAGCGATCCCGTGGATCCCACGAAATGGCATTGAACCTGGGGCCAGTGACCGTCTTCGTCTCGGCGCCGGAGTCGACCTCGAACATCGAAGTCACCCAACAGATTCCGACCTGACGCAGGACACCAAATCGCTGGCCGTCTGGCGAAAACACGACCGTCTGCACCTGTCCGCGGACTGGAAAGCGCTTGAGGGGTTGGCCGGACTGCAAGTCCCAGAGCGCGACTGAGTCCTCCTCTGCAGCGCCCAGTATCCACGGACGATGCGGATGAAAGGCAACGGCGGCCCAACGGGTTCGGGGGAGCAGCAGCAGCAACCGACCGGAGGAGACTTCCCACACTTCGCCCTCCGGCCCGGCGGACAGGCCTTCCGTTCGTCGGACGGCGAGGAATCGGCCATCCGCGCTCCATTCGGCGAAGGTCGCCGCCCGATTCGTGCTGGGGGGCAGAGTGGCGAGAAGCCGGAGATCCGGTACCGACAGGATCTCCACGGCGTTGGTGCCGCGACCCAGGGCGAGCCGTTCAAACGCCGGGTCCAGCACGCTCAAGGTGGAGTCCGGAACTATCGGAATACCGCGGTCGAACCGCAGATCTGCCAGGGCGAGCGCGGCAAATGCCTCGCGGCGCAACTCGGCCGTGTTCGAAACGGCGGCGGCACGGCGGATGGCATCGAGGGCGTCGACGCGTTGACCCAACTCGCCGCTGCGCACGGTGGAGCGAGCTTGCGCGAGCAACGCGGCATAGAGTTGTTGCCGTGCCTCGTTCTCCGCAGCTTCAGCGCGAAGCAGCGATTCCTGTGCTTGCTGGCGCAGTGCGGCTTCCCGGCCGCGACTCTCGGCGGCCATGCTCGCCCGGTAGTTGGCGAACAACACGGCAATCACCAGGCCGGCGAGAAGGGTCGCACCCACCGCGAGGCTGGCTCGTAATCGCGCATAGCGCCGCTGAAGCGCGCGCATGTGCCGAACGCTTTCGCCGCTCTGCAGGAGCGCGAGGTCGGCCTGGAGTTCCACAGCGTTCCGATACCGGCGTTCACGTCGACCTTCGCTGGCTTTGAGAATGACATCGTGCAGTTCGAGAACCTCGTCGCCCATGGACGGGTCCATCCAACTCGATGGAATGTCGGGAAATCGTTCCGGCGGCAACCCGGTGCTTGCTTCGTAAAGGACCAAACCCAACGCGTAGAGGTCCGCCGCCGGGGAGCCAGGCCCTTCCGGTGGAATGTAGCCTTCGGTTCCCACGAAGGTCCTGCCTTCGCCATTCGCGGCCACCAGCCCGAGGTCGGCCAGTTTGGCGCGTCCATTGACGTAGATGATGTTGCCCGGCTTCACATCACGGTGGACCAGCCCCTGACGATGCAGTTCCGCCAATCCGCCCGTGACATCGAGCGCCAGCCGGAGGCACTCGGAAGTCGACAGCCTGCCGCGGTTTTTGAGGTCGGCGCGAAGCGTGCGTGGGACGTACGCGCGTGAATGACGGGCCTCGGAAGCGGAACGAGCGCTCGCGGGAATGGTTCCGGATAGCTCGTTCTCGACCTCTTCACCCGCGTTGGCATCATCCGCCAATTCCATCACGTAGAAGAAGTATCCCTCCACCTCGTTTCGTCCGACGTGCAACACGTGGACCAATCCTCCGGAACTTCGCGAAATCGGTTCGTACTTTTGAATGCCCGCGAACTCGCGATCGAAGGGCCGGTCGCTCTCGAACTGCTGGCGCCAAACAACTTTCACCGCGCGCAACGTGCCCATCACGTTTTGCGCCAGCCAAACCTCGCCATAGGCGCCGCGTCCGATGGGTCGAATCAGCGCGTAATCGGGAATCAAGGGCGGCTTCACAGGGGCGTTTCCCAGGCCATTGAAATGGGGCGCCGGTCCGGCTGTTCGCAACGACGGAAGACTGGATCGGCCTCGGTCATTCCATCTCTGTTCGCAATCGCTGCACCTCCGCCTGGATCAGCCGGCCGACCCGATGTCTTGCCAAATACACCAAGGGTAGGTTCACGCCGAGTTTGCGGGCCACCTGCGCCGCCGATGACTCGCCGGAGGTGGACAGTCGGAAGATCAGAAGCTGTCGGGAACTGACCCTGGCCCGCACCCGTCGAATCGCGGTCTTGAGCAGGTTGTCCTCCCACTCCCGTTGCCACACCTGGTCCAACGCATCGGCCGAGGCATCGGGCATTGCTTCGACCTCCGCGCTCGCGTCGTCGGAGAACGGTTCGCGCAGGAATTCCCTGCTTCCCTTCTGCGTCCGCCAGAAGACGTGAAGTCGCGAACGGGTCACGGCTCGCAGCCACGACTTGAAGGAACCGGCGGAACGATCGTACCGAAAGCCCGGCATTCGGCGGGCGAGATAGATGAAGGTGTTTTGCACCACGTCCTGAGCCTCGGCATCCGTCAGTCCGGACTCGCGCGCGACGTTATAGATGAGTCGCCAATAGGTATCGAAGAACTCCTGCCAGCCCACCTGATCCTCCCAATTCCGTAATCGAGAAAGGAGGCTTTGCCGAGTGGCCAGCCTCGAGTCGGCCTCGGGCCGCGATCTCGTATCGGTCATACACCGAATAGTAAGCCCGATACTTCCTGGATCTTTCGAGAAAATCTCAAATGGAGGCATCTCCGATTAGGCTACAGGAAAGATTCGAGTCCGGTACCGACGCCGAGAGGGTGAGAAAGCAAGAAGTCTGAAAGCCGTGTGGCTTGGTCGGTCGTCGACTTTCGCCACAACCAGAGGTCAACCGACGCCGCAGGACAGAGAAGTGACCATCGGAATCGGTATCGAAAAGTGGATTTCGTCTTCGGACTTGATCGAGTGGGGGGCTCGGTGGGAGGGACCGCATGGATCGAATCCGCGGCGCAAGCGGACCGTGCTCAACGGATGCGGAAGGAACGAAGTCCGGGCGGCTCTGCCAGGACCGGGGATGCCTGAATCCCCAGTTCTTCAGGCCGGTCAGTCGAGGTGCCCTGGGTGCCGTCTGGGCGATCCGCATTCCCCAGCGCGATGTTCGCCTTTACTTGCTGGGATTCTTCACCCCGTAGACCAGACGAACCTTCTCGGCATCACCCTGACTGATCTTGTTCTCCGTCCATTGACCGATGACCTGGTCGAACTCCGTGCCGATCGGATCGATGACGGCACACGGACTTGTTCCGACTCCATCCTTGCACTCCGACTCGCACTTTGACGCCCAACAGGTGCGGTAGTGCATGATGGACCGGTAGTCGTAATCGGGGGTGATGACAATCCAATTGGTCTTGGGCACCCAATCGTAGTCCGGCTCTCGGCCGGGCTTGATGTGCTCGTAGTGGATGGTGACATATCGATCCCGGTCCCATCGCTGATGCTCATGAATGAGGCCGAGCGCATGTCCCAACTCATGGGCGAGCATCCAGGGTCCCTGTCGCCACCAGAAGGCAGTGATGTTCACATCCAAGCGCGATCCTTGGCGAAAGCCATTGAAGGTCGTGTTGTTGCCCGCCTCCATATTGCCCGTGAAGTAAACGTACTCCTTCTCGGTGGTACGCGGGATGAAGGTGATATTCGCACCGGTCTCCATCCACAGGCGCATGGCCAGCTTGGCGGTGGCCGCCTGCTCGGGGTTCAGTTTCGAAAGATCAAAGGGAATGATGCCGTTCGGCCAAGGTGCCGGCTTTTCCGACTTGGCATCGACGTGGGCGGGGTCGGAGGTCGACTCCGAGTTCTGAGTCAGACCTGGAGGCGTCAGCAGGCCGAGCGCCAGCATTCCCAAGAGCAAGGGGTGGCGCGGCCCGCGGGGTGTGGGTGGGAATGATTGGCTCGCCATCTTTTTGGAGGCTCGAATGATGTCGAGGCAGGTACAATCTGAAAAACACCGCCAGGGGTGGCCTTGGGGGTGAACCTTGGCGCGGAGGAAGCAGCTCGACATTCGCCGCGCTCGCCCCCGGCAGGCCGCGCCATCCGTGCCGGCCCTTGTCAATGTCTCTGTAAAACCGTTTGACGGGTTGGAGGGGGGATCGATAGGTTTCGGCCCGTGACTCGAATCGCGGTAGCCAGCCTACTCGTCGTCGTAGTCCCCGTTATTGGGGGCTGACGCGCGATCTGTAAGCTTGGTCATCCGCTGGCAGATCGCCCGCACTCCTGGACGAGGGAGGCGGGTTTTTGTTTTCCAGCGGTTGAACCGTTCCGCGACGAGCCTGCAAAGGACGCTATGCGACATACAATCTCGGTGCTGGTGGAGAACAAGTTCGGCGTGCTGACGCGCGTGGCCGGACTGTTCAGCGGCCGCGGCTACAACATTGATTCGCTCAATGTCGCGCCGACCCATGACTCGACCCTTTCCCGAATGACGATTGTCACCACGGGCGATGACGCGACCGTCGAGCAAATCGTCAAGCAGCTCAACAAGCTGGTGGATACCGTCAAGGTGATCGACTACTGCAAAGGCGACTATATCGACCGCGAGTTGGTCCTGTTGAAGGTCAAGGCGGAGCCGAACAACCGCGCCGAGATTTGTCAGATGGCGGAATTGTTTCGGGCGAAAGTGGTCGACGTCCAGCCGGACAGTCTGACCATTGAAATCACGGGCGGCGAATCGAAGATCGAGAAGTTCATTCTGTTGATGAAGAGCTTCGGGATCTGCGATCTGACCCGGACCGGCCAAGTGGCTTTGCCACGCGCCTGACCCAGCGAGAGCGCCACCAAGGGCCGGACGCCGAGGTGAACGGGAGTGCATCTCGACCTCGACCCCGGTCCCGGGACCCGACATTCTTAACAACCTGTCTACGACACCAACGATTCATGCCAGCCAAAATCTATACTGAGAAGGACGCCGATCTCGGCGTGTTGCAGGGGAAGACGCTTGCCGTACTGGGATTTGGATCCCAGGGACACGCGCACGCGTTGAATCTCAAGGACTCCGGCCTCCAGGTCATCATCGGCTTGTACGAGGGGAGCAAGTCCATCGCCGTCGCGCGCGAGATGGGATTCGAGGTGGTCACCACGGCCGAGGCGGTGCGTCGGGCCGACGTGATCATGGTGGCGCTGCCCGACACCAAGCAGGCGGCGGCGTACGAGAAGGACATCGCGCCCAACCTGGCGAAGGGCAAAACGCTGCTTTTCAGCCATGGTTTCTCGATCCACTTCAAGACCATTGTCCCGCCGAAGGACGTCGCGGTGATCCTGGTGGCACCGAAGGGGCCGGGCCACATCGTCCGCCGGCAATTCGTCGAGGGCAAAGGAGTGCCGAGCCTGATCGCGATCTATCAGGATCCGGGCAAGAAAGCCAAGAAAGTGGCGCTGGCCTGGGCCAAGGGCATCGGCGGGGCGCGTGCCGGCGTGATTGAAACCACGTTCAAAGAGGAGACGGAGACCGACTTGTTCGGGGAGCAGACCGTGCTCTGCGGCGGTTGCAGTGCGCTGGTGCTGGCCGGATTCGAGACGCTGGTGGAGGCGGGTTATTCTCCCGAGATGGCGTACTTCGAGTGTCTGCACGAGCTGAAGCTCATCGTCGACTTGATGAACGAGTCGGGCATCAGCGGCATGCGGTTCTCGGTCTCCGAGACCGCGAAGTGGGGGGATGTGAGCGTGGGACCGAAGATTATCGATGCTTCGGTGAAGAAGCGCATGAAAGCGGCGCTGAAGGACATCCAGTCCGGCAAGTTTGCGCGGGAGTGGGTCAAGGAATACCAAGGCGGTTATAAGCGCTATAACGCGCTCCTCGCTGCCGGCCAGAAACACCCGATCGAGAAGGTCGGCGAGAAGCTGCGCTCCATGATGCCGTGGATGAAGAAGCGGCAGACCAAGGGCGTGCAGGCCGCCTATTGACCGTCGGGGCCGCCTCAGCGACCCCGGCCACGCCAACGCTCTACTGAGAACGCCGGGCCGAAGGTCCGGCGTTCCCTGCCCTCGATGGACTACAAGACGACACTGAACCTTCCCCAGACCGGCTTCGCGATGAAGGCGGATCTGGTGATTCGGGAACCTGAGCGCCTCAGGAAATGGGAGGCGGCGCGCCTTTACGAGGAGGTCCAAGCGAAGCGGGCCGGGGCAAGCGACGTGTTTGTGCTGCACGACGGTCCGCCCTTTGCCAATGGCGACGTGCACGTCGGCACGGCGCTGAACAAGGTGCTGAAGGACATTGTCATCAAGTACAAGAGCCTGCGCGGTTATCGGGCTCCGTACGTGCCCGGGTGGGACTGCCACGGGTTGCCCATCGAATTCAAGGTCAGCCAGGAGATGCGGAAGGGCGGGGACACCGCCAGCGATCCGGCGACCATTCGCAAACTGTGCGAGGATTACGCCCGGCGCTACATCGACCTTCAGCGGGAGCAGTTCAAGCGGTTGGGTGTGCTGGGCGATTGGGAGCATCCGTATCTCACGATGCAGCGGGAGTACGAGGCCGAGGAATTGCGGCTGTTTGCGCGCATCGTGGAACGCGGGTTCGTCTACCGTGGCAAGAAGCCGGTTTATTGGAGCATTCCCTGCCGCACGGCACTCGCGGAAGCGGAAGTGGAGTATCAGGACCACGTCAGCCAGAGCGTGTACGTGAAGTTCCCGGTCATCGGTCATCCCGGGACTTTTCTCCTCATTTGGACCACGACCCCCTGGACGCTACCGGCCAATCTGGCGGTGGCGTACCACAGCCAATTCTTCTATTCGCAGGTAATGGTCGGAGAAGAGACTTACATCCTCTCCACCATGCTGCTGGATCAGGTCTCTAAGAAGGCGGGTTGGGAGGGATACCAAATCGTGCGGACACTGGACGCCTCGGTGCTTTCGCAGATCGAGTATCAGCATCCGTTCTGTGCGCGGACCGGGCGTTTGTTGCCGGGAGACAGTTTTGTGACCAACGATGCCGGCACCGGATTTGTGCACTGCGCACCGGGCCACGGCAACGAGGACTACCTCCTGGGACTGGAGCACGGGTTGCCGGTTTACTCGCCCGTCGATGACGACGGACGCTTCGCCCACACCTCCGACTTGCCCGTCGAACAGCAGATGCCGGCCGAGATGCTGGGAAAATCCATCCTGGAGAAGCATGGCAAGAGCGAGGCGAACGAGGTGGTGCTGCACACGTTGAGGGCGCGGCAGTTGCTTCTGCACCAGGAGAACTACCATCACAGTTATCCCCATTGCTGGCGCAGCAAGACCCCGATCATTTTCCGTGCCATGGACCAGTGGTTTGTGCGCGTGGATCACGAGACGCACGGCGCGCGGTTCCGGGACGCGGCATTGGCCGAGATCGGACGGGTCGCATGGATCCCGGACTGGGGTGTGAACCGGATCAAGGGCGCGGTGGAGTCGCGTCCGGACTGGTGCATCTCCCGCCAGCGATCCTGGGGGGTGCCGATTCCTGCATTCTACTCCGCCAACGGCGAGGCGTTCCTGGACGCGCGGATCGTGCGGCGGACCGCGGATTTGTTCGAGAAACACGGATCCAACATCTGGTTTGAACGCCCGGCGGCGGAGCTGTGGAATCTGGTGAAGCCGGAGGATTGGGCGGGACCGGAGCCGGTCTCCAAGTCGCAGGATACCCTGGATGTCTGGATCGATTCCGGATCGTCATCGGCGGCGGTGATTGCGCGGCGGCCGGAGTTGCGGGGGGCGGGCGAGCGGCCGTTCCAATGCGACATGTATCTGGAAGGGAGCGACCAGCACCGAGGTTGGTTCCAGTCTTCGTTGTTGTTGAGCCTGGCGGGCAACGGGGCGGCGCCGTACCGGACCGTTTTGACGCACGGTTTCATGGTGGATGCGGATCGTGAGAAGATTTCGAAGAGCAAGCAGGGCCAAGGCGGGTATCAGAAGCCGCAAACCGCCGAGCGTTACGTCAAGGAATATGGCGCGGACGTGCTGCGTCTCTGGGTGGCGTCGCAGGACTTTCGAAACGACATCGTGGTGAGCGAGGAGCGTCTGCAAAAGGTCGGCGAGACCTACCGGCTCATCCGCAACGCCCTGCGGTACCAATTGTCGAATCTATATGACTTCGATCCGGCGCGGCATGCGGTGCCGGAGTCGGAACTCGACGGTTTGGATCGATGGATACTCGGCGAGTTCGGCGCCCTCGAGCAGGAGGTGGTACGCGCCTACGACCTGTGCGAGTACCATGTCGTGTACCAGCGACTTTCGCAGTTCGTGGCCGTGCAGTTGAGTGCGGTTTATCACGACGTGGTGAAGGACCGACTGTACACCGACCCGGCGGCGTCCCGTCGTCGACGGTCCACTCAAACCGCATTGCACCGTTTGGTGAGCGGTCTTTGCCAGATGCTGGCGCCCGTGCTCGTGTTCACGGCGGACGAGGCATGGGAGTTCATTCCGGGTCGGACGTCGGCGAGCGTGCATCTGAGCGATTGGAATCCGAAGTCGCTGCTATTGAGCGAGGCGGACCGGGCGCGTTGGGAATGGCTCTTGCACACACGCGAGGCGGTGTTGCCGGTGCTCGAGAAAGCGCGGCAAGCGAAGCAGATCGGCAAGGCGTTGGAAGCCTCGGCGCGGCTTCAGATCCCGGCGGCCCAGGCCGGCTTCATCGCGGGAGCCGAGGAGGCTTTGCGCGAACTGCTCAACGTTTCGCAACTGGAAGTGGAGACGGTGGCTGAATTTCAGGAACTGACCGTCACCATTGGGCCGGCGGCCGGCACTAAGTGCGAGCGGTGCTGGCACTGGGAATCGGACGTCGGTCACCATGACACGCACCCGACTCTTTGCGGGCGATGCGTGCGGGCCGTCGAGGAAGCGTGCAAGGCGACCGCCTGATGGGAGATGCTTCGCCGTCGACCTGGGTGCCGCGCCAAGCGGACAGGTTTGGGGGAGGGAGCCTCGGGTACCGTCAAATCAGGGGCGGTTGGGTTCGGCGTGGGTGAGGGGCGCCGCCGCCGCCGCGGGAGATTCACTGGCATCAAGGGAGGCCTTTTTCGGCGGATTGTCGGGGCCCCGGTTCTTTTCCTTGTCCGCCCGCGGCACGCGAAGTTCACGGTGGCGTTTGAGCAGTTCGTCGAACTTGCCACGTTGTTCGGGGGTGAGTTCCGCGCTGATGCCCTCGCGAACCTGCTTCATTTCGGCCTTCAACCGGGGTTGGCAGGTATCCCAGAACTGTCGCATGCGACCCTGTCCATCGTGGAGGATGGCGTCGATTCTTTTGGCCTGTTCCGGTGACAGCAGTAGCTCCTCCTGCATTTTCTGGAGTGGAGCGAATCGGCTGTCGAGCAGGGTGCCCATGCCGGCGTCTCGACCGCGGCCATGGCCGGAGTTGGCGTTGACCGTGCGTTGCGCGAGCATGCCGGTGACGACACCGAGGCCAAAGATGAGGCCGGCGGCGACGATGACCTTCCAGTGTCTCACGGCATTTCCACGATTTGAGTGGTCAAATCGGCCAGCAACATGGATTCAAAAGGCTCGGCGGCCTCATCGGGCGGAGTGCCGAGGGCGAGGCTGCTGGCGGCGACGAGCAGGGTAATACCGAGGCAGGGAGCGACGGCGCGCCATAGGGCGGCTCCCCACAGGTTCCAGGCGTCGACGACAGGCCCGGGACGGCGCAGCCCCGCCATAATGCGTTGCTCGAAAGCGTAGGGCACCGAATCCGACGGGGAATGGGTTCGGGCGCTGGCGATGAGTTTTTGGCGCAGGGATTCGGAGTTCATGGCGCCGACATTGGGGGTAGACGTTTCATGGGAGGTTTGGGGTTACAGGTACTTTCCCGGTTTTAGTCGCGCCAGGGCCCGTCGCATGGCGGCGCGGGCGCGGAAGGCCCGGACCTTGATGAGGGGCATCGACCAGCCGGTGAGTTGGTGGATTTCCTTGATGGAACGTTCCTCGATCTCAAGGAGTTGGATGACCAAACGGAACTGGGGCGGCAGGGTTTCCATGAGCCGCTGCACCAAGGCCCTGGCGGCGTCGGCCTTTTCGTCGGCCTGATCCGGATCGGCACGGAATCGGTTCAACCATTCCTCCTCCTCGTCGCTGAGGTCGGTGAAGGCGGATTCCCGAGTTCGTTGGTGGGCGCGGAGAAAGTCGTAGCAGGTCCTTACCGCCACGCGCATGAGCCAATGATCGAAGGGCGCTTCGAACCGGAAGCCGGGCAGGCGTTCGAAGGCTTTGAGGAAGACTTCCTGCACGATGTCTTCCACCTCGCTCTCTCTCCGGGCGTAGCGCCGCGCGGTGGCGAACAGTCGGGGTTGATGGCGTCGAACAAGTTCCTCAAAGGCTTCCGTCGCGCCACCCAGCACGGCGCGCACCAAGTCCTCGTCCGACCGTGGGTCCGACTCGACCGGGGAGGCTCCGATCGGGGCGGTGGGAACGGATTCGGCGCTCATGACGGGTTCGGCTTTTGGCCACGCGTGGGTGACGGGGAGCGGGATCAGATTTCGAGCTGCTTCTCGACCTTGGTCAGGTTGCGGGCCGATTTCTTGTCGATGAGCACGACGTCTTCAAGTCGGACGCCGCCGATGTCGTGATAGTAGAGGCCGGGTTCGAGGGTGACGACGTGTCCGGTTCGGAGCGTTTCCTGGGAGCGGGCGTTGATCCGGGGTGCCTCGTGGATTTCAAGGCCCACACCGTGCCCGATTCCATGGAAGAAGCCCTCCATACGCCCATTGGAGCGCGAGGTGCGAAATCCGCGTCGGCGGAAGACAGATTCGGCGACGCGATGGATGTCGGCGGCGGGAACACCGTGACGCGCGGCAGCCATGGCGCAGGTTTGCGCTTCGACAACGGCAAAGAACATGCCGCGCACGAATTCGGATGCGCGCCCGCGAACGACGGTTCGGGTCACGTCGCCAAAATAACCGGTGCGCTGGGAGCGGGGAAATACGTCGATGACGATGGGTTCACCCCCCACCAGGGGCCCGTGGCCGCGGTGGTGCGGGTCGCTGGACGGGCGCCCGCAGGCCACGATGGTGTGATTGGCGGAGCCGCCCGCCTGCAAAATGGCGGTGTCGATGATGCTGCGGAGCTTTTCGGCGGTCAGGGGGGCGTGGTTGAGGAAGAGACGTTTGCCTTTGCCCGGTTTGGCTCGGCGGAGGGCATGCAACCCCTCGGCCAGTCCGACCTCAGCCATGACGACAGCGGCGTTGATCTTCTTGATCTCATCGATTGATTTCCAGGCGCGGTCGGGAAAGAAGGGGCCGTGGGCGAGTTTGACCTTGATCCGACGGGACCGAAGAAGCCTGGCGAGGCCGAGTGGAAAGCTTTCGGGAACCGTGACTTTCCGAATACGGTGTTCCTCGAGCACGGCGGCGAGGACGTCGCCGAGGCTGACATTCGATCCGCGCTCCCCTCTTTCGACACGTCGCTCCTGGCGCGAATACGAGAGTACCCGGCAGTGCCGCGCCTCTTTGCGCAGCCGATCGAAGTCCGGGTCGGAGGCGACGATGTGAGGGCGCCCTTTGCGCGTGAACCAGATGAACGGGTCGTGGACGAATGCCTTGACGGCGTAAAGCATGTCCGCGTTCCGCTCGCTGTCGGCCACGATCAGGAGACTGTCCTTGGGCACCTGGAGAACCTAGAAATCGGCTCAACGGGGCGCAAGCGCAGGGTATTCACCGATGTGGGGGGCTGCGTCGGGCTTGGGCCCCGGACAAATCCGCGCTAAGGTGACCGGCCTGTGACCGGAAAAAAACCGAAGTCCTCACGCCCGACCCGCGTCGGGTTGGTCTCGCTCGGCTGCGCGAAGAATCTCGTCGATGCCGAGATCATGCTGGGATCCCTGCTCAAGGGCGGGGTCGAGGTGGTGAACGATGCTTCACAGGCTGACGCCCTGATCGTGAACACGTGCTCGTTCATCGACGCAGCGCAGGAGGAGAGCGTCGACACCATCCTTGAGTCGGCCGAATTCCGCAACGCGCATCGGCCCGGACAAGCCGTGATCGTCTCGGGTTGTCTGCCGCAACGATTCCGCGACGAGCTGCCGAAGCTGCTGCCGGAGGTGGATGCGTTCATCGGAATCGACCAGGTGGAGCAGGTGGCGGCGATTGTGGAAGGAGCCATTGCCAAGCGGGCGACGGTGGGTCCGCAAGACCTTCCCGTGGTGCGCGACCGGCGCATGCCACGGGATCGGTCCTCGGTGAAGCGGCGCCTCGCGGATCTGGACGCGACGGCAGGGCCGGAAGAGGGACACGGGTCCCACGGCGAGCATGCCATGGCAACGGCTGTGGAAGCGATTGGTCCGAAAGACGCGAATGCGGCGGCACCGACTGTCCTGGTGCATGTCCGGCCCCAGTATGTTCCGCATTGGGACACTCCGCGATTCCGGCTGACGCCCAAGCATTTCGCCTACGTGAAGATCGCGGAGGGCTGCAATCACCCATGCAGTTTTTGCATTATTCCCCGGATGCGGGGTCGGCATCGCAGCCGGCCTCAGGCGGATGTGGTCGAGGAGGCGCGCCGGTTGATTGCGGACGGCGTCCGGGAACTCAATCTGATCTCCCAGGATTCGACCTATTACGGGCTTGATGCGCGACCGGACCCGGGACGTGGGATTGCGTCTCCCGAACGGTTTCAGGCGGCAACCCGCGCGTTGCCGGCTGGGGCGTCGACGCTAAGCACCTTGCTTCGCGAATTGAACCAGTTGCCGGGCGATTTCTGGATTCGACTGCTCTACACCCATCCCGCGCATTGGACGGATGAACTCATTCGGACGATCGCGGAATGTCCGAAGGTGGCGCGATACGTGGACATGCCGTTGCAGCACATTCATGACGACATGCTGGCGCGCATGCGTCGCGAAACGAACGGCGCCTATATTCGCGACCTGATTCGGCGCATTCGCGCGGGGATTCCCGGCATTGCGCTGCGAACCACATTTATCGTGGGTTTTCCCGGTGAAACCCGGGCGCACTTCGAGACCCTGCTGGAGTTCATCAGGGAAACGAGGTTCGAGCGACTGGGTGTTTTCACCTATTCCCAGGAGGATGGCACGGTGGCGGGGAGAATGCAGGGGCAGGTCCCGGTCAAGACCCGTCAAAAGCGACGGGAACTCGCCATGATCGAACAGCACGCGGTGGCGAGGTCATTGGGAGCCCAGGCCGAGGGTCGAATCCAGAGGGTACTGGTTGAAGGTCCGGCAAAGGCCGGGGCGGACGGTGCAGTTTCGACGGCGTCCTGGGAGCATGGGCTTTTGCGAGACGGGGTCGGGGCGGCGGCGGCGCCGGAATTGGAAGGGCGCGTTTACTCGGTGGCTCGGGGCGAGGCGGACGCACCGGACATCGACGGGCGTGTGTACGTGCGTGGCCGGTTGACGGAGGGGAAGTTTGCCGAAGTCCGCATTGTGGGGCATACCGATTACGATTTGATAGCCGAGCCGGTCACGCGGCGGTGACGGGGTTTTGGGACGTTGCGCGGGGAGGCTGGCGGAATCGGGGGCATCTCCGAGTTGTCGAGTGAGCGGCACCACCGTTCCGGCCGGGAATCGCCGTGCTGGGAAAGCGGCAGCGGACTGCCGTATCAGTCCAAGACGCTTCGCGCCAGTCCGCACCCTGGGGCCAGGCCAACGCTGGTCGTCGTGGAGTGCGGGAGTCCTCTCCCGCTATCTCAACGGAAATCGCCCCGACAGCACGGAGATGCGCCCGGCGGAATCCAATCTGACCTTGCCGGACGCAGAGGTCGCGGGAATGATGGCCGGGTAAACTCCTAGCCATTCGCGAACCACGTGATGATTTATGGGCCGCATTTTCAATAACATCGTCGAGACAGTAGGAAATACTCCGCTGGTCCGGTTGAACCGGATTCCTGCTTCCATGGGTGTCGATCCGAGCACGACCGTCCTGCTGAAGTGCGAATTCTTCAACCCGCTGAGCAGCGTCAAGGACCGCATAGGTGCGTCGATGATTGCGGACGCTGAGCGTCGTGGCGTGCTGAAGGCGGACACCACGATCATCGAGCCCACCTCGGGTAACACGGGCATAGCGCTGGCCTTCGTGGCTGCGGCCAAGGGGTACAAGCTGATCCTGACGATGCCGGAGACCATGTCGCTCGAGCGCCGTACGCTGCTGGCAATGCTGGGTGCAAAACTGGTTTTGACGCCTGGGTCCGAGGGTATGAAAGGCGCGATTCGCAAGGCGGAGGATCTGGCCAAGGAGATCCCGAACTCCTGGATCCCGCAGCAGTTCGAGAATCCCGCCAATCCGGAAATCCACCGTCAGACCACGGCCGAGGAGATTTGGCGCGATACCGATGGCAAGGTTGACATCCTGGTGGCGGCGGTGGGTACCGGCGGCACGATCACCGGCTGCTACGAGGTCATCAAATCCCGCAAGCCGTCCTTCACCGCCGTAGCCGTGGAGCCCAAGGATTCCCCAGTGATCAGCCAGACCCTGCGCGGCGAGCCGCTGAAGCCGGGGCCGCACAAGATCCAGGGAACCGGGGCAGGATTTGTTCCCGCCAACCTGCATCTCAAGAGCGCCACCGGAGATGTGCAGATCGCGGAATGCGTGATGGTGAGCAACGATGATGCCTTTGCGATCGCGCGGCGGTTGGCGAAGGAAGAGGGCATTTTGGCCGGAATCTCGACCGGGGCCAACGTTTGGGCAGCGTGCGAAGTGGCTAAGCGCCCGGAGAACCGTGGCAAGACGATTGTCACCGTGGCCTGCTCTACCGGAGAGCGGTACCTGAGCACGGCTTTGGCCGCGGAGGCGCGCGCCGAAGTCGGGGCCTGATAGCCACGAGGCTCGCCTGGGACGCCGGGTACCGCCCCGCGAGAGAACTACTTCTCGGCGGTTCCCGTCGGAGGTTTCGCTTCAATCGCCCGACGCAGCGTTGCCAGGCGACCGTCGTCCACGCTGCCGGACACCGCTTCGATCAAGGTGCCCCGAGGACTGAAAACGAAGACATTGGCGACTTTCCGCTCGCAGGGCAGAAGGTCTGTGACGGTCCCTTCATAATCCAGCATGACGGCAACAGGCCGGCTCTTCTTGATGGCGGCTGTGATTCGGTCGCGAAGGAAGCGCGGAACCCCGCGAACATCGGCGATACCGGCGATATCCGCGGTGGCTGAAAAGTGCTGCTTCAATGGGGTGATCCATCCGTCGATGTCCTCTGAACCCTTGCGGTCGCCCACCAACAGCACCAACGGTTTTTGGCGCGGGAACTCGTACCGATGCGAGGTGCCGAACTGATCCGCCAACTCAAAAGAGGACAGTTCGACTTTCTTTGGCGTTGCATCTGCCGAATGGACGAGAGGGACGATCAGGCAGAGAACACCAAGGAGCAGCAGTTGGGCGGACCACCGTTGAAGGAATTGCGGTTGGCGGGTGGGGGTCATGAAGGGGCCTGGGACGAAGAGGGATTCATGCTCGGGTGAACGTAACTGCGACCCCGCCATTGCATGGGACGGCCGACCCATTTTCTTAGGAGTGCCTGCCATTGAATGATGAGGAGCATGGCCACGCCGATCGGATGCAGCAAGGCGCCGAACAGGGATTGCCGGAAGCGCGCGGCGCCAAGCAGGCGCGGAAGCAGAGTCAGGACCGTGGCGCACGCAAGGATTCCCAAAGCGGTAGGTTCGGGACCTGTGGGTAGCAATAACGCGGCCAGCCATGCCACCCAAGGTCCGACCTGGCCCAAGCCAAGAAGCAAGGTCCAGGGAAGGATGGCGCCCGGACTCGCCAAGCCTTCGGTCGCGTTCTTGCCCAGACCCTTCCATACTTCAATGGAATTGGCGTACATGCGGCAGGATGCGAGGTCCGTGGCGTCGAAGATATCGGTTTGGAAACCTTGCACGCGGAAGGCTCGGGGCAGGGTGACGCCGTCGTGGAGCGAGCTCCGGATGGCCTGGTGCCCTCCCGCGGCAAAATAGGACTGCCGCCGGGTGGCAAACAGTTGACCACAGCCGGCAGCGAAGGCGGACCAGCGAAATCGGCGCGCCGCGGCGAGCGGAAGATAGGCGAGAAGGATGAAGTGAATGAGCGGAATCAGGGCTTTCTCGAGGAAGCTGTGGGTCCATTGCCGCGGCACCCCGCTGAGCAGATGGAGATCGGGGCGGTGCTCGAGAAAATCACCGATGCGGCGCACCGCATCAGGCGCGAGGCGAACATCCGCATCCATGAACACCAGTGTTTCATGGGCGGCCGCCCGGGCAAGCTGCCAGCAGGCGTGTTGTTTACCGCACCAACCGTCGGGCAGCGATTTGCCCTGGATCAGGCGGACCCTTGGGTCCCGCAGGCTTCGCCTGGCGACGATCTCCGGCGTGGCGTCGGTGGAGTGATCGTCAAGGACGACCACCTCCAATTGAACACCCCTTTGGCTGAGGACTGAATCGATGGCGGCCCCGATGCTGCCTTCCTCGTTGCGGGCAGGAATGAGAATGGAGACAGGTCGTTGGAGAGCCGAGGCAGGACGGATGCCAGCGCGGGGGAGTCGACGGTACAGCGCGAGATTCCATAGGAAGAGGCAGGCGGGCAGGCCGGCGAGTCCGAGCAGGACCAAAGCGATCGTCGTCATAAACTGCCGTGTCGGGCCTCGAATGGCGATCGACCCAGGAACGCCCGGCATCGTCTCCAAACATCGTAGAATCCTCCGACACCGACTTTTCCGCGGAGGAGATTGAGGAATTTCGAGGGGTCTCGCTGGCACGCCTGGGCGGAGAGGGCTTCCATGGTGCCTTCGAGGCGGCCCTCGAGTTCGCGGGTCCACTCTTGGGGGGTGCGGTTAGCAGCCGAGGTGTTATTGACTTCAATGGGGCTGCCGAAGCGAAGGAGGACTTCGGGCAGTCGCTCCTGCCAATGGGTGTATTCGATGGCGAGCGGGATGAACTGAAGTCGACCAAGGGTACCCTGGGCGGGGCCGAGTCCTGTCGACAATCGACGGAACCGGTGGGCCAGGTGCCCCAGCCCGTGTCTGAAAAGCAACGGTCGCTCCCGAACGTCGGCAAATCGCGCCTGGGGGGTGACCCAGAGAAGGGATCGCGGGGTGTTGGCGATGCCGGAGGCGATTCTTAGAAAGTCAGCCGCGCCGCGGCTGGAGTCCGCCTCGACTCCAAAGAATCCGAGCTTTTTGAAGAAGGGGTATTGGGCGAGGGCTCGCGCGTCGATGGGCGCGTACGCGCGATGCTGATAGAACGACTGGCGCCAAAGGTGCAGACAGACGAGTGGGTCCCACCAGGACGCGTGGTTGAGGAAGATGACCTTGGGAATGCCGTTGTCCGTGTCGGGGAGCCAACCTTCGTTGCTGAGGCGGAGGTTGTGAAAGTGGCGCCGGAGATACCAACGCGTGTAACGTGCGAACCACTCGAGAAGCAAGGGAGAGACCCTGGGGAGGGTGTCACCTTGGGTGGCCGACCGGGAATGGAGTCGCACGATGCTCATCGCCGCTTGGGACCGCGGTGCAGACGGGTCGCTTGCTGCCGTGGATCAGGCGAGGGCGAGGTCCGGTTCGGGCATCGCCTTGGCCGCGGTGGATCTTGGGGCGGCGCCGTCGCGGTCGAGGGTGTCGCCCGCGATCCAACCCGACATCAGGACCATGGGCATGCCTGGGCCCGGGTGCGCCGCTCCGCCGGCGAGGTAAAGACCCTCGACTTCGGTTCGATTGCTGGGTTTAAAAGCCCCGCCGAATCGGCCGTGACTCGCGAGTCCGTAAATGGCCCCGTTGAGGACCTGGTAACGAGTGTGGATGTCGTGGGGAGTGAGCCAGCGTTCGACGACGATACGGGATTCGAGGTCGGGCATGCCGCCAGTGGTCCGGAGTTTCTCGATAATCCGGTTCCGATAGGTGGGGAGCATCTTTGTCCAGTCGTGGTGGGGCCGGAGGTAGGGAGTATGGACGAGGACGTAGAGGGCCTCGCCGCCGGTGGGGGCGACAGCGGGTTCCGTGAAGGACGGGGCGCACAGGTACGCCGTGGGGTCCGGTGCGGGTTCGCCTTTTCGATAGATCGCCTCGAACTCCTCATGGGGGTCCCGGGAGAAGACGAAATTGTGGTGGCAAAGGTGTTCGTAGCGCCGATTCAAACCGAGGTAGAGGACGACGCCCGAGCACGCCGGTTCGTAGTCGCGGCGGTGCGCGAATCGGCGGGAGGCGGGATGTCCGGGCAGCAATTCCGAGAAGGTACGAACGGCGTCACGGTTTGAGACGACCGCTGCCAGGGGAATTGTCTCACCGCCTCGCAATTCGACGCCGACGGCGCGCGGCCCATCGGTGAGGACGCGGGTGACGTGGGCGTTGGTGCGAATTTCCACGCCAAGTTCGGTCGCGAGACGCGCCAGGGCGAGCGGCACCGCCCGAGTTCCTCCCATGGGATACCAGACGCCCTCATCGCTTTGCATATGGGCGATACCGCAGAGAACCGCGGGCGACTGCTCGGGGGACGAGCCCACATATTGCGTATAGTGATCGAGCATCTGAGCGGCGCGTTCGTCGGGAACGAATTTGCGAATGGTGGCCGCGACGGTGCTACCCATGCGCATGCTGAGCACGTCGCCAATGACCCCTGGGCTGACCGCGGTGCGGAACTCGAACATATCGGCGATCCCGCCGATGGGCTTATAAAAGTAGTACTTTCGAGAAATGTCGTTCAGGCGTTTGGCGAGTTTCGCGAAGCGCCGGTAGCCTTCGCCGGACTGCGTGCCGGGGGAGAAGCGATCCAACTCAGCGGACATGCGATCCACGTCCTCTCGGAGGTCCAGAATGGAGCCATCCTGAAAGAAGCATCGCCATTGGGGGTCCAGGCGGCGCAGGTCCAGGTAATCATCAAGATTGCGGCCGGCTTCGGAGAAGATGCGGCGAAGGACCGACGGCAGGGTGAGGATCGTCGGCCCCATATCGAAGCGGTACCCCTTTTCCTGGAGCACCGCGGCCTTGCCGCCGTACCACGGGTTGGTTTCGAAGAGCAGAACGCGATATCCGCGGGCACCCAGGGTGCAGGCCGCCGCGAGGCCTGCCAGGCCGCCGCCGATGATGCCGATGGATTCGGAGGTTGGGTTGTTCATGGATCGAAGCGTTGGGTCAATCGTTGACGATCGTGGGAGTGAAAGCGGAATGCGGTGGGTGGTGGACCTTCAGACCTCCTGCAGAGCCGGGGTGGCCAGCTGCTGATCGGGCATGGAGTTTGTGGAGTGCCGCCAATGAGCCGGAAGGCCGAGGTCCTCGAGGAGGAGTCGCGAACTGATGCGGGCACTTTCGAAGATCACCGGCAGACCGCTGCCCGGGTGTGTGCCGCCCCCGACCAGGTACATCCCGTCGAATTCCTCGAAGCGGTTGCGGGGCCGGAGGTGGAGCATTTGATCCAGACTGTGGGCGAGATTGAAGGTTGCCCCCTTGAAGATTTCGTAGCGCGCGTCCCAGTCGGCTGGCGTGACCACCCGTTCGAAACGAATGCGTGATTCGTCGAGGTCAAACCCGGCTGCGGCGATGCGGCTGAGGGCGAGTTTTCGGAAGCGGGCTTTTTCGCGGTGCCAGTCAATGTTCGGATGCTGATGGCTCACTGGCAGCAGGACATAAAGGGCGCTCTGTCCGCGTGGCGCGAGTGTCGGATCCGTGATGGAAGGGTTCTCAACGTAAAACGACGGATCCTCGCTGAGGACATGACGGTCTTCGATGTCCGCCAGATTCTTTCGATAGTCCTTGGCGATGTAGATGTTGTGATGGGGTTGGTGGAAGGTGCCGTCCACGCCCAGGTACATCATGAAGGTGGAGCAGGAATATTTCTTCTTCTCGAGCTTCTGATTGGTCCAGCGGCGGCGAAGGTGATCGGGCACGAGCCGGGTCATGGCTCGCGCGAAGTCCGCATTAACGACCAGGGCGTCGGCGCGATGGATGCCCGAGGGTGTCCGGACACCGGTTGCCCGCCTGCCCTGGAAGAGGATTTCTTCGACGGGCTCACCGAGGTGAATACGGACGCCGAGGCGTTCTGCCAGGCGCGCCAGGGCGCGGGTGATGGATGCGCATCCGCCGGTGGGGTGGAAGACGCCGTATTCGTACTCGAGGAAGGAGAGGATGCTAAAGAGGCTTGGGCATCGAAATGGGGACATGCCCAGGTATTTCGACTGGAAGCTGAAGGCGAGCCGGATGCGGGGATCTTTGAAGAAGCCGGCAAGGTAATTATCCACCGATTGATGCGGCCGGATCATCGGGAGGAGTTTTAGCATTCTCAGATTGATGAGATCACTCCATCCGAGGAAGGGGTTCTGGAGGCAGGGCATCATCGCCTTCAGTTTCACCCTGTTCTCATTCAGGAACCGTGGAAACTGGAGGGCGTCGGCTGGGCTGATGGCAGCGATCTGGCGCTGCATTTCAGCGACCTTGGGAGTGCAGTTGAGTTCGCCACCGGCGCCAAAGATCAGGCGATATTGCGGATCGAGCCGCGTCATCGGCACCTCGTCGTCGAGCGAGGCACCCCCCGCCGCGAAGATCTCACGGAGGACCTGCGGATAGAGGAAGAAGGTTGGACCCAGGTCGAATTTGAATCCGCCGGATTCCAGCGTGGAGGTGCGTCCTCCGACGACGGGAAGACGTTCAAAGATACTGACTTTGACGCCACTGGATGCCAGCAGGATGGAGGCGGCCAGACCGCCCGGTCCGGCGCCAATGATGATGATCTCCTTACTCATGCTCGTTGTTGGGTTGTCCGTCCGCAAATCCCGTTGCCGCGATGAATCTGGGTGGGGGGTAATGACCCGACGCTGCCATTCTCGGTGACGACGGATGGGCCGGGGACGGCCGATCCGGACAAAGCTCCGCCCTGGGCCTTGTTGGAGGCCTGAAAGTTCTGTCTCAGGGAAGAGTCAGCCCACTGGATCCGCGGGTCCGTTCAGGGCCCGCGGTTCGTGACCCGAGGATGTCAGGCGGCTTCGGGCAACGCTTCTCGTTGCTCGATCCACCGTCTCAATTTGCCAAGCGCGATGTTCTGCAATTGCCGGATACGCTCGCGGGTCAGGTTGAAACGTTCTCCGACCTCTTCGAGGGTCTTTTCGGAGCCTCCGTCCAGACCGAAGCGTTCCTGCAAAATGGTGAGTTCGCGATCGTTCAGGCGATCCAGCAACTCCCGCATCAGGTCGGTGCGGGTCCGTGAATCCAGATCCTGATAGGCGGTGCTGGAACGATCATCCGCCACGACCTCGGAGACCGTGCTGCTGTCATCATCCCCTAACTGGGCGTCCAGAGAGATGGTGCTGAGCATGGCCCGGCGCATCTTGCGGATGCGGCCGATGGGCATCTCCATCTCGTCGGCGATTTCCTCGTCGGATGGCTCGCGTCCAAGTTCGTCATGGAGCCGGGAATGCGTGCGCCAGAACTGGGCGATGCGGTCGCGCAGGTGAATGGGAATCCGGATGGTGCGGGACTGATTGGCGACCGCCCTTTTGATGGCTTGTTTGATCCACCAGGAACTGTAGGTGGAAAACTTGGCGCCCTTGGTGGGATCGAAGTAGTCGACCGCCTTCATGAGGCCGATGTTTCCTTCGTTGACCAGATCGAGCAGCGGGACGCCATGGTGCTCGTAGTCGCGGGCAATTTTCACGCAGAGCCGCAGATTCGCCCGGATCATGTGTTCCCTTGCCTTGGAGTCGCCACGTTGGATGCGGCGGGCAAGTTTCACCTCTTCATCGGGGGTGAGCAGGGGGACCTCAGCGATCTCGCGCAGGTACTGTTCGAGCGGGGACCGGGCTCCGATTTCGCGTGGGGCGGCCTCGATCTTATTGGTGGTCGGCAGCGCTTCTGTGCCGGACGAGGGCATGGGGATGGGGGAAGCGGCTTCCGTCATTCGGAGGGCCGACGATGTTTGCGTAGCCGTCATGATTGCAGTTCCTTGGCCAAAAGGTTTCGAGGTTCGATTCCCCTTCGCGTTCTTGTTCCTCGTATCATGTTTCATGGCCGTAATCCTCACGTTAATGTTCGTTGCAATAAACAAGACCGTTCCGCTCCTATTTGCCTGACGCCTGGTAGACCACGGTTGGTTACGACTTGTTCAACATTAATCGCAAGATCGCGAGCGACGGCGCACTGTTGTTGATTCTTTGTCGTATGTCAACTCTTTGTCTCAAACTTGTTTTGATTGTGACGAAGTTTTTGGGTTTCGAATTTGAATTCTGTTGAGCCTGAGTTGGGGGGCGGATTCGGTTAGGCATCATAGCTTTGTTGGGGTTTTTGGTGGATTAAGGTGCTAAAACGGCGCGATTTACTGTTTGCTTGCGTCTATATTTTGTCTACATTTCGCCGGTGGTAAGTTTTCAACATCCGATTCAAGTCGTTGCACGATTGACGGGCCTTACGCCCCACGTGATTCGGGTCTGGGAGAAGCGGTATCAGGCGGTGATGCCGACGCGAACGGGCACCAATCGACGGCTCTACTCGGACGCGGAAGTGGATCGGTTGAGGCTGTTGGCGCAGGCGACGGCCGCTGGTCACAAGATTGGGATCATCGCCAAACTGGAGACCGAGGATTTGAAGCGATTGGTGGCGACGGTCTCAGGTGGGGCGACGGCTCCGTCCATTGCGGCAGTCCTGGATACGGAGTCCCAGGCGGGCCTTCGGGGGCCGGCCGAGATCGCGTTGGTTTCTGAGCCGCAACGATCCATGAGGTCCGGGACGACGCGCGACTGGGACCACGATGGGGATCTTCTACGAGCCGCGATGGAGGCGACGGCGACCTTTGATTCCGGGGCACTGCAGCGGACATTGGAGCGGGCGGCGGTGCAATTTGGGCACAACGGGGTGCTTCACCGAGTGGTTTGTCCTCTGGCAGCGGATTTGGGCGAACGCTGGCAGCAGGGATTGATCACCGCGGCGCATGAGCATTTTGCCTCGGCGGTCATCAGGGATTTCCTGACGCGGTTGGCGCGTCCGTACGCGGTGACGCCATCCGCACCCTGTGCCGTAGTGACGACGCCGTCCGGACAATTGCATGAGCTGGGTGCGGTGATTGTGGCTGCCGCGGCGACCCACTGGGGTTGGAAGACGGTCTACCTGGGACCAAGCTTGCCGGCGGCGGAGATTGCCGGTGCGGCAACCCAGAACCGAGCGCGGGCCGTCTTGCTCAGCGTTGTCTATCCAGCCGACGACGCGTCGTTGCCGGCGGAATTGGCGCAACTGCGCCAGTATTTGCCCGACGATACGGAGATTTTCATCGGGGGCCGGGCGGCGAGGGCTTATGCACCGGCGCTGAAGCAGGTGCGGGTGCATATCCAAACGGACCTGGAGAGCCTTGGGGACCGTTTGGAGGAAATGCGGGCGAACCGGTTCGGCGCCTAGGTTTGGGAAGTGATCGCTCTTTACCTTGCCTGGTGGTCCCTGGGAATGCTCGATGGCGGCGCGAGGAAGAGTCGGCTGGGTCCATTGTTCTGCGCCACCCAAAGATCGTCCACCCCATCCAGATTGAAATCCGCGGAAACACAGCCGCGCATGGAACCGTAGATTGGAATGCTTTGGGTGGCAGTCGGTTCGGCGATCAGGGTTCCGTCCTCTTTGGACTTCAGAAACAGCCCGCGCCCGGCATCCATGCGGTCATCCTCGTCGCGTCCGTCGAAGAAATTTTGCCCGCAAAACAGGCCATCTCCCCAGGGGTGATTTGGACCGATGCGGCAGAGGGACCGAATGGGCGTCCATTGGGCTTGGGCCGGCAGCGGTTTGAATTCGAAGCGATTCCCGCGGTTGTAGAAGACACCCGAAGCCAGGTGGCGGGCCTCGACGTGGGGGATCATGTCCGTGTGTCCACGAAGCATCTCCTCGACCGTGGTCTGGGAATAGGAACGATGGGTGGGATATTTCTGGCGTAGCCAGGGGATTTCCACATCCAGGACATCGCGAGGGCGAGTGGGCACGAAGGCCCTTTTGGCCGGGTCGAAGGCCGCCTCGATCATGCCCAGCGCGCCGGTTCCCCGGAAATCGGCGAATCCCAGGCGCCAGGTGCCGGCGGCGTGGCGTTGGTGGGCCGAATTCAGGCCCCAATTGCCGGCCACAATGTCGATACGCTGATCGCCATCGAGGTCGGTTGCGAGAAGGCACTGCCAAAGACCGGTCCACTCCCCCATTCCGAACTGCTCCGAGACATCCTGAAACGAGTCGCCCGTGTTGAGCAGGATGCGGATGGGGCCCCATTCGCAGGCCAGTATCAGGTCCGTTCGACGGTCCCCGTTAAGGTCTGCCATGGCGATATCCGTGACCAACCCGACACGCAGGAGAGCTCGTGAACGGGCGGCATCGATGCTCAGGTGCCCCGACTGGTTGGTGAACACCATGGAGTTGGCGGCTTCGGGGTATCGGCCCCGGTGGCAACGACCGCCCACAACAACATCAAGGTCGCCGTCTGCATCGACATCACCGACACCCAATGAGCCCGGGCTGGCGCCAATCGAAGGCAACGCATTGGTGGCGATCCAGCCCTCGCCGATCCGGTCGAAGCGAAGGACCGAGGGTTGGCGTTCGTCTCCGGACTCCAGATTGGCGAGGGCGGCGAGCAGCGACATTCGACCCGGGGACAGTTCGGCAAAACGCAAGGCCACGATATCATCGGGAAGAGGGCCGGCTTCGAGGGGCGGCGCGGGTTCAACAAGGCCCTGTGCGTTGAGGTGCAGTGCGACCAGTGCGGAGCCCCGTGCGGCGCCGAGGACCATCCAGCATTTCTGGGATTCCTTGAGAACGGCGATTCCCGGGCCAAGCCTGCTCAATCGCCATGGCAGCAACGGTTGGAGGGCGAAGTCATCAAATTCGGATTCTTGATGCGTGAAAAGGGCTGGCACGGTGACCTCCACCAGGGCTTTAGTCGGATCCGGCGATGGCTCGGATTTGCGGAGGGGAGGCGCCGCCGTCGAAGTCGGTGCGCCGATTTCGTACCGACGATTGGGATCGACGTGCGGGACGGTGGACACCATTCCGTCGGGCCACCGAATCTCGATGCTCAGTTGGTCGGCATTGGCGGAACCGGCGGCGAAGGTGACCTCGGGTTGATCTCCGGAGAGGTAACGACCACCAGCCAGGATTTCCTTTTGCTGACGCGGGACCGGGCCCCCGAGGAGGCTGACTTGGGCGCCGATGCCGTGCGTATTGCCTTTGGATGCCCGCAAGCGAACGGCAATGCGTGGGCGTTGGGAATCGTTTCGAGCGATCAAGGGCGCGTCGCGCCAGACGTTGCCCACTACATCCTGGTCGCCGTCGTTGTCGAGATCGGCGAGGGCCATGCCATGGGTGCATCGCGTGGCCTGGAAGCGCCAGGTGGCCGAGTAATCTTGGAAGCGAAGGCGACCGGTGTTCCGCCAGGCAACTTTGGGAACGTTCAGCGGGGCGCGGGCGAGGACTTGGGCTTGGATATTCTGGGGCGCTGCCCCCGTGGATTGCTCCGAGCTGTTGAGATTCCCCGCGTCGCGATCATTGAGGTCGTGGGGATGTCCGTTCGAGACCAGGAGATCCTCGAACCCGTCGAGATCGACATCGAGAAAGATGGGACACCAAGACCAGTCGGACATGGCCAATCCAGCGTACCAGGCAATTTCGGCGTAGGTCCCATCCCCACGATTCCATTGAAACGTATTGCGCCCGAATTGCGCGCGGTCGATGTCGCGGATGCTGCGTCGAAGTCCGACCCCGATCGGAGCCGCCTGGGCGAGATGGCGCGAGTGGTCTCGGCTCAACATCTCCAGAGTGAAGAGGTCGAGGTGGCCATCGCGATCGACGTCCGAGGCGTCGACACCCATGCAGGCATAGCTCATGCATCGGATGGCCATGCGTGGCAGCGCTCGAAACTTGCCCCGACCGTCGCCCAGCCAGATGCGGTCGGGAGATTGGAAATCCGAGCAGACATAGATGTCGGGTGTTCCATTGCCATCGAGGTCCCGGATTTGCACGGCGAGGCTGAGGTCTGGCGGGGCTTCGGCGAGGGGACGTCCGTCTTCGTCCACGAAGTGATCGTTCCATTGGGCCCGGGTAAAGACGCCTTGGCCGTTGTTGAGAAGGAGGACGTCGGGTTCCCCCAATTCGTACATCTGCTGCCCGATCAATGTGAGTTTCTTCGCGAAGCGCCCGGTAGGTTGCTGCACGCCGCCGACCATGCGCATGGGGATTCGCGCCCCATCACGCAGAATGGCGTCCACGCCAAAACGACAGACATACAGGTCGAGGTCCCCGTCGCCGTCGACATCTCCGAAAGCTGCGGACGTGGCGCCACCCGGCATGGCGACGCCGGCGGACTCGGTGACATTGGTGAAGGTGCCGTTTCCTTGATTAAGGAACAGCGCGTCCGGTCCGAGGAAGGAGGTGACGTGGAGATCGGGGCGTCCGTCGCCATTGACGTCGGCTGCGACGGCGCCCGTGGCGATGAGGTGCTGACAGGAGAGCCCGGCAGTTTCCGTGACATTGGTGAACTGCCATTGGCCCAGGTTTCTGAACAAGGCGCTGGGACCCTCCTTGCTGCACAAGAAGAGGTCGCACCACCCGTCGCCATCGAAGTCGGCAAGTGCTACGCCGGCGCCATTCATCAGGTTTTGTCGAACCGCATAACGCGCTGGGGAAATGCGATTGGTCCATACGATTCCTAGAGAGGCAGCCGTCAGTTCCGTGAAGCCGTCTCCCGGACCTGGCGAGGGAGTGATGGGTAGGGATCGAACCGGGCTGGAGGTCGATTGAGATCGTTCCGCCGCGCGAACCGGAGCCGTTGCCACGACGATCAAAATGGCGAGGAGCATTCTGACAGCCGCGTGGGCCTGGTCCCTGTCTATCCTTGGAATTTGGAGGGCCCGAGGGAAACAAGGTGGCGATGACGGTGCGCGGGGCGGAGCCACGGTTTAGGGGATGTTGGAAACCTCACCGCCAGCAGTGATTGAAATCTGTGGTGCCGAGGCGCTGAGCGGGTGGATTTTGGGATCGTGACCTGGGAAATGCACCCAGATGGCAGTGGCCCCCTGTTGTCGGGCCAACACGAGAAGGAAGGCATCCTGGGACATTCGCCCACTGCCCGCACGCACCTCATGCACCGGGCCCATGCCATGGGGATACACCAGGCGCACCCGGGCCCCGATGGCATCGGGGTTCGATGCTGTGCCCACAAGGCGGACGCGAAGTCCCGGCGGCGCATGGCGATTCCGCAGAACGACCGGCGGTCCGGAATTCTGCGAGACGGCGAGGTCGATGCGACCGTCCTGATCGAAGTCGGCGATGGCCGCACCACGTTGTTCTCCCAGGATCTCGATGCCGGAAACCTGGGAGGGAACGGTCGTGAACCGTCCTTTCCCGTCATTGGCGAGAAGGAGCCCTCGGCCGGAATCCATGCGGTCTTCCTCCTCGCGGATATCGAAGAAATTCTGGGGTGCGAACAGGTCCACATCGCCGTCGCCATCAAAGTCGGCTGCGGCGAAACCGAAGACGGGTGTCCATTGGACATCACGAGGCAACTCGACGGCTTCGAACGACTTTCCATGATTGAGAAAGACGAACGAGGCGAGGGTGGTAGCCTCGACCCTGCGAAACTGGGTGGCGTGTTCGCCGAGAATCTGTTCCATCGAAGCGCGGGCGAAGTCGGCGTGCTTGGGAAACGCCGCGGGTAGCCACCTCAATTCGGTGGCGAGTTGGTCGCGCGTGCGCAGCGGGACCGGGACCTTGCGGTCGGGGTGATGCATAGTCTCCACCACGCTGACGTGGCCGTCGCCGTCCAGGTCACCGTAGTAGAGGTGCCAGGGTCCACCAGGCGCGCGTTGCTGGTAGCTGTTGCGCCCCCAGTTGGCGGCGGCGAGGTCCATGCGTCCGTCGCCATCGAAGTCGGCGGCGGCGAGGCCTTGCCAAAGTCCCAGCGTACCGGTCAGCCCAAGGTCGGCCGTGCGTTCAACAAGTCGGTCCGATTCCCAGGCAAAGACGCGCAGGGGACCCCATTCGCAGGCTAGAACGAGTTCCGGCCGCGGGTCGCCGAGCAGATCGGTAAGGAGAACTCCGGTGACGAGGCCAACGCGGTGCAGGGCTTCCGAGGCATGGGGTGGGGCTGGGTTGAAGGAGCCCTGGTCGTTGAGGTAGAGACGCGTGTCGACGGGTTCGGGGTAGCGACCGAAGGCGAGGCGTCCAGCGATGACCAAATCGATGTCCCCGTCGCCGTCCACGTCGCCGGCGGCCATGGAACCGGGACTCGAGAGGGTGTCGGTGGCAGGGACGGGCGGGCCTTGGATCCATTTGTCGCCGCGCCTCTGAAATCTTCGCGCGGCGGGTCCTTGGGTTTCCTTGGATTCGTAGTTGGCGAGGGCGACCAGGAGGTTGGGTTGATTCGAACCGGAGGAGAATCCCACCCAACCGAGGGCGTCATCCGGCAGTGGAGCGTCATCGAACGGCAGCGGTTCCCACGAACCTCGATCGCCGGGCTGGTATTTTGCTGCCATCAACTTTCCGCCGCGACCGTTCCCGACCAGCAGGTCCTCCCGGCCGTCCTGATCCAAGTCGTAGAACATCACGCCTGGGCCTTGAAAGGATTGGCGCCAGGGAAGCAACGGTTGGGCTGAGAACTCGTCGGTGGCTGGATCTTGGTGGAGGAATGCCGCCGGGATCTCGGTGGAGGAGAACCAAGGTGAAGGACGAGGGGGGGGCGATGGGGACGTCGTTTTCGATTCGGGCGGCGTGCCGGGCGCGTCGATTTCGTAAATCCGATTGGCGCGAAGGTCCTGGAGTCGGGTCGTGGCGCCATCGCGCCAACGAATCTCCAGTTCCAGAGGTTCCAATCCATTACCGGCGGCGAACGTTCGCTGGCCCTGGTCGCAGGACAGGTATCGTCCGCCCACCAGCATTTCCTGCTCCTGCGGCGGGAGCGAGCCACAGCGGACGCGGAGGTGAGCGGAGGCTGCCTGGGTATTGGGGGCGCGACCCTTGAGGCGAATGGCCAGACGAGGTTTCGCCGCGTTGTTCCGGCAGATCCAGGGGGGTCCGTTGAAGGCGTTGCCGACGACGTCGAGATCGCCATCATTGTCGAGGTCGGCCAGGGCCATGCCGTGACTGACGATCTTGAAATCGAAACCCCAGGCGGTGCTGCGGTCCTCGAAGGTGAGGTCGCCGCGATTGCGCCAGGCGATATGCGGCGAATCGAGAGGCGGGTAGCGCAGGAGTTGGTCGGTGAATGAATCGTTGGGTCGCCGTCCTTCCCCTCGACCAACGCCTCCCGAGGCGTCGAGGTCGTTGACGTCGTGCGGGTATCCGCTGGAGATGAGGAGGTCCTCGTATCCATCCAGATCGACGTCGAGGAAGATGGGGGTCCAGGACCAGTCCGAAGTGGCGACGCCAGCAAACCAGGCGATCTCGGCGTAAGTGCCGTCCCCACGATTCCATGCCAGGATGCTGCGGGAGACGGCGTCGCGCTGCAGGGGATCCTTGGGGCGGCGCAGGCCTGGGTCGGCGCCGCGGACGACATGGGTCAGGTGTCGGAAATGTTCCCCAGGCAGCATCTCGAGGGTGTAGAAGTCGAGGTGTCCATCGCGGTCGATATCGGCAAAGTCGACGCCCATCGAGGCGTAACTCATGGTGCGAAGCGCGATGCTGCTGAGCGCTCGGAATCGCCCTTTGCCATCGTTGATCCAACAACGGTCGGGAGTTTGGAAGTCGTTGCAGACGTAGATATCCGGGAAACTGTCACCGTTGACATCGCGCAACTGAACCGAGAATCCCAGATCCATGGGAGTCTCGGTGAGGGGCTGTCCGGATTCGTCGACGAAGTATTCCTTCCAGGAAACGGGTGTGAAACGGCCCTGGCCTTGGTTGAGAAAAAGGAAGTCGGGCTCGCCAAGTTCGTAGAGCCGGTCGTTGAGAATGCGGATCCGGCGACCATTGCGGCCGGCGACCACTGGTTGTCCCGCCACCATCCGGGTCGAAATGAGGGAGCCGTCGCGGAGCAGGGCTTCGGCCGCAAAGCGGGCGACGTAGAGGTCGAGATCGCCATCCCCGTCCAAATCCGCGGCTGCGGACGAGGTGCCCGCGCCGGGCGTGCTGACGCCTGCCGAATCGATCCCGTTGGTGAAGGTGCCGTCGCCGCGATTGAAATAAAGCGCGTCAGGCCCGAGGAACGAGGTGACGTGCAAGTCGAGGAGGCCGTCGCCGTTGAGGTCGGCGAAGAGGGCTCCGCTGGAGATCAGGTTGGTGGCGGCAACCCCGGCTTGTTCGGTCACATTGGTGAAGCGCCAGCCGCCGAGGTTCCGGAAGAGTCCGTTGGCTCCCTCGCGATTGCAGAGATAGATGTCGCACCATCCATCGCCGTCGTAGTCGCCCAAGGCCACGCCCGCCCCGTTCATGAGGTTCTGGCGCTTGGCATACCGCGCCGGGGAACAACGATTCGTCCAGTGGATGCCGATGTCCGCGGCCTTGAGACGCGTGAACGCTGGCTCCATGCCGACCGGTTGGACAGCCAGATAGCGTCGCCCCGTCTCCTGTTGCCACGATTCGGCGGGCGCCGGCGCCGCGTAGGCGGCGATGACGTGGCTAAGGATTGGGCCCAGGCATAGCAATGCCAGGGCGGCGGCGAAACGGGGCACGAGGAGTTTCTACACGGAATGCCTGTGGAGACCAAGCCCTGCATGTGCCGACGGAGTCATGACCGTCGTGAAAGCAATGCATTGCCGGGAACCGCGCTCCCGGGGCACAAAGGTACGTGATCCGAATGCTACGCGTCGCGTTCTTGGCGGCCGGGACCGTGTTCCAGGCCTGGGCCGCAGATTGGCCTCAATTTCTCGGACCGACCGGCGACGGGCGTTCGACCGAGACCGGCCTGGTGGATCGAGTACCTGCCAGCGGGTTGCCGATCCTTTGGGAACGGAAGGTTGGCACGGGCTACAGCGCCCCTTCGGTAAGGGAGGGGCAACTCGTCCTCCATCACCGCGAGGGAAACCAGGAAATCTTGGAGTCCATGGACGCGGGCACGGGAAAGTCCTCCTGGCGCCTGGCCACTCCCTCGCAGTTCCAGGATCCCTACGGATACAACAATGGTCCTCGCTGCACGCCGCTGCTGACGTCGAACCGGGTCTATGCGCTGGGGGCGGAAGGCCGCTTGGTGGGTGCCGAGCGAAGCACCGGCAAGAAGCTTTGGGAACGGGAAACCGGCAAGGACTTTGAGGTTCCGGAGGCGTTCTTCGGCGTCGGCAGCACGCCCATCCTCGAGGGTGGACGATTGATCGTCATGGTGGGCGGCCAGCCCAACAGCGGGGTGGTGGCTTTCGAACCCGAGACCGGAAAGACGCTGTGGCAGAGCGTCGGCGAAACGAATTGGACCGGCCAGACCATGCGGGGTTGGCCTGGAGAACCGTTGGTTCGCTGGCAGCGCGCCGAGAAGCAGGCGAGTTACGCTTCCCCCGTTGCCGCGACGTTTCATGGACAGCGCCACGTTCTTTGTCTGTTGCGCCAGGGATTGGTCTCGGTGAATCCGACCAATGGCGCGGTGAATTTCAGTTTCTGGTTTCGCGCGCGGGTCAATGAATCGGTGAACGCCGCCAATCCTGTCGTACAAGGCGATCTCGTTCTGATCAGTGCCGCCTACTACCGTGTGGGATCCGTGCTGCTGAAAGTCCGACCGGATGGACGAGGCGTCGACGAGGTGTGGCGCGGCACCTCGCTGGAGATGCATTGGGGCACGCCGCTGCTGGTCGATGGGTTGCTCTACGGATTCAGCGGGCGCAACGAACCCGACGCGGTTTTTCGCTGTGTGGAATTCGCGACGGGGAAGACGAAGTGGGAACGCGACGAACGCTGGCCGCCGCATTCGACACGGCAACCCGGCGTCTTCGGGCGCGGGTCGTTGATTCTGGCGGACGGCAGGCTGATCGCATTGGGGGAGGGGGGATTGCTGGGACTGATTCGTCCGAACGCCGAGCGTTGCGAGGAAGTGGGCCGGTGGCAGGTGCCGTCGCTGGGATACCCGTGCTGGGCGGGGCCGGTGCTGGCGGATGGCCGGCTGTATCTGCGCAGCGAGGACAGGTTGGTGTGTTTGTCGGTGAAGGCGCCGTAGTCGGTCGGCGAACGGCGTTCGTCCCGGTTCGGGCAGGCCCTTTGCATCGCCTTGTGAAGGGTGGTCTGCTTTTCCCTGTAAGGAATGGGATCTGATTCGCGTTTTCTGGGTGGAGGGAGGAAGGCAAGAATGGTGATCCGAAGATCTATGTACCACAGAGACACGGAGGCACAGAGGAGGGGTCTGAATGAACTGACCGAAAGGGTGATTGGGTTGTCCATCGAGATTCACAGAGAATTGGGTCCGGGACTGCTCGAGAGTGCCTACGACGAATGCCTTGCGTTTGAGATCTCCAGGGCCGGCCTTAGTTTCAGGCGTCAAGAGCCGATGCCCGTGCGCTACAAGGAGGTGGAGCTTGATTGCGGTTACCGACTGGATTTTGTGGTCGAGAACGCGCTGATCCTCGAGTTGAAAGCGGTGACGCAACTTCTACCGATTCACGATGCCCAGTTGCTCACTTACCTAAGGCTCTCCGGAAAGTCGCTGGGCCTATTGATCAACTTCAACGTTCCGGTGCTCACACGCGGAGTAAAGAGAGTGGTGTGCGGAGACTTGTTCAGGGAGAGGTATGTACCACAGAGACACGGCGGCACAGAGGAGGGGTCTGAATGAGTTGATCGAGGCCATCGCCATGATCGCCTCTTGATCTCCGGCGGTCCGTGCCTCTGTGCCTCCGCGTCTCTGTGGTTCAAGCCGCGTTTCATCAGGCCTTCTGTCGGGTTCTAATTGAGGACCGCTTGACAAGGCAACCGCCCGGGAGCATCTATATCCGCAACGGATATAGATGTGATGTCCCGTCGAGCCACGAATCCTCCTTCGGCACCGCCGCTGACACCGGCGGTGTTTCACGTGCTGCTGGCCTTGGCGCACGGGGAACAGCACGGATACGCCATCATGCAGGGGGTCCGGGAATCCACGCAGGGCGCGATCAAGATGGGGCCCGGGACGCTCTACGGGACGATCAAGCGGTTGCTCGCGGCCGGGTGGATCGAGGAATGCGAGTCGCGGTTGGATCCTGAGGTCGACGACGAGCGTCGCCGTTACTATCGATTGTCCGGTCAAGGACGACGGGCTCTGGAGGCGGAAGCCCGTCGCTACGAGGCGATCGTCCGGGCGACACGGAGTCGGGGGATTCTGCCGGGAACCGCAGCGGTTACCACGTAACGGAGTGACTCGGATGACATCAAACCCAAGAAAGACCGCGATATCCGTGGGTATCTTCCGCCGATTGCTGGTGCTCTATCCTCGGCGTCATCGGGAAGAGTTCGGAGCAGATATGGTTCAGTTATTCCGCGACCAGTGTCGCGAAGCTTTTGGCACGGGAAGCTGGAGGCGGGTGGCCGGGTTCTTCGGTCGGACGGCGTGGGATCTGACGAAAACTTCGATGATGGAACGCGCGGCTTCACTACGAACAACAGGATCCATGAAACCCTCGCATATTTTCCGAATCGTGGCCGTCCTGGGAGGCGCGGCGGCTTTTTGTGTCATCCTCGGAACGGTGACCGCGGTTTTGAGTTTGATGCCGGAGACTTATGTGAGTTCGGCGAAGATTCAGGTTCGAGCAGGCGCCAATCCTGCCGAAGCGAAATCATTCGATCCTTTCTTCTTACAGACCCAGGTTGAGCGTCTCAGTTCAAGGGCCGTGCTTGATCCGGTCATCGAAGCGCTGGACCTCAATAAACGTTGGTCGCTTAAGTATTTGTTGGGGCAGGGCACGCTTCAGACCGTCGAAACCTACGAGCTTCTGCGTGATCACCTCGAGATCAGGCAAATCCGGAACACCACGATGCTGGAGGTGCGTGTTTTTCATCAGGAAAAGGGCGCCGCCGCGGAGATTGCCAACAAAGTAGCAGAGGTCTACGCCGACCAAGTGAACCTGGAGGCGAAGCAAGCGGGGGCGCGGGTGATGATCGTTGATTTGGCCGAGCCAGGATTGAAGGCGGTGCGTCCGAACTGGCCCCTGGGCCTTTCTATCGGCGCCTTGGTTGCCTGTCTGGTCGCGGCGGTGACGACGGGTGGGTTGTGGTGGATCGGAGGGCGACTCAATCCGGCTGCCTGACTGGGCGAGTCAGGCGACGGAAGAGACGGGTTGCCACCGACGCTTTGCGAAAGTGGTAGGAGTGGTGGTATCGGTAGGTACCCTATGAGGCCTGCCTGGCGTTCCTTTCACTTCTACGCGGCTCTCTCCATGCTGTGCGCGGGGGGAGGTCAGTGCGTTCAAGCCAATGAACCCCGGCGTGTGGTCGTGACGATGGCCTCCGACTCCGGGCCGGGGTCGCTGCGGACGGCCATCGAGACTTTGAATCTTCAAGGTGGGGGTGAGATTGATCTGCGTTCCGTCCCTGGGGCCATTCTCCTGGAAAGCGCCTTACCTGAGGTACGGGTCCACTTGCGATTGTTGGGGCCCCCAGAATCCGAGCCGGCCCTTCGGATTGATGGGCAGGGCAAATCTTCGATCCTCGTCATTGGCAGCGGAGCCACCTGTGAGGTCAACCGCTTAATCCTGACTCGCGGATTCGCCGGGGAGGGGCATCAGGGAGCCGCGATTTCTAATGCCGGCACCGTGGTGTTGAGGGAATGCGAACTGACGGGGAACCGGACTTCGGGCGGCCGTGGTGGGGCGATCTTCAACCGGGGGGATGTTGAAATCATCGGAGGAACCTTTCAGTCGAATGTGGTGGAAGGCGTGTCGGCTGCGACGTCGAACCTTGGACCGGGCGACGGGTTCGGCGGCGCCTTGTTTCAGGAGGCCGGTTCCTTCGCGGCGACCGGGACGTCGTTTGCTTTCAATCGCGCGGTCGGCGGTGTCGGGAATTCTGGCTTCGACGCGCCGTTCGCTGGAAACGCCGCGGGCGGCGCCATTTATAGTCAGGCGGGGAACCTGCGGCTCATTCAATGCCGCGTGGAAGGCAACGCTGCCGTTGGAGGAGCGGGAGGAAGCAGCGAATTCGGCGCGGGAGCTGGCGGCTTGGGCCGAGGTGGCGTGCTTTATGTCCACCTGGGAAACGTTGAAATGGGCGACTGCGAATTCCGATCGAACCTCGCGGAGGGCGGAGCCGGAGGCGGGGCAAGGAATGGATCACTAGGCGAGGCCACCGGGAATGGGGGAGACGGGGCGGGCGCGGTGGTGTTTTGCCAATCGGCAGCGCTGGAGATCTATCGGTGCCTGGTGGTTTCGAACGTTTGCCGTGGCGGTCGTGGGAGCAGCGGAAAGAATGGTGGCGTGGGGGCGAACGCCTTTGGCGGCGCCATCTACGAGCAGGACGGAGCCATCGAGATGCGACAGTGTCTGCTGCAGGGCAACCAGGTGTTGGGCGGCCTTCAGGGCGGAGGTGCCCGACGCATGGGTGCGCCGGGGAACGCGTGGGGCGGAGCCATGGTGGTTCGTGGAGGAGGCCTGACGATCGAGAATTGCACTGTCGCGTGTAACCTGGCACAGGGCGCGGACGCCTACGACAGCAGCCTCGTGGGATCGCCCGCGCCTCTCGTGAGCGTTGCCGGCGGAGGCGGTCTGGCGGTGGGCACTTTGGGTGGCGTTACTCCGGTTCACGAACCTCAGGTGGAACTTCGGTTCTCCACGCTGACCGACAACCAGGTCGAGCCGTCGCGCACCTTCATCCAGAAGCCATTTGTTTTGTCCCAGGTTCTCACCAATGGCTGGGTCAACGGAGGCGGTCTGTTTGCCACCGACGGCATGGTGACGTTGGCGGGGGTGATCTGCGCCGGCAATCGATCCGACACCAACGCCGATGTGGGCGGCTACGTGGCCAGTCGGCTTGCCAATTTGATTGGCAGTCGCGGCACGGCGGCGGGGTTGGCCAATCACGACCTGATCGGCGTCGATCCTCGGCTAGGGCCCCTGGCGGATCACGGGGGCCCGACGTGGACCTATTCCTTGCTCCCTGGCAGCCCGGCGTTGGATGCCATTCGCTCGGGGACGACGCTTGCCGAAGATCAGCGCGGAGCGGGTCGACCGATGGGCTCGGGCTGGGACCTAGGGGCGTTCGAGGCCGGACCACGGATCCTAAGCCTTCGATTGGACCCCGATGGGGCGGGACGAATCGAGGTGCCGACGGCCGTCGCGACCCAGGTGGTCCTGGAATATTCCCAGGACCTGCGGAATTGGACGCCGTTGGGTACGGTGGCTGAGGGTTCGATGTTCCGGGACCCAGTCCAACGAGCAGAGGCCTATTATCGCCTCCGAGTTCCCGGGCTTTGAAGGGTTGGGACGGGCACCACGGGTTGAGGGTCAGAGCGCCAGTGTCTTCCCCGGAATCGGATAGGGATAACGCCCTTGGGCATCCGCTTGAACGGGGGCGGGATCGTCGAGGGATTGGAGACGCTCGAGGTTGGGCGCGAGTTCGAGATTCGAGGCCAACGCCTGTTCGTAAGAGACGGGCTGTCCGGAGTCGGCGGCCATGCGGCCCATGATGGCGACGAGGCAAGCTTTGGCGCCACGCTCGGCTTCGTTGTAAGGCTTGTTGTTGCGAATCGCCTCGAACAATTCGTCGTGTTCCGCCTGGTAGGGATCCCACGGAGCTCCGCTCCAGCGCCAGATCTCGTTCTCCGCAGTCTGGACGTGATTGCGGTAAAGGCGGGGCTTGGGGGCGGCCAGGCTTTCCATCAGGACGGCGGATCCCTTGGTGCCGTGGGCGAGGTCGCTGAAGATGTCCCAGGTTTGGTTGATATGCCGTCCCTGGGCGAAGAGTTTGGTGCCGTCGGCGAAGGTGTATTCGACGACATAATCGTCGAGCATCTGGTCGGGCTCGGTCCGGGCGACGCGAGATCCGTGGCCCTGGGCGACGGTGGGGAGCGCGTTCTTGGCCCAGCAGCAGACATCGATGTTGTGAATCAACCAGTCGACGAAGAACGAGGCATTGAGCCAGGGAAAGGAATT
Source organism: Verrucomicrobiales bacterium (assembly GCA_016795425.1). Lineage (GTDB taxonomy): Bacteria > Verrucomicrobiota > Verrucomicrobiia > Limisphaerales > CAIMTB01 > CAIMTB01. The sequence goes on from JAEUHG010000087.1 coordinate 55,565, forward strand.
ATAGTTTCGGATCTGGTGGGCGAGTTCGGTTTCCCCCGGCTGCCTCGGGCTGTAGCCGACGGCCCCGTGCATGCGATAAGTGCGGAGGAGGACGAGGTCGCCGATGGCCCCATCGTGAATGCGGCGAATGACCTCCTGGCGGGGCTTGTCATGACGCCACATCAGGCCGGTGGCGATCTTGAGGTTCTTTTGCTTGGCCACCTCGGCCGCGCGCAAGACGCGGCGAATGCCTGGGGCATCGACCGCAAACGATTTTTCCATGAAGACATGGACGCCCTTCTCCACTGCGTACTCGAGGTGGATAGGGCGAAAGCCGGCGGGAGTGGCGAGGATGACGAGTCCGTTCCTGGGGAGGCAATCGATGGCTTTTTTGAAGGCGTCGAAGCCGATGAACCGTTGATCGGGCGGGACCTGGGTGCGCTCGCTGAATTGGCGTTTAAGCGCGTCGTGACTTCCGGCGAGGCGGTTCTCGAAGACATCCGCCATGGCGACGAGGCGTGCCGGGCCCTGGGTGGCCAGGGCATTGGCGGCCGCGCCGGTACCGCGTCCACCACAACCCACCAGAGCGACATCGATCGTTCCGTCTTCGGCCGCATACGCCCCGACCTCAATGGCCCGTGTGAGGGCTGCGGAGGCGGTGGCGGCGAGCGAGGATTTCAGGAAGGAGCGACGGGAGGGTGGGTGGGTGGTCATGATCGTTGGATCATGCCGGGCGGATCAGGTAGTTCCGGGACCGTGCCAGGGCATTGGACATGGCGTCTGGAGCGACATACCCGTGCATGAACAAGTTGAGGTACCAGGGGTATTGAATGGCGGCCAAGGCATCCAGCCAGGGCCGGAAATCGGCGGGACCAATGCCGGGAAGTTGGCGCATCGCCGCCCCGTTCTGCCAGGCGTAGAAGAAGAGCAATTGCTTGCCGGCGATCCGGATGGCTTCAGGCACCGAGGCCCCGAGCGCCTGGAGATGGTACGGCGCGAGCGCGATTCCCACGCGCGGATATTTGTTGAGATCGACGAATGCCTTGAGGGAGTCGGTGGTGTCGAGCAGGGCGTTGGTGTGGTTTTCGATGGCCAGCCAGGAGTTGTTCTTCTCGGCGAGTTCCGCCAGGGGGGCCAAGCCTTCCAGGAAGGCGGCCATGCGGCTCGACAGTTCGTTGGGTGGGCATGCCGGGCCGCTGCCTTGCACCGCGACTCCGCCGCCCGCGTCGCCCAGGAACTGGGCATATTTCTCGTAACCGCCGACGTAGGTGCTGAAGGCGTAGAGTTTGAGTCGGGAGCGGGCGAGCAGATCGCGAAGCCCAGCGCCTCCAAGTCGGCGCGCCGCGTCGTCCAGATGTTGGCAGCCTTCGTAGCCGCTCCAGATATCGATGGCTTCGAAGCCGAGTCCCGAGATGCGTTCACACGCCTGCTCCAGAGTGAGTTCCTTGAAGAGCAGAGAGGACGCCGAGAGACGCAAATTGCGACGGCGGGGACGCGAGGAACAAGCCGTCCATTGGGTGGCAGCAGTCCCAAGCGTCAGGGCGGCGGTGGCGGTTTGGACGAAGCGACGTCGATTCATGTCATTCGGATTAGCCGAGGAGGCGACCAGGAGGCGAGCCCGAACCCGAGGTGGCGTCTCCGGATCAGACAATCCCGGATTGGCCGGGAGCCGGAATCGGGTAACGCCCGGAGGCGTCGGGTTGCACCGGTGCCGGGCTGTCGAGCGTCTGGAATTGGTCGAGACCCGGGGCGAGTTCGACGTTCGAGGCCAGGGCGTCGTCCCAGGTGATTTGCTTGCCGCTCTCGATGGCCAGGCGGCCTAGGATCCCGACCATGGACGCTTTGGCGCAGCGTTCCGCCTCATTGTAAGGTTTGTCCTCGCGGATGGCCGTCATGAGCAGGTCCCACTCTTCCTGATAGGCATTGTGGGCCGGGCCTTTCCACTGCCAGAGGACGTTGTCCGACGACTGGACATGGTTTTTGAACAGGCGCGGCTTGGAGATGCCCTCGCCGAGTTCAGCGGAACCCTTCGTGCCATGGATGACGCAGCCCCAGTAATCATGGCAGCTGTTCATGTGGCGTCCTTGAGCCACGAGGCGCGTGCCGTCCGCAAAGGAATACTCGACCATGTAAAGGTCGAACAATTGGTCCGGTTCGGTGCGGACACGGCGAGCCCCTTGGCCCTGGGCGGATACCGGCCAGGCGCCCTTGACCATGCAGCAGACGTCCAGATTGTGAATGAGCCAATCGAGAAGGAAGCTTCCGTTGAGCCACGTGAAGTTTGAGTAGTTCCTGATTTGGTGGGCGAGTTCCGATTCCCCGGCGCGGCGCGCTGCAAAACCGACTGAGCCGTGCATGCGGTAGGCGTAGGCGGTGATGACATCGCCAATGGTCCCGTCACGTATTTGGCGAACCGCTTCTTCGAGGGGCTTCGAATGTCGACTCATGAGGCCGCCGGCGATCTTCAGGTTCTTGGCCTTGGCGGCCTCGCCAGCCCGCAGCACGCGGCGCACGCCCGGAGCATCCACGGCGAACGATTTCTCCATGAAAATGTTCACGCCCTTCTCCACCGCGTACTCCAGGTGCATGGGGCGAAAGGCAGGCGGCGTCGTCAGGATCACCACTCCGTTTTTCGGCAGCCGATCGATCGCTTTCTTGAAGGCATCGAAACCGATGAACTGCGCCTCGGGTGTCGCCTGCATTTTCTCGGGGAACTGTTTCTTCAGCGTGTCGGCGCTGGAATTCAGCCGGTCCGGCAGAACATCGGCCATGGCCACCAGGCGGGTGGGGCCACTGGTGGAAAGCGCGTTGGCGACGGCCCCGGTGCCGCGACCTCCGCAGCCCACGATCGCAACGTCGATCGTGCCGTCATCGGCGGCGCCGGTACGGCCAGCGATTCCCGACGACAGCGCAGCGGCGCCGAGCGCGGATGTTTTCAGGAAGGCGCGGCGGGAAGTGGGTGCGACGAAGGGGCTTGAATTCATGATGGCTGGCCTGAGGTTTTGCCTCTTTGAGCCCCGACACGGAACGAAGGAGTGGCGAGTTGGGAGAGGGAGGTCCGAGGGCGGGTCGCGCGGGTCCCGTGGGGCCTACCCCTTTCGGGGCACGATTTCGACCCGAATTTCCCTTGCGCACGCCCACCAAGGAAGCCTTAGGATGCTAAATCGTTTAATTAACGAAAATTCTTATGAGTGAATTTTTAATGACCCGTGTCGGTGTTTGTTCCAAAGGGCCGGTCCTGCAGTTGGCGGTCGTCTGTGCGCTTCTAGCCGGCACCTGCGCCAGCCGCGGTGAGGTCGTCGGGAGCTTCGTTCTCAACGGGGACGGTACGGTGACCTATTTCTACGAGGTGGATAATCGGGCTGGGCTGTTCGATATCTCCTTGTGGTCCCTGGAGTTTCCCTTTGCGACGCCCGACTGGGAGATGCTCGATACTTTCTCCGGCGGGGACGTGGAAGTGCCTAATACAGGCTGGTTTGCCAATGGGGGTCTTCCTGTGACCGGGGAATCGGCGCAGGACTTTTTGTCGTTGGATCCCGCCTCTGACGTGCTTTTGGGGGAGACGCTGGTTGGTTTTTCGTTCACCAGCCGGTTTTTGCCGGGATCGATCCTCTACCGGGAGTTCTCGGCGCAGGGCGAGTCGGTGAGTGGTTTAACGATCGGACCGGTGATCACCACGCCTGTTCCGGAAGGCGAAGCGTGGTTGGCGGGCCTTGCCTTGGCGGGAGTCGCCGGGGCGGCCGTTGTGCAGCGGCGGGGCCGGACCTCCCTGCGTGCTTCCTGAAGCGGGTCGACCTCAACCAGGTATCCCTTGCCGAACATGAAATCCGCTCCTCGAACGTTCCGTGCCTTGGCCGTTGGCTTGTTTTGCTTTTGCTGGGTCATCCGTGCCGGAGCCTTGCCGGCGATCCAGAACCTCGTGGTTCAACCCACGCCGCTGACGGTCGGCAACGCCGTCGATATTTCGGTGAATGCGACGGATGTCGCCCAAGCCACCGCCACCGTTGATTTCCGACCGTGGTCCACGCGGGTTCTGCGGGTGACGCTGAGTCTGCAGGCTGGGCAATGGAAGGGCGCTGGATTGGTTCCTGCGGATTTGGTGCCTCCGGGCGGTGCCGAGGCGACCGTGAAGGTCCTGGTGTTTAACGCGGCGCGGCAGTTCGCCGAGCGCACCCTTCGGGTGGCAGTTCTTCGGCAGTCCGGCATCACCGCAGTGTACAATCCCGGCAACGGCGTTTTGACGGTTACAGGCAATGATCTGGACAACCAGATCACGGTGAGTCGCGACGGGGCGGGGAGTCTCCGCGTGAACAACGGCAGCGTGCCGATCACCGGGGGAGTGGCGACCGTGGCGAATTCGACATTGATCCGGGTGTTGGGACTGGGGGGACACGATCAGCTGACGCTTGATTCCGCCAATGGCCCATTGCCGTCGGGGGATCTGCAGGGTGGGGCCGGCAACGATGTTCTGACGGGCGGCCCCGCGAGCGACGATCTCGATGGGGGACCGGGGGCGGACACGTTGGCGGGGCGCGGGGGAAATGATCGAATGTTTGGCGGACCCGACCCCGATGCTTTGATTTGGAATCCGGGGGACGGCAGTGACGTGGTGGAAGGGCAGGCAGGGACCGACGTGCTCCGGTTCAACGGCAGTGCGGCCTCCGAGACCATTGATGTCTCGGCCAATGGCGCCCGCCTGCGCTTCTTTCGGAACGTGGCCAACGTGGTCATGGATTGCGATGACGTGGAGGAGGTTCAATTCCATGCCTTAGGTGGATCCGATATTATTACCGTCAACAGCCTGGTGGGAACGGACGTCACTCGGGTCGATCTCGACTTGGCATCGGTGGCCGATACGGGAGTTGGCGACGGTCAGGCGGATACCGTGGTGGTGAGTGGTTCGCAGGGTAACGACGTCGTAACCCTCCTGGAGACGGCCGGTGAGTTGCAGGTCAATGGATTGAGCGCCGCGCTGAGGATCCGGGCTGCCGAGGGATCGAATGATCAACTGGCCTTCCAGGCGCAGGGCGGCGACGACGTCGTCAATGCGAGCGGATTGCCGGCGGGACGGATCGGACTGGTAATCAACGGTGGGTTGGGTGCGGATCTGCTCATCGGCAGCGCCGGCAACGACCTCATTGCTGGCGGTGATGGGAACGATACGGTGCTTGCCGGGGGCGGGGACGACCAACTGGTTTGGAATCCGGGAGACGACAACGATGTCTTCGAAGGCCAAGCCGGGGCCGACGTGATGATCTTCAACGGAGCGAACGTCTCGGAAAACATCAACATCTCGGCGAATGGCGGTCGGGTCATCTTCTTTCGCAATATCGCCAACGTGGTGATGGACCTGAATGACATGGAAACGATTCGTTACCACGCCTTGGGCGGGGCGGATACCGTGGTCGTCAACGACCTGAGCGGAACCGACGTTGTGGACGTCGACATCGATCTGGCCAATCCGGCGGCATCGGGCAACGGCGATGGGCAGTCGGATTCCGTGACTGTACAAGGCACATCGGGCGATGATGTCGTGCTGGTTTTTGGCGACGCAACTGGCGTCACCGTGATTGGCTTGGCGGCGCAAGTGCACATCGGCGGCAGCGAGGTTGCCAACGATCGCCTGGTGATCAATGCGCTTGCCGGAGATGATGTGGTCGAGGCCTCCGGCCTGCCCGATGGGCATCTCCGATTGGTGGCCGACGGCGGCGAGGGCAACGACATCCTGGTCGGCAGCGGCGGCCCGGATACTCTGTTGGGCGGCCCGGGAGACGACGTGTTGTTGGGCGGCGACGGACTCGATGTGTTGGACGGTGGTCCGGGCGACGACGTCGAGCTTCAGTGAATTCAGGCCGAGAGGCTGCGTGCCTCATCGGACGCCGCGGATTCCGGCGGAGCGCCATTAGAGGCAGGCCCGCTGGCGGGTGCCTCGACAGCGATGGGTTCGCGGACGCCGCTGACTTTGTCGAAATTGCGAATCTTCTCGATGATGATGGTGGTGAGCCGTTGTCCGGCTGGCACGATCAGAATGCCACCGAGGGTGGTGAGGTCGGAAGCGAGGATGTGCCCGGGTTCCAGGTCCCGGATGCGCAGCAGCAACGTTCGCGTGGTGGCTGGGGTCTTTGGCAGGTGAGTGTCGAAGCACTTCGCCAGGGCTTCGAGAACCTTGGGGTCGTAGGTCCCGGCGCGTTCGCGGAGGATGAGCAATCCGTTGCCGCGGGAAGCGCCGCGAGTCTCGAGTTCGTGCAGGTCGATAAGAACCCGGAGGATTCGGGCTCCGAGCGGGATATCTTCGCCGGCGGTGGTGTCGATAGGGAACCCCGAGCCATCAAAATTCTTCCTCTGGTAGAGAATGATTTGGGCGACGCCTTCGAGACGCGGGATGGTGGCGACCAACTCGGAACCGGTGAAAGGCACGCGCGCGATCATTTGTTTCTCCGGGGCGGTCAATCCCTGGGAGGCGCGGCTGCGTTTGACCACGAACTGTGGGACCGTGACATAGCCGATCTGGGACAGCATCGCGGCGATCTCGTATTCCCAGCTGCCCGGCTTGCCGAGGAATTGGAGAAACCCACGCATGTCCTCCCGCAGTGTCTGTCCAAGGCCGAAGGACAGCGGGTCGACCATGGAGAGAATGTCGACGAGGGCTTTGACGGCCCCGTGAAGGGTGTTCTCGAGGAGTTCCTTCTCGGCGAGCGCGAGGTGGTATTGTTGCAGGCCGGCGCGAAGCGCGGCGGAGAGGTCCTTGGGATCGCAGGGTTTGGTCAGGAAACGAAAGACCTGCCCTTGATTGACGGCTTCGGCGGCGGTGCGTTGCTCGGGGTTTCCCGTGAGCATGATGCGCACCGTGTCGGGAAACTTCTCGGCGGCACGGCGCAGCAATTCGACGCCATTCATTCCCGGCATGTGCATGTCGGCGACGAGCACGGGAAAGGGTCCCTTGGAATCGAGCGCGCTGAGCGCTTCGCTGCCGTCGGTGCATCCCTCGATTTGGAATTCGTGGCGCAGGGCGCGTTGGAAGCCGCTGATGACATTGGGTTCGTCATCGACGCAGAGAATGCGAGGGGGGGTCATGACTGGGATTAATCGGAGTGGATGGCGCGGCTCCAGAGGGGCAGTCGCTCGGCGCGTCGTGTTCTTGCCAGGTAATCGATGTCGAGTGGATCGCGGCGCTTGGACTCGCCCGGGCCTTCCCGTTTGGGAGGAATCAGCGTATTGGCGACGTGGAGGGCGGTGAGAGGTCCGAACTCGAAGTGTCCGACCTTGTCCGGGTTGTGATGGTAAGCGATGGCTTCGACGACGGACTTGGGGAGGCCCCAGAGTCCGAGCAGGTAGCCCCCGAGGTCGGCGTGGGAAGCGCCGAAGACGAGGAGTTCGGCCCGCCAGGAGGGGAGATGTTTCGCCGACATGATGCGGGTGCATTCGGCGTATTCCTCCGGGAAATTGCGGTGGAGGATGAGTTTGCCCACGTCATGGAGGATGCCGGCGGCGAAGGACTCGTCGCAGGTCCGGCGTGGGGCTTCCTCGACTTCGGTGATGGCGCGGCTTCCGGAGGCGACGTCGAGGCTGTGGCTCCACAGGGTGTCCATGAATTGCAGGGGGACGTCGTCGGTCTCCAGGCGGGCGAAGGTGTGCAGAGTCAGGACGAGCGCCTTGATGGTTTCCACGCCGAGGTAATTGACGGCCTCGGCAGGGTTCGAGATCTCGCGGCCGAGGCCGAAGAAGGCCGAGTTCACCAGCTTCAGAATCTGGGCGGTCATGGCAACGTCGCGGGCAACGACGGAGCCAACCGCGGCGGCATCGACCTCGGACTGGCGGAGGAGGTCGGTGATTTCGTGGTAGAGCTTGGGCAGGCTGGGGAGTTGCTCGATCTGTCCAATGAGACGGCGCAATCCCTCGGTCCGCAGGGCTTCTTGCAGCGTGTGGGCCCTTTGGATCGTGGATCGGAGCGTCTCAAGGTCGCACGGCTTGGTCATGAACTGGTGGATGGCGTCGAGTCCGCGCATGACGAGTTCGCGGTCGGCATGACCCGAGAGAACGAATCGGGCGGTGCGCGGATGCCGGTGCATGACTTCGGTGAGGAGTTGGGCTCCATCCATGCCCGGCATGCGCATATCGGAGACGACGACGTCGTAGGCCTGCTCTTCGAGGCGGGCGAGGGCCTCGGTTCCGCTTGTGACAAAGTCCATGTCCCACTCGTTGCGGGCGCCTCGGAGCATGCGCTGGAGGCCTTGCAGCACCAGCGGTTCGTCATCGACGAACAGAATGCGGGTTTTCATGGAAGGGCGGAGGGATCGCGGAGCGGCAGGCGGATGAAGAAGGTGGTGCCCTTTCCGGTTTCGGTCTCAAACCGGATCTGGCCGTGGTGTTTGTCGACGATGACGGAATGGACGATCGCCAGGCCCTGGCCGGTGCCTTTGCCGACGGGTTTGGTGGTGAAGAACGGATCGAAGATGCGTCGGCGATGCGCTTCCGGGATGCCGGTGCCGGTGTCCTGGACGGTGATTTCGGCGTGATCCCCGTCGCGCCGGGTGCCGACGGTGATTCGACCCTTGGCGCTGGGGTCGGCGGCGTAAACATCGGCGATCGCATGCGCGGCGTTGACGATGAGGTTGAGGATGACCTGGTTGAACTCGCCGGCGACGCAGGGCACGTGGGGGAGTGTGGGGTCGAATTGGGTGATGACTTCCGCCACGTACTTCCATTCGTTGCGCGCGACCGTAATGGTGTTCTCGATCGCATGATGCAGATCGACGGGTGCCTTCTCCTCGGCGCCGGGGTGGGAGAATTCCTTCATGGCCCGTACGATTTGGGCCACGCGGCCGACTCCGTGAAGGGCTTGTTTGATGGCGGTGGGCAATTCGCCGAGGAGATAGGGGATGTCCAGGCGCTGGAGATCGTCTTCCACGCGGTGGATCAGATCGGTTGGAACTGCCCCAGCCTTGGCGGCGGCAAGCACCTCACCGTATTGGGAGCAAACCTGGGCGAGGTTGGTGAACGCTTCCTCGAAGAACCGGATGTTATCGCCGACGTATTGGGTGGGGGTATTGATCTCGTGGGCGATGCCGGCGGCGAGTTGCCCGATGGACTCCATCTTCTGGGCGTGACGGAGTTGCACCTCCATCTGATTGCGGTCGCGCTCGGCTTTGAGGCGATCGGTGATATCCCAGAAGACCCCTTGAATGGCCAAGGCGGCCCCGTGCTGGTCGCGAATCAGGAATTTGTGGGTTTCGATATCCACCTGTTGTCCGGTCGCGTCGACATACTTCCCTTGGGTGAGGATGGGTTCGCTGCCGGCGAGCAATTGCCGGTCGCCGTCGCGGTGACTTCGGGCGATCTCCGGCGTGAACAACTCTTCGTCCGGCCGACCGAGGACATCGGCTTCGGTCATTCCGGTGCATTCACAGAAATGCCGGTTGATGTAGATATAACGTCCTTGGAGGTCCTTGCGGAAAACGCCGTGTTGCAGGCCATCCATGACCGATCGATTGAGTTCCTCGGATTCGCGGAGGCGGCGTTCGGAGAGTTTGCGTTCGGTGATGTCGGTCTTGACGGCGATGAAATGGGCCACCTTGCCGAGGTCATCTCGCACCGGGGTGATGGTGAGTTCTTCGTGGTAGAGCGATCCGTCCTTGCGTTGGTTGACCATTTCGCCGTGCCAGATGTCGCCCGCCAGGAGTGTTCGCCACATTTCGGCGTAGAAGGCGTCGTCGTGGTGCCCCGACTTCAGGACGCGCGGGGTCTTGCCGAGGGTTTCGGCTTCGGAATAGCCGGTGAGCCGGCAGAAGGCCGGGTTGACCCATTGGATGACGCCGTCGGCGGCGGTGATGATGATGGCGTTGGCGGCGGCTTTGAGAGCAGCGCGGGTGAGGTGCAGTTGTTCGGCGGCCCGTCGTCGCGCGGTGACGTCGCGAAAGGCGAGGAGTCGACCGATCGTCGTGTTGATGGAGGAGACGTGGGGACTGATGGTCGCCTCCAGGATTCGGACCTGACCGTCGGCCCGGGTGAGTGGGATCGATTGGGTGACCTGACCGTGCCGGCGGGGCTGGGTGTCGGTCTCGAGGAGGATCCTCAATTGTTCGGGGGCAATGAACATCGCCAGGTTCGCCCCCACCAGGGTCTGATCCGATGTGCTAAGGATGGAGCAGGCGGCTCCATTGGCAAACTCGATGCATCCCTTGTCGTCGATGATCATCACTCCCTCGGCAAGATGCTCGAGGATGCAATTGGATCGCCGTTCGCCGCAGCCCGCCGGGAGAGGTTGCGCCGCCAGAAGAGGCTCAACCGACAGCTCGGGCGGAGAACCGTCCGAGGTCCGGGGATTGGCATGATTGGCGCCTTGGGATCGCATGGCGAAGTCCTAGAGGATTAGCGGTCCGTCAGCTGAGAACTTGAAGCCGGGGCGTCGTGGGCCGCGCCGATTCGTCCCAAACTCGTCGCCCGACCTTGGGAGGGTGTGCCAAGGTTAGGCAGTCAAGAATCCTGAACTGGGTGGTAGGGGCGCCGACTCCGTGGCTGGACTCGGCCGACCGGGCTTCCCGGGGCAGGCAAAACGAGGCGACATTGGCATGAAACCTCCTAGGCGCGACATACACCTCGGAACTGGCGACAGCACGTTTCCCGAGGGCACGCACATGTGCTTGATCTACAGCGACGAAGCGGAGCGACGCGAGTCGATCGGGCGTTATCTGGCCCTGGGTTGGATGGACCACGACAAGGTGAGTTATTTTGCGGACACGACCCCCAGGGAGGAGATCCAGTCATGGTTGGACATGGTTTCGAAATCGGATGGTACGGAATCCCCGATGGGCGAGGTCGAGTTGCTTCCGGCGGAGTCGGTTTACTGTCCGAATGGCCGGTTTGATCCGGATGAGATGCTGGGACGACTCTGCGGTTGTTATCATCAGGCGGTGGCCGATGGGCGGGCGGGGGCCCGGGTGAGCGGGGAGATGACCTGGGCCTTGAAGGGAATTCCAGGCTCCCACCGGCTGATTGAATATGAGGCGCTCATCAATGTGCATGTGGAGAAGCATCCGACCACGGCAGTCTGCCAATATGATGCGCGACGATTCGATGGAGCGACGTTGTTGGAGGTGTTGCGGGTGCATCCCATGATGATCGTGCGCGGGCAGATCGTGCATAACCCCTACTACCTGCGGCCGGAGGAGTTCTTCAGGGAGCGCGGCCGGTCGAGGTTTGGTCATGGCGCCTGAGGATGGGTCATTGATGGCCGCATCCGGCAGTTCACGCGTGCTCGGCGAATTGCTGGCGACGCCTGCGTTGCTGCTGAGCCTGCCGACGGCCGATCGGGTCGCCGAGTTCGTTGCCAGAATCCTGGGCCATATTCCCGGAGTTGCCGCGGGTCGAATCTGTCTGGTGGATGCCTCGGCTGAATCCGGGGCGTTCGATGTGAGTGGGTGCGAGGGGTGTCCGTTTCTTCAAGCAGGCCGGGAAACACCGGCGGAATTGCTTTCGCAGTCGGTCTGCCGTTACTCGGCCAACCCGAGGTATTTCGTCCGACCATTGCGGATTTCCGAGGGGCTGATCGGCATTGCCGCGCTGCATTACTCTAGCCGTGCGGATTTTTCTCCCTACGAGCCGTTCGTGGAGAACTTCTGCGGGTTCGTCGCACTGTCGATGGAGAACGCGCGGCAAAAATTGGAACTGCGGCGGTTGAATGAACAACTGCGTCAGGACATTGGTCGACGGGTGCGCGTGGAGGAGGAATTACTCGAGCACCAGGACCGTCTGGAGGAGATCGTCACGGCGCGCACCGCCTCCCTGAGCCGGCTCAATGATTTGCTGCGTCGAGAGGCGGCCGACCGTGAGGCGGCCGAGGAGCGTTCGCGCCATCTGGCGGCGATCGTGATGTCTTCCGACGACGCCATCATCGGCAAGGATCTGGACTTGAGGATTGTCAGCTGGAACCGCGGCGCCGAGCGAATCTACGGGTACACCTCGACGGAGGTGGTGGGGCAACCGATCGGCATCCTGGCGCCATCCGACCGTCGCGACGAGATGGATGGTTTGATGAAACGGTTGCGGGTGGAGGGATGTGTGCGGGATTTCGAGACCGTGCGCCGTCGGAAGGATGGGAGACTCATCGACGTCCGGCTCACGATTTCGCCTGTTTTCGACGCGGACGGCCGATGGGTTGGCGCTTCGACGATTGCGCGTGACATCACGGCTGAGAGGGCGGCGCGGGTGGAGTTGAACCGGGCGATCGAGGATGTGCGGGAAAGTGAGGAGCTGTACCGAAAGCTCATCCAGGCCTCACCCGACGCCATCACGGTGGCGGACCTGGAGGGACGCATCACGCTCGTGTCGCCCAAGGCTTGCGAACTGTTTGAGGTGGCGGCTCTCGAATCCGCCATCGGGCGGAGCATCTTTGAATGGATAGCCCCCGAGGAGCATGCACGCGCCAAGGCCACGCTCCGGTGCCTGATCGAGACGGGCGACACCAAGCAGTCGGAGTTCATTCTCCTGCGCGAAAGCGGCGAGCGATTTGACGCGGAGGTTCATGTCGCTCGGGTGGTCGCCGCGGATGGCGCGGCCAAGGGGGCGATCATCATCACGCGGGACATCAGCGACCGACGGCGTGCGGAGCAGCGATTGAGGATGCTGTCCCGGGCGTTGGATCAAAGCCCGACCTCGATCGTGATCACGGATCTCACGGGCCGCATTGAGTACGTCAACGCGGCGTTCTCGAACGTGACCGGTTATCAGCCGGAGGAAGTGTTGGGACAAAACCCGAGGATCTTGAAGTCGGGGGGCATGTCGGCGGAACACTACCAGGCATTGTGGCGGACGATTCTCGATGGCCGGGATTGGCACGGTGAGTTCTCGAATCGGAAGAAGAACGGCGAGGTTTATTGGGAGAACGCCAGCATTTCTCCGATTCGCGATGCTCACGGGGTCATCACCCATTTCCTGGCCATCAAGGAAGACATCACGGCACGGCGGCAGGATCAGGAACGCATCCGCGAGCAGGCGGCGCTGTTGGATCAGACGCAGGACGCCATCGTTGTCCTGGGATTGGACGGCGGTCTGCGCTACGCGAATCGGCAGGCCGCGGGGGTGTTGGGTTTGGATCCGATGGTGGCCGGGCGGGCGGATGTGGCCCGCCACCTGTTTCCGGACCAACCGGAACAGTTCGAGGAAGTCTTTCGCGTGGCCCAGGACAAGGGGCACTGGCTGGGCGAACTCAGTGTGTTAACCGCGACTGGGGGGCGAGGGATGCATTTGAGCCGATGGACACTGATCCATGCGTCGGACCCATCGCCGGCGTCGGTGCTTATCGTCAACACGGACATTTCGGAGAAGAAGCGCCTGGAACAGCAGATCCTGCGATCGCAGCGCTTGGAGGGAGTTGGCACCTTGGCGTGTGGCGTGGCGCATGATCTGAACAATATCCTGGCCCCCATCCTGCTCAGCGCGGAACTGCTCGAACCATTGGCGACCTCGGACGACGATCGGCAGGTCATCGCGATGATGATGCAGGGAGTGCGGCGAGGGGCCGACATCGTCCGCCAACTGTTGGCCTTTGGGCGCGGCGTGGAAGGCGAGCGGGTCTCATTGAATCCGCAGGTCCTGCTCGGGGAGATGGTGAAGATCATCCGGGAGACCTTCCCGAAATCCTTGTCCCTGAAGACCGCAATACCGTGGAGCCTGTGGCCCATCCGCGCCGATCCCACGCAGGTGCATCAGGTGCTGTTGAACCTCTGCGTCAATGCCCGGGATGCCATGCCGGGCGGTGGACAGCTGATTCTCGGGGCGGAGAACCTTGAGGTCGACGAAGCCTTTGCGGAGGCGAATCCGGAAGCGAAACCGGGACCGTACGTGGCCTTCTTCGTGATGGACAACGGTGTCGGTATTCCGACCGAACACCTGGAGCGGATCTTCGATCCGTTCTTCACCACCAAGGAGCCGGGAAAAGGGACCGGGCTTGGGCTCTCGACCGTGCTGGGCATCGTCAAGAGCCATGGCGGTTTCGTGCGGGTCAAGAGCCGGGTGGGGGAAGGCACGCGGGTGCGGTGCTATTTCCCGGCGGCGCCAAAGTTGAAGGAATCACCCGAGGCGACGCCGAAGGCTGAGGCGACGCTGGCGCCCCGCGGACACGGTGAGTTGGTTCTGGTGGTCGACGATGAAGCGTCGGTGCGCGAGGTGGCGAGGCGCACGTTGACGGCGCACGGTTTTCGGGTGGCGACGGCTGCGGACGGCGCGGAGGCGCTCCAAGTGTTCTCCAAATCGTCGGAGCCTTTTGGCGCCATCATCACGGATATGGTGATGCCGGTGATGGAGGGGGCGGTGTTAATCCGGGCGTTGACCCGACTCGCGCCAGGACTCCCGATCGTCGCGATGAGCGGTTTGCCGGAGCTCGAAGCGGATGCCGGCCAGGCTGGTTTGGCGGCCGGGGCTTGGCTTCCCAAACCCTTCGACGCGGAGGCATTGGTACGGGTCTTGGATCGGGTCCTGGTTGGCGGCGCGGGAAGCGAGAGCACGTGAGGGAAGGGGGTTGGACCCGGGGCGCGCGCGACGGATCGCACCGTCGACTGGGTTCACTACGGGCCTGAATCTATTGGCCGTTGTCACCAAAAAGGGCCACCGTGACGACGCTTCTCCGAGGAACGCCAACCCCTGGTTTCCTCGAGGCAGGCGACTTAACGTTTATCGCGAGGCATGAAGATTGAGATCCACGGTGCGGCCGGCGGCGAGGTAACCGGTTCCGCATATGTCATTCGCACCCCAAACTCCACGGTTTTGGTGGATATCGGCATGTTCCAAGGCGGTCCGGATGCGGAGGCGCGCAATCAGCTGCCCGCCAGCCTGGATCCGTCTCGCCTGGACGCGGTGGTATTGACCCACGCCCACCTGGACCACACCGGTCGGTTGCCGTTGCTTTTCAAGCACGGCTTTCGCGGGCCGGTGTACTCCACACCGGCAACGGTCGATTTGGCGGAGATCATACTCAAGGATTCGGCAAAGCTTCAGGAGCAGGACGCCGTCCGCACGAACCGGAAGCGGGAGCGCGCCGGGCAACCGCCGGTAGAACCGCTCTATCGGCCCGAACACATCGAGCCCTTGCGAGTGTGTGCGAGGGAGATGCCGTTGCACGCGTCCACCGAAGTGGCTCCAGGGATTCGAGTGCGCGGCTTCGAGGCGGGGCATTTGCTGGGTTCTGCGTCCCTTGAATTCACGATTGAGACTTCGGGGCGGCGCGTCGTGGTGGTTTTCTCCGGGGATTTGGGTCCGACGACGATGCCGATTATTCGCGAGTTTGAGCCGATGACACGGGCTGACGTCGTCTTCCTGGAATCCACCTATGGTGACCGGGAGCACCGGCCGTACGGCGAGACCGTCGAGGAATTCACTGAGATCGTGCGCACAGTGACGGCGAAAAATGGCAAGATCCTGGTGCCCACGTTCGCCATCGGTCGGGCCCAGCAGATACTCTATCATCTCGCGATCCTGGTCAGGGAGGGAAAGGTTCGGCGGTTTCCGGTCTACCTCGACAGTCCGATGGCGATTGAGGCGAGCAAGGTTTACGCCCGGCACCCGGAACTGTTCGACGACGAGATGCGCGCGCTGGTGGGTGGCGGCGTGCGACCGTTGGATCCAAGTTATTTCCGGGCCAGCGTCACCGCCGAGGACTCCAAAAAGCTAAATGAACTCGAAGGTCCCTGCCTGATCCTGGCGGGAGCGGGGATGTGCAACGGCGGCCGGATTCTGCACCATTTGAAACAGAATCTTTGGAAGTCGGACACCCACGTGTTGATCGTCGGCTTTCAAGGACGCGGGTCGCTGGGGCGGCGTCTTATCGAAGGCGAGAAACTGGTGACCATACACGGCGAGCCGATCGCCGTGAGAGCACAGATCCACACCTTGGGCGGCTTCAGTGCGCACGCCGGACAATCGGAGTTGCTGCAGTGGTTCTCAACCTTGGCGCCGTCGAAACCCCGGGTGGTTCTGACCCACGGCGAAGACAAGCCGAGAACCGCCTTGGCCGGGCAGCTGCTAAGCCGCTTCGGCCTGGAGGCCCGGTGTCCCGGAATCGGCGAGGAAATCGAGCTCGGTTAAGGCATCGATCCGGCAGAGGTGTCAGGGCGATCGCAGCCGGAAGAACGAAATCCCGGTCCCGGCATTCACCCGCTGCGTGAGCGTGGTGCCGTTGTCGGTCACCGAACCCGGCACGGCTGTCCAACTGCTGGATCCCAGGGTGGCCGAGCTTTCGAGGACAAACACCGGTGACGTCTTGGGCCAGGACAAGACAAGACCGCCGGCATCGCGGGCCGCGGTCAGCGTGACCGAACTCGGAGGCGTGCTGTCGGTGCCGTCACCGGTGCGCGACTGATAAGCCGCGATGCCGCCGCTGGCATTAATCAGCACCTTCTCGTTGGACTCCGGGTCGACGGAATACCATTCCACGTCGGCGCCGCCATTGCCTTCCCAGAACAACAATCGGAATGCGTAGATGCCGGCGGTTTCGGCGGCGACATCGAAGGTGACCTCCGCCGTGCTGCCGCCGGGATTGCGCACGCCCACCTGGTTGGTGGCTTGGGAGGCGCTCGGGCCCGCCCACACGACGAAACCGTCGTCGCAGGCGACGGCGAGGCGGTGGGCGCCGCGCGGAAGGTCCAGGTAGGTCACCACCTCGAGCGCGATGTGGTTGTGGTCCGTGGCGTCAAGATTCGGGAAAGGACGGTCACCGGGGAGGAACTTCTCCACACCGGATTGCTCGTAGTTGATGGTGTCGGTCTCCACGAACGATCCGTTGTTGTTCGGGCCGGCGCCTTCGTTGGCGAAGGGTTGTCCCAGGTCCGGGTCGATCAGCGTGTTGGCCAATTGGGCGAGGGCGCGTTCCGGGTTGTTGGGGAATAGCGCGTCATCCGCATCGTTGCGGGCTTTGTGGATGCGGCCGGTAAAGCCTCGCGGTTTTCCGGCGACCGAGCCGGAGGCGGTGGCCCAGGACGATTTGAGGGTTGGCACCTGGGCGACGGTGAAGGTCCAGCTGGTGTCGGTGGCCTGGCCTCCCGACGAGAAGCCGATGTTGGCGGTGGGTGTGGTTCCACCCGTCAGGAAGTTGGCGCCCTGATAGCGGATGGTGATGCCGCCTGCGGATGGCGTGGTCGTGGATTGGGCGGTGACATCGGTGTTCTCGAACTTGAGCCGGACAGAGTTGGCGTCGATCTGGCCGGCGCCCTGAGAAATCTCGGCTTGAATAGCGGTGTCGGGAATCACCCCGGTGGCCCCCGAAGGCGGGGTCACGGCGGCGACGTAGGGTCCAGTGGCGGAGGCCGTCGAAGGAACGGCGAGGATTTCCTTGGGGGCCGAGGTAGCCGGGGGAAGCTGGCGAAGGCGGAAGGTGGTGGGGCCGCCTGTGCTGTTGAGCACGACCGGGCGGCCGAACGCATCCGTCAGAGGCACCACCGTTGCGGCATCGATTGTTCCGGTGTTCGGGATCTCAAAACCACCGATGGCCCCGGCGGTTCCGCCGCTGACGCGTTCGCCACGGACCCATTGAGAGCGGGTGGCGCCGGCGAAGAGGTAGAGCTGATAACGGCCGGAGGGCAGGTTCAGTTCCGGGTTGGTTGCGTAGTCCGTGTATTCCGCCTGAACGACCTGTCCTTGGACGAAGGTGTCGAAAGCCAGGACGTTGGTGGATTTGCGGCCGTTCTGGTCCGCGACGATCACCGAGCCGGAGTAGAACTGGTTCGGGGTGAGGTTGGGATAGACGAAGGTGCGGTTGCGCAGGTCGCCCGATGCCACGAGATCAGCGGACACATCCAGACCGTTCAGCAACAGGGTGGCTCCGTTATTGGCGATGCTATTCGGGGGTTGGGTGATGGCCGTGAAACGCAAGCCATCGCTGGCATTGGCATACCGCGTTCCGCGAGCGGGGGTGAGGTCGCGCAGTTCCGGGGGCAGGTTCGCCAGGGCGCCGGGAGGGAAAGTGGCCTCCGTCTTCATGGCGAAGAAATCGACGTCCAACGCCGAGTTTTGGGGGGTGGCGGTGGATCCCATGGCGAGGTAGCCGATGCCGCCATAGTCGTCGCCATTGCCGGCGGTGATCTTGAAGAAACGGGCTTCGGTGGAGCCGTCGACGTAGATGAGCGCCTCGTGAGTGCCAATGTTCGCGGGGTCTTTGCGCAGGACGATCCAGAATTCGTGCCATTCGGTGGGATCGAGGGCGAGGACGTTGGTGCCGGTGCCCTGGCCGAAATTGACATTCCCCGAGATCACGTTGCCGCTGAACTCATTCATGGTGAGGCCGGTAAATCCGGCCTTCGGCCCGTTGGGATCGCCGCCTCCCTGGTCGTCGGCCACGGCCAATGAGAAGGCAAAGGCCCCGCCGGCCTGTTGTTTGATCACGAAATTGCCCTTGCCGCCGTCGCTTGTGACATAGCCGTCCCCTGCTTCCGGATAGGGTTTTGGACCGGCGGCGTTTTGCCCGTCGCGATGGAGCGGGTCCAGCGGCGCGGTGGTCTTGGCCGGGGTCGGAATGCGCGCGCGGAAGGAAATCGTCACCCCCTGGTCGAGGGCGTTGTCGGCGGCACCATGCTGGGAAATATCGTGGCCAAAGTAGATCTTGCGATTGCCCGGATCGGCAAAACCGAAGTCGCGCGGATCGCCGGTATCCTGGATGCGAAGAAAGCTAACCGTGCCGTCCTGATAGATCTTTGCGCCGCCGGGGGCATTGGAACCCGCCTCGAACGTGCCCCCCGGTGCCGAACCATCCCATTGGTCGGACCCGTTGTTGTGGGACCAGGTGCCGTCCAGGGCGTCGAAGTCCGAGCCGCCGCCGAAGAGATCCTGGCCGTCATCCGCTCCATAGAAGTAACTCCAGCCACCGCTGGGATCGGGGTAGGCGACGCCGGCTTGGAGTCGGACGGGAAGCAGCGACAGGAGGAGAAAAGCCAACCACGAATAGGAGAATGCTCTCATGGCGAAAGGAGGGGGAACGCAGCGTGTTTATGTCGGCGCTGTTCCCATCGGCAAGGAGATTCTTGAATGGAGCCCATGAATCCGCGTGAAGGCGGAGGTTGGGCATCAGTCGGGATCGGGCTTGGCGGGCGAGGCGCCGCCTTGCAGGGTTTGCGGTATGGATCGTCCGGAAAACTCGACGTGGACACGGTGTCCGCGGTTGCCATGAACGGGCTGCCCGTCGTCATCGCCGCGCTGCTTCTGGGCGGGTTGCTGGCCGCCCTGGAGATCAGTTTCCGCCTCGGCCGAAGGGCGAAGCAGAGAAGCGGAGATGACAAGGCGCAGATGGGCACCATTCAGGCCGCGGTGCTGGGGCTGCTGGGCTTGCTGCTGGGCTTCAGTTTTGCCGGGGCGGCGGGGCGAATGGAGCAACGCCAGGGTCTGGTGGTGGCGGAGGCCAACGCGATCGGAACCGCTTTCCTTCGCGCCGACCTGCTGCCGGTGGCGACGCGAGGATCGCTCAAGGCATTGCTGTTTTCATACACCCAGAATCGCGTGCGACTTCACGAAGAGATGGATAGCCGCCGTTATGCTTCGATTCGGGCCGAGGCGGAAGCGTTGCACAATCAGATCTGGGCCGCCGCTCTTCGTGGAGTGGAAGCGTCGCCCCAGAACACCATGGCCATCGTGCCCGCCATCAACGAGGTGATCGACCTTCACCTGGCGCGGTTGGACGCCCGTATGCGACATCTGCCCGGCCTGGTGGTGGGGCTGTTGGTGGTGTCGTCTCTCATCGCCGTCGGAACGGTGGGCTATGGCTGCGGATTGGCCGGCCGGCGCAACCCTGCCTTCACCACCGCCCTGGCCCTCTTGGTGGCGTCCGTGTTGTGGGTCGTGATTGACCTGGATTACCCGCGGGTGGGGGTGATCCGGATGAATCAGGATGCCATGCTGGAACTCCAGGCGACCCTGGAGGTGGGGATGGCGAACGCCGCTGAACCGCCGTCCCGCTGAATGATCTTCGACAACCCGGGATCTCCCGGGAATGTCGGTCCCATCCCGACGTCCTTGCGCGAAGGGAGGCGCCTCGGGGAGATTGCGGGCGATGAGCATCCAGTCCGTCGAGAAACTCGGAGATGCTTCCCTGGCATCGCCGTTAGCCAGATTCGTCGCCGAGGACACCTACGTCCCAGCAACGATCGAATGGAAGGGCGGCCGGTCGCCGGAGGAACCGCGGTTATTTGAAATGGCCGGACCCCGGGAGCGATTGTTTTTCGACCCGCGCCAGACCCGCGCAGGCATCGTGACGTGTGGCGGACTCTGCCCTGGACTGAACAACGTCATCCGGTCGGTGGTGCTCGAACTCAACCACGGGTACGGCGTGCGGGAGATCCTTGGGTTCCAGGACGGTTACCGTGGGCTGGATCCCTTTCGGGGACAGGCGCCGATCGCGCTGACGCCGGAGGTGGTGGACGACATTCATCGCGACGGCGGCACGATTCTCGGGACGTCACGGGGCCCGGTGGATATTCCGACGGCGGTGGACTACCTGGTGAAACGCGGAGTGAACCTGTTGTTCACGGTGGGTGGCGACGGCACGCAGCGCGGCGGCAGCGCGTTGTTCGAGGAGGCGCGGCGTCGTCAGCATCCGCTGGCGGTGGTGGGCATTCCGAAGACCATCGACAACGACGTGATGTTCGTGGATCGGACCTTTGGTTTCACCACGGCGGTGGATGCGGCGCGGGAGGTGATCGATTGCGCCCACACCGAGGCCCATAGCGTGTTCAATGGTGTCAGCGTGGTGAAGCTGATGGGGCGGCACGCGGGTTTCATTGCGGCAGCGGCATCGGTGGCGAGTCAGGACGTCAATTTCTGTCTTATTCCCGAAGTGCCGTTTCGCCTGGAGGGTGAGCGCGGTTTTCTTCAGGCGTTGAAGCGCCGGCTCGCCGCGAGGAAGCACGCCGTGATCGTGGTGGCGGAAGGCGCTGGACAGGATTTGATGGCGGCCGGCGCGGCCCGCAAAGACGCCTCGGGCAACGCCAAACTCCAGGATATCGGCCGGCACTTGTGCGAAGTGCTGGGAAGTTGGTCGAAGACGGAGAAGGTGGAAATGACGCTTCGTTACTTCGATCCCAGCTACCAGATTCGCAGCCGCGCGGCGAACACCGAGGACTCGATGCTTTGTGATCGCTTTGCCCGAAACGCGGTCCACGCCGCCATGGCGGGCAAGACCGGACTGATCATCGGCATGGTGTTCGGCCAATTCGTTCATGTCCCGATTACCCTGCTGAACGGCGAGTCGCGGCAGGTGAAACTGCGGGGCGAACTCTGGCGGGCGGTGTTGTCGGCCACGGGGCAGCCGGAACAGTTCGAGTGATTGTGTTGGGGCGGCGGTTTGCCTCTACTTGGGTCGTTCATGGAACTGCCCCGCCACAAGACCAAGATCGTCGCCACCATCGGGCCAGCGTCGGAATCGCCCGAGATGATCGAACGCCTGATTCGCGCCGGCATGAATGTGGCGCGCTTGAATTTCTCGCACGGCGACTTCGACGGACACGCGCGGCGCATCGAGACCCTGCGCGCGGCGGAACGTTCGACCGGTCGGCGCGTCGCGATCATGGCGGACCTTCCCGGCCCAAAGATGCGGGTTGGCGAGATCCGGCCCGAGCCCGCGAACCTCATCGCCGGCGACATCGTGCGGGTGACGACAGGGGAGGTGGTCGGTGACGCGCGGCGGTTCTCGGTAAGTTTCGATCGGCTGGCGTTGGCGGTGCGACCGGGGGATGGCTTGTTCCTCAATGACGGACTGATCCAGCTGGGGGTCCGGAAGGTCGAGGGAGCGGACGTCCTTTGCGAGGTGTTGGTGGGCGGGGAACTGCGGTCGCGCAAGGGCCTGAATCTGCCGGGCATTCACCTGGGGATCAGCGCGTTCACCGATCGCGATCGCGAGTGCCTCGCCTTTGCCGTCCAGCATGGCGTGGATGCGGTCAGCCAATCGTTCGTCGAGGGAGTCGCCGACCTTGCGGCGGTGCGGGAGGCGGCGAAGGCCATGGGCCGTCAACCGTTTCTCATCGCCAAGATCGAGCGTTCCCGGGCCCTCGAAAACATTGATGAAATCCTGAAGGCGGCCGACGGCATCATGGTGGCGCGCGGAGATCTCGGCGTGGAAGTGCCGATCGAATCCATCGCGCTGATCCAGAAACAGTTGGTAGCCAAGGCGAACCTGGCCGGCAAACCCGTCATTACCGCCACGCAGATGCTCGAATCGATGGTGTCGAGTCGACTTCCCACGCGAGCGGAAGCCACCGACGTGGCCAACGCCATTCTGGACGGCACGGACGCGGTGATGCTATCGGCGGAATCCGCGGTGGGCCGGTTTCCCGAGGAGGCGGTGGCGATGTTGGCGCGGATCGCGGCGGCGACCGAGGCGCGACGTCCGTTGACGCGATTGGAGGCACTGCGGGCCGCGTGTCCGGGCGGGGCCACGGCGCTGGCGGGCGAGGGATTTTCGGCGGTGGTCGAGGAGGCGCTGAGTTCCGTGGGCTGCGCGGTGGCCCTGGTGCCGACGCGAACAGGGACCACGGCCCGATTGATTTCCAGGTTCAAACCGCGGGTATGGACGGCTGCGTTCTGTCCGGATCCGGCGGTTTGCCAGGCCCTGCAATTCACCTATGGCGTTCAGCCGGTGGAATGGCGGCAGGAGCCGGAGAATTGGCTGGAGTTTGCGCGAGGTTGGGCGTCGGAGCAGGGCGTCCATGGGTCCTTGGCGTTGCTGGTGGCAGGACCATCCCCGCGCAATCCGCGCGCCAATCATCGGTTGGAATTTCTGCCCTTGCGCGACTTGAATCCTGAGCCTTCGGAGCATCCGGAGTGAGGCGGGAATCGCATTGCGCCACGGTCTGCTCGCCGAGCGCGACGGTTTCTTTCATGCTCTGCGGAAATTCGCCATGACCATGGGTAACGGCGCCGGCAACTACGACCACTCGCGACTCAAAGTCTTCCCACTGGCTGAACGACGCAGCCTGACCCGTGTGGAGGACATACTCCTCGACCCGGAACAACCGGGGACCCTGGTGACTGAGGCGGTGGCGGGACAGATTCAGCGCGCCGCCAGCGACATCCGTTCGGCCAGGGATCGTGGTGCGGCGGTGATGTTGATCTATGGGGCCCACTTGCTCCGCAACGGAGCGGCTCCCTTGCTCGACCGCCTCATGGCGGGGGGGTGGGTGACGCACTTGGCCACCAACGGTGCCGGGACAATTCATGATTGGGAGTATGCCTGGCTGGGACGTTCGACGGAGAAAGTGGAGGACAATGTCGCCACCGGCACGTTCGGGACCTGGGACGAGACGGGCCGCAATCTGCATCTGGCCCTGCTCGCGGGCGGGTTGCGCGGGTGCGGGTATGGGGAGTCGTTGGGGCGATTCATTCTGGAGGATGGCTGCACCCTGCCGCAGCCGGAAGAACTGGCGATGATGGTGGCGAATTTTCCGGCGGACCCATTGGCGCCGGCGGCGTGCGAGTTGCTCTCGGCGATGCATCGCCACGCCTTGGGCGCGGGACGTCACGAGGTCGTTCACCGATGGAAACACGCCTCGATCCTGGCGTCCGCCTGCCGGCACAACGTGCCCCTGACGGTCCATCCCGGCGTCGGTTACGACATCATCTCATGCCACCCGATGTTCAACGGGGCAGCCATCGGGCGCGCAGCGGAAGTGGATTTCAAGCGGTTCGCCTCCTCGGTGGAGGGCCTCGACGGCGGAGTCGTGCTCAGCATCGGCTCGGCGATCATGGGTCCACAAGTGTTCGAGAAGAGCCTGAGTTGTGTGCACAACCTGCGGCGCCAGGCCGGACGACCCAACGTCACGGGCCATTCCATCTATGTGGTGGACCTTCAGGACGGCGGGGGATGGGACTGGACGCGCGGCGAGCCACCGAAGACCAACGCCGCTTACTATCTCCGGTTCTGCAAAAGCTACTCCCGCATGGGCGGCGCAATGCATTATGTGCAGTCGGACAATGCCGCGTTTGTGCACGGATTGTGGCGTGTGCTGCGCGATTGATCGCTGAGGCGTTGACCGAGGCTGGTGCTGGTGTTGAATCCATCGATGTCGCCGCTTCGTTTCGACGAGATCACCGGGCGTTACGGGTCGCTGAAGGTTGTCTTGCTCGGGGATTTCTGCCTGGACCGCTACCTGGAGATTGATCCGGCGCGGGCCGAAACTTCGATCGAGACCGGACTCACCGTGCACAACGTGGTCCGGGTCCGCAGCCAGCCCGGCGGAGCCGGAACGATTCTGAACAACCTGGTGGCCTTGGGTGTCGGCACTCTCCATGCCGTCGGCTTCTGCGGGGACGACGGCGAGGGTTACGAACTTCGTCGGGCGTTGAAGAGTCTGCCCGGGGTGCACATGGATCATTTTCGCACCGCCACCGATCGCCGGACGTTCACCTACTGCAAGCCGCTGTTGATGCATGGGAAAGGACCGGAGGAACTCAACCGCCTGGACAGCAAGAACTGGGATGCCACCCCGGCCGGGCTGGAGGATCAATGGATCGCGTCCTTGCGGTTGCTGGCGGCCGACGCCGATGCCGTCATTGCCCTGGACCAGGTGGATCACGCGGACACCGGCGTGGTGACGCGTCGGGTGCGCCTGGCATTGGGCGAAATTGCGCAGCGCCATCCAAGGATGCTGGTGCTTGGGGACAGTCGCCAGGGTCTCAACGGCTGGCCCTCCATTGGCTACAAGATGAACGCGGCGGAATTGGCTGCTCTGCTGGGGCAGAAAGCCCCGCCGGCGTTGGATGACATCCAGGCACAGGCGCGTGAGTTGGCCCGGCGCAACGGGCGACCGGTGATCGTCACGCTTTCCGAACGCGGTGTCGTCGGCGCCCTGCCAGACGGCACCCTCGAGCATGTGCCGGCGCTGCCGGTGCGGGGACCGATCGATATTGTGGGGGCCGGCGATTCGGTGACCGCCAACCTCACCGCCGCTCTGGGGGCGGGTGCGACCCTGCGCGAGGCCCTCGAACTCGCCATGGCGGCGGCCAATATCGTGGTGCACCAACTCGGGACGACCGGCAGCGCGTCGGTCGCCCAGTTGCGGGAGAGGTTGGGATGCTGAACCACCTGAGTAGGAAATGGCCCCAGTCAGGTGGCCCTCGTCGCGCTGCGCCGAGGGATGCGGAGCCCCGCGGTTCATGGCTGGTGAAGTCATGCAGGATCAGGACGCGTGTGGGGCTCGCGGTTCTCCTTACGATGATGGGCCTGCTGGGCGCGGGTTGCGCCCGGACGCGTCCCATCGCTTCGTCGGGCATCTGGGAGCGACTCGAGTTCACCCGACCTCAGATGGGGGTTCCGTTCCGAATGGTGGTGTATGCCACCAACGAGGCACTGGCGCAGCGGGCAGTCGAGCAAGCCTTTGCGCGGATCGTCGACTTGAATCGGATCTTCAGCGACTACGATCCCGAGAGTGAAGTCAGCCGGTTATGTCACGAGACGCCGGTGGGAGCCGAGGCGCTGGTGAGCGGCGAGATGGCCTTGGTCATCGATCGTTCGCAGCTGTTGGCCAAAGCCAGTGATGGGGCCTTCGACATCACCGTGGGGCCGCTGGTGAATCTATGGCGTCGGGCCAGGCGTCACAAGGAATTGCCCCCGCCACATTTACTTTCCGAAGCGAGGGCGCGGGTTGGCTGGCACCATCTCCGAGTGGATCGACGCCGGTCGATGGTAACCTTCGGCGTGGCCGACATGCGGTTGGACTTCGGCGGCATCGCCAAGGGGTACGCCGCGGACGAGGCCTTGCGCGTGCTGCGCGAGCATGGATTTCCCAAGGCCCTCGTCGCCGCAGCTGGAGATGTGGCGGTCGGAGACGCGCCGCCCGGGCAACCCGGGTGGCGGATCGACGTGGGTGGCGGTGGGGCAGCGGGTTCGCCCCCGCCACGCACGGCCTTGCTGGTGAATGCCGCTATTGGAACCTCCGGCGACGCGTTTCAATTCCTGGACATCGATGGTGTGCGGTATTCGCACATTCTGGATCCGCGCAACGGTCTCGGCGTGACCAACCGTTGCCAGGTGACAGTGATTGCCAAGGATGGTTTGACCTCGGACAGCCTGGGCACGGCGGTGAGCGTGTTGGGTCCTGCGGCCGGGCTGCGGTTGATCGAACGCACCCGCGGGGCCGCCGGTCTCATCATCGAAGCGAGGGATGCCGGTGTGTCCGAGTTGCGGAGCCGTCGCTTGAAGCAGTGGCTGGTCGAGTAGTCGGTCACCGCCCGTCAGCGCACGATTTCCTGGACCCGGAAGAAGCGGTTGACCTCCGGTTGCACGGGTTGCACCCAGTCGGCGGAGGGGAACTGCCCCGTCACGCGGGCCACTTCGTTGGTCTGCCCGGTGAGCCCATCGCCGACTAAAACCTCGTAATCGACGCGGCCGGTTGCGGGCCAACTCAGTCGCAGCGCCTGCGGGGCATAGCTGGCGACCTCGACTCGCAGCGGAGCATCGTTGCGGGTAGGAGAGGTGAATCGGGCTTGTTCGCGGGCGTTGGAGGCTCCATCCCCATCGGGATCCTCACGGGTTCCGTGGTTTAGGTCGCCAAACCAAGCGCGTTCCCAGGTGTCGTCCAGGGCATCGTGATCGGTGTCCGCGATGGGAACGCCTCGCAGGATGAGTTCCAGTTCCTGGATTTCGCCGGTGGCTTCGGCGTCTTCATCGGTAATGAAGGCGCGCCAGGTGCCGGCCGTGGATTCGTAGAAGTGCTGAACGGTCCAGAAGGTCCAGTCGTTGGGACCGGTCTCGGTGTCGCTGTTGCGATGTTGAAGAATGCTGCGTGTGCCGCCCGGGGAAACGAGGGTAATGCGGAGGTCGCCACGGCGTTCGTGGGTGGACACCACCCGGAGTCCGACGTGTTCGCAGATCATCGGGTTGGTGACGGCGAAGGCGTGGCTGACGCTGTCGAGGCGCAGTTGGGCTTCCGCTGGGTTGCCGGCTTCGAGAGACGTGACGAGGGCGCGGCCCTCGTTCTCGCTGATAAACACTGCCGGGATCGGGACATAATCCGTGGCGGCCGGCACGATCAGTTGATCGCCATCGACATGATTGAAGATCACGGCGAAGGAGGCCCCGGCGCGGCCGGCGTACACTAGTTTGTCGCGGAAATAATTGGTGCCGCGCTCGATCAATGCTGCTTTGCCGCGAAGATCGAGGCTGAGTTCGTTGGTGGCTCGGCCGACGAAGACCAAGGGGAGCCGCTTCGTGTCGTTGTCGGGATGCGGGCCCAGCGCCGGAAGGCATCGGATGGAGCGTTCCGGATTCTCGTTCTCGGTGACCCAGACGCGGAGGCCGTCGTCGGGGGGTGTCAGATTGACCGTTTCGGGAATGGAAACGATTGAGACTGGGGGTCGGTTGCTCCAGCTCACCGCCAGACGCACGGCTTCCCCGGCGTCCGGGATTCCAAAGCCCTGGTTATGGCTGACCTCGAAGCCCGCGGCGTTGGTGGCGAGGTCGGGATCGGTACGATCATAGTGGCGCGAGGAATGGACCAGGATTTGCTGCACATCGCGCACGGAAAGTCTGGGATTGGCGGAGAGCAGCAGGGCGACGATGCCGGAGATCTGGGGGGCCGAGGCCGAGGTGCCGGAGAATCCGGTGGCATCGAAGGCGTAGTCAGCCAGGTCGTCGGTGGTGATCACTCGATTGTAGCCCCGGCTTCCGGATCGATCGGTGGTGAACAAGTTGGGGGTCGGCTTGAAATCATCCGCGTCATCGCCGCTGGGGGCGCCAACGAGGAGGCAGGCGCCGGCGCAACTGTAGCTGGCGGCTCGGCCGTCCTGGCGGATGGCGGCGACGGCGATCGCCCGCGGGTCGTTGGCATACCCGTCGTCGTTGACGTTGATGGAGTTCTCCCTGCCGTTGCCGCCGGAACGCACCATCACGACGCCGAGGCCACCCCGGCCGTTGGCCAGGGCATTATCCAGGCCTTGGGTTTCCACTGCGGTCGGTCCGAGCAGACCGGGATCGGCGTTACCCCAGCTGTGATTTTGCACACCGATGGTCTGGATCTCGTGCTGAAACATGTCCATCAAGCCCTCGTCGCTGGCGATGTCGCCGATGGCATCGAAGATCACGCTGCTGGACAACTGGGCGCCAGGGGCCAGGCCGGCGACACCGGTTTGGTTGCCACCACGGGCGGCTACCAAACCGGCTACGGCGGTGGAATGATCGCCATACGTCGGGGCCCCGGCGCGGGACCGGGTAAAGTCGAAATGAGGGGAACCTGCGGCGGCGATTTTGAGATCGGCGTGGTTGGTTTCGAAACCGTCGTCGCAGATCGCGAGGGTTACTCCTTCGCCTCGAGTCAAGGCCCAGGCGCCGCGTGGATTGGTGTCGGGTCCGAGGCTCCGACCCGTAGAGTCCCGGTTTTCCAGGTGCCATTGGTTGGTGAAGTAGGGATCCGTCGGGCGCGGCGCAAACGAACCGTGCAGCGCGAGCGCACGCTTCATGATCGGGGTGGCAACAGCGACCCCCGGCTGGGCGGCCAAGTGGTGGGCGGCGCGGGCGGCAGCCCAGGGACTGGATGCCTGAAGAATCCATAGCCCGTCCTTAAGAGTGCGGTCAGAGCGCAGCCCGAGAGCGCGGAGCAGGGCTTCGGGACGTGGTGTGCCGGGATGGAGTCCGAGCGCGACTCGGTTGCCGATTCGGGCGCGGCGTGTGCCGCCGGAATTCTCGGTGGCCAGCCAGGGTTCCAAGGCGGGGGCATGCCGTTCGATGGCGGTTTGAGTGATGCGCCACGAAGTGGGGAATCCGCCGGTAAACCGGACCTCCATTCCCACGTCCGCTTCCGGCAGGGATCCGTGCGAAGAGGGGAGGGCCATGACCGTGAGGAGCATCCAACCAAGCGGGAAAACCGTGTGAAGAATGTGGCTCGAACGCTTCAAGCGCGACTAGCGTAACACAGCTCGCCAAGTAGAGAAAAGGGGTTCTGGCAGGAGTCGCTTTACTTCGCGGCAACCGATCCTAGCATCCGCTCATGGGCGGCGACCTTGACCATTCCGATTTCGTAGATCCCGATTATCAACCCAGCCGACGGCCGGCCAATGCCCCCATGGTGGCCGCCATCGGTCAGTCCACGGCCACGGCCGCGGCTCGCCCGCCTTCGCGCGAGGAGATCAACGAGCAGGTGACCTCGGCCCAGAAGGCCCTGGTGGAGCTCAAGCGGCGCCAGGAGGAGTTGGAGCGTGAGCGCTCCCAGCTGGAGGAGGCCCGCCGCCGCCGGCTTGAGTTCGATCAGGGTCGGACGGAGATGCAGGAGCACCTGAACCGTGGGATCGGGTTGCTGACCGAGACCGAGCAGACAGCCCGCCGCGATGCCGAACAGATGGCGCGCACCCTCGCTGATCTCCAGGCCGCCCTGAGCAAGGTCAATGCACTCGATGAGCAGTCCTGGACCGCGGAGAATTACGCCGTCGAATTGACCCGCGCCCTGACCACGCTGGAGAACGCGCGCATGGAATGGAATTCGGCGCAGGTCAAGTGGCCGGTGCTTTCGGGAACCCCGACTGGACCGGTACCGGCCGGTTCCCGCAACCCTGGGCCGTTCGAGGCGGGCGCACGTCTGGTCGAGGGTCGAACCCCGGCCGAGATGGCGCGACTGGGACTGGCGTTGACATGGCCGGTCGCCCTGGCGGTTTTGGCGGTGGGGGTCATTCTGGCGGCGGTGCTGGCCCGGCGTTGAGTAGCCACCGGCGGTTTGAGTCTCCAACATGGGTCTGTTCCGGAAGAAACCCGATCCGTTGGCCCGGCGAGCGCAATCGCTGAACCGGCGGATTGCTGAGTTGGAAGCGGAGATTTCCAAGCTCAATCATACCCTGACCCCGGAACCCAACGCTCCGGCGGCTTCCGCTACCAACGCTTCCAAACCTTCTGCGGTGCGTCCCCAGCCGCCCTCTGCTGCGTCGTCGGAACCCGTTTTCGAGAAGATGCCGCCGCGGCCCAATGACCCGTCGCGGGTCGGCCCACAAGGACAGGAAGCGGTGCACCTGGGGTTGCGCCGGCCATTGTGGTCGTTGTGGTGGCGTCGGATGAAACGGCAGTTCGTGGACCCGCCGCCAACCAACGAGAAGTTGGTGAGCTACCTGGCGGCGGGCGGGATCCAGGGATTGCGCCCGCTGCGGTACGAACGTCGCGTGGCCCGCAACCGGATGATCTTCATCTTTGTGGTGGTCGGCCTGCTGCTGTGGGGACTGCTGGTGGTCTTCTGGCACACCCGGTGACGGGGGACAGTCCCCAGCGCCGTGACCGCATTCCGCTCCTGTTGCTCCAACTCCATGCGCGCCTGCGTCATCTTCAATCCCGCGGCGCGCGGGGACAAGGCACGACGCGGCCGGCGGTTTCTCGAGACGCTGGGATCAGTGGCGTTGTTGCGTCCGACCACCGGACCTGGCTCAGCGCGGGCGCTCACTCGGGAGGCGTTGGAGGCGGGCGAGACCTTGGTGATCGCCGCGGGTGGCGACGGGACAGTGTACGAGGTGCTCAACGGGATGGCCGATGTTCCCGGAGGGTTCGCCCGTGCCGTGTTGGGGGTGCTTCCCATGGGAACCGCCAACGTCTTCGCCCGGGAGTTGGGTATGCCCAAGGATCTTGCCCGCGCTTGGCAGGCGCTCGCCCAGGGGAAGGAGCGCACCATCGACGGTTGTCGCGCGCGTTTTCGGGACTCGGAAGGGCGCGAAGTGACGGCGCATTTCGCAATCGTGGCCGGAGCGGGTTTGGATGCGCGGGCGGTGGAGTGCGTGGATCTGCGATGGAAACGCCGCGTGGGCAAGTTGGCGTATGTCGTGGCAGCGCTGAAGGCGCTCGTTGCGTTCCGCGACGAGGTGAGGAGTGATTTGGGTGGTCCATTTCGGGGAAGAGTCTTGTTGGCGGGAAATGGACGGCGGTATGCAGGTGACCTCGCGGTGTTTGAAGATGGTTCGCTTGAAAGCGGTCAGTTGCACCTGAGAGGTGTCGAGACGGTGAGCCTGGGGATCTTGGCGCGGTGTCTGGCTTCCTTCGTCTCGGGGCGCTGGCTGTTGAACGACCGTATGCGCTCGGCGACCGCGACCCGGGTGCGTTGGGAAGGGGAGGGACGGGTCCCGCTGCAATTGGACGGCGAATGGGTCGGGTACCTTCCCGCCGAGTTGGAGATCCTTCCGGGGAGCCTGCGGGTGTTGGGGCCGGGAGAAGTGGGGAAGTGAGGCCATGAGGGGATCTCTTCTTGACTTGGCACGCCAACGGTATGCCCGCAGATCAGCCCGGGGTAGCACCCCGGGAAAATCGATGCCGAAAATCAACGGGGCACTCTGAAGGAGTGCCAGGAGCTGAACGTCCTCAGATTCCAACAGCGGAAGCCATCCTGCCACGCCTTCAGCGTGGCGCTGCTTTTTTTGACTCAATTCCCGGGGTGGTACCCCGGGCTGGTTTGCCGGCACACCGTTGGCGTGCCAATGAGTTCCAAAAAAAGCACTGAGGCCGATGTCGGCTGTTCCTCTCATTCCGCTCTGCGTCCGCCTTTCCCTCCCCTCCGCGCCTCAGCTGTTGCGCGATGCCAACATCCCGCATGCCCCCTCTTCTCTTCTTTAGTGGAGGACCATCAGCAACGCCAATCCCGCGACCAGCGTGACGAGCGTCACCGGGATGCCGAATTTGGCGTAGTCCCAGAACCCGACCTCGCAATGTCCGCGCGCCGACTCGACGACGATGATATTGGCGACGGATCCGAGAATGGTGAGGTTGCCGGCGAAAGTGGTGGCCAGCGCCATGACCTTCCACATGAGTTCGGGGTCGGTGAAGCCGGGGACCCATTTCCCTGCCACCAGGACGAAGGGGACATTGGAGAAGATGTTCGAGCCAACCACCGAGAACCAGGCCAGGTTCCAGGCCTGCGTGGTGGCGGTGGTGCCGAACACGCCGCGCACACCGCGGTAAAGTTGATCTGGCAAACCGGTGCCGTTGAGTCCCTCTACCACCACGAAGAGCGCGGCGAAGAAGAGCAGGAGATGCCAATCCACGAGCTTGAGGACCTCGTGGGTGTCCCGACGCGCCAGGACCATGACCAGGGCGCCGCCTGCCAGTGCGGTCCACGCCAGGTGCGACCCGGCCATGAACCCGGCGAAGACCAGGATCAAGACGACCACCGAGAGGCGGAGGAGTCGGCGATCGACCGCGGGACGTTCCTGGGATTCCGGTGGCGCGGCCAGGCGTGCCGAGGCGAGTTGGTGGCGGAATCCAAAGCGCAGAATGCCGTACTGGATAGCCAGAGAGACCAGGGCGACGGGAGTGAGGGAGAGGGCGAACTGGGCGAAGGGCAGTCCGGACATTTGCCCGATGAGCATGTTCTGGGGATTGCCGACCAGGGTGGCGACGCTGCCGATGTTCGCGCTCATGGCGAGGGCGAGAAGGTAGGGAGGCAGCGGCAAGCGGCCACGGGCCACGACCTTGACCACCAACGGTGTGAGCATCAGGCAGACGGTGTCATTGACCAACAGGGCGGAGAGTCCTCCCGAGGTGACGACCAGGTAAAACAACAGCTTTTCGGGCGTCTTGCCGACGCGCAGGACCCAGTCGGCCGTCCAGCCAAAGAATCCGGCAAGGTCCAGGTAGGCGGAGATCAGGCTCATCCCGAGCAGCAGGACGAGCGTGTTGTAGTCGACGGCGCGGTAAACCTGTTCCGGGGTCATGACGCCGCAGACCACCATGAGGACGGTGCCGAGAAGCGCCGCCGCCGGTCGGTTCAAGGGAAGGATCTTCAGTCGACGCCCGCTGATGAGCAGGTACGTCAGGGCGAAGATGGCGATGGCAACGATCTCGCGCTGGGTCTCGGTCATTCGTGGCGCAGCGCTTCGACGGGATCCATTTGGGCCGCGCGGGTGGCAGGGTACAGGCCAAAAGCGATGCCGACGATGGCGGAGATACCAAAGTTGAGCGCGCGGGCCAAGCACCGCCGTAAGCATTGAACCCCTGAGCTGTGGTCGTTCCTGAACGAAAAGGTGCCAATTCCAAGTCGCGTCCTCCTCGTGCCTTGATTTTCCTTTAAGTCATTGAAGGGACCACTACTTTGCCACTGTGAAGTTACCGGTGTCTGACGAACAACGGGCTCGAGTCGAGGCGTTTCGCCGGAAGCATCGGACGGCGCTGCTGACGATGGTCTTCACCGACCTTGTGGGTTCGACGGCGTTGAAGCGCCGATTGGGGGATGTGCCGGGAGTCGAGTGGATGTGGCGACATGACGCGATCCTGCGCGAAGTGCTTCGCGAAACTCACGACTCGGAAGAAATCAGTTCGGCGGGGGACTCGTTCTTCCTGGTGTTTCTTCGGCCTTCTGACGCAGTCCGCTTTGGACTACGGTTGCAGGCGGCATTGCGGGCCGAGCCGCCCCGGGAAGGCATGGTCTTGCGAGACCGGGTCGGGATTCATCTCGGAGAAGTCATCGTGCTGCGAAGCGGGAATGAAGGTGAAGGTCGCGACTTTTTTGGAATCCAAGTGGATTTGTGTGCGCGACTCATGTCGCTGGGGCAGGCCGACCAGATTCTGCTTACGCGGACTGTTTTCGACAATGCGAGGCAAGTGCTAAAAGGGGACCAAACGGTCAAGGAAAGTACCTTGAGCTGGTTAAGTCATGGTCGTTACATCCTCAGTGGGCTCGATGAACCGGTCGAAGTCTGCGAAGTGGGGGAAGTGGGTAAGGCCGCGCTTTGTCGGCCTTTGAAGTCGGAAAAAGGCGCGCCCGAATCTGGAACGAATGACGAGGCCGTTCTCGGCTGGCGGCCAGCGGTCGGCGAGTGCATCCCCGACACCCGTTGGAGGCTGGTGGCCAGACTCGGGGAGGGAGGTTTCGGCGAGGTCTGGCACGTCGTGCATCGCGAATTGGGGGAGAATGGAGTTTTGAAGTTCTGTTTTCGCGCCGATCGGGTTCGAAGTCTGAAGAGGGAGCTGAAGGTTTTTCAATTGCTGCGCGAACGCTTTGGAGGACACCCGAACATCGTTGGGATTCGAGAGGTTCAGCTTGAGAGCGCCCCCTATTACTTGGTCATGGATTTCTCCGATGGGCAGGATCTGAAATCGTGGATCCGAGCACAGGGTGGATTTGATTCGGTTCCCATCGCTGTCCGGTTCGAGGTGGTCGCCCAAATCGCCGACGCGCTGCAGGCCGTGCACGAAGCCGGCGTGCTGCATCGCGATGTCAAGCCATCGAATATCATCGTCGTCGGGGGCCGCCACGACTCGCACGCACCGGACAACAGCTTGCGCGCGCAGCTCACGGATTTTGGAGTTGGAATGATCGTCGTTCCGCCACTTCCCGAGAGTGGGCCAACGCGACCGACCTTCGAAGTCACCACCGGCGCAAGCACGGGTGGAACGGCACTCTACCAGGCGCCCGAGATTTTCGCGGGTCAACCTGCTTCGACCCGAAGTGACATTTACTCGCTCGGGGTGGTTCTGTACCAGCTTGCGTCGGCGGATTTCGACCAACCGATCACCATCGACTGGGCGCGAAGAATCAATGATCCGCTGCTTCGGGAAGTTCTGGCAAGTTGCTTGGCCGGAGATCTTCAAGAGCGATTCGCGGGCGCAGGACAGTTGGCGCGACAGCTAAGGTCACTCGAGGCCCGTCGCCAGGACGCGGTCGACCAGGAAGTGACTTTGCGGCGGCGGGAACGCGACGCTTTTTTTCGGGGCCTCCTTGTGACGGCCATAGTGTCCGTGCCATGCCTTTCTCTTTTCCTCTGGTGGTTGTGGTTGAACCTTCCCCCGCCTCCGCTTCCTCCGTCCCGAACCGAAGTCGGCCGGGGTCCCAACGCCATGACATTCTATTTGGCGGCGACGAGCGTCCTGGATGCGGAGTCCATCGAGGAGGCCCGCACGAAAGTCGCCCCGGCGAATCCGGCAGACCTGTTGCGACACGCGCTTTCCAGGAACAAGACCGCGCTCGTGGTGGCAAAGATCGGTTACGACTATCCGTGCTATCGATTGCCCCAGGACGGGTCGGGTATCAACACGAACCTGGCCGGTCTCGGGCGACTGTCGGAACTCCTGGTTATCGAGACCCAGCTCGCCGAAGCCGAAGGAAGATGGGAAGACGCCTGCGACGGCGACTTGCGCTTGATTCGGATGGGCTATGACCTCGCCGTTGGGTCACCGCTTCTCGATACCATGGTCGGATGGATAATTCTCGCCCGCGGCACTGCCCGTTTGGCTAACGTGATCCCGCACCTGGACTCGGTTGCCGCGAGACATGCGGGGAAGGAGTTGGATGAGATTCGCCACCGGGGTTTCGGCTTCTTCCAGGTCCTCGAAGCTGAAAAGCACGCCACAGGACTCGAGATTCGCCGGCGGTTCAAGGCTTCGAACTGGCGCATGGATGTCATGCTCGAATCCGAACGAATTTTTGGCGGGCCAGCCATGGCGGAAGAGGTATGGACGGAGAAGCTGGCGCTTTTCCTGAAGACGTTTCCCCTCAGCAAACGCGGCACGTTGCGGGCCGTTGATGCCTACCATGACGCATGGCTCGATCTCATCAAGGGGGGCTATCGACCCAACTTCGACGCGCCCACGCTGGTTTCGAGCGTACTTGCGGAACGGCTGGCCTTTACCGGATTGGAATCGGTCTACCTTAGGCATCTTTTCGTTGAAACTCAGATGGCGTTGCTTCAGGTCGAGCTGGCTCTCCGGGAATGCGAGGCCGAAACTGGCGCCTTGCCTGCCACCACCGAGGATCTAATGCCCCGATTCCTTTCCGCGATTCCAGCCGATCCGTTCTTGCCGGGGCGACCGATCATTTACCGCAGGGATGGGGGCCGCTACCGGCTGTACGGTGTTGGGCCCGATGGAATCGATGACAATGGCAAGTTACCCTCCGATGGCCGTTACCTGGAGTTTGGCAGGACTTATCAAGGCGACCTCGGTCTACTGCGGCGACTGCCGTAGTGGTATTCGACAAGTCGTCGCCTCCGGAGCGTGTTGATTCGACGTCCGCTGATGAGCAGGTACGTCAGGGCGAAGATGGCGATGGCAACGATCTCGCGCTGGGTCTCGGTCATTCGTGGCGCAGCGCCTCGACGGGATCCATTTGGGCCGCGCGGGTGGCAGGGTACAGGCCGAAAGCGATGCCGACGATGGCGGAGATGCCGAACGAGAGCGCGAGGGACCACCAGGTGATGATGGTTTTCATGCCGGCGGTGGCGGTGACCACCCAGGGTATGGAGACGCCGAGTAGGACCCCGAGCAGACCGCCGGCCGCGGACAGCATGGTCGCCTCGGCAACGAATTGGGTGATGATATCGGCCCGCCGCGCCCCCAGGGCGCGGCGCACGCCGATCTCGCGGGTGCGCTCCGTCACGGTGGCCAGCATGATGTTCATAATCCCAATGCCGCCGACGAGCAGGGAGATGGCGGCGATGGAACCGAGCACGATATTGAACAGACGGCGTGTCTCCTCCGCGCGCTTCAACAGTTCCAACGGCACTAGCATGTCGTAATCCTTCTTTTTGCGGTCGAACTTGAGAATGTCTTCGATCGCGGCGGCGACGGTCCGCACGCGATCCAGTTCATCGACTTTCACGGTCACCTCGTGCAGTTCGACGCGTTCGGATTCAAAGCTGCCGCTGCGACGTTTGAAGAGGATTTCGCCGTAGTGCGTGCGGGCGGTGGACAAGGGGATGAACATGCGGTGCACGGTGGTGGCCGAGTTGTCGCCGCCGCCGGCGGTGGCAGGCAGCCGCGGCCGGGGCGCCATGACGCCGACGACTTTGAAATAGGAACGGCCGACGCGCACCGAGCCGCCCAGGGCTTGTTCGAAGGGAAAGAGACGCTCGACCATCTCAGCGCCGATCACGCAGACGTTCTCTTTGCCGTCGTACTCGCGGTCGGTGAAGAACCGGCCTTTCATCACCGGATGGTTCCGCATTTCGGGATACCAGGAGACCGTGCCGACGATTTCGCAATCGACCCGGTAGCGGACGTTCCAGGCGAAGTCGCGGATGATGCGTCCGGGCACCACCGCCTCGATGCCCGGCACGGTGGAGCGGATGCGGCGGACATCGACCTCCTTCAGCCCGTAGGTGAGCGTGTAATTCTGGCGGGAACCGGATTCGGAGACCTTTTGGTCCTCGGCCGGCTTGATACTGCGCAGGATGATGTTCTGGCTGCCGAGACTCTTCAGTTGTTCCTGGGCCTCGTAACTGGCGCCTTCGCCGATAGCCAGCATGGCGATGACGGAACAAACGCCGAAGACAATGCCGAGCACGGTCAGCAGGGAACGCAGCCGGTGGGCCCACAGACTCTTGATGCCAAGGCGCAGCACGCGCCGCCAATGGCCGATTCCCAATCGATGCGAGCGCGCCCGGGGGCGCAGAGATCCGGTGTGGAGCGTGGCGGTGGCGGTGGCGGCGGCGGCGGGCGCATTCATGGCAGGACCATTCATCGTGTCTTGCGCAGATCGCTTTCCACCACGCCGTCCTTGAGGCGGATGACCCGATTGGCGCGTTCGGCGACTTTGTCGTCGTGGGTGACCAGGACGACGGTTTTGCCCTGACCGTGAAGGGCATCGAAGATCTCGAGGATTTCGACGCCGGATTTGCTGTCCAGATTGCCGGTGGGCTCGTCGGCGAGAATCAGGAGGGGTTCGTTGACCAGGGCGCGGGCAATGGCCACCCGCTGCTGTTGGCCGCCCGACAATTCGAACGGTTTATGTTCCAGCCGATGTCCGAGGCCGACGCGACGAGCGAGGTCCTCGGCGCGGGTGCGGCATTCCGCTTCGGAGATGCCCTGGTAGAACAACGGGACTTCGATGTTCTCCACCACAGAGAGCTGCTGAACCAGGTTATAGGACTGGAAGACGAACCCGATGCGGGTGCCGCGAATGTCGGAGAGCGTGTCGTCGTCGAGTTGCGAGACATCGTCGCCCCCGAGGAAGTACCGGCCGGTGGTGGGGCGATCCAGGCAGCCGAGCAGGCTGAGGAGGGTGGACTTCCCGCAACCGGACGGCCCCATGATGCTGATGAATTCCCCAGGCTCGATGCCGAAGGACACGCCCCGCAGGGCCTCCACGGTGACGGGACCCATGCGGTACGTCTTCCGCAATTCGTCGACGGCGAGGACGTAATTCACGAGATCAGGCCTTGGCGCCGGGGGTGGCTGCCGCTGTCGGAGTGGGGGTGGCGGGTTTGGCGGACTCAGGGGCGGCGGGTGCGCCGGCACCCCGGTTTTCGGGTTCATCAGGGCGCCGGAGGAGGACGATATCCCCGGGTTGGAGGCCTTCCTTGATCTGGATGAATTCGTCGTTGTAATCGCCCACCTGGACGACTCGGCGTTCGACCTTGCCACCGCGAAGGACGTTGCAGGCCTGCTCCTTTTCGCCGGGAGCGACGGCTTGGATGGGCACGAAGACGACATCCTCCAGGCGATCCACCTGGATCTCGACCTTGGCGGTCATGCCGGGCTTGAGCCAGTCGTGGGCGCCATCGATGTGAACCTTGGTGCTGTAGACCTTGAGGTCGGGATTCATCCAGCGGTTTTCGGCGTCGGGCAGCACGCCGACCTTGACGACTTCGCCGGTCAGTTGGCGTTCGGGGAAGGCGTCGACGCGGATCCGGGCCTTCATGGTCTTCTTGACCCGTTTGACCTGGGCTTCGTGGACCTTCACTTCGACCGCCATTTTAGTGAGGTCGGGGATGGTGATGATGGGTTGGCGTTCGCGCACGGTGGCACCGACGCGGATGCGCTCCTCGCCGTAGTAGAAACCATCGCGTTGTCCGCCGTAGGTGACGAGGCCCGGTTTGATGGCTCGCATCGTGCACTTTTCGAGTTGTTCCTGGAGGTCGCCGCGTTCCTTTTTCACGACCGAGAACTGGCTCTCGGCGGCCTTCAGTTTGGCGCGGGCCTGGGCGAGTTTGGACATTCCTTCCTTGCGGGTGCGGGCGAGGTTGCGGAGGGCTTCCTCGTATTTGCCGAGGAGTTCCTCGGCTTGCTTGGCAAATTCGTAACGGGTGAAGAGGGTGAGGGAAGTGGAAGCCTTCTGGACCTTGAGCACGACCTGCTCAAGTTCGAGTTTGGCGGCGTCGAGTTCGGTCTTGGTGACGAAACCGCGTTCGTGCAGGCGTTGCGTGCCCTCGAGTTTGGTTTGGGCGGCGGCGCGTTCCTTTTCGGCAATAAGCAGCGTGTCACGCGCCTCGCGGAGCTTCTGTTGGCCTTCGCCATCGCCGAGCAATTCGACCTTGGCGTAGGCGCTGAAGTCGACCAATGACGCCAGGCTGACCTTGGGAAGCTGGAGGGGGGCGTCCGCGGGATCGGTCTCGGCTGGCGCCGGGGAGGGCGTCGGGGCGTTGGCCGGCATTATCGTGCCGGGAACGGCGCC
The DNA here is from genome assembly GCA_016795425.1 of Verrucomicrobiales bacterium. Lineage (GTDB taxonomy): Bacteria > Verrucomicrobiota > Verrucomicrobiia > Limisphaerales > CAIMTB01 > CAIMTB01. The sequence continues at coordinate 94,852 of JAEUHG010000087.1, forward strand.
GCCGCCGGGCGGCGCGACCAAGGTGAGGACGCGGGCGGCATCCGCCGCGGCGGAAGAGGCGGGGACGTTTGCACTGCCGGCGTTGGAGTTGGGATTGAGCGACTCGGCCCCGGGACTGGGGGGTGGCGCCACGGGTTCATCGCGGGTGGCCTCGGCCTCGATCTCGGCGAGCTTGAGTTTCTTCACCAACTCGTCGGCCACCTGGCCGCCCAGGTATTTCTCGGCGTCCAGGCGGGCAAAGCGGGCCTTCTGTTCCGCGGCTTTGAGGTCCGTGACGTTTTGATTGAGTTGAATGGCAAAGCCTTGCTGGGCCTCGGTGAGGGCGGCTTGCTTGCTCTCGAACTCGATTTCCTGGGTGACGACGCGTTGTTTGATTTCGGACGAGTCCAGTTCGATGAGGATCTTGTTGGTGCGCACGTCGTCGTCGGTGATGAGGTAGCCTTCCTCGACGATGCTGAGGATCTTGCGGCCTTCCCACCCTTTGACTTCGGAGCGGACTTCCTGGGATTCGACCGCTTCGAGACTGCCGCTTTCGGTGACGATGATGTCGAGGGGTCCGCGGCGCGCCTCGAAGGTGAGACCGGTTTCGGGCGTCTCGGACTTGGGTCGCCTCAGCCACCAGCCCGCCAGGGCCACGGCGAGGACGGCGAGGATGATCCAGCGGAGACGGGAACGGCGTTCGGGGGAAGGTGGGGGGGCGGCGTCGTTCATTGAGTGATCTCCGGTTCGGCGTGGGTGGCGTTGGGGCTGGCGGGATCGGTGGTGGGAACGGGGTCGAGCGGGCGCACTTGGCGGACCGAAGCATCCAGGCTGTCCCAGTGACCGTTGTCCTTGAGATAGAGAATGCCCATGTCCCGCCAGAAGCGCAGGCGGGCGAGGTTGTGACTGACCAGCGCGCTGGTGCGCTGGTTGCGGGCGGTCAGCAGGTCGTCCTGAGCATCCAGCAGGTCGCGGGTGGTGCCACGGCCCAATTCGGCGCGGAGGGTCTGTTCCTCGACCCGGCGTTCACCGAGTTTCACGCTGACCTCGGCATTCTCGTAATTGCGCCGGGCCTGTTCCAGTTCGCGGGCGTCGTTGGCGATCTGCAGGCGGATTTCGTCAACGGCGAGGTCCCATTCGCGGGAAGCCCGGTTCCGGGCGATGATGGCGGATCGATAGCTATTGCGCTCGGCTTTGCGATCGAACGGAAGGTCGACGTCAAGGCCGGCGTTCCACCGGTAGCGTTCGAAGTCCGGCGTGGCAAAACCGGAATTGGCGGTGCCGGAGACCGACCCTGCCGCCACGAGGTCGACTTTGGGAAGCAGCTGATTCGCCGCGATCTTGATACGACGTTCGGCGTCCTCGACCTGTTCCTTACGGGATTGGAGATCGAGTCGGGTCTGCACCGCGACGGACAGGGCGTCGTCGAGGGAGAGTCCGGGTTCCGTGACGGCGAGGGCGGAGAGTTCCCGGTCATCGAGCACGAGCCGAGTGGCAATGGGCAGCCCGATGCGGATCTTGAAACGATCCAGGGCTTCGCGGTAGGCGCGGACGGTCTCGATCCAGCGGGTCTCGGAGGTGAGGACATTCTGCTGGAGTTGGTCGACAGCTGCCATGGGACGCAGGCCTTCTTCGGCGAAGGCCTTTTCACGTTCCGCATTCTGCCGGGACCGTTGCAGATCGGCCCAGGCGTTGCGGGCGGCGTCGCGGTTCTGGAGGATGCCGTAGTAGGCCGAGGCGATCTCGACGGCGAATTCCTTCCGGTACTGGGTGAAGTCGCGAAGTCCGTAGAGCAGGCTGCGCTCCGCCTGGGTCAGGTCTTCCATGGCGGCCAGTTTACCGGCGCCCTGAAGGAGCGGTTGGGTGAGTTGGGCGGCGACTTGCGATTGGGAGAAAGTGCGCGGATCGCCGGTGAGGTAGCGGAGGAAATCCGTGGTGAAAGCGACCCCCAGTCGGGCCCCGGTAGCCAACAACCAGTTGACGCCGACGGTGGCCGAGCCGGAGACGCGTTGTTCTTCGATCAAGATGGCGTCGGCAGTGAGCACGGTGGTGGGCTGCCCGGTGATGGCATCGATGCCGACGCGGACCTCCTCGGTGGTGACCTGGTAGTCGCCTCGTCCGGTGCCGAAGAAATTCGGCTGATGCCGGTGGCGGACCAGGGTGACATCGAGCGCGGTGAGATAGAGGGTTTCTTTTCGAGCCTGGTAGTCCCGGCTGTGTTGAATCGCCAGCGTGAGAGCGGGAATGAGAGGGAGGAGAACGGCATCGCGCTCGATTTCGCCCTGGTTGCCGAGGAATTCCGGCGGGGCATCCGCCCGCGGCAAGGCGCCGAGGTCGGGCGGGGCATTGGTCTCGATCGAGAAATGCCGGTCCATGTTGGGCACGCGCTCGCCCCGTGTGGTGATCAAGCGGGCGACTTCCCGGTCGGCAGCGGCCCCGTAACGGCGCGCTGAGCAGGCGCCCAAGGCGACAGCCAACGAGGCCCCGAGTAGCGCCGTGTTCAGGGCTCGAATCCGGGTGGAAGGCATGGGTGGATTTGGTTTTCGACGCTCGGGATCGGTACCGTGTTCAATGGCGGATGGGTTGGGGCATGGCGGATTTGCGCACCAATGATACGACCGGACTACGGGTGAAATGTCACGGTTCTGTAAGGAACACCGAATCTGAAGAAAGGTTTGGGTGGGTGAAACGATCGAATTGGGGGTGTTAGGGGACCTTTCTCACCCCTTGAATGCCTTTGACTGACCCCGGTCGTACCGTATGCTCGCCGCCCCTTAAGACATTAAGGACTATGGCTAAGATTACGGTCAACGACCTGGACGTTCGCGGTAAGCGGGTATTCGTTCGAGTGGATTTCAATGTCCCGCTCGAGGAGAAGGACGGTCGCATGGTGATCACGGATGAAACGCGCATCCGGGAGACCCTGCCCACGTTGAATCTGCTGATTTCCAAGGGAGCCAAGGTGATTCTGGCTTCCCACTTGGGCCGGCCGGACGGCCAGGTCGTGCCCAGCATGTCGCTCGCCCCGGTCGCGGTGCGATTGGGCGAATTGCTCAACAAACCCGTCCGCTTCGTCCCGGCCTGCGTGGGTCCTGAGGTCGCCTCGGCGGTCGGCGCCATGCAATCGGGCGATGTGGTGCTGCTGGAAAATGTTCGCTTTCACGCGGGCGAAGAGGCCAATGACCCCGCCTTCGGCGAGCAGTTGGCGGCGGTGGTCGACGTGTACGTCAACGACGCCTTCGGCACCGCGCACCGGGCCCATGCCTCGACCGAGGGAGTGGCCCGTATCGTGGCCAAGCGCGGCGGCGTCGCGGCCTCGGGCCTGCTCATCGCGCGCGAACTGCAGTTCCTCGGCGATGAACTCGAGCAACCGGCGCGTCCGTTTGTGGTGATTCTGGGCGGTGCCAAGGTTTCTGACAAAATCAAGGTGATCGACCGGTTGATCGAGAAAGCCGACGCCATTCTCATCGGGGGTGCCATGGCCTACACGTTCAAGCTTGCCCAAGGCGCCAAGGTTGGGTTGTCCCTGGTTGAAAAGGACAAGACCGACATCGCACTGAAGGCGCTGGCCAAGGCCAAGGAGAGGGGCATCAAGTTCCTGCTCCCCGTCGACAACATCGTGGCCACGCCAGTGGACAGTGGGAAGAAGGACAAGAAGGGCCGTCCCAAGATGGACTTAACCCAGCCGCGGGTGAATGTGGGGGACAACATCCCCGACACCGAGGAAGGCGTGGATATCGGTCCCGCCACAGTGAAGGCGTATGCGGAGGTTTTGGCGGGAGCCAAGACGGTGCTGTGGAACGGGCCAATGGGGATTTTCGAGGATCCGCGATTTGCCGAAGGCACGTTTGCGGTGGCCCGCGCGGTGGCCGAGGCGACCCAGAAGCACGGGTCCAAATCGATCATCGGCGGCGGCGACAGCGTGAAGGCGATCAACAAGGCCAAATTGGGCAACCAGGTGACGTTCATGAGCACCGGAGGCGGAGCCAGCCTCGAGTTCCTCGAAGGAAAAGTCCTGCCCGGCGTCGCGGCCCTGAAGGACAAATGACGGCGGACCGGTATCACCACGTTCTCAACACCCCGAAATTTCGCAGCCCCACCCTGGAATCACTATGGTCAAGGACCGAAAACTCATCATCGCCGGCAATTGGAAGATGAACAAAACCGTGGCCGAAGCGTTGGATCTCGTGAATGGGATCAAGCGCGAGGTCGCCAGCGTGAAGGAAGTCGACATCGTCGTGGCGCCGCCCTTCACCGCCTTGGAATCCGTCTCCAAAGCTCTTCTGAATTCCAACGTGCGCCTGGGGGCGCAGAACATGAGCGAGAACGGGCCGGGTGCGTTCACCGGCGAGATCGCCGCCACGATGCTTAAGGAGTTCTCGGTTCGCTACGTGATCCTGGGCCACTCCGAGCGGCGCCAGTATCAGAAGGAGTCGGACGAACTCATCGCCAAGAAGGCCGCGGCAGCGCATGCCTCCGCCCTGAAGCCGATCGTGTGCGTCGGCGAAACACTCTCCGAGCGCGAAGGGGGAATCACCGAGAAGGTGATCGGGACGCAGGTGCGGGGAAGTCTGGCCGGGCTCACCCGCGAGCAGATCGAGGAGACCATCGTCGCGTACGAACCGGTCTGGGCCATCGGCACAGGAAAGACCGCCAGTTCGCAGCAGGCCCAGGATGTGCATGCCTTCATCCGCAAGGTGCTGGTCGAAATGTTCGACGACGCCACGGCGCGCCGGGTGCGCATCCAGTATGGCGGCAGCGTGAAGCCTTCCAACGCCCGCGAGCTCATGGGCATGCCGGATGTGGACGGCGCGCTGGTGGGTGGAGCCGCCTTGGAGGCGCGCAGTTTTGCTGATATCATCCGCAATTCAATCTAGTCACTGAGTTCATTCGAGGGTTCCTCCCTATCCTTTTTCATTCGCGCATATGACGATCCTGATCGCCTTTCTCACGTTCGTGTTGATGTTGACCTCGGCTTTTCTGATCCTGCTGGTCCTCGTCCAGCTTCCCAAGAAGGAAGCCGGCGTGGGCATGGCGTTCGGGGCTGGCATGAGCGAAATGCTGCTCGGTGCGGGTTCGGGCAACGTCCTGACCCGGATCACCAAGTACACCGTGGGTGTGTTTCTCGGGCTGTCCTTGGTCCTTTCGGTGCTGATCTCGGGACAGGCGCGGTCCAAGGGACTCGCGGTGACCCAGGCCCTGGAAGAGAAGGCTCGTTCCACCCCTGCCGCGACCACCCCCGCTCCGGCACCGGTCAATCCAGCGCCGCTCCAGTCGTTGGTGACCAGCAATAGCAATGCCGCCACCACGCCGCTGGCGACCACCACCACCGTCGTCAACCCGACGGCTCCGACCAACAATTAACGCGGTCGGCGATCCTCTGCCGCGTCCTGCTCCTTGAACCGGCCCGAACAACCTGGCTCGGCCGGATCGGCAGGAATGAAGACGACCCAGTGCTGCGCCGTGAGTTCACGTCGCGGTCCGTCACGGCTTGGCCGCTGTTCGGTTCATGGTCGCAATGTGCGAGGTCATTCTCGCGGTGGCCGCCCATGAATCGTGGCGCCGGGAAGGCTGGATCCTCGCGTCGCCCGGCTGCGGATTCGGAGGATAGGCCCAACGGGCCGTTCTCCTTCGAACCATGCAGGTGAGGGAGAAATCCAAGAACTTCCCCTGGCTTCCCTGGAAGCTGGCCCTGTGCCTTTTCGTGGGCTCGATGGGATGCCACCCGACGCCTCCCGCCGATCTGACCATTCTGAATGGCGCGGAACCGAGTTCCCTGGATCCGATCATGGTGACGGGGATCGAGGAATTGCGCGCGGTGCTTCCGTTGTTCGAGGGGTTGACCCGACCCGATCCCCGCACAGGGGCCGCTTCCCCTGGATTGGCGGAACGATGGGAGATCGCGCCGGACGGCCGGGTGTACACGTTTCATTTGCGCACCAACGCGGCGTGGTCGACGGGGGAGCGGATCGACGCGACGGATGTGGTTTACTCCTGGCGGCGGGCCTTGGAACCGACCAATGCCTGCCAGTACGCCAATCTGCTTTTTCCTATTCGGGGTGCGGAAGCCTTTCATCTGGGACGCGCTCGTGCGTTCGATCAGGTGGGGCTGCAGGCAGAATCCCCCATACGCCTGCGGGTGGAACTGGAGAATCCCTGCGCGTACTTCCTTGATTTGTGCGCCTTCCAAACCCTCGCCGTGGTGCCGAGGCAGGCGGTAGAACGATACGGGGATCGGTGGGTGATCCAGGAGTCCGTGCCCACCAGTGGACCGTATCAATTGGAGTTCTGGCGTCTGAACGACCGCGTGCGATTGCGGCGGAATCCCCATTACTGGGACGCGGCGAACACCCGCAGCGCCGTGGTGGATTTGCTGTCTCTGACCGCGCCGAATACCGTGATGAATCTCTATCTGGCGGGCCAGGCGGACATCATCTGGGACAAGCCGATGGTTCCGACCGAATTGATGCCGGAGCTGCGAAAGCGACCGGACTATCACACGTTTCCCATACTGGGGACGTACTTTCTTCGCATCAACACCACGCGGGTCCCGTATTCGGATCCGCGGGTGCGAAGGGCGCTGGCGTTGGCGACCGACAAACGGCGGCTGACCCAACGCATTACGGCGTCGGGTGAGGAACCTGCCGATCACATGGTGCCCACGGTGACCGCCCGGTATCGTCGTGGCGAAGGTCAGCGGTACGATGTGGAAGCGGCTCGGGGACTGCTTCGCGAGGCGGGATTTCCGGACGGCAGGGGGTTTCCGGTGATGGATCTGCTGATCGACAGCGCCGCCGGAGGACCGGCGCGAATCACGGAGCGCACCGGGGTGGAATTGAAAGCGATGTGGGAGGAGGCCCTGGGCATTCGCGTGGAACTTCGGCGGATGGAGAAGAAGGTCTTCCTCGTGGCGCAACGCAACCTCGAATACGACGTGAGCCGGTCGAGTTGGATTGGGGACTACAACGATCCCAACACGTTTTTGGATCTCTTCATGACCGGGAGCGGCAACAACCGCACCGGCTGGTCGAATGGGCGCTATGACCAATGGTTGCGGGAAGCGATGGCTGAACCGGATGAGGAGCGGAGGGCTCGGCTGCTGAGGGACGCCGAGACGTTGATGGTGCGAGACGAGGTCCCGGTGATACCTCTGTGGTTTGAGGTGGGCTTCCATTTGTACGATCCCCGGCGGATTCGGGGAATTCACCCGAATCCGATGGATACCCACCCGATTGGGGCTATCGAACGGGTGCGGTGAGGTTCGGGAGGCGAAGGCTAAAGCGTTCGTCTGCGGTTTTCGCCTTGTTCTCGGCGCGGCGTCGCGGGACAAGACATGCCAGTGAACCGTCGGCGCCGGGTCATGGCTATCGTTCTGCCTGCCGTCATTTTGGGGCCCGTCCTTTCCGGGGTCATCCACGAGATGGGTCACGCCGTCGTGGTTTGGGCCTTTGGTGGCCGATTGCACGGTATTCAGCCCTTCTGGTTTCTGGGAGCCCCCCATGTGCACTTCGAGGGAGAGATCGGCGGGGCCGGGTTGTCGCTGGTCTATGCCGCGGGAGTGCTGGCTGTGCTGGGCGTGACCTGGATCGCCATGCTTTGCGTTCCGTTCTCCAAGTTTTCGAATGCCACGGCGGTCGCTTGGGGGATCGTCCTTGCCGCCCTGTTCACCCAGATCATTGCCTGGGCGGTCCTGCCGATTCTCGTTCTGGGTGGCGTGAAGATTCGGGATGACGCGGTGAATTTTCTGGAGGCGACGCCGATCCATCCGGCCTGGGTGAGCGTCGTCAGCATCGCGTTGCTCGCGGTGACCTGCGCCGTGTTTCTGCGGCGGACAGCGTTTCTGGACCGCTTTCGGGCCTTGCGGGCTGAGTTGGAAGCCGAGGGGACGGGCGAACCGCCGGATCCAAGTCCATCGCCTCGTTTGCCGAAGCCCCCGGGCGGTCCTTCACGTCGCTAGGTGGGTGGCCGGGCACCCGGCGATCCGCGGGCTTTCCGCAGGCGCGGACGCCGTTGAACAACCGCCGTCGGCCGTTCTTCGCGATTGACCTTGCAGCGTCGGTGGCGGCAGCCTGCCGGAGTTCCCATGCCTGTCCGTCCCTCACAAGGGGGCGGTCTCACCACTGTGCTATGGGTGTTTTTAGAACCGAAGACAAACGGTCCAAACAGTCCAAGACGCAATGAACCGCAGTCACTTCCAATACCCGCAAGACCAAGCCCGGGCGCGCGCCATGATTCGCGCCGGCTTGATGGCCGCCGGGTTGATCGCCACGACCGCGCACGCCCAAGTGCAGAAGGCCGGAGATCTCCTGGTCGATGTCGATGCCACTCAGCTTGCCTTGGGGCCGGTTGCCAGCATCCAGAACAACGGAACCCTGGGAGGCTTCTTTGAAGCCCGTGGTGGCTCCGACCAGTCGCCCGCGGTCGCCACGGTCGGTGGCACCAAGGGCATGCAGTTCGACGGGAATGATTTCCTTCAAAGTGTCGACGCCGTCGGTGGCAACGTGGTGTTCGCGCCGGCCGGTCTGGTGGGAGAGAATCCGACCCGGTCGATCGAAGTCTGGGCCCTCAATCCAGCGGTGGCCTCGGAAGAGACACTGGTATCGTGGGGCAAGCGCGGAGGTGGCGCGGGCAGCAACATGTCCTTCAACTACGGCTCCGATTTTCGCTGGGGCGCTTTGGGTCAATGGGATTTTCCGGATCTGGGGTGGAATAGCGATGGCGGAAATCCCGAGCCCAACAAATGGCATCACCTGGTCTACACGTTGGATCAGAACGTGACCAAGGTGTACATCGACGGGAAGTTGGCCAACGGCGAGGTCCTGCCGCTGGGCGCGATCAATACTCACCCTGACACCTCGATCAATATCGGGGCCCAGATGGAAGCGGACGGCACCACGGTGACCACCGGCCTGCGGTTCACCGGGGCGATCGCCCGCGTGCGTGTTCACGATGGAGTGCTGAGTGGTGAACAGGTGGCCGCCAATTACAACCTGGAGAAAGCGGCGTTCATCGATCCGGAACAACCACCGGCGCCGGGTCCGGTGCAGCAGGAGCGATTGGTGGGCGGCCCCACTCATCGCTACTCCTTCAGCGAAACCGCTGGCGAAAGTCCCGAGGGCACCGAGTTCAAGGATTCCATTGGGACCGCTCACGGCAAAGTCATGGGCAGCGGCGGTTCCTTCTCGGGCAGTCGGTTGGTGTTGCCCGGAGGTTCGTCCTCGGAATTCGCCTACGGCGACCTGCCCAATGGGCTGATCTCGGTGAACAGCACCAACAAGGGCGGGCCCGGCGAATTCAGCTTCGAAACCTGGGTCAAGCTCACCGGCGCCCGAACCTGGTCGCGCATCTTCGACTTTGGGTCGAGCGCCAATTCGGACAACGGGGATGGCGAGATTCTGGCACCCGGCGGCGGTGGTGAGGGCCTCGATTACCTCGAGTACTCGGCCCAGATCGGCGACGACGTCAATACGCGCCGGTTGGAGCATCGCAATGAGGATCCCGCGGGCGGGGGCACCGTCACCAGCGATCTCCCCACGCGGACGTTCAATACCGACGTTCATGTGGTGGCCACCTGGAACGAGAAGACGGGCAGCATCGATCTCTATGAGAACGGCACCCGCATCGGCGGCGTCGTGGTGGACGATCCGATCAGTGACTTGAACGACGTCAACGTCTGGTTGGGTCGCTCCAACTGGACCGCGGACCAAAACACGCAGGGTGAGTATGATGAGGTGCGGTTCTACAACTCCGCCCTGACACCGGGTGAAGTGCTCGGCAATTATCTTGCCGGACCGGACCAACTGAACGACCACGACTTCGCGGTCACCATCGCGAGTCAGCCGGTCGACGCGTCCACCTTGGCGGATCTCTCCGCGACCTTCAGTGTGGCAGCGCGTGGTTCGACCCCGATCACCTACCAATGGTTGCGCAACGGGGCCCCGATCACGGGTGCCACCAACAGTTCCTACTCCATCGCCAGCGCTACCGCGGCCGACAACGGCGCGAGCTTCACGGTCGAAGTTTCCAACAGTGTCAACGGAACTCCGGTCAAGGTGACCAGCAATGCCGCACGACTCACGGTGGCCAGCGAGACGTTGGCGCTCAAGCACCGCTACAGCTTCAACGCCACTTCGGGCACCGAGGTGACCGATTCCGTCAGCGGCAAGAACGGTACCGCCATCGGCGGTGCCACTTGGGGCGGTGGCAACCTGACGTTGGACGGAACGGATGGCACCTACGTCGATCTGCCCAACGGCCTCGTTACCGCACTGGGCAACAGTGCGACCTTCGAAATGTGGATCAACTACGCCGGCGGCGGCTCCTGGAGCCGCATTTTTGACTTCGGCACCAGCACGGGTGGCGAAGACGTCTCCGATGGCGGAGCCGAGGTGGATGGACTGTTCCTGACCTCGAAGTCGGGCGACGGCATCCCGCGGTTCGAGGTGAACTTCCCGGGCGGCGGGGTCACCACGGCGCCGATCCTGCCGGGATCGATTCCGGTCGGAGAGCAAATCCACATCGCCATCACATACAGCTACTCGGCGAACCTGACCCGCATCTACACCAACGGCACCCTGGTGGCCACCAAGCCGGGCACGGCGTCGAAGCCGCTGTCCGACATGGCGAATCGGGACGTCAACGTCTGGCTCGGCCGGTCGCAGTTCGTCGATCCCTTCTGGGCCGGGAAATACAACGAGTTCCGTATCTACACGGGCGCCATGTCGCCCGAGCAGGTGGCTGCCAGTTTCGCCGCGGGTCCGGACACCTTGCCGTCTGCTGACAAGCCGAACTTCTCCAGCATCAAGGCGAACGCCAATGGCTCCATCACCATCACGTGGACCGGTGGCGGCACGCTCCAAGCCGCGCCGGCCGTGACCGGACCGTGGCAGGACGTGGCGGGTGCGACCTCGCCCTACACCTTCACTCCGACGGCGCAGATGCTCTTCGGTCGCCTGAAGCAGTAGGCGAACCGGAGGCGACGCACGCCCCGCGGAATTTGACTCCCACGGGCCGGACGAAAGTCCGGCCCGTTCTTTTGTGCGCCCGTCCAACTTGCGGGATGCTGGAGCGTTCGGCGTCGTCGACGGACTGGGATTCGCCGCGCCGGGGAGACCTACCAGACAGGATTTAGAGCTTCCTGGACGGTTCGCAGCAGCACTTCAGAAGTCACTGGTTTCGCCAGGTAGACAACTTTGTCGCTGGCCTCTTCCATCCGGGCATTCACGAGTGTTTTGTAGCCGCTGGTAAGGATCACCTTCAGGTCGGGGCGCTGTTTCATGAAGCGTTGCGCAAGTTGAATGCCCGACTCCGTTCCCGGCATCACGACATCGGTCAGGACCAGGGCGATGTCGTTGCCATGGGTCTCCCAAAATTCCTGCGCGCTGGCCGCGTCCGATGCGGCAAGCACGCGATAGCCGGCTCGGTTCAGAAGCAGGAAAATCACCCTTCGCAAGGTGGGGTCGTCCTCAGCGACGAGAATCGTGGCCGAGCCACCCAACGGTGAGGCTTCTGTCGATCGCACGCCCGAAGGTCGGTCGATCCCCTCATCCACGGGAAGGTACACGCGAAAGCAACTGCCGCGTCCGAGTTCGCTCTCCACCTCGATCCACCCCCGGTGTTGGTGGACGATTCCCTGGACAGTGGCCAAGCCCAAACCCGTGCCTTGCCCGACTTCCTTGGTGGTAAAGAAGGGCTCGAAGAGGTGTCCTCGGGTCCTGCTGTCCATCCCGCACCCGTGGTCCGCCACCGATAGGCAGGCAAAACGACCCGTTCGCGTCCCGGGAGGCGTTGAAGATGGGTCAGGTTTCAGGTCGATAGCCTCAATGCCCAAGCGAACCAGGCCGCGGGCCTGCATCGCCTCCCCGGCGTTTTCGCATAGATTCCGTAGCACCTGTTCGAGCAGAAGGAGATCGCCCATGATCCAGAGCGGGTATTTGGATCCCACCCATTCCACTCGAACGCGATCCCCCACGGATCTTTGAAGGAGCGGCATCTGTCGGGCCAGGAATTCATTCAGCTCGATGCGTTGGGAGTGCAAGGCGGACTTCTGGCTGAACGCCAGGAGTTGTTTGATCAAACCGCCGGCACGAACGCAGCTCTTTTGCAGTTCCGCCAGCGTTTCCGCCAGACTTGCGGGAGAATCATCCTCCTGGGCCAGGCCGATATTGATCAGCATGGCGGCGAGGATGTTGTTGAACTCATGCGCCATGCCGCCGGCGAGGTGACCGATCGCGGTCATTTTTTGGGACTCACGCTGCGCGGCCTCCAGGGCCTTCTGTTCCGTGATATCGGTGACCACCGCGTCCCACAGCACATCACCGTCGGCCTGCGCTCTCGGGTGACCCACGAAACGCAGCCACCGGGTCTGTTCCGCCACGTTGAAGCGACCTTCCCATTTATAGGGTTGGTGGGAGGCGATGCAGCGACGGGTCTCTTCGGCGGCCTTCGCCGCGTCTTCCGGCCAGGCGTGGCGTAACCAGAGCGTCGCATCCTTGTACAGTTCATCGAGCTCGATCCCGATCAGTTGGGCCGTTCGGGGGCTAACGAAATCGAAACCATAGGTGCCGTCCGGGTGGAGTCGGACCAATTGAACACCGGAGGGGATATGGCGGACGAGGTCGTCGTAGCGCTCCTTGGCCTCACGGAGCGCTCGTTCCATCGCCTTCGCCTGGGTGATGTCGGTATGGGCCGACATCCAGACGTCTCCATGTTCCGAGTGCCTGAAGCGGGACACGGACGCGTGACAAAGGATGGAGGTTCCATCCTTTCGTTGGTTGGCGATGTCACCGTCCCAGCATCCGTTCTTTTGAAGTTCGGCGAAGATCCGGGACGCCATTTCCTCGCGGGACAGCTCGCCCGGGGTGTTGACGATGGAGACGGGTTGGCCAACGAGTTCTCCTGCGGCATATCCCAACATCCGGTCGAACTTCGCGTTGGTGTAAAGGATTGTGCCGTCCCGTTCACTCACCAGCACCACTCCTTCTCCCATGTGGACCAGCATCTCGCTCTGGAGCCGGAACTGCGCGTCAGCCCGCCGAATCTCGTCGACATCTTTCAGCAACCAGATCGAACCACCATCCGGGTCTGCCGGATTGACGGCCTTGCCGGTGATCTGACACCAGAAGGCCTCTCCGTTCTTCTTCCTTAGCCGGACCTGGCTGGTGAAGGGTTCGCCGCGCCTCAGCGTTTCATAGACCTCAATTCCCAATTGTTCGTAATCACCGTCAACGGCATAGAGGGCCTTTGTCGACAAACCTCGGGACTCCTCTTCGCCATACCCGAGCAGCGTCTGGTGAGCGGGATTGGTCCAAACCACTCGGCGATGGCGCACCAGCCCGATGCCGAGCGGCGAGCTGTTGAGAATGGTCCGCTGTTGTGCGGTCAGTTCTTCGAGGATGGACTTTAATTGTTCGGCAGACTGGGCGGAGGCCTGCGCCTTTTCGTGGGCGAGTCGCTGCTCCGTCACATCGATGCAGGATCCGATATACCCCGCAAAGGAACCGTCAGGCAGGTGGCGCGGAACCCCGTGATCGAGAATCCAGCGGTAGACCCCGTCGTGTCGGCGCAGGCGATACTCGATTCGGAAAGGAAGGCGGGCCTCGAAGTGACGGACATACGTCTGCAGGCAACGATCGATGTCCTCGGGATGCACTCCGTCCGTCCATCCATTTCCGAGCTCCTGCTCCATCGACCGCCCGGTGAAGGCCAGCCATGGGTCGTTGAAGAAGTCGCAGAGCTTGTCGGTGCCCGAAGTCCAGATCAATACGGGCGCCGCGTTGGCCAACAGAGCGAAGCGCCGGTCGGTTTCCTTCGTCGACAGGTCCGCCAACTGCCGCTCCGTGACATCCAGCGTGGAATACGCGTCAGGGTTCGCCAAGGGCGTCGCAGAGGTTTCACCCATACCCGGCGTTTCGTCCCTTGGTTGAGGCGATTCGCTGCCGCGATGGTTTTCCATAAACGCGCCTTTCCGAACCCGACCCTCACAGTGCGGCAGGTCAAGGGAACCCAAGGTTCTGTGGGGCAAATTGAGTATGGGGCTGACCCATGTCGACGGATTTGTGGCGGCGGTTCCGACGGTACATGAACGTGGAATGCGCCTGATTGAGCCGACCTGTCCTCTCCTCTCCGTCCTTCGGTAGATGCCAGTGCCCGCAGGGCAGGCGAGGGCACCGACGTTCAGCGTCTCTGGCGCAGGCGTTCGTCGATCGCCTTGGCCTTTGCATGGGCGGGATCAATCCGCAGGGCGGCATCCGCGTGGGTGCGTGCTTCGTCGAGGCGTCCGAGTTTGAGGCATTCTTCGGCCATGGCAGCGTGGGAACCCGTGTCGCCGGGCTGACAACGGACGGCGTTGGCGTAACTGGCGAGTGCGGCTTCACCATGGCCGAGTCTGGATTGGGCCAATCCGAGATTGGCGTGGGCCTGGGCGAAATCGGGCTTGAGCGTCAGCGCCTTCTCCAGGATCTGCGAGGCGTCTTGCCATCGTTGTTGGCAAAGCAGGGCGAGTGAAAGTTGGATCAGTCCGTTGAGCGATTGGGGTTGGCGGTCCAGATGTTCGCGGAATCGGGACTCGGCCTCTACGCATTGTCTTTGGAGCAGGGAAGATCGGCCGGCGAGGAGGAGCGCCTCGGGATCGTTGGGATTCTGTTCCAGCAGGCGTGCGATGATCGGATCCGCCTCGCTGAAGCGCTTCTGGGCCAGCAGGGCATTCGCGCGATCCGCCAGTCCGGTCCGGTCGGCCCGCAACGACTGCACCTCCATCAGAAACGCATCGGGCCAGTCAAAGGGCTTGGGCATCGACGCGGCACGACGGGAGAGTTCGGCAGCGGCCTCGGCTTTTCCTTCGCGCGCGCGGCCTTGGCTGAGAAGCAGGAGGGCGGGGCGCGCGGTGAAGACATTGGTCAGGCAAGGAACGAGAATCGTCGCCAGTTCCTCGGCCCTTCCCTGGGCCAGACGGATCCGGCCCAACTCCAGACACGCGGCGGGATGATCGGGACGTTGGGAAAGCAGCGCCTGGATTTCTCGCTCCGCCTCGGGGTACCGGGCGCGCTCCACCAGGGCCTGGACGAGGCGAAGGCGCGGGGCGTCGTTGGTGGAGCCGGCGAGTGCCGCCGCGCGTTCCATCTGAATCAACGCCAGGTCCGGTTGGTCCTGCAGCAGCAACAAGCCCAGGAGGTGAGGCCAGCGTGGAGACGTTGGATCCATCGAGGCGGCGCGCTGGTAGCACGCAATGGCGTCAGAATGAAACTCGGCCGCGTTCAGGACCTGGGCGAATCGTCCCCAGGGTTCGGCGGAATTCGGCGCCGCCACCAGGTTGGAGCGGCATTCGCGAAGGCGCGTGGCGAGGGCCGGATCCAGGGTGTCGGTCGCCACGTTGGGAATCTCGGGAGGGCGACTGCAGGACAGGGGAAGCAGCGCCGCCAGCAGCAACCATCCGTAGTGCCGGACGAAGGCGCTGAGGAACTCGCCCCGGTCGTTGAAGAATGGAGACTTGGCCAAGAGCATGAAGAGAGTCGGCCGCGCGACCGTGCGGCCGGAGACGTGATCCAGATTGTCCCGAGGTCTGATCACGGTACGGGCGTTCCGGTGCCGTGCAGCAGCACCAATGTCTGATTGGCCGACCGCCCGGCGAACGTTTCCGCGCTTCCGTCCGGCCAACGGACCTCGACGGAATCGATCTCGGCGGTCGAACCGAGGCCGAAGTGGAGCGCGGGATCGTGGCTGACGAGGTAGCTGGTGGCGGGTTGGACCAGTGCCCAGCGGAGTTGGCCTCCCGCTTTGACGCGGATTTCGGCGCCGATGGCGTCGCGTCGACCGAAGTTCGGCTCCAGGGCCCGAACCCTGATCCAATTTCCGCGTCTCGGCGCGACGTTACGCAGCAGGCGCAAAGGTCCGGCGATCGACCCGATCACCAGGTCGGGGGCCCCGTCCCGGTTGAGGTCACCGACCGCGAGGCTGCGTCCGACACTGGCCTCGGAACTCAGGACGTGCTGGGACGGGGAGACATCGCGAAAGCGTGCCCCGCCTTCGTTGACGAATAGTTGAGATCGCTGCGCGTACCGTCCCCACCAGGGATCGACACCCGCCGCCACGGGCTTTTGTCCGGGAACCGCGAGCCGGACTAATCCGTTGACGAACGCCAGGTCGGCGTGGCCGTCGGCGTCGAAATCGGCATGGACGGCTCCAAATCCGGTACCGCGCCAGGCTTGTTGCTGCAATCCCGCCTGGGCGACGATGTCGGTGAAGAGACCAGGTTGGTCCTGTCGATAGAGCGCATGGAATTCCTCGGCGAGGTGCGTCACAAAGAGATCGCCGAGACCGTCGTGGTCGAAGTCGGCATAGACCACGCCCATGTTGGCGGCGGTGCGTCCCATCGCATTCAGCGCCAGACCTCGCTGGGCCGCTTCATCGACGAACGTTCCGTCCTTGCGATTGATGAGGAGTCGATTGGCGCGGCCGTCGTCGGCGCAGAAGATGTCCGGCCAATGGTCGCCGTTGAAATCGGCGCAGACCAAACCCAGCGCGGCACCGGGGACCCTGGCGAGTCCTGAGGCCTCGGTGCGGTCTTCGAACCGGGGCGGGGCGCCGGGTGTGCCGGTGATATTCCGCCAAATCCTCGAAGCCGTGGAATTGAAGACTTTCGGTGCGCAAAAATCCTGACGGCCATGAACGTCGTGACAGACTTGGGTCGGGTCGTAGTCGAGGTAATTGCCGACCACCAGGTCGAGCCATCCGTCGCGATCGAAGTCGATGAAACTGGCGGGTGCCGCCCAGCGTGGATTGTCGATACCGGCGGCCTGAGTCACTTCCTCGAAACGGCCGTCGCCCTGATTGCGAAACAACCGGGTGCCGCCGTACTCGGTCAAGACGAGGTCGGGGAGTCCATCATTATTGACATCGCCGGCGATGGCTCCCATGCCAGCCGTGGCGAGGTCCAGGCCGGAACCAGTGGAGGCGTTGCGGAAGGTGCCGTCGGCGTTTTGTCGGTAGAGCTGATGTTTGGCTTGCGGTGGTGACGGGTGGTTTTGAACGAGGAACAGGTCCAGTCGGTCGTCGAGGTCGCAATCAAACAGCACCACGCCGGAGCCGATCTGGTCAGGCATGAAATAGTTCGTGCCAGTCGCGTGCACGAATTGGACGCCCGACCGTCCGGTGATGTCCTCGAACCAATCGGTGCTTCCGTGGAGACGGGGATCCGACGCGGTCGCGGAGGGCGATGGGACGGATGCGGAGGGTCCGCACCCGCAGGTCATCAGCGCGAGGCACAGCGCGACAGGGATCTGCGGCCTCCAGCAGTCCATGAACCGTTGGAGCGTCGCACTCATGCCCACTGGATGCCGGATTGCCGGACCGACGCCAGGCATTGCTTAACGTCCAGGCCCCGCTGTGCGTCGGACTCCCAGCGGGTGCAACGCTCCTTCCAGAATTTGTCCTCGGCCGGTTTGGGTTGGTACCGCTTGCCGTGGTCGACTTTTTGTCCGGTAAGCAGAGTGAGATAGCCGTCCATGCCAAAGGAATTGGACGGGTGCAGCAACTGGGCGCCCGCGACGATGGAGGGTCCGTTCTCCAGATAGAAATCGACGAGCGCCTGGGCCCCGTGCAGTTGGGTGTCGTGGAGGCAGGCCTGCCAGAAGGGCGTGTCGCGCCGGGTGTTGAACCGGTAATGGATGGCCAGGAAATCCCGGATATCATCCCAGGCCTGGGCGTTGAAATGATTGTACAAGGTTTTGAGGGTCGGCGTGGGCTCTTGAAGACTGTCCAACAGGGCATCGGCGAGCGTGCTGGTTTGCACGCAGATGATTTGCAGCGCGGTGGCTTCGAGCGGTTCGACAAAGCCGACGGAGTTGCCGATGCCGACGACATTGCCGACCCAGTTGCGCGCGTAACGCCCGCTGCGGAACTTCACGACGCGCGGTTCATTGGCGACCTTGGGATTGGCGCGCAGGAACTCGTCGCGGGCCGCGTCGTCGGTGCAGAACGCCGATGCGTACACGTAACCGCGGTTGATCCAATTCTCGTGCTCGATCTGCCAGCACCAGCCCGCGTCCATGGTTTCGGCGACGGTGTAGGGTTTGATGGGTTCGGTGGTGCGCGGCCAGCCGCCGATGATGGCGCGATCGCAGAAGAGCGCGTCGGCGTAGCCGTTGAACGGCTCCTTCAGCACGCGTCCGAGCAGTTCGGAGCGGAATCCGGATGCATCGACATAGAGGTCCGCTTCCAGTCGCTGGCCGGTCTCGGTGATCAAGGCGGCGATGCCGGCGTCGCCACGTTCAGCGGTGACGGTGGCGTCGATGAAAGCGATCTCGTGAACCCGGCAGAGGCCTTCCAGCCATTGAACGAGTTTCTTGTTCTCGACGTGGAACGCATGGCTCTTGTGGAAGAGTGGCGTGCCGTCGGGTTTGCGCGGGAAGGCGCGATCGTGGGCCATGAAAGCCGAGACGGGTCCCGCCCAATCCCGGTCCTCGTTGAAATAGTAGAATCCGTGGTTGCGCTGGAGTTCGGGCAGTCGTTGCTCGAGTTCGAGCGCGAAGGTGAAATGAAATTTCGGGCGGGGGCCCCAAAGAAACTGGATGCCGAGTTTCCAGGTGGGTTCGGCGACCTCATAGAATTGCTTGGGCTTGAGTTTGAGGTATTCGAAGAAGTGCCTCGGAAACGAGGGTGTGGTGCCTTCCCCGACGCCAATGACCCCAATGTCGGGACTGCGCACGACGGTGACCTCCAGGTGTGGCACGCGGCGCTTCAAGGTTATGGCCGCCATCAGACCGGCACTGCCGGCGCCCAGGATAAGGACCTTTCGGGTGATCACCCGCTGAGTCTATCGGATAGGGTCATGGCCCACAATCGGGGGCGCAGCTCCGAATCGTGGGGTCGACTACCGGGACTGCTGTGCCCCGACCGCGATCTCAACGGGGCGGGGACGCGTCGGCCGGGATTCGGCCCCCGGTTTCGAAGGGAAGTATTTTTCCAGCGTCTTGGAGCTCGGCGGGCGGGTGACGAGAGAACCGAGAATCATGAAGAAAGCCGAACCCAGGACCATCGGCAGGACCGGCAGGTACCCGTAAACCAGGATATTGCTGGGACTCCTGAGGAACAACTCGCCCAGGGCGGGAAAGATGGGTACCGGCGCTTGTCCCGGCCTCGGTGCGATGGTTGCGCTCGCGTCGTAGAGCCACCAGGTGCCCGCCATCGCCAACGCCACCCACACGGTGGCCGCCAAGGCTCCCCATTTGGTGCTGCGCCGCCAAAACAGCGCCGCCAACATCACCGGCGCCAGGGCCGCAAATCCGGAGAACGCAAAACGGATCGCCAGTTCAAAAATCCCGGCCTTGTCCTCCAGCCTGAGTCCGACGACATAGGCCACTGCGGTGATCAGGATGACGAAGAGGCGACCCGTCCAGACCTGGGCTCGTTCTCCAAAGCGACGGGCGCCCCCGTAGTGCGCGAACACGTCTTGGGAGAACATGGTGCAGAGTGCCAGGATCTGGGAATCGGATGCCATGACGCAGGCCATGATCGCGGCGCCCAGTACGCCTGCCAGGACCGCGTCCGTGTTCTCGGTCAGCAGCCGAAGAATGACATCATCGGAGGCTCCCGGTCCCAGGCCCGGAAATTGATGGGCGGCGACCACTCCCAGCACGACGCAGGGCAACCAGATGAGGAGAATGCAGATGGGATAGAGGATGATGGTCTTTTTGAAGGACGCCATCCGCTCGGCCGTCATGCACATGATGGCGATGTGCGGAAACATGATCGCCGACAGCGGAATCAGGGTGTAGCTGAAGAATTCTTGCGGGGGAATCCGCTGGCGGGTCAGAAGCGGGGCGGTCTTTGGATCGGCGGCGAGTTCCGCCATGATTCGGTCGAACCCGCCGAGATTTCGTGAGATGAGGAAGAAGGCGATGGCGCCGAAACCGAGAAACAGCAGGGTTTGGAAGGTGTTGACCCAGGCGGTGCCGCGCATGCCGCCGAAGAACACGTAACTCATGACCACCAAGGCGACGATGGCACCTCCGACCTCATAGCTGACCCAATGCCGGGTCTCGCGCACCGCGACGCCATTGCGCAGCACCTCCTCGATGACCGGCTTCCCGTCGGGGCCCGTCACCGTCGTGAGCGCCTCCAGCGTATGTCCACCCCCCATGATCCCGATGATGATGTACGGCACGAGCATCGCTGCGGTGAGGGCAAAGATGACGGTTCCGATGTGCGAGCATTCCCAGCGGTCCCGGAAGAACTGAACCTGGGTCACATGTCCGAAGCGCTTTCCGAGGGCCCACAATCGGGTGCCGATGAGGAAGAGGCACAGGGGAATGACCAGTCCCGAGGCCGACGCCATCAGTCCGTAAACTCCGATGCCCCGTTGGTACGCCAACCCGGAACTTCCGAGGATGGCGAACGCGGTCATGTTGGTGCCAAAGATGGCCAGCAGGAAGACGTAGGGACCGAGCGAACGGCCGGCGACGAAGTAGTCGTCGCGCGATCCGGTGCCTTTGCGAAACGCAAAGATGCCGATGTAGAGAACCACTGCCAGGTAGAGGGCGACGATGAGGGCAGGGATCATGGATGTCTTTCCGCCGAGGTGCTGGGCGGCTTGGGGTCATCGGTGTTCGCGAACTCGGGCCAGGCGAAGCGCACCAGCAGGTACATGGTGAGCGAGGCGACCAGTGAGTAGGCGACATGATAGGCCAGGCCGATGGGGAGGAAGCCGAACACCAGGGGCTCCACTTTGGACCAGTTCCAGACGTCCTGGTGAAGCAGGTAGACCACCGTCACCCAGAGCATGAGCAGGAGATGGGTTCGCGTGCGCATGGCGTTTCCGACGGTCAGGTGGTGATCCGCTGGTAGAGTTCGGTTCCACCCAGGAGGAGAAGCCCAAAGAACCCGAGGCACAGCAGGAACTGCAGACAGCCCGCGGCGAACAAGGCGCCATCCTTCTTCAGATCCGCCACCGCCAAGAGGAGAACGGTGACGGCGGGAAAGGTATTGCTCAGCGGAATTGGCAGCGGCAGGAGGAGCAGCAAGCCGGAGACGGCCACCACAGCTCCTGCCGTCCGCCGAAAGGTCTCGGGAAACTTGGGATATAGGAAACGCGGCCGGAGCAGGCGTTCGAGAAATCCAAAGACCCGCCCGGCAGCCTTGAGCACAACCGGGATCACGCGCTGCGGCAGTCGCCGGTCACCGAGCCGGGCCGGCAGGAGCGCCGGGCTTCGACCCAGGGCCATCCGCATTCCCATCCAAGCGATAATCAGCCCGAAGACGGAGGAGATTCCGGGCAGAGAGACGGGACAGGTGAACGGCAGGGCCAGGAAGAACAGCGTCGCGGGATAGCCGTGGACGTGAAGCGCCTGGAACACATCGCCCAATCGAATCCCTTGCGCCGGCGCCTGGGCGGAAAGCCGCGCCAGGTCGAGGGACAATGGATGGTCCTGCGTGAGCATGGTTGCCGTGGGGCTGTGGGTCGTGGGCGCGACCTGTCGGGAGCGGCGGACCTGGGATCAGCCGTTCACCGGTTTCGCATTGGCGGCCGGCATCACCGGGGTTTTGGGTCGCAGGAGCGACATCACCACGGAGATGGCCAGAATCAGGACGATGACGCCGAGCGAGACCAGGGTGTCGATCTTCCACGCGGTGTGGGCGAGCATCATCTTGACGCCAACGAAGGACAGGACGACCCCCAGACCGATCTTGAGGTAATGGAACTTGTCCATGACCCCGGCCAGCGCGAAGTACAACGAGCGCAGGCCGAGAATGGCGAACACGTTCGAGGTGTAGACAATGAATGGATCGGTGGTGACGGCAAAAATCGCCGGAATCGAATCCACGGCGAAGATGAGGTCGGAGATCTCGACCAACAGCAGCACCACGAAAAGCGGCGTGGCCATGCGGATTCCGTTCTCGCGCACGAAGAATCGTTCGCCGCGATAATCCGGGGTGACCGGCATGATCCGCTTGAAAAGGCGGACGACCGGGTTCCGCTCGGGATGTACCTCTTCCTCACGTTTCACGATCATTTTGATGCCGGTGAGGATGAGGAACGCGCCGAACACGTAGATGATCCAGGTGAACTTGGTGATCAAGGCTGCGCCCGCCGCGATCATGATCGCGCGCATCACCAAGGCGCCCAGAATGCCCCAGAACAGCACCTTGTGCTGGTACTTGGGCGGGACGGCGAAATAGGAGAAGAGCAGGGCGAAGACGAAGACGTTGTCGAC
Organism: Verrucomicrobiales bacterium; assembly: GCA_016795425.1. Lineage (GTDB taxonomy): Bacteria > Verrucomicrobiota > Verrucomicrobiia > Limisphaerales > CAIMTB01 > CAIMTB01. The sequence goes on from JAEUHG010000087.1 coordinate 117,039, forward strand.
GCTCAGCGATTTCTCGATGAGGTAACCCGTGAAGAACTCCAAGGCCTTCTGCGAGCCTGCGTAATGCCAAATGCCGGCATTGAACACCATGGCCAAGGCGATCCACACCACGGTCCATGAAATGGATTCCTTGAAGGTGACGACATGGCACTTTCGATGGAAGACGCCCAGGTCAAGCGCCAGCATCAGGAGCACGAATGCGTTGAAGCCGATCCAAAGCCAAAGAGTGTCGGTCATGAGCAGAGTGAGAGAATGTTAATGCGCAGGGGACCCGTTGGACGGGCGCTGACCGGCAGGCTGGCCGCGGGCCTTTTTGCGCTGGGTGCGCTTTTCGATGCGGTGGGTGATTCGGTTGCGGAGCTGGGTCATGACCTTGGACCAGGCGGCGCGCAGGGTGTGGTCCTGAGCCTCGGCCAGGAGATCGGGCCCTGGTGTGACCAGGTGGACCTGAACCTGAAACGGGGGGCTTGTTTGGTGATGGCGGACGAGACGCACGCTGGCTTCGTCGATCTGCAGCCTGGGTTGGAGGTTAAGGATCTGATTCTCGATCCAGGAATCCAAGGCGTCCGTCGATCGGACGCCGATGTGTTGCAGGTTCAGTCTCATGGCTTGGGTGTCCCCGTCACTTCTCGCCCACGGTGACCGGTGGAGTCGCTGTTCCACCGGCCACTGGCGTGGGACCAAGGTTCGTGAGAATCGGGGGAGCCGCTACTACGCAATTCCGATTGGAAGCTTCGGATTATCCGAAGCATTGTCCGGGCGTGACTGAATGGCTCAATTATCACCATCTGCGCTATTTCTGGGCGGTGGCCAAGGAAGGCAGCCTCGCGCGGGCTGCCGAATCCCTGAGGGTCTCCCAACCGTCCATCTCCGAGCAGATCCGCGAATTGGAGGGGGCCTTGGGCGAAAAGCTGTTTCGGCGCGAAGGTCGCAACAACCGACTCACCGACGCCGGGCAGATCGTCTTTGGCTTCGCCGAGGAAATCTTCGCCCTGGGACGGGAGATGATGAACGCGGTGAAGCAGCGTCCTGGGGCCAAGACGCTGCGGCTGCACGTGGGGATCGTGGATTCGTTCCCCAAACTGGTGACCAACGAGATTCTGAAGCCGGTGTTCGCGCTCCCTGGACAACTCCATGTGATTTGTCGCGAGGGCAAGATGGAGGATCTGCTGGCCCAGTTGGCGGCCCACCGTTTGGACATCGTCCTGGCCGATGAACCGGCCTCAAGCAGTGCCAACCTGAAGGCTTTCAGCCATGCCCTGGGCGAGACGGGGACCAGCTTTTGTGCCGAACCGCGATTGGCGGCGCAGTTGAAGCGCGGCTTCCCCAAGTCTCTCGACGGTGCTCCGGCATTGTTGCCGGATGAACACTCGCCCTTTCGACGCACGCTGGAGGCGTGGTTCCGGAGTCAGCGCATTCGGCCGCGGGTGGTGGGGGAGTTCGAGGATCTCGCCCTATTGAAGGTGATGGCGTCGGAGGGTCGCGGCTTCATGGCGGTGCCAGCGGTGGCCGCGGCGGAGGCGGTGGGGCGCTATGGGTTCCGGGAGATTGGCCGGGCCGATCGGTGTCGCATCGGATTTCACGCGATTACGGCGGAACGCCGGATTGTGCATCCCGCCATCCACGTGCTGACCAGCACGGCGCGGCGGGATCTCTTCGATTGAAGGCTCGGCTGGCGTCAGGGAAGTCAGCGTAGCCAAGGAGACGCCAGGGCGTAGGCGCCGAACAGGCAAAGCATCGCTCCGGACAAGCGATTGACGGCGACCATCCAGGAGGGTTGAACCCGGGTCCGCAAACCGCCGGCAACCCCGCTCAGGAAAAGCCACCAGGCTGCCGATCCGAGGAATACCCCCAGCACCAGGATCCCCGAGGCGACGTAACTCGGTGACCCGACCAGTCCGAAACCGGCGAACACCGCGACGAAAGACAGGATGGTCATGGGGTTGGTGAGAGTCAGCGCGAAGGTGGAGAGATAGGCCGACCGGAGATCGGAGGCCGCGGAGGTTTTCGCCTCCCGTTCGGGCGGCGGACTCAGGGCTGTGCGCACGCCCAGGTAACAAAGAAAGACCCCGCCCAGCAGCCCCAGCCACAGTCTTTGATCCACGAGAAAATTGGAGACGGCGGTGAGGCCGAACCCGGCGATCATTCCGTAGAAGGCGTCGGCGGTGGCGGCGCCAAGGCCTGTGACGAAGCCCGCCTTGGATCCATCGGTCAGTGACCGCCGGATGCAGAGCAGTCCGATGGGGCCCACCGGGGCGGCGATGGAGAGCCCAATGAGGGCCCCTTTGGCGAGGAAATCGAGGTGCATGCGGCGCGGCGGCAGGAGTGACATACCGAGCCGCACTTGCCGGTGTCGATGGCGATTTCGGGGAATGGGCGGGGGCCGGGTTTCTTAGGCGGATGCGGGCGCGCCAGGGACCTAAGAGACGTCGTCGACGGAACGGACCTAAGGCGCTGTGTTGGGCGACGGGTTGTTGCCTGGTGTGGATGGGGAGGTGGACGTGGCCATGCGCTCGCGTTCCCAGGCTTCGAAGTTGCCGTCGGGAGCGGCGTGAATCTCGCTGTGGCCGTCGGCGAAGGCATAGGTGCGAGCCAGTATCTTGGCGCCGGTTTCCTTGGAGGTGGTGGTGAAGGCTTCTCGTTCCCTGATGACGATGGTGCGGGCGCGATCGGCGATGTCCTTGAGCGAGCCTTTGAACACGACCTCGAAGCGATTCGGATCCAGGACCGACAGCGCGGGACTATGTTCGTCGATTTGAAAATGCTTGGCGGCGTCGGCGAACGATTCGGGGAAGTGTTCGTCGTTCTCGGCGGCGTACATATAGAAGGCGCGCATCCAGGCGCCGGTGTAACTCATCCGGGCCAGGCCCAGACCCTTTTCCATCTCAGCCTCGATATCACGGGCTTCATGATCGGTCTCGGCGGCGGTTTCCGGCCGCGCTCCCTTGTTCTTGAGACGCTGGTTTTCGGCTTCGAGGTCGGCCAGGCGACGCTCGGTGTCGCGGAGTTTTCCGAGTTCATTGCGCAATTCCATGAGGCGCAGTCGATCTTTTCGCAGCGCCTCGAGTTCGGCGGCACTTGGCGGATCGGCGAGGTCGGAGACAGGGGTGGTGGCAACCAAATGAACCTGGGCGGCCGCGAGTTCCTTTCGGAGTTCGGCATTCCGGCGATGCGTGAAGACAGCGTGGGTGGTCGCGCCGATCGCAACCAGGGCGGCCAGTCCGATCTGGATCTTGGTGGTGCTCATGAGGGCGAGGAATCCGGCGGTGGAGCCTACGGTTGTTCCTGTGAGGGCGATGGAGGAAATAACAGTCGCAGCGAATCCGGCGGGGGCGGCGAGGACGGCGTGGTGTCCGATGGTCACAGCGAGGGCGGCGGTCGTGGACGTGACACCGCGCCGGGCCAGAAGCCCGCGAAGCCGATCCAAAGCGCGATCCACGCGCATGCGGGCGGCATCGGGGCTGATGCCGAAGGCCGATCCCACCTCGGCGAGGGATTGACGGTTGAGATAGCGAAGGACGATGGCATCACGGTCAGGGTTGGAGAGTTCCCCCATGGCGTCTTCCAGGATGGGTGCGACCTGGGACCAATCGACGGCCTCGTCCCTGTGATGATGTTCCACGGCGACCTGTTCCCGTTCGCGCCGGCGGAGTTCGGTGCGGACGGCCTTTGAAGCGACGAAGGTGGTGTGTCGATAGAGCCAACCCGCGAGCACAATTTCCCGGGGCAATTGCCTGGCCTTGCGCGCGAGATCGGCGAAGACGATTTGGGAGACGTCCTTGGCCAGCGCATCGTCACCCTGACATCGACGCAGAGCAGTGGAATAGACCAGATCCAGATGCAACCGGACCAATTCGGCGAAGGCGGCCTCGGATTGAGTATCCGCGAATTGCCTCCAGGCGTCGCGGTCTTCGGCGCGGGATGGAATCAGGCTTTCCGGGCGGCGCGTCATTTCCAACCCATAGAACCCGGCCGGACTGAAAAGCGAACACCAAGTCCGCGTTTCGTGGAAGGCGTTCGGGGGATGTCGGCCGGCGGCCGGGCAGTGGTCTTGCCTTCTTGCCTAATGGCCCGGCGCGACCTGGGGAGCGCCGGGGGGCTTGGCGGTGAGGGTGACCTCGGGCTGTCGTTGAACGAAGAACTCGCAGGCCCAGTTGTCCGGGAAGAGAATGACCAGATTTCCAAACGCGTCGCGGGCGAGGCGGGAACCGGTCGGGATCTTGGATTCCAATCCGACCACGTCCGCATGCGGGTCAATCACCCAACGGATCACGCTCCAGGGGGTCGTCTCGAGACGGGATTCGGCGCCGTACTCCGATTGGAGGCGGAACTGCACGACTTCGAATTGGAGGGGGCCCACGGCGCCCAGCAAGGGGACGCGGGAGAGGGAGTCGGTGGGGAAGAACGACTGCACCACGCCTTCCTGGAGGAGTTGCTCGAGGCCCTCGCGGAAACGTTTGAATTGCGAGGTGGTCGGGCTTTGGAGGTAGGCAAAACACTCGGGCGTGAACCGCGGGATCTCGTCGAAGACCAACTTGGGGTTCGTGGCCAGGGTGTCGCCGATGCGGAAATCGTCGTGACCCACCAGTCCCACCACGTCGCCTGGATAGGCTTCATCCACCGTCTCGCGGGTGCGGGCGAAGAGCTTGTGCGAACTGGCCAACCGGATCTTTCGGCCGGTGCGGGTGTGGATCACCGTCATGTCCCGCTCGAACCGTCCCGAACAGATGCGGACAAACGCCAGTCGGTCGCGGTGTCGCGGGTCCATGTTCGCCTGAATCTTGAAAATGAAACCGGAGAACTCCGGGTCCTCAGGCGAGACTTGCTGGCTGCCGATGTGGCGCGGACGCGGTGAGGGGGCGAGGTCGAGAAAGGCGTCGAGCAGGAGTTGGACGCCGAAGTTGTTGACGGCGCTCCCAAAGAAGACCGGGGTCAATTGTCCCGCCAGGATGGCGGCGTGATCGAAAGTCGCCCCGGCACCTTCGAGCATTTCGAGTTCCTCGACCGTGCGCGCATACGCGTCGGGATCCATTTGGCTGCTCACCACTGGGTCGGACAGGCCGTGGACGGACACCGGGGCGCGGTATTCGCCGCCGGGAACGCGTTCGAAGAAGTGAGCGAGCTTGGCGCGCCGATCATAGACTCCACGGAACTGGGCCCCGTCGCCGAGGGGCCAATTGACCGGGTAGGCCGCGATGCCGAGCACGCGCTCGAGTTCGTCGAGCAGCGAGAGCGGTTCTCGCGCCGGACGATCGAGCTTGTTCATGAAGGTGAAGATCGGCACGCCGCGTTGGCGACAGACTTCGAAGAGCTTCCGGGTCTGGCTCTCGATGCCTTTGCCGGCGTCGATCACCATGACCGCCGCGTCGACGGCGGTGAGGACGCGGTAGGTGTCCTCGGAAAAGTCCTTGTGGCCCGGGGTGTCGAGCAGATTGACGCAGTACCCGCGGTAATCGAATTGGAGGACGGTGGAACTGACCGAGATGCCGCGTTGGCGTTCGAGTTCCATCCAATCCGAGGTGGTGGCGCGCTGGGATTTGCGTGCGGTGACGGAGCCCGCGAGTTGGACGGCGCCACCATAAAGAAGGAACTTCTCGGTCAAGGTCGTCTTGCCGGCGTCCGGGTGGGAAATGATGGCGAAGGTTCGACGTCGCGCGGTTTCCTGGGCGTGCCCTTCCATGCGTGGGGTGCGGATACTTCCTGAGGTTGTCCAATGGCGGACCCTTGCCGCCGGAGAGGCGAGCATGGGGGAACCGCGCCATTCAAGGGAAGCCTGCTATTCTAGGGCTGGCGGTTCGAAGCAGGGGGGCACGAACCTCGCCCGGGCAAAGCCACGTTCTTCGGCTTCCAGGCCATCGACGCTTCCCACTTCCCGCTTCCCCATCCCCTCTTCCCCTTCAGTCCTCCAGGTACCAGAACGAGTGGGTGACTTTGCCTTGATCAACGGCCCAGAGCTTGGCGAACGGAACGCGCTCCACATGGCCGTCGAGGAGAATGGCATTGGCACCGTTGTCGTGGACGGTCGGCCTGCCGGAGTTGAAGGGGGTGTCCGGGTACTGGGCCATGGTGTCCGGCTTGCCGTCCTTATTCATGTCGAGGGTGAACTTGTAGGTCGCTTCGACGGGCGAATAGACGTAGTGGGTGATGGTATCCATCATCATGAGGGCGTCGGCGGGTTTGCCGATGCGGGTTGCCTTCAGAGGACGGGTGGTGTCGCCGTAGTAAAACGGTCCGCTCAGAGGAGTGCCAAACGCGCCGAAATTGGCACCGATCCAGCAGTTCCAAGTGCGGGCGCCGGCGGCGGCCGCAGTCGTCTTGGAGAACGGAACGGGCCCGAAATTCCCGGCTGGGCAGCTGCGGATCTCGTTGGTGTAGATGTCGGTGGTGGAAAAGAGGACGCCGGTCTTGGTGGCGCGAAGCACGTAAGGGGCGAGTTTGGCGTGCCAGAATTCCTTGGTGTAATCGGATGACGAATCCCCGAAGAGCGGCAGGGCGTCATCGAAGTCCCCCATGTACATGGCGGTGGCAAATCCCCAGTTGCGCATGTTGCTGAGACACTTTGTCTGTTTGGCCTTGGACTTGGCCCGTCCCAAAGCGGGAAGGAGCATGCTGGCGAGGATCGCAATGATCGCGATGACCACCAGGAGTTCGATGAGGGTGAAACCGCGTCGGACCGGGGAGGGAAGGGTCATGACGTTTCCTTCTTCCTAGTAGCTCCCGAACTAACGACGGGGTCAATCGAGATCTGGAGGTGCCGCGGGAACCGCCTTGGCGTGGACCGCACGTTGCGTAGTCTAGGCGGCCCATGGATGTCTTGTCCGAATTGAAACAGCGCGGGTTATATGCGGATTGCACCGACGCGGAGGCGCTGAGCCGCCGACTGGCGGAGCGCCCATTGACCTTGTACGCCGGGTTTGATCCCACGGCGGACTCCCTGCATGTCGGCAACCTCGTGCCGCTCTTTGCGATGCGCCGGTTCCAGCTGGCAGGACACCTTCCGATCGCGCTGGCGGGGGGAGCGACCGGGATGGTGGGCGATCCTTCCGGCAAATCGAGCGAGCGCAACCTCCAGACCCGTGAGCAGGTGGCGCACAACATCGCGTCGATCAAGGGGCAACTCAGCCGATTTCTGGATTTCGAGGTGAAGTCGAATCCGGCCCGGTTGGTGGACAACGCCGACTGGACCGCGCCGGTGAGTTACCTGGAGTTTCTGCGGGAAGTGGGGAAGCACTTCACGGTGAACTGGATGGTGGCCAAGGAATCGGTGCGGGCGCGGATGGAGGATCGTGACGCCGGGATCAGCTACACCGAGTTCAGTTACATGCTGCTTCAGGCCTTTGATTTCTATCACCTTCGCAAGGAGCTCGGCTGCGAACTTCAGGTGGGAGCGACCGATCAGTGGGGGAACATTACGGCCGGCATCGAACTGTGTCGCCGCAAGCTCGACGCGACCGTCTGGGGGTTGACGTTTCCATTGCTGACCAAGGCCGACGGCACGAAGTATGGCAAGACGGCCGGCGGTTCGGTCTGGCTGGATGCGAAGCGGACGAGTCCCTATCGGTTCTACCAGTTCTTCATGCAGGCGGAGGACGCCGATGTCATGAAGTTGCTGCGGGTGCTGACCTTCGTGACGCAGGATGAATTGACGGCGATCGAGGCGGAATTCGCCGCGAATCCCGGCGCGCGCGTTGCGCAAAGGCGACTGGCCAGGGAACTGACGGGTCTGGTGCACGGGGAAGGCGCCTTCCAGGACGCCATGCGTGCCAGCGAGATTCTGTTCGGCGGGACTCTGGAAGGAGTGGGGGAGTCGACCTTCACCGAAATCGTCGGCGAGGTGCCATCCCACCATTTGGAGAAGGCGCGAGTGGAAGGCGCGGGAATCCCGCTCACCGATTTGATCGTTCACGCGGCGTTGTGTCCCTCCAAGGGGCAGGCTCGGAAGGACATCGAGGGGGGTGGCATCTACATCAACAATGTTCGCGAGACGGCGGTGCAGCGGCACGTGGGGCTGAATGACCTGCTATTCGGCAAGCATATCCTGTTGCGGAAGGGCAAACGCAGTTATGCCGTGGTGACCGTGGCGTGAGACCAATGCCTTTTCGCCACAGTTTTGTCGCCAGGGACCCCTGAGGCAGCATTTTGGCCGTGGATGAATGCCACCTCGCGGGCTGGATTGCGGGAGCTGGCAGCGCATGAATCGCCGCTGGTGATGCCTGTTTTGTCGTTCCCTGGGGGACCTCTGACCCGGGTTAAGGTGCGGGAGATGGTGTCGGATCCGGCGGTTCAAGTGCGGGCTTTGCTGGCGTTGCATCGGCGATTTCAGACCCGGGTGATCCTCGGGTGCATGGACCTCAGCGTGGAAGCTGAGGCTTTCGGGGCCGAGGTCCAGTTCGTGGACGATGAGGTGCCCCGGGTGACGGGAAGGCGACTGACCTGCCCGGGGGACTTGGAATCCATGAGATCTCCCCAGGTGGGGGTGGCACGGACGGCGGTGGCCCTGGAGGTGGTGCGCCGGTTGGGATTGGAGGTGCCCGAGGTGCCCGTCCTGGGGGGGGTCACAGGCCCGTTCTCGCTCGCGGCTCGCCTGTTGGGTGTCAGCGAAGCTTTGATGCTCACCCTGGATCATCCGGAATTCGTCCACGCGGTGGTAAAGAAGTGCACCACCTTCCTGGTCCGGTATGTGACGGCGTTGAGAGATCGTGGAGCGATCGGGGTGTTGATGGCGGATCCGACGGCGGGATTGCTGGCACCGCGGGCGATGGCCACCTTCGCCTCACCCTACGTGCGGCGGATCGTGGAGCGCGTGGAGATGCCCGGATTCACCGTGGTACTGCATAATTGCGCGGCGAAGGCGGCGCATCTCCCGGCCCTGCTGGAAAGCGGCGCCGAAGCGTTTCATTTCGGCGCCCCGATGGATCTGCGTCAGGCGTGTGACCAGGTGCCGCCTGGGCACTTGGTTTGCGGCAACCTGGATCCGGCCAAGGTCTTTGTGGGTGGCGATCCAGCCAGCGTCACCGAATCCGTGAAGGTATGTCTCGCGAACTTTGGGCGGCGCCCCGGTTACGTGCTGTCGTCCGGGTGTGATCTGCCGGCCAACACGCCGTTGGCGAATCTGGAAATGTTCTTCAAGGCTGCGCGCCAAGGCTGACGCAACTTGGGCGTTCAGCGCCGGTTACCCGATGGCGCGGTGATGACGAGGGTGTGTTCGACGGGGACAAAAGCGGCACGGATGGCGGCGGCGAGCGGTTCGCGTTCGGCTTCGGTGCGCTGAACCGTGGCTTCCATATTGGATTTGCCGGCGGCTCCGTGGAACTCGCTCTTGATCTGTTTGGTTTCGTAAGCCTGCTTGGCGGCGACGGCTTCGTCGACTTTCTGGAACGCTTCAGAGAACGGGTTGATTTCGAAATCAGCCGCGAGATTGACGCCTTTGCGCAGGGCGGCGCCGGAGTAGGTGCGGCTCTGTTGTCCCCAGGTGACCGTGTATTGGGAGGCCTTGGCATCCTTCACGACGAGGCGCAGACGGTTGAATCGTTCCTGAAACGGCACCCATTGCATGCCCGAACGGATGGTATTGTCCTTGGTGGGATCGGCGGGGGCGGCGCAGAAGGGATACTTGGAACTCCGTACGGTGATGGTGCCGTCGCGGACGGAACGTATTTGGTGCCCTGGGGAGGAGGTTGCCGTTCCGTCCCGGAGGTTCACCGAGACCGTGCCGATATCACCGCCCAAGCCGAGTCCATCCAGGAATGCATAGGCCATCACGAGCTGTCCGGCCCAATCCGGATGAACCCCGTCCTGACCGGGAACGGCGTAGTTCGTGCCGTACTTGGCGCGCGCGGCGCGGTCAGCTTCCCACATCGGGGTGAACACGTCGGCGAATCCGGCCGAGCGTTCCTCCGCTACCTTCAGGGCGAGATTGCGCAGCTCGGCCAAATTGCGGTTGAGGGCGTCGACGGTGGGGCCTGCATCCTTCACCCAATGCGGAACTTTGCCGACGGTTCCAGGACTTCCGATCACGACGCGAGCGCCGGCCTTTTGGAAGACACGCACCACGGCGTCCATGTGGATCCGGTAGAGTTCGCCGATCCAGGGTTCATAGGGACGGTAGCGATGGTCGTTCATCCCGTAACAGGTGGTGGCGATGGTGGGGGTAAAGCGGAGCACATCGTTTTGCTGGCGCTCGAAGAAGCCGTCCGCCCGCTCCCCGCTCCACCCATATTGCCGCACGCGAATGCCCAGTTCCGGGGTGCAGACGGTGAGGTAGGTCTCGAGGATGCGGGAGTACATCCGTTGTTCGGTGATGGAATCGCCGCAGATCGCAAGGCGATCGCCGGGGCGCAGCAGCAGGCGCCGGTTCTTGGGGGCCTCGGTCAGGGCGTAGGGGGCTTCGACGGCCGCTGCGGCACGAGCGGCAGGGAGCCACCCCGGGGCGAAGACCGACCAGGCGATCAGCGCGGAGGCGATCCAAGGGGGGAGCTGAGACACGCGAGGAATCCGATTGGATTGCATGGAACCGCGCCAACCTCCACCGGGATACGCAGCGGGGTCAAGCCGGCGGCTTCCGTCGGAATCCCTCAAACGAGGAGTCCGCGAAGCGCGCGTCCGGTGTGGCTGTCGGGATGGGCGGCGACGGCTTCCGGCGTGCCGGCGACGACGACCCGGCCTCCATCGGCGCCGGCTTCGGGGCCGAGGTCGATGATCCAATCGGCACATTTGAGCACTTCGAGGTTGTGCTCGATGATGAGGACCGAATGACCGGCGTCGACCAGGCGCTGGAAGGCTTGGAGCAGGACGCGGACATCTTCGAAGTGCAGACCGGTGGTGGGCTCGTCGAAGAGGAAAAGAGTGGATTTGGCTGTGACGTCGGTCACGGCGTGACGGCTCCGGGCAGTGGGGACCGATCGTTCGGTGGCGGAGGGGGCGAGATGCCCGGCAAGTTTGAGACGCTGACTTTCTCCCCCTGAGAGGGTGTTGATGGGCTGGCCAAGGCGGAGGTAGCCGAGACCGACTTCCTGAAGAACGCGCAGTCGATCCGCCGCGCGGGAGGCATGGGTGTTGGGGAATTCGGCGAGCCATTCGAGGGCATCATCGACGGGCAGTTCCAGCGCGTCGGCGATGGAAAGGCCGCCGGACTCGTCGACGTCCGCCACTCCGGGCTTCGCCAACCTGACCTGGAGAATGTGGGGACGATAGCGGAGGCCTTCGCAGGCGGGACACCGGATAAAGATGTCGCTGAGAAACTGCATTTCGATCTTCTCGAAACCGGCGCCTCGGCATTGCTCGCATTGGCCTTGGGCCGAATTGAAGCTGAACGCGCTGGCGCCGAGACCCTGTTGCCGCGCGGCTTCGGTTTGGGCGAAGAGTTCGCGGAGGTGATCGAAGGCGCCCGTGTACACCGCCGGATTGGAGCGAGGGGTCCGTCCGATGGGGGATTGGTCCACCAAGAGAACCGACGCAATGTGTTCCGCCCCCAGGATCCGGGCATTGGTGGCCGAGCCCGTGGCCTCCGGGGCTTCTTCGTCGTTTTCCTCCTTCTCCGATTCCTTGGCATCCAGGGAACCTCGGGCCGATCCGTCGCCCAACTCCGTTCGAAGCAAATGGAGCAGTTCGCCCACCACTGTGGTTTTGCCGGACCCGCTGACTCCGCTCAGACAGACCAGGCGCCGCAGCGGGATGTCGAGGTCCAGGTCGACAAGGTTGTGTCGGTTGAGGTTTCGCAAGGCGAGGCAGGGATCGGCGTCGCACGCTGTCGTAGAGGAGAGAGTGCGATAGGGCAGGACCTGGTCGGCCAGGGCGGCCGGCGAACGGCCAGGATGAGCTGCGTGATGCGACGCGGCACTGGGCACGGGTCGACGCGGTGGAATAGGTATGCGCAGACGGCCGCTGAGATATCCACCCGTCAGGGATTGGGGATGTCGGGCGATGGCGGCGTAGGAGCCCTGCGCGACCACGTTGCCGCCTTGGGCGCCATGGCCTGGGCCCAGGTCGATGATCTGGTCGGCGGCGCGCATGACGGAAGCCTCGTGTTCAACGACCACCACAGTGTTCCCGAGGCTGCGAAGACGGGTGAGGATGTGAACGAGGCGGTCCGTGTCGCGCGCGTGAAGACCGACACTCGGTTCATCGAGCACGAACAAGGTGTTGACCAGCCGACTTCCGAGGCAGGTGGTCAGATTGACACGTTGGGTTTCGCCACCGGAGAGCGTGCGGGTGGCGCGGTCGAGCGTGAGGTAACCCACGCCGACCTCGACGAGGAAGCCGAGGCGAGCCTGGACTTCGGAGAGGGCGAGGTGGATGGGATCGTTGGCTGCCTGGGATGATTGGACGTCCATTTGCCGGACCAGATCCAGAGTGCGATGGATGGGCAGCGCGTAGAGATCGGCCAAGGTAAGGGTGTGGGCCGTTCCGGCAGGAGGGGTTGCGGAGGGGGCGGGGGGGTGGGGTGGCAACCAACGCCAAAGCAGCGCATCGGGTTGAAACCGTTGGCCGTCGCAGCTGGGGCATGTCTTGTAGGCGCGGTAACGCGACAACAGCACCCGGACATGCATCTTATAGGCCTTGGATTCGAGCCAGCGGAAGTAGCCTTTGACCCCGTACCAGGCCTTGGGCCAGGGATTGTCCTCGCCGTAGTCCGGATCGCCCTCAATGACCCAGCGCTGCTGGGCGGCAGTGAGGTCGCGGAATGGCACCGTCATCGGAATGCCGGACCGCCGTGCCGCCCGGGTCATGTCGGTTTGGCATTCGGCTCCGGTCTCGGTCTGCCAAGGCTTCACCGCCCCTTCGGCGAGCGATTTGGAACGGTCGGGAATGGCCAGGTTGTAATCGATGGTGATGATCCGCCCGAACCCTTTGCAGTTCGGACAGGCGCCCAGCGGGTGATTGTAGCTGAACAGGGCCGGACTGGGCGGTTGGTATTCGAGATCGCACCCGGCGCAGTGAAGGTGGCGCGAGAAGGGGCGCCGCAGGCTCCAGAGTTCGTCGGAACGGATGTTGGGGTCCGCGACTCGGCCATGGATCTCGAGTTTGCCGTGACCGAAGTGATAGGCTTGTTCGCAGGCCTCGACGAAGCGAGATCTCTGGCTGGGAGCGATCTTGATGCGGTCCTGGATGACGGTCAGGAACCGGGTAGGGGATTTCTCGAGTCGGGTCCCGGCCTCGTCAATGCGCACCACCGAGCCGTCGACCAGGATCCTTTGGAAACCCTGGCGGACCACCAGGGTGAGCTGTTCCTGGAGGGAGAGCTTTGGCGACAAGGGAAGTCGGAAGGTGACCAGGAGTTCGGCGGTTTCCTGAGCGACGGCATTCCAGACGTCGCGTGGCGATTCGCGAAGGACCGGTTGTCCGCACTGCCGACAGTGCAATCGGGCGACATGAGGCCACAGGAGTTTCAGGTAATCGCAGACCTCGGTCATGGTTCCGACGGTCGACCGGGTGGTGCGAACGGCGTTGCGTTGTTCGAGGGCGATGGCGGGCGGAATGCCTTCGATGGCATCGACCTTCGGTTTGTCCATCCGGTCGAAGAACTGCCGCGCGTAGGGTGAAAAGGTCTCGATATACCGGCGTTGTCCCTCGGCGTAGAGTGTATCGAAGGCAAGAGAGGACTTGCCGGAGCCGGACAGGCCCGTGACCACGATGAGGTTCCGAGTCGGCAGATCCAGGTCGAAGCCCTTGAGGTTGTTCTGGCGCGCTCCACGGACTTTGATGAGGTCGCGCCCCGACGCTTTGGCCATGCGGGGCGGACGATACGGCGGACCGGGGTGGAGTCAACGGGGCGCACCGGGTGGCAAGGTCCGTTGACTGCGTTTCACCCCAAGTTAGTTGCTGATCGAGGGGAGGGGCTTTGGAATGAGGGCAAGGCCCCTATGCACGACCTGAAAACCCTACATGACGCAATTCTCACCGGCGAGGCAGGTGCCGCGAAGGTGGAAGCCGAACGCGCTTTGGCTGCGGGCGTGGACCCTCTCCAGATCGTCAATGGCGCAATGATGCCGGCGATGAACGAGGTGGGACGCCGATTCGAGTCGGAGGAGTATTTCGTCCCCGATCTTTTGCTCGCGGCCAGGGCGATGAAATCGGCCTTGGAACCGATCCGGCCGCTGTTGGTGGCAGGGAAGATGAGTCAGGCAGGTTGTGTCGTCATCGGGACGGTGAAGGGGGACCTTCACGAAATCGGAAAGAACCTGGTGGCGGCGATGTTGGAAGGGAACGGCTTCGAAGTTGTGGATCTGGGAGTGGATGTGGCACCCGAGCGCTTTGTGAACGTCGCCCGGGAGAAGCAGGCGAATATCGTCGCTCTGTCGGCCTTGTTAACCACCACCATGGGCTCCATGAAGGCGACGGTGGAGGCCATTCACAAGGCCGGCCTCAAAGGAAAGGTCAAGGTGTTGGTCGGCGGGGCACCCATCTCGCAGACCTTCGCGGATTCGATCGGCGCCGATGGATTCAGCGACAATGCCGTTGGGGCGGTGGCGCTCGCGCGTCGGGTCCTGGGCCAGGCCGCGTGAGTCGGAACCAGGCGTGGGCGCAAACCAGACCCGTGAACCGGCGAATCCCCGGATCGGTGTGGTGTAGCGGTTGGCGGCGCCCGGCGTTGCTCGGCTGCTGCCTGATTCTCGGGTGCCTGAGCCTGAGCGCGGGTGCGGCATCGGTCGAGGAAGTGGTGGTGGTCTTCAAGACCCACTTCGATATCGGCTATACCGACATGGCGTCCAACGTCGTGAATCGCTATCGCACGACGATGATGGACGGCGCCTTGGAGGTGGTGGAGGCGAGCCGGGACCTGCCGGCGGAGCAGCGATTTGTCTGGACCCTGGCCGGTTGGCCGATGGCGCAGATTCTGAAGAACGACGGGTTCGCGGGTGCCGCCCGGTTGGCACGCATTCAGTCAGCAATGGCGGAGGGACGGTTCGTCGTGCATGGATTGCCGTTTACCACGCATACCGAGTTGCTGGAGTTGGAAGATCTCGTGCGTGGACTGGAATATTCTCGTCGGATGGCAGTCGCCGCCGGCCAGGCACTTCCGCGCGACGCGAAAATGACGGATGTACCCAGCCATTCCTGGGTCATCCCGACCTTGCTGCGGCGGGCCGGCATCGAGTTCCTTCACCTGGGCTGCAACGCGGCCAGCCGGTCGCCGGCGGTGCCCCGGTTGTTTTGGTGGGAGGGACCCGATGGATCGCGGGTCCTGACAATGTACACCGCCGAGAGCTACGGGACGGGCTTGGTGCCGCCGCCGGACTGGCCCCATCGCACCTGGCTCGCGCTGATCCACACGGGAGATAACCACGGTCCACCCACGCCGAACGAGGTGCGCTCCATGATGGCCGAGGCGGCCTTGAAATTGCCTGGGATTCGGGTGCGAATCGGACGCCTCTCCGATTTTGCCGATGCGTTGCGAGCCGAGCAACCATCCCTGCCGATCATTCGCGGCGATATGCCGGACACTTGGATTCATGGGCCGATGAGCGATCCGGCGGGTGCGGCGTTGGCCCGTCGGACCCGGCCGGAACTTTCGACGGCTGAGTCGCTGCACACGCTGTTGGGAATCTGGGGAGCGGACCAGAATTGGCCGAAGGCGGGAGTCGATCGTGCGTTCGAAGGGAGCTTATTGTACGGCGAGCATACCTGGGGCGGCGGTCAGTATTGGATTCGCCGATACACCGACCCGGGAGGATTCCCCTATGATGAAACTTGGAGAGCCTGGCGAACTCAGCCGGCGGTCCGTCGCCTCGAAGGCTCCTGGGAGGAACACACCGATTACATCCGCCGCGCCTCCGCCTGGAGCCGTGCCTGGTTACGGGACGGTCTAAAGCGATTGGCACGGTCGGTGGCGGTTGAGGGACGCCGGGTCGTGGTGTTCAACCCATTGCCATGGGAACGCGATGACGAGGTCACATTGGATGAGGATTTCCCGGGAGACATCGAGGGCTTGCGACCGGTGAAGGGGGGCGCGGGGGACGGCATCGAGAGGGTTGATCGTCGGGGTGGCCGGGCAACTTTCGTGGCGCGCAGGGTACCTGGTCTCGGCTATCGCACCTACGTGCCCGCCCATGCCGGAAAAGGGGCAGTGCGGGACGGGATTCGCTGCGATGCCGATGCGGGAGTGCTGGAGAATTCGCATTTCCGACTCGTTCTCGACTCGGAGCGGGGGGCGATTCGCTCAATGGTCGAAAGGCGATCCGGCCGGGAGTGTGTCGATGCCTCGAGTCCCCACGGATTCGGCGCGTTTCTCTACGAGCGCTATTCGCGCCGCGAGGTGGACCAGTTTGTCGCGGACTATGTGAAAATCAGCGCCGATTGGGCGACCAACGAGTTGGGCAAGCCGCTGATGCCCTCGGCGGACGAGGTGCCCTACCGGGCGGAATCGGTGCGAGGTTTCGAGGTGGAATATCATCGGACTCCGATCGGCGTGGAGGCGGTGATGAAGTCACGTGTGGCGGTTGGGGGCGACGCGGCGGCGCCGTCGGGCTGCGGCGTGACCCTGCGGGTTCGGCTGCCGGCGAACCTGCCGTGGGTGGAACTGGAAATGACCCTGACCGACAAGGCAGCGCGTCCGTGGCCGGAGGCCGGATGGTGGTGTCTGCCGTTTCGGATCGAATCGCCCGAGTTTCGCTTGGGCCGGTTGGGAGGAGTGGTGAATCCAGCGGCGGATCTCGTGCCCGGTTCGAACCATGAGTTGTTTGCCTTGAACGGTGGGATGATCGTGGTCGGCGCGCGAGGGGAGGGGCTGGGTTTGTGTTCCCTGGACGCCCCGTTAGTGAGCCTGGGTCGGACCGGTTGCTGGCGGTATACGACCCGATGGAAGGAACGCGATGCCTCCGTGTATGTGAACCTGTTCAACAACCAATGGACGACGAATTTCCGGTTTTGGAATGAAGGCACCTGGACCTATCGGCTGCGGTTGTGGGCAATCCCATCCCAGGCCCCGATCCGCGAAAGTCTGACGGTCCCGTCCCTCGAGGCGCGTTGGCCCCTGCGCGGCACGATGACGGAGGGAGGACGCGGGACTTTGCCGCCGAACCAGGAGGGGCTTTCGGTTTCGGAACGAGGCGTGTTGGTGACGAGTTTCGGTCGGTCGCCCGCTGACGACGTTGGAGTGCTGGGTGGCTATTCGGGGCCCGCAATGTTGCCGACGGAGAGTGCTGCGGCGCCGGGCAAGGTGCGGTTGCGGCTTTGGGATCAGTCCGGGGGCGAGGGCAGCCGGAGGACGATCCGGGTGCGGCTACCCAAGGGTTTTGAGGATGCTGAGATCCACCGGACCGACCTGCGCGGGCAACCGGAAGGGCGTGTGGCTCGGCGGGCGGGGAGGTTCTTTCAGTACGAGATGGAACCTTGGGCTCCGGCAACCTTTGAATTTCGAACCCCTGGATCTGAATCGGCAACGACTCCATGAACGACAACTCCCGAAGCTCCGGAACCAATGTTGGCTACCTGCTGTTGATCAGCCTGGTGGCTGCGTTTGGTGGATTCTTGTTTGGCTATGACACCGCGGTGGTGTCCGGGGCGATCGGATTCCTGAAGGCGCATTTTCAATTGAGCGCGGATTTGACGGGGTGGGCCGCATCGAGCGTTCTGATTGGTTGCATGATGGGGGCCATGATGGGTGGTCCGATCGGCGATCGGTTCGGACGCAAAGCCAGTTTGATGCTCTGCGCCGGCCTGTTTTTCGTGTCCTCGCTGGCCTCCGCGGTTCCCACGACCCTCAGTCAATTTGCCTGGGCTCGCTTCATGGGCGGATTGGCGATTGGCGCGGCCTCCATTCTATCACCGATCTACATCGCGGAAATTGCGCCCGAACGCATGCGGGGCCGGTTGGTGTCGCTGTACCAATTGGCGATCGTGATCGGGATCTTGGCGGTGTTCTTTGTGAATCTTCAGATCCAACGGTACGGCGACACCCAATGGAACACGCAGACCGGCTGGCGGTGGATGTTTGCCTCGTTGACGCTGCCCTCGGCGCTGTTCGGATTGCTGATGGGATTGGTGCCGGAGAGTCCGCGATGGTGGATGAAGGTCGGCAAGCCCGAGAAGGCGAGGCGGATTTTGGAGAAGATCGGGGGCCCTGCGAATGCGGCGCGGGAGGTGGCGGAGATCGAGAGCGCCTTGCGGCTGGAGCAGGGGCGCTGGTCGGAGTTGTTTGCGGGAGGGTATGGCCGGGCGCTGTTGGTCGGTGCGTTGCTGGCGATCTTCAGTCAATTCAGCGGCATCAACGCGATCATGTACTATGGCCCAGAGGTCTTCAAAACGGCCGGGGTGGGCCAGGACGCCGCGTTTGTACAAACGGTGACGGTCGGGGCGATCAACGTCCTGTTCACGTTCGTGGCCATTGGATTCGTGGATCGATGGGGGCGCCGGGCCCTGCTGCTCATCGGTACCTCGGTGCAGACGCTGGCCCACGCCATGGTGGGATGGTGTTTTGCCACCGGCCGTAACGATGCCGTGCTGTTGGGGGGCATTCTTATCTTTGTGGCGGCCTTCGCCATGGCGATGGGACCGGTGTCTTGGATCGTGAATGCCGAGATTTTTCCCACGAAACTGCGTGGTCGCGCGATGGCGATTTCCATCTTCCTGCTATGGCTGGCGTGTTACCTGGTCTCGCAGACGTTTCCAATGCTGGTCGAAGCAATCGGGCCCGCCAGGACGTTTTGGGTTTACGGCGGTTGCAGTCTGGTGAGTTTCGTGTTCGTGCTGCTGATGGTTCCGGAGACGAAGGGCAAGACGCTCGAGGAAATTCAGGCGCATTGGAACCGGGGGCGGTGAGGGGTGGGGAAGAGGGAAGAGCGACGGGTGACTTGGTGTGCGGGGGCCGTGTTCGCCCTTCCCGCTTCCCCACCCCCACCCTTCCCTCCCGGATCAACCATCAAGGCCGCGGGTAGACGGAGGAAGTGCAGTGGACGGCTCCGAATTTGCGTTGGGATTCGGCAGACCGGATGGGTTGGATCTTGCGTTGAGGACCCAGGGCCTTGCGGAAGGCGTCGGCGGCGGCGCGGTCCAGTGGGGTGTAGAAGCCGCCGAAAACCGGCATCACATAGCCTCCGGCGTGTTGGATCCCGTTGAGGTAGTTGATGGCATAATGAAGCTCGGTGAGGCTCGGAATGGGAATGAGTTGAAAACCAAGTTCCCGCAGGCGGCCCGCCTGAGACGCACGGGCTTCTTCGATCCGGCGCAAGGCCTGTAGATATAGGCCTCGGGGCGAATCAGGGGCGGACGTGGTCGTTGACGGCAGCGAAACCTCCAACAGGTCGGCTGCCACCAGGAATGTCTGAAGGTTGCGGGCGGCGCTGTCCGTGGTGTCGATGACAAAGCACCGGGAGACCGCTTCCGCAATTCCGTCGGGCCCACGAGGGAGCCGGGAGAGGAGTTGCGTCAAGGCTTGGGAAAGACCCGGAGCATCGTTGACGGCCAATCGTTGCTCGGCGTTTCGCAGGGCATTGGTATCGATGCCGGGCGCCTTGGCCAACGCCGCCAGGCCGAGGCCCAGGATGATGCGCACGGCGGCAGGATGGTCATTGACGAAGGCCAGCGGCTTTTCGCCATCGGTGCGCAGGTTGACATCGTAGTCGAGATGGTACGAAACGGATGGCAACACCTCGCACCGACTGGCGCCGAACTCGCGTCGGAAGGCTTCGATTGCCTGCTCCCGTGTGAGACCGAGGGCGACGTTGCGATAGATCTCGCCTTCCCCGACCAGCAGGACCGGGCGCGGGGATGAAGGGTCCGCGACCGGCATGACGTTGCCGCCCTGGAAGAGCAGCGAGGAATGGAGGACGGGATGCCCAGCGGCGGCGAGCCCATCCATCAAAAACGACTCCGCGGGCATGAACTGCGATGCGCCTTCGTCGATGCAGGCATAGCGAGGGACCAGGGTGGCGGGCACGGCGTTGGTGGGGTTCGGCGGACGCGCGAGCAGACCGCCCTTGCCGTTGTCCTGCGCCCATGAAGACATCCGGTACGGTTCGACGCACAGGGTGACTTGGTGGACCCGTCGAAGGCGCCACAATGTCTTGGCCATCCACTCGACTCCGTCCGCGGCGATCTGCGGCACGCTGATGATGAAGTCCGCGTTGGGGAACGCCTCCACCAGTTGGTACAAGACATCCAGAACATCGCCCGGGATCAGGCCGTCGCTCCAGCCGCCCCCCGCCTGAAGTCGGAGGAGACCCACCTCGTGACGTCCGCATTCACTGGCGACGATGAAATCGGGTGCACTGGGCTGAAAGTCGAACTCGGCGCTCTTGAGCGAGGCGATGAGGTCGTTGAGGGGAGTGCCGGCGGCAAGGCGCCGGCTAATGGTCCTCACGATCTCAAGTTCGGTTCCCTTTGGTGCCGCGGCTCCTTCGGGCGGATAGCGAAAGTGGCGAAGAAGGTCCGTGGGAAGTCCCAGCACCTGCAGGCGTGCGAGGTCGGGCGTGCCGGGGCCGAGGATTTGGAGAACGTGG
Organism: Verrucomicrobiales bacterium; assembly: GCA_016795425.1. GTDB lineage: Bacteria > Verrucomicrobiota > Verrucomicrobiia > Limisphaerales > CAIMTB01 > CAIMTB01. Next base: position 137,477 of record JAEUHG010000087.1, read on the forward strand.
GCGAGCGTCGGGAGAAGTCCGTCGGACGCGAGTCGGCGCTCGATCCAAGCGGCCGCCTCGGCATCGGCGCCAGTGGGCGGAGGCAACACCCACCAGAGATTGGAGCCCGCGGTTTGGCGATGGTCGAGAATGGGGGCGCGGAACCCACGGGGCGGCACGGCGTTGCTGGGGCAAGTCGCGCGCAGCTGCTCGATGGACGCTTCCCGCTCCGCTTTCAGGACCCGCACGAATTTTCCGACGCGGCCACGGGCAGTGAACTCCTTGGATGGCATTGGGCCGATGCTGGGAGCGGCCCGGTATTGGCGGTTTTGAAAGGAGTCAATGAGGCGGCGGTCATTGAAGCGCTGAAGGAGGTGGTCGGGCAGCCCGTAGTTGGTGAGGACCGAGGCGGAAACCGATTCCCGGACGATCGTTTCGGCGGAGGCGCGGAAGGAGACGGTTGGGAGTGAGAGAACCAGCAGGAGGACAAGAGCCGGGAACGTCGGGATTGGCCGGCACCGAACGCCGGCGATGACCGAGGGCTGTGTGGGCGGGGTGAGGCGCGTTCCGGACGAGGAACGTGGGCGCGTAGGTACAGAGGCGTCGCGCATGACGCGATCACTCGTAGCGCAAAGCTTCGATGGGATCGAGATTGGCGGCCTTGAGCGCGGGGAAGAACCCGAACACCACGCCGATGATGGCGCTGACCGAGAACGCGAGGATGACCGAGGAGTTCGAGATGAGGGTAGGGAACCCGGCGAACTTGGTCAGCAGCGGGGCGAGCCAGTATCCGGTGCCGATGCCTAGAGCCCCGCCGACGACGCTGAGCAGGACGGCTTCCGTGAGGAACTGTCTGAGGACATCACGGGCACGGGCGCCGACGGCAAGTCGGATGCCGATTTCACGGGTCCGTTCGGTGACGCTGACCAGCATGATATTCATGATGCCGATGCCGCCGACGACCAGGGAGATGCCGGCAAAGGCGCCAATGAGCAGGGTCATGATTCGATTGCTGGCGTTGGCAAAGTCGCTCATCTCCTGTTGCGAGCGAATCGAGAAATCGTCCTCACGGTCGGGAGTAATCTGGTGATTCTGACGCAGGATGGCGGCGATCTGGTTGGTCACTTCAGTGAGCACTTCCGCCGAGGCGAACTGGACGTTGAAGGCGCGGAATTTGGTATCCCCGGACAGGCGTTTCATGGCGCTGGTGTACGGCATGAGAATGCAATCGTCCTGGTCCGAACCAAAGGCGTTGGCGCCCTTGGCTGCCAACCAGCCCACGACCGTGAACGGGACATTCTTGATGCGGACAATTTGTCCGACGGGATCGATGCCTTCGCCGAACAGGGCCGTGGCGGTGGTTTTGCCGAGGAGACAGACCTTGTTGGCCGCCTGCACATCGAGTTCAGTGAAATTGTCGCCCGATTGGAATTTCCAGGACCGAATGTCGGCGTAATCGGCACTGACCCCCCAGATGCTCACTTGGGTGTTCTGATTGCCGGCGGCGACCTGAGCGCTGGTGCGGACTTCCGGACTGATACCGGCGAGGCCCTGTACTTCGCGTCGCAGGGTCTCGTAATCGCGATCGGTGAGCGTGGGCGACATGCCGAATCCGCCTCGCACGCCGCCGCGCGACATGTTTCCCGAGAAGATGATGAGCAGATTGTTGCCCATGCTGGCGATCTGCTTGTCCACCTCGGCCTTGGCGCCGGCGCCCATGCTGACACCGACGATGACAGCGGAGATGCCGACGATGATGCCAAGCATGGTGAGGAACGACCGGAGGATGTTCCTTCGAATGGCGCGGAGGGCGGTCTTGAAAATGGCGAACATGATTCAGGCGAGATGGACGGCCTTCTGTTCGGCTTCGAGGACGGCGATGGCTTCGTCCGCGTTGGACCGATGAGCCACGGTTTCGTCGGTCCGCACCACGCCGTCGCGCATCACGATCTTCCGTTTGGCGAAGCTGGCGATGTCGAGTTCGTGGGTGACCATGACGATGGTGATGCCCTGTTCGTTCAGTTTTTGGAAGACCCCCATCACCTCGACGCTGGTGCGGGAGTCAAGATTTCCGGTGGGTTCGTCCGCGAGCAGGACCCTGGGTTCGTTGACCAGGGCGCGGGCGATGGCAACGCGTTGCTGTTGGCCGCCGGACAGTTGATTGGGGAAGTGGTCGGCACGATCGGCCAGGCCGACGAGGCCCAAGGCCTTGAGGGCGCGGTCCCTTTGTAAGCGCGCCGAGACGGCTGGACGGCTGTAAAGCATGGGGAGTTCGACGTTTTCCAGCGCGGAGGTTCGGGACAGGAGGTTGAATCCCTGGAACACGAAACCGAGCTTGCGGTTCCTGAGATCAGCCAGTTCATCGCGGTTCAGCGAGGCGATCTCGACTCCGTCCAGGACGTATTTGCCGCTGGTGGGGCGATCCAGGCAGCCCACCGTGTTCATCATGGTGGATTTCCCGGAGCCGCTGGCTCCCATGATGGCGACAAACTCACCCGGGTAGATCGAAAGCGTGACACCCCGGACGGCATGGACTTCCAGCGACCCGTTGCGGTAGGTGCGCCGGAAGTCTTCGAGCTTGATGATGGGCTCCATGTTCGGACGCGCCGATCAGCGGGGGCGACCCGCGCCACCGAACGGACTGAATGGGTTGCGGGCAGTGTTGGCCGCCGTGGCGGTCGAGGGGCTCACGATCCCCGTGACGATGACGTCACCCTCCTTGAGGCCCTCCACCACTTCGACGTTGGCGCCATCGCCGATCCCTAGCTTCAGGCTGATCGGTCGAAGCGCCTTGGTTTCCGCGCCCGTGGCGGACTTCTGGGTCTCCAGGACATAGACGGTGCCCGTTTTTGGCGTTTCCGTCTGGGAGCGTCGTTCGCCACCACCGCCGCCGCCGCCGCCACCACCGAATCCACCACCGCCACCCCCCATGCCGCCGCCACCCATGCCGCCGCCACCACCGCCTTGGGCGAAGCGGGCGCGCATTTCGGCAGAGATCCGATCGTATTTCTCCTTTTGCTCCGGAGTGAGACTGGCGGCGTAGGCCTTGCGCTCCTCTTCCGTGGGCCGCCGGCGTTCCCCGCCGGTGGTCCATGGCATGACCGGTAATCCGGCGAACGGGCCACTCTCAATCAAGGCCACTGTGGGTGCCGTGGCGGGTACCGCGGTCATATTGGTTTCGCCCACGATGACGGCACCGGCGGGGGGGCGAAAGCGGAGAGCCGAGGCGGGGATCTTCAGCACGGCCCGACGGGCCGCAGTAATGATTTTCGCGTTGGCGGTCATGCCGGGGCGGAGTTTGAGGTCCCTGTTCTCGACCGAAACGACCGTGGTGTAGCTGACAACGTTCTGGTTGGTCGTGCCCGCGAATCGAACCTGTTGCACCTTGCCTTCGAAGGAACGCCCCGGGAAAGCATCGACGGTGAAGTCCACTGTTTGGCCTTCCTCGACCCCGCCGACATCGGCTTCCGCCACCGCCGCCTCGATGCGCATTTTGGTTAGGTCATTGGCGATGATGAAGAGGACCGGAGCATTCATGCTGGCGGCCACGGTTTGGCCCGCTTCGACCTTTCGGTTCATGACCACGCCATCCATGGGGGCGTAGATCCGGGTGCGGGCGAGGTCGACCTTGGCCCGATCGACATTGGCTTGGCGCGTCTTTACGGCCGCTTTGGCCTGATTGAGCGCGATCCGGGCTTGGTCGAACTCGGATTTGGAAATGAGGTTGGCGTCATTCAGACCGATGGCCCGGTCGTAATTGAGCTGGGTCAGTTCCATGGCGGCTTCGGCGTTGGCCAGCTCGGCTTCGGACTGGATCAGGGCGCGTTCGTAGGTGGCCGGGTCGATCTGGGCCACCAGATCCCCCTCCTTCACCTGCGAATTGAAGTCGACTTTAATGTCCGTGATCACCCCGGAAATCTGGGAGCCGACCTCGACCAGGCGGACGGGGGTGAGGGAGCCATTGGCGGTGACGGATTGAATGACGTCACCCCGGCTGACTTTGGCGGTTTGGTAGTCGGCCTCGCCTTGGGCGGGCTTGTTCCAATAGCGATAGCCGGCGTAAGCGCCGCCGCCGATGAGGGCGAGAATGATGATCCACTTGATGGGGGAGGAACGGGCGGAGTTGCTCATGGCTGCCTGTTGGGCGGGCGTTGGTGGCGGATGTTGGCGGCTTCTCGTGGTTGGCAGTCAAGACGGCTTGGGCGTCCGGAAGTTACAACTGCCAGAACACGGTCATTCCGACGCCGTCCGGGGGGAGCATTCGACGGCTTCCCGACAAGCGCCAACCTGGGTGTGACCATGGAGAGGTTTGCCGGGACCAAGGCGCCCTGGGCTGGGACGGCAGGCTGGACAGGAACGGGGGATGGGGGAAGTGGGACCGTCTTCTCTGAATTGGTTCCTTAAGTTTTCCAGCGATCCGCCGATGAATCGCCTGCGGGAGTCTCCGCGCGACGCGTAGCGGCTCCACCCGCGGAAAGTATTCCTGATGCAAACGCTGTCCTGCCCAGCGTCGGTCTCCGGCGCATTAGGATTTCCCCGACGGGAAATCCGTTCTCAGCGAGTGCTTTGGCGCTCGAGCTGGGAATTCCTCATCCTTTTCCTCCGGTCCCTACCAGGCCTTGGGCTGGGCATCACCCTCCTGATGTCCGCCAACGGTCCCGAGGCCCAGGCGGCGCCCGGAGATGTGGATCCCACCTTCCTACCCTCCGGATTCCGTGCCGATGAGGTGCAGGCCGTCGCGATCACACCTGCGGATCGCATCCTGGTGGGTGGCTATTTGTCCGGAACCAATCTGGTGGGAGATCCCATCGAGGGTACGGCTTACCTGGGCGCGGATGGTGCGTATGATCCCAGCTTTGGGGTGGCGGGGAGCCTCGCGATGGTGAGCGCCATGGCAGTGGATACCCTGGGTCGGGTCGTCTGTGCCGGCGTTCAGACCAACAGCTTGAACGCGGTGGTTCGACGTTTGGACCCGCTGGGTGTGCTGGATCCTGCCATCGACCTGGTGTTCGGCGGAAATTTGTCGCCGTGGGTCTATGATGTCGAACTTCAGTCGGATGGCCGGTTGCTGGTGGCCGGGTCATTTACTCGGGTGGGTTCGGTCAGTCGCACCAACCTGGTTCGCATCCACACCGACGGAACGGTCGATTTGAGTTTCAAGACCAATTTCAATGCCACTGGACCGATTCTCGTCGTCGCCTTGCAGGCGGATGACAAGGTTCTTATCGGCGGCACGTTTACCAACGTGAACGGAACCATTCGCCGCGGGATCGCCCGACTCAACGTCGATGGTTCGCTCGATACCACGTTCAATCCGGGGACAGGCGTGCAGGGGTTGGTGAAGGCGATCGGAATACAGGCCGACGGCCGCATTCTCATCGGCGGGTATTTCTTCTCCGTCAACGGAGTCTTGCGATCGGGTTTGGCTCGGTTGCTGCCCAACGGGTCGTTGGATACCACCTTCCATCCCGGTGATGGGGCGGAGTTGATCGGAGTGGACAACCCAGGGACCGGACCTTCCGTCGATGCGTTGGTGCAGCAGGGCGACGGACGTTGGATTGTCGGCGGCAACTTCAACCATTTCGGAGGGCTCGCCCGATCGCATTTGGTGCGACTGAACTGGGATGGTGCGGTGGATGAAAACTTCGATGTGGGAACGGGACCGAATGCCCCGGTGCGCAGCCTGGCTTTGGACTCGAATGGCTTCCTCGCCGCCGGCGGGGAGTTCACCACCGTCAATGGATTGGCGCGAATGCGGGTGGCGCGTATCGAGAGCGATGGACGAAGGCCGGTGCTGCCGGTGATTGTCGAGGCGCCGTCGGATCTGGTGGTGACGCTCGGTCAGACCGCGACGTTCTCGGTGAAAGCCACCGGGACCCCCGAGCTTCGGTATGTGTGGCGCAAAGGAGGATTGGATCTGCCCAACCAGACCAATGCCACGTTAGTGCTGTCGAATTGTCAGTTTTCCGACGCCGGCCGGTATAGCGTGATGGTCTACAACACCGCCGGCGAAGTGGTCAGTTCCACGGCGACCTTGAGCGTGAATCCCGCGCCAGTGGCTCCCACGTTGGTGGCACAACCCACCGGTGGGTTCCTCAAGGTGGGCGACGCCATCACCTTGTCGGCGGCGGCCACGGGTTCCAAGCCGCTGGCGTGGCAATGGCGTTTGGGAACTGCGGATGTGGTCGGGGCGACCAACAGTTCGATGACGCTAGCCGCCATCACCACGACCCAGGCGGGCAGCTATTCAGCCAGGGTCTCCAACGCGGCGGGTTCGGCGGTCACGGTGCCGACGCCGGTGGCGGTGTATATCCCGCCATCCGACATCACGGAATGGGCCGGATCCAATGCCACCCTGCGCGTCCAGGCTTTCGGACCCGGACCCTTTGGGTACCAATGGTTGCACGAAGGCACCAACCTCCCCGGAGCGACCAAATCGTCGCTTCTGATCACCAACCTGTCCTTGAACCATTCCGGGCTGTACACGGTGATGCTGTCGAATGCGACCAGTCGGGCGACCAGCCCACCGGCCCTTCTCACCGTGACGATGGCGCCGCTCATTCTCGCTCACCCCGTGACCACCGTCGCGGCTACTGGCGAGGTGGTCACGCTTTCCGTGTCCGCCCAGGGCAGCTCACCGTTGACCTACCAGTGGCGACTCCAAGGCACCAATTTGCCGGGCGCCACCGCGTCGTCCTTGAGCCTGGGGCCGGTGACGGCCGCCGATGCCGGGTACTACTCGGTGATCATCGCCAATGGGTTTGGATCCACCACCAGCCGGGTGGCAACGGTGACCATCTCCAATGGAACGGTGTCGACCCTGATTCTCGACGATGCCTCCACCTTCTCGGGCGGCACGGTGTCGGTTCCGGTCCATCTGATCGGCGTTGGGACCGAGAACACGCTGGCTTTCAATCTCCAGTTTGATCCCGATCTGCTCACCTTGCTGGCGGCCTCGAATGGAGTGGCCATTGCGGAGGATACCTCGGTGGTTCTGAATACCGAGGAGATCGACCAGGGACGCGCCGGGGTTCTGATTGCCCAGCCTGGCGGATTCGAATTTCCAGCGGGAACCAACCACCTGCTCACCTTGCACTTTGGTGTTGCCCAGGGCATTGCCGCCGCGACGGTGACCGCGGTGACCTTTGGTTCAACCCCCGTCACTACGGCGATGCTTTCCAGCGCGGTGCGTCCGTTGGCTGCTAACTATGAAGGCGCCCGCATCACCATCGAGGCCGGCTTGGAGGGCGATTTGAGCCCGGCACCGGGTGGCGATGGATTATTGACCGCGGCGGACTGGGCCGCCGTCGCGCGGTTGGTGGGTGGGCTCGTGGACCTCGAAAGTGGCAGCCAGACCTTGAGGGCGGATTGTGCGCCGTTGGAAACCCTGGGGGATGGCGTCCTGGACGCTGCGGATTGGACGCAGGCTGGACGTTACGTCGCCGGCATTGATTCCCCGAAGTTGGCAGGCGGTCCGTCGACCTTGACCGGTTCCAAGGCAGGCCTGGCTGCGGTGGATGAGGAGGATGCCGGAGATGTCGTCGAGGAACTGGAGCGCGCCGTGGCTCATGAAGGGCGTCGGATTGGGCGGATGTCGACCGGGGGTGGATTGAGGCGCATCGAAGTGAGCGGCGCTCAGGCGCCGGTCGGTGAAGCCGTGACACTGGAGGTGCGCTTGCAGGCTGTCGGTGACGAGAACACCGCTGGATTTACCCTGATCTACGATCCCTCCAAGTTGCGTTATCTGGGTGGCTTGCCCGGTCCCGGTCTGCCCGGAGGCGCCGTCCTGTTGCTGAACACCAACAAAACGCCACAAGGTCGCCTGGGGGTGTTGATCGGGCAGTACGCCGGCGAGGCGTTTTCGTCGGGGTTGCATACCGTGTTGAAGGCGCAATTCGAGGTCACGGGACAGGAAAGTGCCGTGGTGGGGTTTGGTGACACCCCGGTTCGGCGGGAAGTGGTTTCCTCGGAAGCGCGGGTTCTGGCCACCACCTATGCCTCTGCCACGGTGCGCGTCGAGCTCCCGCCACAGGCGCCGGTGCCGTTGAAGCCGGCGCGGCAACGCAATGGAACCTTGCTGCTGCGATGGAACGCCGCTCAACCGGGACACTATGTGTTGGAGACCTCCGCTGACCTGCGAACCTGGACTCCATTAACGGAATGGACAGTGACCTCGGCGAGCACGCTGGAGTTCAACGAGAGCGAAGTCGCGGTCCAGCCCCAGAAGTTCTTCCGGGTGCGGTAATTGGCGGTTGGCGGCCGGTGGGGGAAAAGGAAATGGCCCCGCGTTTTGGACTGTCGGTGGCGACCGGCCGAAGCCTCCGCGTCACCCATCGTCCTGCAGGGCCGAAATCCGCGCTCAATTCACCATAGGACCGCCAGGGCGGCTACACGGATCTTGGCCGAAGCTGACCGTTGGCTGTGGTTTGTTGCGGGCGGGTGTGGATCCAGCGCTCAGGGGTGCATTCCCGATCCCCGTCACCGCGCTCATCCTCCTCTTCATGGTGTCGCGATGGGCGTGCCGGGCGACGGGTGTCACTTTGGTGTCAGAGCAGGGAGGGGGGTGGCGGTTGGGGCGAGCCCGGAAGACCGGGTGCTTCGCGCGTTTCCGTCCCCAGGTCTTCAGAAACGAGTTGACAATGCGGGCCAAGGTCCGGCAGAACGCGCCCCGCCTTTCGATGGAAAGGCTCTCATTGCGAGTGGGTGAGGGACTGGCCCGACGACCCCACGGCAACCGGCGGCCACCGGCAACGCGGGCCGCGACCAGGTGCCAATTCCAGCCCGGGACGGTTGACCGGGGAAAATGAGAGGAGTGCCGGACCGTTTCTGGGTCCTCTTCTCAAGACACCAATGGGAAGGGGACTTTTTGTTTCCTTCCCCGCGTTGCCAAAGACGCATGGCATGGAAAAGCAACGACCGTTCATGAAGGCCCTCAAGTGCCGCGAATGCGGCCATGAGTATCCTCTCGAAGCCACCCACGTTTGTGAATTCGACTTCGGCCCGCTCGAAGTCGTTTATGACTACGACCGGATCCACGGACGTTTGACCCGGGACCTGATCGAGAGCCGTCCGCGAACCATGTGGCGGTATCGCGAGTTGTTGCCGATCGCGGGGGAACCGACGGTGGGTGCCCAGGTTGGCTACACCCCTTTGGTGCGGGCGGACCGATTGGCCCGCCGCCTGGGGGTGCGGGAACTCTGGATCAAGAACGATGCGGTCAATTATCCGACACTCTCGTTCAAGGACCGTGTGGTAAGCGTGGCGCTCAGCCGGGCGCGAGAGCTTGGCTTCAAGACGGTCGCCTGCGCTTCCACGGGCAACCTGGCAAACTCCGTCGCCGCCAACGCCGCCGCCGCCGGCTTGGATTCCTATGTGTTCATTCCGCACGACCTGGAACAGGGCAAGGTGCTGAACTCGCTGATCTACGGCGCCCGCGTCATCGGCATTCGCGGCCACTACGACGAGGTCAACCGGTTGTGCGCCGAAATCGCCGGGAAGTACGGCTGGGCCTTCGTGAACGTGAACATGCGTCCGTATTACGCCGAGGGTTCGAAGTCCATGGGCTTCGAAATCCAGGAACAATTGGGGTGGAAAATCCCCGCGCATACGGTCGTGTGCATGGCTTCAGGCTCCCTGCTCACCAAGATCCACAAGAGTTACCAGGAATTCTCCAAACTCGGTCTGGTGGCGTCGACGCCCTGGAAAATCCACGGCGCTCAGGCGACGGGCTGCAGTCCAATCACCACCGCGCAGAAGGCGGGCTTGGATTTCTTCAAACCGGTGAAGCCCGATACCATCGCGAAGTCGTTGGCCATCGGGACGCCCGCCGATGGTTTCTACGCACTCAAAGTGATGAAGGAGACCGGCGGGTCGGGCGAGGACGTGACCGACGACGAGATTCGCGAGGGCATCCGAATGCTGGCCGAGTGCGAGGGTATCTTTGCCGAAACGGCTGGCGGTGTGACGGTGGGCGTCGCCCGGAAGCTCATTGCGTCGGGGAAGATCCCGGCGGACGAATCGGTCGTGCTCTGCATCACCGGCAACGGATTGAAGACGCTCGACGCGGTGGCCGGACATGCCGGGGAGACGCGCGAGATTCGGCCCAGCCTCCGCGAGTTCGAAGGCGTGATGGCGAACGATCAACCCGACCTGGTGAATTCCTGAATCGAGGGCACGGGCAGGCCCGGGTTTCGCCTCGGCAGGCGGCCTGGGCTTGCCGTAAGGTTCGTCGACCAGCGCGCCATTCTCATCCCACTCTCTTTCCTTTCGTCTTTCATCACACCATCCTCATTCCCTTTGATGCTATGCCCGTCCAAGTCCGCATTCCCACGCCACTCCGGAAACTGACCAACAACGAGGAGTTGGTGCAGGTCGAGGCCGCCACTGTCGGGGCTGCCATCACGGCGCTCCAGGCCCGCTATCCGGGCATTCGCGAGCGGCTACTCGATGACCAGGGCGCGGTGCGCCGATTCGTCAACGTCTACGTGAACGAGGAGGACATCCGCTTTCTGCAGAACCAGCAGACCCCACTCAAGGAAGGTGATGAGATCAGCATCATCCCGGCCATTGCCGGGGGTTAGCCCGAAGGCCTGATATGGCAAAGTCCAAAACCAAGTCCGCAAAGAAGTCCAAGGCCGCCGCGCCGCGCATGGAGAAGCAGAAGCGCCGGTTTTGGCTAACCTATCCTCCCAAACTGATCACCCGCCCGATCATCTGGGAAATGTCTCAGCGGTACGGCATCGTGTTCAACGTCCGCCAGGCCAGTGTCACCGAGGATATCGGCATCCTGTGCCTCGAACTCGAAGGAACCAGCCCCGATCTGCGCGCGGCCATTACCTGGCTCGAGAAACAGGGCGTCAAAGTCGAACCGGTCGAGATCAACGTGATTGAGAGCTGAGGACCGGAGGCCTCCCATCCCGCTCCAGCCCCGGTGTGCCGGTGCGCGAAACATGGATGTTTCGAATCCGGCGCTTTGACAGATCTTCGCCAGGGGCCACCTTCGGGCTGATGCTGAGATTCCGTGAACTGGGCTGGCTGCTGGTTGCCTGGATCGGCCTGCCCGCATGGGCGCTCGAGCGAGTGCCCAATTTGTCGCTTCGGGTCCCCTGGACACCCCCTGTCTACGGGTACGCCGTGGAGCCCGCCCTCGGTGGTCTGCGGTTCACCAATCCGGTGGCCATTGTGTCTCCGCCGGGCGAAACGAACCGCCTTTTCGTCGTCGAACAGCGCGGCCGGATCGCCGTGGTCACCAATCTGGCGGCGCCCACCCGGACGGTCTTTCTCGACATAGTGAACCGTGTCGCGGGTGGGCAACCGACCGATGAGCGCGGCCTGCTCGGGCTGGCGTTTCACCCCGGGTACGCCACAAACCGGCAGTTCTTCGTCTACTACTCGACGGTCGGCGCACTGGGGCAGCGTGTCTCGCGATTTGAAGTTTCGTCGGACGATCCGAATCGGGCGTTGTCGAGTTCGGAGTTGATTTTGATCACGCAAACGGACGAAGCGGGAAATCACAACGGGGGCGATCTCCATTTCGGTCGTGATGGGTATCTCTATGTCTCGCTCGGCGACGAGGGGAACCAGAATGATGCGTTCAACAACAGCCAGCGCATCGACAAGGATTTCTTCTCCGGAATTCTGCGCATCGATGTGGACCAGCGCCCAGGCAACCTCCCGCCGAATCCGCATCCGGCGGTTCGCGTCGGCACTTATTCGGTGCCTGCCGACAATCCGTGGGTTGGTGCCACGGCCTTCAACGGGCGGAGTGTCGATCCGGCTGCGGTGCGCACCGAGTTCTGGGCGGTCGGGCTTCGCAATCCGTGGCGCATGTCCTTCGATCCGGAGACCGGGGATCTTTGGGTGGGGGATGTGGGGGGTGGCGCTCGCGAGGAAATCAATCGGGTGACTCGCGGCGGCAATTATGGATGGGCCTTCCGCGAGGGAACGCTCAACGGACCCAAAGCCGCCCAGGCGCCTGCGGGGTTCGTCTCCTCCCCGCCGGTGGCCCAGTATTCGCACGGCAGCGGAGTCTCGCAGGGCAATTCTGTGACCGGTGGCTTGGTGTATCGCGGCCAGCGGTTGTCGCAGCTGACCGGTGCCTATGTGTTCGCGGACTACGTCAGCGGGAATGTCTGGGCCATTCGACCCGACGGCACCAACGCGGTTCCGATGGTCCGATTGACTGGACGGCCATCCATTGCGGCGTTTGGCCGGGATCCGCGCAATGGCGATGTCCTGATGGCCGACCAGGGCAATGACCAGTTGGTTCGCCTGACCTATTCCGAGACCGTCACCGGGGACCCGTTGCCACCCACCCTGGCTGACACCGGTGCTTTTTCGGATCTTTCCGCGCTGACGCCAGAACCCGGCATCGTGCCCTACGAGATCAACGTCCCATTCTGGTCGGATCATGCCGAGAAGCGGCGATGGTTCTCGGTTCCCGATGTGACGCAGCGCATCGGCTTTGACGCGAACGGGGCGTGGTCGTTTCCGGAAGGCACGGTGTGGATCAAGCATTTTGAGTTGGAACTGGTGCAGGGCGTTCCGGATTCGCGCCGCCGATTGGAGACCCGGTTCCTGGTTCGCCATGCGAATGGGGTACATGGACTGACCTATCGCTGGACCAGCCCGCCGACCAACGCGTTGCTGGTGCCGGAGGAAGGGATGGATGAGGTCTTCACCATCACCGATCCCGGCGGCGGTGTAGTCCGAACGCAGGTTTGGCACTATCCCGGGCGCGGCGAGTGTCTGCGGTGCCACACGCCCGCGGCCGGTTGGGCGCTCGGGTTCAACACCCAACAGCTACTCCGCACCGCGGCTGGCTCGGCGGGCGACACCAACCAGATCCAGGCATTGGCCGCGGCAGGCTATCTGTTGAATGCGCCACAGCCGTGGGAACCGCTGCGCGCCCTCGCGCCCGCCACCGACGAGACCGCCAGCGTGGAATGGCGCGTGCGATCGTGGCTCGATGCGAACTGCGCCTCCTGCCATCTGCCGGGCGGGACCGCCTTGGGTGCGTGGGACGCTCGCGCCAGCACGCCGCTGTCGGCAACCGGGCTGATCGACGGCCTGCTGGACAACGACGAAGGGGATGTGTTGAACCGGTTGATCGTTGCCGGCTCGGTCGCGCACTCAATGGTGCACACGCGCATCCGTCGCTCCGGCGAGGGGCGAATGCCGCCGCTCGCCAGTCAGGTGCTGGACGACCGTGCGTCGGAGATCCTGAGCCGGTGGATCACCAATTCCCTTCCGAGCTGGAAAAGCTTCGAGTCCTGGCAACGGGACCATTTTGCGGATCCAAATGCCGACATGGCCGGCCCCGACTACGACGCGGATGGCGATGGCGCCGCGAATCACCTCGAGTACCTGACAGGGACCGACCCCCGGGACCCGGCCGAGGTGTGGTCCGTGCGGATCGATCGCGATCCGACCGGGGTTCGATTGCGGTATCCGCATCTCGCCAATCGAGGATTTGTCGTGGAGTGGACGGCGTCCCTGGGAATGGCGACCTCGTGGCAGCCGTTGGCGGTGCCGGAGAACCGTTTTCGCATCGCGGCGGAGACGTTTGCCGCCGAGATCGCGCAACCGGCGGTGAACGAGGCTCGCTATTACCGCGTGCGCGTGTTTGAGCCGTGAGTTGAAGAAGGCCAAGGAAGAAAGGAGGCGTCCGCAGGATCAGTCGGTGAACTCCAGCACCCCGAAGCGTTCGGGCACGTGAAACGTCTTCTGCAGTGTCGGACGCCATGCCAGAAACGCGTTGTTGGCGTAGTCACACCGGTACAGGTTGATCCGCCATCGCGTCCCCGGACCGGGTACTGTCGCGGATAGCGATTTCAGAGGGATTCGCTTCACCGCCGTCCAGACCTTGTCGGCTTGGCGGACTTCCGCGCGGACCCCGAGGCCGCTGTCCCAGTCGAAATCGCGCGCGTCGCGATTCAAGCGCAAGTCCAGCTTCATACCGTTGGGTGCAGCCTGGAACTCGTCGTATCGGCGGGGTTCCTCGTTGCTGGACCCAATGAACGCCTCGACGACATCCCGTTCCCAGAGTCCGACTCGTTCCTTGCCGGACGGTGGCGGATCGAACGTGGTCAATTGGGTGAAGGGAGCGACGAATCGAAGGAGCAGGGCGTCGTTCGACCAGAGGGCGCGAACCTCCGTGGCGAGGGCCGGACGCGCTTGGCCATCCAACGAAGTCTGGTCGATCCAAACGGGCTCGGCTTTGGACCAGCGTGCATCCCTGGCGTCGGGCGGTTCCGGGCTGGATTCGGGGACGCGGGTGGCGCGGAGGATTGGACTCGGGAGGTCGCGCGCGAGCAAACGGCGGGCGTTGTCGAAGTAGATTTTTCGCAGGACCTCCGGTGGCAGGCCGATGGCGCTGATGGTCCAGTCCCCCTGGATGGGGGTCATATGGGCGAAATTCCGGTCGTTGGTTTCCAGCCAGCGCCAGTGTTTGCGGAAGAACTCGGCGGCATCCTCGTCGGTCGGGCGTTCGTCATCACCGCTGCTGCCCAGAATCAATTTGTCATACACCTGGAAATCGGTGGCGAACAGGATCCGGTCCTGGTGCTTGACGAACAGTTGGCGGACCTTTTCCGGCGGATGGCGCCCGATTTCGGGGATCCGGGCGGCGAGATCGGCGTGCATGTTGGGATGCTGGTCGAGGGCCTGCTCGACCCAATCGATATCCTCGGCGTTATTGGCGAAATGAACACAGACGAAGGTGGTGGCTGGGTGCCGGGAAATGACGCGGTCGAGGGCCCCGAGCAGTTCTTCGCGGGGCGGGTAGATTTTGGGATCCCCGAACCACCAGGGGCGATGGTCCTTCAATTCCTTCCAACGTTCGTTGCTTTCGCTGAATGGCAGCCAAAAGGCCCGGGGATCGGCGACATGAATGCTCACCGGCATTCCGAGTTCTCCGCATCGGCGCCACACGGGGTCGAGTTTGGCATCATCGATCCTGATGAGTTCGCCTTTGCCATCGCGGAGATAGAGGCCGAGGCGCTTGTACTCCTTGAGTCCGGCGGCCCCCATGCGGCGCGCTTCGTCGACCTGCCGAGCGGCGTTCTCCGGCCACGACGGCTGGTCCCACCCGGAATAGTCGAGATTGAAATAGAGCACGAAGCGGCCCGGGGCGAGGCGGTCGGACAGTGCCTTATTCTGCTCGAATTCGGAGGGGGCGCCATTGGTTTGAGTAACGGTGCCGCCGCTGAGATTGGCGCCGACGCCGATGCCGGCGCGGTCGAGAATGCGGACCGCGCGACCGAGGTGCTCCGGGGTGAAATTGATGTGCTGATGGAGGTCAATGATTCGTCGTTGTTCGCGCCAGGCTGCGGGTGTATGGGCCGGGTTTGGATCGGACGCGGCCATGGCAGAAGGGGCGGAGAGGGAGCAAGCGATCAGGAGAGCGCCAGGCAGATTCACGACCTTAGGAAAGGGGTTCGGGCGGTCTTCCGCAAGCCGGGGTTGAGGGTGGCGCCCCTCGATCTTAATGGCTTGTCGTTTGACGCGTTGGGGGAAGGGTTGCTAGGAAGGCGCGGGTCTCCACCCTTCACCGGATCATTGCATGAGTGTTGAACCAGCCCGTTCTGCCGCGCCGAAGTATCGCCGAATCCTGTTGAAACTGAGCGGCGAGGCGCTTGGAACAGAGGGTGGTTATGGCATCAATGCCGAAGCCCTGAGTCATATCGCCGCTCAAATCAAGGAGGTGCGCGACCTGGGGGTCGAAGTGGTCATCGTCATCGGCGGCGGCAACATCTTTCGCGGATTGCAGGGCAGTCAGAAGGGTATCGAGCGGGTGACCGGCGACTACATGGGCATGCTCGCCACGCTGATCAATGCCCTGGCACTCCAGGACGCCCTGGAAAAGCAGGGAGCCGAAACGCGAGTCCAAAGCGCCATCAATGTGGCCCAGGTCAGCGAGCCTTTCATCCGTCGGCGTGCTGTCCGACACCTGCAGAAGGGCCGTATCGTGATTTTCGCGGCGGGAACAGGGAATCCGTTCTTCTCGACGGATACCGCGGCGGCCCTGCGCGCCGCCGAAATAAGCGCCGACGTGATCCTGAAGGCGACCAAGGTCGACGGGGTGTACGATAGCGATCCCAAGAAGAACCCCGATGCCAAGCGCTTCGATTGCATCACCTACCTGGAAGCCGTCCAGCGCCAGTTGAAGGTGATGGATATGACGGCGTTTGCCCTGTGCATGGACAACAAGATGCCGATCGTGGTCTTCGACCTTTTCGGCGAACACAATTTCCGGCGGGTGGTGATGGGCGAAAACCTGGGAACACTGGTTTCGGGATAACGAGTCACACCAGAAATGGGGCGTGGGTTCAGGTCCCGAAGGATCGGGATCGAACCGGGGCGCCCGCGAAACCTAACGTTTCCCTCTGACCGCCGGTTCAACCGCAACCTCGAATTATTTGCTGCCATGTCGATCGACGAAATCCTGCTGGAGTGCGAGGAGAAGATGCAGAAGAGCGAAGAGCACGTGGTGCTCGAATTCAATGGCGTCCGAACCGGCAAGGCCTCCCCGGCGCTCATCGAAAACATCATGGTCGAAGTCTATGGCGGATCGCACATGCGCATCCGCGAGTTGGCTGGAATCACTGCCCCGGAGCCGCGGCAGCTCCTCGTGCAGCCGTGGGATATGAGCACGGTCGGCGCCATCGAGAAGGCCATCCAAAAGGCCAATATCGGCCTGAACCCCGCGGTCCAGGGCAAAGTGCTCCGGATCATGATTCCTGAACTCAGCACCGAGCAGCGCGAGAAGTTCGTCAAGGCGGTTCGGCATATGTGCGAGAATGGCCGCGTCGCCATCCGTCATGTGCGACGCGAGGCCATCGAACACCTCAAGAAGGAGCAGAAGGCGGGCACGATCACCGAGGACGAATTGAAGCACGGTGAAAAGGAAGTGCAGACCCTCACCGACAGCTACATCAAGCGGATCGATGACCATCTCCACCACAAGGAGAAGGAAATCATGACGGTCTAGGTGGAAGTCTTCCGCCCCCCCGATCATCCGTAGAAATACCCGAGCTCCCGCAGGGAAAGGTAATCCCTTGGCCGGTCGCGCGTCCGCTCCCCCAGGATCACGTGGTCGAGTACCTCGATCTTGAGCAGTTGGCCCGCGCGTATAAGGTCGCGGGTCACACGAATGTCCGCCTCGGAAGGCGTCGGATCCCCGCTCGGATGATTGTGCGCGACGATGATCGCTGAGGCGTTGGCGGCGATCGCCTTTCGAAAAACCTCGCGCGGATGAACCAACAGGGTGTCGAGGGTGCCCTGCGAAATACGTTCGGCGCTGATCAGGCGGCGCCGGGTGTTCACCAACAACAGGTGGAACGTTTCGACTTCCAAGGCCCGCATCTCCTCGCGCAACAGGTCGGCGACTCGGTCCGGTGTATCGAGCAGCGGAGATTCACCCAACGTTTCTCGCGCGAGACGCCGGGCCAATTCGAACGCCGCCTTGAGTGCGGACGCCTTGTCGAGGCCAATTCCGGGTGTTCGCCGCAGATCGTCGAGTGAGGCGGACGACAGGCGGGTCAGGGAATGATCGAAAGTCTTGAGCAGGTGCTCCGCGAGCACCGTCACCGGACGTGACCTTGTTCCCGTCCGGAGCAGGATCGCAATCAACTCGCACTCCTTCAGGTTTTCGGGACCCAAGGCGGCAAGGCGTTCGCGAGGACGCTCATGGGCCGGCGTCTCGCGCATAAGCAGGGGCATAGGGATAGGCGGTGAAGAGGAGGGGGAATGAAGGAATAGGGGAAGGAAGAGCTTGGATCCCCCCGCACCGAGGCACGAAGGAGCCGCGCCTGGCGAACCGAAAGAGTCCGACGGACGAAGGCTCGAGTCGTTGAACCGGGATGGCTTCTCGCCCCTTCGCGTGGCGATAGGCTGGCGTCAACGGCGGCAGGTTCACTTCGCCGGAATCTCGCGAAGGCGAATGTTGCGCCATTCAACGGTCAATGGATCCGAGCGATCGCCGACCCCGTGCACCTGCAGGCCGATGAAGCCGCTCGCCGTCATGCCGTCACGAAGGTCGGTAACGGCAACACCATTGACCCATGTTTGGATCCGGTCGCCCTGGCAGCGGATGCGATACTTGTTCCATGTGTCCTTCTTCAGCAGATCACGAATCGTTGGCGTCGGCTGGGCCTCGGTATTCAGGAACTTATTGCGGCGCGATTCGTCATAGATCCCGCCCGAGTACCCGCCGATGGCGATCTCCACCTGGTATCCGTGGACGCGGCCGTCCTGGTAGTCGGGCTTGCTGTGGCTCCGGATCTGTACTCCGGAATTGAGTTCGGGATGAACACGAACCTCGAATTCCAACTCGAAGTCCGCGTAATCGCGCGTCGTGCACAGGAAGGAATTGGGGCTTTTGGGGACCGAGGTGCCCAGGATCGCCCCGTCGCGTACCTCGTACTTGGCGAGGCCATTCACCTGATGCCAGCCGTTGAGCGTCTTGCCGTCAAAAAGGGAAACCCACCCGGCACCCTCGGCGGCAGAAGAGAGGGTCGGCTGTTGGGTGACCGCCAGTCCTATGGCGAGGGCCAGGCGAAGTCCGACGCGGCGAAGACGCAGCGCATGCCCCAACGTTCTCCCGTCGTCCAACCCCGAGCGGGAAGGGCCGTTAGCCGGGTGGGAGATCTCCATGATGCCCGGATAACGTAAGAGAGAGGGAAAACCTTTCAGGAAAAATGACGGCCGAGAAAGAATTCGGATGAAGGAGTGCACGGATCCATGGAGCGCTGAGCGAGCCCTCGACGCAAGCCTTCGGACGTCAACGGATCCTCAACCAACATCCCAGGGGTCGCTGAGAAAACGGGGCTTGGACTCCGCGCCCAGGACGACCGAGTCTCGGCCGAGTGAAGCTGATTTCCTGGAACGTCAACGGATTGCGGGCGGTGCTGCGGAAGAACTTTCTGGAGTTTCTGGCCGCCGAGAACCCGGACATCCTCTGCCTGCAGGAAACCAAGGCCGGACCGGACGACGTGGAAACCCTCTGGCCGTCGGCGTACACGACGTATTGGAACACCGCGGAGAAGAAAGGTTACAGCGGCACGGTGATCTTTACACGGACTCGACCGTTGAAGGTGTCGAACGGGTTGGGAGCCGAGGAGCATGACCGCGAAGGCCGCGTGTTGACGGCGGAGTACGAGGACTTCCACCTTGTGAATGTCTACGTGCCGAACTCTCAGCGAGAACTGGCGCGGTTGCCTTATCGTCTCCGATGGGATGTGGCGTTTCGGAACTATCTCATTCGGATATCGAAGTCGAAACCGGTGGTGGTATGCGGCGATTTCAACGTCGCCCACACGGAGATCGACCTCGCCAATCCGAAATCGAATGTGAGGAATCACGGGTTCACGGTCGAGGAGCGTGCCGGGTTCACGGAATTGGTGAAGGCGGGTTTTATCGACACCTTTCGGGAATTCGAGTCCGGCGGCGGGCATTACACCTGGTGGAGTCCGATGATGGGAGCCCGGGCTCGGAATGTCGGGTGGCGCATCGATTACTTTTTAATTTCTGCAGGCCTGCGGCCACGCCTGGCGCGTGCCTTCATCCAGCCGAAGGTCACGGGTTCGGACCATTGTCCGGTGGGTATTGAGTTGTCGTAGGCGGCCTGCGAGCGACGCACCGACCGTCCTCCGGGGTTCGCGGACGGGTGTTGTCGGGAGATGACGCGGGAATAGCCGGCGGTGGGGACCGCCGACAACCGGGCCTTTTAGAAAGCCAGGAATCAATCGACCGATCCAGGCTCGGTCAAATTGACAGCACGCGCTCGGAAGCCGCGCAGGTTCGGGTCGTCCAATTCCTCGCAACGCTTTCCACCCCGCTTCTCGTTGCCGTCATCACTGAAGATCAGTGCATTCTCGCCGGAGTCAGGGTCGGCAATGATGGCCTCCGCCTGAAATCCTTTGGGGATCGCTCCGGGCACGAGGCGTGGTTTGGAGTCCGCACCGTCCCAGAGAAACAAATGATGGCGTCCGCCTCCTTCGGCGGGGCCGGCAAGTATGGCGAGGCGAGTGCCGACGCGGATCATGTCGCGAATGCCCAGGCCGCCCAGATCGGGCCGCAAGGGCTTTCCGAAGCGGGCCGGCTTGCCGGCGATCACGTCCGCCGGGTTGAGCAGCGGCACGATCAAGGCAAGCCCATCCGGAACTGGATTTCGAAAACCAATCCAAAGCGAACCATCCGGGCCAGCGGCGAGACCCTCGATGTTGAGACCGCCCCGGGCTTCGCCCGGGAGTGTTGAGGCGGTGCGAAGGGGGAGTGTCGCGAGGGCGGGATCATTGACCAAGGCTTCGATCAGCCCTCGGAACACTTGGCCCGACGGTTCGAGAACGACTTGGGATTCTTTTTGGATCACCGCAGTCGCGAACAGGATGTGGCGGGACGGGCGCGCCTTGCCGTCCTGATTGCGCGAATGGGACCCAATCCAATAGGCCAGGCGCCCGACCGGCGCGGCTCCTTCGATGTCGGCCTCATGTCCGCGACCCGACCCGATAGGGCGGGGAAATTGGAAGTTGGCGACGGCGGGGCCGGGCGTTTGACGACGATAGACTCGCAAGTGGTTGTCTTCGTCGCTGGCGGTGGCGAACCACGGACCCGGCAGAACGACGGCTGCCGAGGCGTCGCAGCAGCCGGCAAAGGTGAGGGTATCCGCCGCGTGGGTCGGTATCTGGAACAGCAATGCCAGCAGAGTAGCCAGAACGTGGGTTCCGAGGCATTCGCCGGCCCCGGCATGGCGGTCATCGGAGGGCGGCGAGTTGCGCATCCATGAAGGTGTAGGCTTCCTGCCGAAGTTCCGGCGGAAACCGGTGCTGACACTCCGGATGGCGAACCACGAGATGCTTCTCGGCATGGTAAAGGGCATACACCGGTTGTGCGGCGCTGGCAATTCGATCGACGCTCTGCCAGCGGAAGTTGGAGTCCCCCGTTGGCGCGTTCACGAACAGGCCCCGCGGGGCGAGCGCGCCGACGAGTTCGTGAAAGTCGAAGGGGATGTCAGCTGGACGACCGATATAGTCCTTAAGCCGGGGCATGTAACGGACCTGGTTCCAACCCGAGATGTTTCCTCCCATGTAGTCAACGAAGGAATCGAAGGCACAGCTGGTGACGACGACCTTGATTCTCGGCTCCATCACCGCCGTAAAGATGGCGTTGTGGCCACCCAGGGAGTGACCGATGGCAACCACGGCTTCGCGCCGAACGAAGGGGAGTGATTCCAGGAGGTCGAGGCCGCGGATATTGTCCCAAATTGCCTTCATCGTCCCGCTGGCATAACCGAGCCGGAACAAATCGGGGTTATAGTCTGCCAGCAGGGGATAAGGCGGCGCGAGGCAGACAAAACCGCGCCGAGCCAATTCCACGCCGTACTCGTCGTCCGGACTGTTCCCCAGCCCGACCACCACCTTGCGTCCGGCGGCGTGCGTTTGATGAAGGCAAAGGGCTGCCGGGCATTTCTTTCCGGCCAAGCCGGACTTGGGAATCAGCAGATACGCGGGAACGCGACCACCCGGTTCGGCCTGATAGCTGACCGCGCGGCGCACGTAGGTCCCGGCGTCGAACTCGTCCTCCACTTGGAGGTCGAGGGGGCAGCGACGTTCGCGACCGGGCAACGGGCCAGCAATCTTCTCGAAACCAAGAATGATGTCAGCGCGGCGTCGGAGCCACTGTGCGCGGCTGGTGGCTTCGCGAAGCTTGCCTGAGCGATTCCGGTAAAGCAGGAGACGATCGCGCGGAAGCCGTGGCGGGGCCGAGGCGGACTGAGCCGGATCGTGGCTGAGAACGGCGCGGACGCCGACGAGGTGGAACAGGGATTTTCGGAGCCAGGATCTTCGCGACGTTGCGTTGGCAACGGCCGCTCGATAAGAGTCACGCATGTTCTCGCACGTGGTGATTTTTTGGACGGATCCAGCACAGCCCCAGGCCGCAGATGAACTCGTGGCCGGCATGGAGCACTACCTGAAGGGAATTCCCGGCGTTCTCAGTTTTCATATTGGTCGGATGGTCCCAAGTCACCGGCCGGTGGTGGACCAGAGTTATCAAGTCGGCTTGAACCTAGTTTTTCCGGACAAGGCGACCCAAGACGCCTATCAGGTGCACCCCCAGCACGTCGAGTTCGTCGAAAAGGTCTTCAAGAAGGTCTGCAAGAAGGTGGTGGTCTACGACTTCGCCTGAATCGGGGGCGGAGTTTCCTACCCGGCGGACGTCGGCTTCGTGATCGTCTCGACGGCGGGTGGGTGGACGGGATCGGTAGCGCGTCGGCGGAGGACGGATGAATTATTTCTCGTCAAAAGAGATTCAAGACATCGCCCGCCGTTCCGATATCACCGAAAGATCGCTTTAGGATTTCGATCATCCGAGGTGTCACGCCTTCGGTTTCGCGCGTCCCTAAATTGAAGCCATAGGGACGCCGACCGAGAGGGGAATCGGCCGACGGTTCTGGCGGAGGGTGCGACGTGCCTTTCGATGGTGGAAGGCCTTGTCGCGATCGCCGGCACCGTTTCCTCCCACGGCTATGAACCTCCCCACCCCGATCGCGACTTACCTTCGGTTGAACTATGCCCGAATGGCCATGTGCGTTCTCTTAGCGGGCGCACGAACGTTCGCCAGCACCGAAGTCTGCTCCTTCAACCTACCCTCGCCTCCAGCCAATGATGCGGACGGCTACATGACGCAGACTTGGGGCGATCCGATCGGAAACGGCGAAGGTTACCCCGTCAGCTATCTCAAAATAGAGATCCAACCCGGTGGCGGCGGTGTTCCCACGCCACCCATCGATCCCGGCGTCTATGCGGCATGGTGTTTCGACATCGAAACACCAATCGATCCAGGTGCGGGAACGATGTACGGAGGTTGGCTATTCTCATCCACGGATCCCTCCGCAAGCTTTAATCAGTACCTCCCTGATCATCCGAACGTTAAGACCAACGCGCTGACATGGAAGAAGGTGAATTACCTGCTGAACCACCGCGAGGCACCGTGTGCCGGCGGAGTGGCCACGGCTTGGGAATTTCAGCACGTCGTCTTCCTCCTCTTCGGGCAGACTCCGCCACCATCCGATTGGGGCTATCCACCCGTGCGTCAGGAGGTCATCGACTGTCTGATTGCATCCGCCAACGATAACGTCGGTAGCTGGGACCCGGCTTGCGGCGACAAGGTGGCGGTGATCTTCAACATTGATGTCAATTGGGATGAGCTCGAACCGGACCTGCAATTGCTCTTCCTGGAGGTGCCCTGTGTGTGTTCCTCGACACCTACCGACGTCACCATCGGCAACCGTGTGTGGAATGACACGAATGCCAATGGCTTTCAGGACCCATGGGAAACCGGGGTCGATGGGGTGACGGTGGGTCTGTATCGCAGTTCGGACAACACGATGGTGGCGTCCACCAACACCGCCGGGGGCGGATCCTACTCCTTCATGGTGGCTCCCGGCTCGTACTACGTAAAATTTACCGGATTGCCGCCGGGTTATGCCTTTAGTCCGTCCACAGCGTCCAGTAGCTCCGATGACACTGACAGTGATGCCGACGCGACCACCGGCAAGACCGATGTCTTCGTGCTCGCGTCCGGGGTTACCGACCCAAATTGGGACGCTGGGATCTTTCAGCAGTCGACTGTTGGCGATCGAGTGTGGAACGACGCCAACGCAAATGGACTCCAAGACATCGGAGAATCGGGTGTTGATGGGGTGAAGGTCGAGTTGTTCCGTAGCAGCGACGATGCATGGGTTGCGGTTACGACAACGTCGGGAGGAGGTCTCTACTCATTGACTGCGGCGCCAGGCACCTACTACCTCAAGTTCAGTGATCTTCCGTTGGGCTATGTGCGAAGCGCCTCGACGCCTTCATCGACCTCAGATTCCAACGATAGCGATGCGAATCCGCTCACGGGAATGACGGATCCCATAACATTGGCAGCCGGCGCCAACGATACCAATTGGGATGCTGGGATCTATCAACTTGCAACGGTGGGTGACTTGGTGTGGAACGATGCGAATGCGGATGGCGTTCAGGATGGCAGCGAAGTCGGAGTTGATGGCGTGACCGTCGAGCTGTTCCGCAGTGCTGACGATACCCTGGCGGGAACAACGATCACGGCTGGCGGAGGCCAGTATTCGTTCACCACGGTGCCAGGTGCGTACTACGTGAAGTTCAGCGGACTGCCGTCGGGCTTTGTCTTGAGTCCATCGACGGCGTCGGCCGTGTCCGACTCTGGAGATAGCGATGCGAACGCGACGACGGGGAAGACAGACGCGATCGTGCTGGTGGCGGGAGCCAACGATACCAACTGGGATGCTGGGATCTATCAACCGGCGACGGTCGGCGACCTGGTGTGGAACGACGCGAACGCGGATGGCGTTCAAGATGGCAGCGAAGTCGGAGTCGACGGCGTGACCGTCGAGCTGTTCCGCAGTGCTGACGATACCCTGGCGGGAACAACGACCACGGCTGGCGGAGGCCAGTATTCGTTCACCACCGTGCCGGGTGCGTACTACGTGATGTTCAGCGGACTGCCGTCAGGCTTTGTCTTCAGTCCGTCGACGGCGTCGGCTGTGTCCGACTCCGGCGACAGCGATGTGAACGCGACCACCGGCAAGACGGACGCGATCGTGCTGGTGGCGGGAGCCAACGATACCAACTGGGATGCTGGAATCTATCAGCCGGCAACAGTGGGTGACCTGGTGTGGAACGACACGAATGCGGATGGCGTTCAGGATGGTAGTGAAGTCGGAGTCGACGGCGTGACCGTCGAGTTGTTCCGCGGTGCTGACGACACGCTCGTCGGAACGACGACCACGGCTGGCGGCGGCCGGTATTCGTTCACCACGGTGCC
>JAEUHG010000172.1 GCA_016795425.1 Verrucomicrobiales bacterium
CCCTCCTGAAGACCTCCCCTAGTGCGACGCTTCGATCTGTCGTTCGCATTCGCGAAAACGTCGCGCCAGAAACTCCTGCTCTGATCGAAGATCGGCCAATTGCATCGCCTTCCGAAAATATCCCGCCGCTGCCAACGCATCCTCCGTCCGCGCCTCCAGCTCTCCCAGCACCGCATAGAGCAGGTAATAGCCCTCCAGTTTCTGCCTCCCCTGAATCGCCTCTACCGCCTGCATCCCTGCCTCCGGACCCTGCACATTCGCCACCACCACCGCCCGGTTCAAGGCCACCACCGGTGAGCCATCCATAGCCACCCACCGGTCATACAACTGAAGAACGCGCTCCCAGTCCGTGGCCTCGTAACTCGACGCCGAACAGTGGCAGGCCGCGATGCCCGCCTGCAGATGGTACTCGGACACCTCGCTGCCCGATGCCGACTGCGCCAGATGGAACATCCCCCGCGCGATCATCGATCGATCCCATAGCGCGCGATTCTGATCCCGAAGCCGCAACAGGTTTCCATCCCCATCCACGCGCGACGCCGACCGCGCCGTCGTCAACAGCATCAGGGCCAGCAAGGCGTGCGTTCGCGGCACGTTTCCCACCGGATGCTGCGCCAAAAGCCCCACCAACCGGATCGCCTCCCGGCAAATATCGTCCCGCACCAATTCATCCCCCACCGACGCCTTGTAGCCTTCGTTGAAGAGCAGATAGAGCGCGCGCAGGACGCCGTCCAATCGCTCTTTCAACGCCTCACCTTCCGGTATCTCAAACACAATCCCCGCTTCCCGAATCCGCTGCTTCGCCCTCGTCAAACGCTTTGCCACCGCCGCCTCCGAAGTCAAAAAAGCCCGGCTGATCTCCCGCTCGCTGAATCCACAAAGGGTCTTTAGCGCCAAGGCCGCCTGCGCTTCGGGCGGAATCCGCGGATGACAACACACGAACATCAGGCGCAACCGGTCATCGTTGAAATCACCGGCTCCGGTCGCCCCTTCATCGGCACCCCCCGATCGCCCCTCCATCAACTGGATGATCTCCGACTCCTTGTCCCGAAAGACTTTCTCTCGCCGCACCACGTCGAGTGCCAGGTTCCGCGCCGCGCGCAGGATCCATGCCGGTGGATTCGACGGCACCCCGTAATACGGCCACGTCCTCAGCGCCCGTGCCAACGTCTCCTGCACCACATCCTCCGCCAAACCCAAATGCTCAATCCCGAAGATCCGGGTCAATATCGCCACCATCCGCCCCGCCTCGTGGCGAAACAAATGCTCGACCACCTCCGAGACTCCCGCCACACCCGCCACGTCACCCGTCGGCTTCTCGGCATCGTCCAATACGGCACTCATGAATCAACAGTGTCTCCTGGCGACTCGCCAATGCTGCGCGGCGACGACGCCCGGGACCGCCTCAAGGCCCGTTCCCAGGCGCCCTCGCCCGCCGCGATTCCGCGTCTATGCCGCCGCCATCGCCGGCGACGCCGCATACGCCTCGCGCGCCACAGGACACATTTCGGCAATCGGCCGCAGTTCAACCACCGCCCCGTAAGGCAAACCCGGACATTGCCGCGCAATGGCCAACGCTTCCGACTCCGTCTGTACGGTCAGAAGGAAATAGCCACCGATGGCCTCCTTCGACTCCGTAAACGGGCCGTCCGCCACCACGCTGCCCTGGCGACCCGAGATGACTTTCCCCGAGTTCTCCAGAGGATTCCCACCCGCGACCTTTCCTTCGGCCATTAAGCGGTCGAACCAGGCTTTCCACCGGCCGACCACCTGCTGCATTTCCTCCGGCGACAGGCCCTTGTGCCAATCCGTGCCCCGAAAGATGAGAAGGTATCCCTCTTGATTGTTCGAATGCGTGCTCATGTTCGCGTCGGTTGTTAGAGGCAAAAGTCTTGGTCTCGTCAAAACGTCAGGGAGCCGCCGGTGCCACGTAAACCATCCAACTCACCCCAAACCGATCCGCCAGCATGCCGAATCGCGGCGAAAAGAACGTCTCGGTCAACGGCATCTGCACCTGCCCGCCTTCCAGCAGCGCGCCATACAATCGTTCAGCTTCCGCCGCGCTCCCCACCGTCAACGACAATGAAAATCCTTGGAACGCCGGCTGCCCCGAGCAACGCCCGTCGGAGACCAGGATCGTGCTCGCTCCCAGTTTGAGGCTGGCGTGCATGATCTTCTCCTCCATACCTGGACCGCATTGAGACGGCTCGGGACTCTCCTTGAACCGCATCTGCATGAGGACCTCAGCACCTACCGTCTTGCGGTAGAACTCGATGGCCTCTTCACATCGCCCATCGAAAAACAGATAGGGCACCACCGCAGTCTGGTTCGAACTCGTGTTCATAACTTGGCTTCTTCAGTTAGTGTGTTGGTCAACCGCATCAACATGACGATCGGCTTCGACGTCTCAGGACATCGGATTCAACTCGGTCGCAGGCGGTGTCGGCCGCCGGACCACCAATCCTGCGAACGCGTGCCGGCCATCCCACAGAAGAAACAAGGCTAGCGCGACGAGGAGTATCAGCATCGGACTGAACAACCCCTCGCCGCCCATGATGAAGAGGTGGAAGGCCAGGATGTTCACCAGGATGGGCCCCAAAACCAGCAAACCCAGGTTCCGCCAGCGGGGCACCGCCACCAGCACCCCACCCACAACCTCCAGGACCTTCACAAAGGTGAGATAGCCGGTCGGAACAAAGGCGCCCATCAGCAGCGCTGCCGGTGTCCCTTCCGGTGGAGGCGGCATCGGTACCAAACGAAATAGCACCACCACACCCGACATCACGAACACCAGGCCCAATAGACCTCCGGCAATGGCAGCAACAATTCTCATGGACGACGTCTCATTTCGCCTTCGGATTCATCTCCCACAACGCGAACGTGTTGTTCTCGGTGTCGCGGCAGATCGCAAAATAACCCATGCCAGGCACCGCCGTCTTCGACTTGCACAGAATGCCCCCAAGTTTCTCCACCTTGGCAATGAACCGGGTGACCGACGGCACCGACACGTAGTTCGTGATGGTGTGCGTCTCGTGCATTCGGGGGAGCATCCCCGCGTCCGGAGAAGCCTCTTCGCCTCCCGTGTCGACATGCCAATAGGCATCCATCCCCGGAAACGGCTGGATCTTCCAGCCGAACAGCGAACCGTAGAACTGCTGAGCCCGGGCCGGATTCTCCGCCGGAATCTCGAACCAGACCACACTATGGGCGGGCGTCGTCTTCCCCGCTTTGGTTCCCCGGGCCGCGGCCTTTGCAGCCGGCCGCTTCTTCGACCCCGCCTTGGATTGGGTTGTCTTGCTCATGTTGAGGATAGTTGTCATCGACGGTCACCGCCGCCACGCCTTTATAACGAACGTCCCACAACCTTCAGGACAACTCATTTCCACCATTCTGCCACGCCAAAACTTGTAACAATTATTACAATTTCCGTCCGTCGGCCTTTACCACTCATTTGGCCACGATCGTAACAAATATTACAGCGCCTGGCTCCACGACGCGGGGCCCATGCCAGCGGAATGCTGAGGGCTTTCGTGTGCGCTCCAGCACCGGCCGGGGCAGCAGCGCGGCGGTCGCCGAGGTCATTCGATCTGGGGCACCACCTCGTTGAAGCCGCCGGGCCAGGTCCCTCCGCCGTCGAGGGATACCGCGCGGTAAACCCGTGGTCGTTCCGGATCTGGTATGACACCGTCGGGCACCACTTGGGGCCAGCCACGTCCGAACAAGCGAATCTCCTGGCCGTTGGCTTCCATCGCCACCGACGGTCCGGAACTGAAGATCGATCCGGGCACAATCTGCCCCCACCCACTCCAGGTCGCACCGCCATCCACCGAGACGTTTTGCCAGAAGTGGTAATCGGTCCCACGCCCGAACACCCGCAGGATCCCACCGTCAGCGTTCATCGCCACCGCGGGGGCTGAATTGAACACCCCCGCCCCGATCGCGCCCCACCCGACCCAATTGGTTCCGCGATTGTGGGAGTAGGCGTGCCAAAAGCGCGCATCAGTCCCGAGTCCGACCACATGGACGGTTCGACCGTCAAAGGAAGTGGCCACGGCGGGTGCGGATCTGAAAGCACCGCCCAGCGGTCGGACCTTCGAGGGCCATGTCTGGCCGCCATCGATCGAGGTAAAGGCGTAGTACGCAGCGTCGGTTGATTTGCCAACCACATGAATCGTGGTGGAACCCGCCGACGCGGCAGCGGCGGGTGCGCTGTTGAAGATCCAGACGGGTCCGAATTGTCCCCAGGCATCAGGCCAGGTCTTTCCGCCATCCGTGGACGAGGCGCGCCACAGGCGCTGATCCGTGCCGAGCCCAAAGACCTGCACCTGATTTCCGTTGGCGGCGGTGACGACCGCGGCACCGGATTTGAACAATCCGGTACCGATGCCGGGCAGCAGCGGGGTGGAGAAAGTTCCTCCGCCGTTCACCGAGGTCATGCGACGAAAGGGAGTCGGGGTATTGCCGTGGTTGTCCGACTCGATGACGAACAGCTTTTCCGCGTTGGGTGTCATGGCGACCGCCGGCCGCGCGACTTCGAACTTCGGTCCTACGCCAAGGGCGTGAGAGAGGTGAGCATCGAAGTTGTCAGGCAGATCGATCTGCGGTCCAGGGAGGGCCTTCTGCCAGAGGTTCGCCGTGAGGCCGAACCAGACATCTTCCGCGACATGCCATTCGGGTGGATTCCCAGGGCCATGGCCCATGTTGACATAGAAGAATCGGCGCGTTTCGACAGGTTCGGGATCGCTGCAGCCGAGGTAGGCAGTGAGCCTCTTGTAGCCGAAAGCCAATGCATAATGCGGCGGATCGCACAGGCATAAGCCGATGCCGATGATGCCAGGCCTGCCCTGTTTGATGCCGTTGGCCACCATTTTTCCGCCCCCTTCCCAATCCGTCATACCGCCCGGCGGCACCCAGGACGACTCGGCTTCCACGCCGATGAAACCGTCGCCGAATTCGTTCATGGGTGAAAGCAGCGGCACCATCCAGACGCGGGCCAGGTATTCATAAAAGGCGCTGACCATTTGGTCGGGGTAGGTTCCGCCGCCGTCTCCGAAGGGGTCGCACATCACGTTGCAGAGGCCATGAAGATCGTCGTAGACGTCCTCCATTAGCGCCTCCTCCGCGAAGTCGGTGATGTCCTTCGGTGCATCGGGGGTGCGCACGCTGCTATAATCGAAACGAAAACTTCCGATTTCGCCGGCTCCGCTGTTGAGTCGGTAAAATGCGCTGGGAACCCCGTTAAAATCCCACCACCCCAGAAGCATGGCGAGGGCAGTGGGCCCGCAGCCGACCGATGGACACCACTGGGATCGGTCCATCTGATGGTACTGCCGCTGATCCTGGTCCCATCCCGAGCCGGCGTAGTGATTCGATTCAACGATTTGCAGGCAATCGTCGGCGTGAAGGGCAGGCCGGGACGGAGCGGCGTGGCCCACCAGGATTCGATAGCGATCCACGCGACGATCCGGCCTGCGGACGCGCAGCAATCCGCGCCCGGGCTTCACGCCCGTGAGTTGCACACCCCCGCTCCTGAGGAGCCGGACGCTTGCCACTTCATCGCCGTCGGCCCCGTCCAGATCAACATCCACCGACGCCGCCGCCAGGATTTCATTCTCGAGGACCTTGATGGATTCCCCGATTTTGATCGAGAACAGGGGTCTGGCGGCGAACGATTCCGGGCGCCATCGCACCTGCGCTTCCAGCTTTCGGGCCTGCCGCAACGTCTGGCGCATGGGATCCTTGGCGAATTTCTCCCTCAGCTCCGCGTAATTTGCGAAGGGCACCATGGGTGAGGGGCGGGATGGTGGAAGGACCAGCCGGCCGCTGGCACTGTCGAAGGACGCTTCGCGCACCTGGCCGTCCCGGTCGTCGCCCTCCCCCGCCTGCCGCATGGGCACGGTTCCCAGGTCCACCACCCGATCTCCAAAGTCGTCCTCGCCAGCCCAATAGGCGGGCGAGAACCGCATGAACTTGGAGACCACACCCGAGGAGGCGCGGCGCAGCAGACGGTCGGTCTTCGTGCCGCCGCGGGTGGCAAACTCGACCACCGGGAAGTCCTCCTCGGTCAACGAGACGACGAGATAGCCACGCTCCTCGGAGGGATCGTCGGCCGAAACCACCTTCATCTCGACGTAGGCAGGTTCGCTCCCTTCTCGGTAGCCAGGGTCAAACAAATATCTCCCCTGCGAATCCAACGTCACGTGTTCCCATCGGCGCTCCTCGGCCGTGCGCGTGCCGGGTTCTCCGATGAATGCCCGCAGATGTTCCTGCGCCAGAGCAACCACGTTGGCGGGCAGCGCGGCGAGGGAAACCGAGGTGGTTGGATCGGCTTTGGCAGAAGGCGGTGGCAACGCGGCTTTGGGCACCAGCCGATAGAATCGTTGAGCCTTCAAGGCTGCCTGCTCGTCGGTGAGAACCAGTTCGCCGTTCCTGACAGTGACCGCACCCGGAACCGGGATCCAGGTCTTCAGGTCGTCGGTGACTTCCAACAGGAACGACTCGGCATCCTGGGCGGTGAAGGACCTCCCGGAGGCGGGGGCAAAGCGCCACTCGAAAGTCCGCGACGCCGGTTGGAGGCGAATCTCCCCCCTCGGGTTCGCGGCGACGCCCACCTCGACGACGGCGTCGCGGCTCACCACCACGCCGAGTTCGTTGGAGACCACCACCGAATAAACGCCCGCGGAGCTTCGGTTCACCGGGTCTAGACGCAGCACCGGCTTGTTCGCATTCGGGATAGGAACGCCGTCCTTTCTCCATTGATAGCTCAGGGGTGCGTCCGCAAAGGCGCCGCTTCGCGCGCCGGCGAACAAGGTGTGGCTGGTGTTTTCCGACAGCGTCACCAGTCCGTCGGGTTGCTGGAAGAAGGAGGGCACCTCCGGGGCATAGCCCTCCGCGTGAAGGCGCAGAATTCCGCTCAGGTACGTGTGGGGTACTCCGCAGATATCGCCAAATGGATTTCCCACCTCGGCCGGGTGCCCTGGACACTCGGCCTCGTACTCGTAGGAGTTCAGATCGATGGTGGAACCCGTCACGGGATGCACCCACTCGCGCCGCGTGATCTTCGGATCGCTGATCGGCGGAGTGAACGGCCCGGAGGTGAACGAACCGACCAGGAATGCGCTTCCATCCGGCAAGGTGACCACGTCACGCAAATGATCCGTGCGCGGCGGATAGTAGCCTTCATCGATGGTCCCGTCCGCGTTCAACCGAACCAGATTGGGAATGGCGACACCAGAAAACCGCTGAAAGCTGCCGACCACATAAAGCCGACCATCCGGCAGCAATGCCAGGGAAGTGAGGTTCCCGTCCGGACCGGAACCGTAATCGAAGGAGCGATCCAGGGCTCCATCGGGTTGCAGTCGGGCAAGGCCATTCCGCGGAGTTGCACCCCAACGGGCGATGGCCCCGGCAATCAGGATGCGGTCATCGGGTTGCACGACGATCCTCCGCACATGCTCGACATATCCGGCGTTGGCGGCCCCCCCGGCGGTCTCGAATGAGGCGTCCCAGGATCCATCCGAATTCAGCCGGCAAAGTTGATTCCGATATTCACCCACCGGCGGCGCTCCGGATCCGTAGTAGGCGCCTTGCCCGCCGAGCAGAATCCGACCCGTCGACTGCAAGGCGATGGCCATCGGCTTGGCGTAATTCATGTAGGAGAGTCCGCTCTTGAACGCGGGATCGAGTTCGCCGCCTGGCAGCAAGCGAGCCACCCCTAAATTGGGGGCGCCATTCACGTTCGAGAACGTGCCGGCTATAAGCACCTTTCCGTCTGGCTGAACCAGAAGCGCGGTGATTTCCGACGTCTCCGGTAACAGCGTCGGTGCAAAGCCCGGGACGAATCTCATGTCGGCATCGAACTTTGCGATCCAGCGCTGGGCCTGCACGACATTGCCGTGGTCGTCGACGATGTTCCGGAAGCTACCGGCGATATAGACACTGCTGTCGGAACCGGTGGCCACCTTCTGTACCGGCCCATCGGGGCGCTGCCTGCTGGTTTCGGTGGCGACTCCCCACTCCGTAAATCGAACCAGGTACGGCGTAGGCGTTCGGCTCCACCGACTGCCCTTGGTGAAAATCCCGCCCACGACCACGACGTGCCCATTCGGCTGAAATGCCGCCGATTCAGCCGCGGAATAGTTGGGAAAATCAAAAGCCGTCGGGATCCGGCATTCGGTGAATTGATCGTCCAAGCCCGCAGGCAACGTGTAGTCGTAGAAGCACGTGTCCCGTGTCCCCTCCTGGGATACAACGATCCGGACGGGCGCACTTTCGGCCTGGAACACGGGGTTCCGCACGGCAACCGAGTACGAATCCTTGCCGGCATCCAATCGCAACACCCGGACCCGCAGCACCGGGTTCGTTTCCCCAGCCAGCGCCTCGCCGTTGCGTTTCCATTGGTACGACAGCGGCACAGCGCCGGTTGCCGCCACCTCGAACACGGCGGTTCCCAGCACGTTGGCCTTGGCGTCCTGCGGCGGCCGGGCAATGACCGGAGGACCGTCGTCCCATGCCACGGAGACCACCTCCGTCACGGTGGCCCCGGATGGATTGTGGATCACTGCGTAATATTCGCCGGAGGCGAAGGGATCGGTCTTGTCGATGGACAGAGACACTCCCCGACCCACCTCCATGTCGTCTCGATACCACGTCACGGTGGGCGGGGGATTTCCCACGACATTCACCCGCAGGACACCTCGAAGTCCGGAGCCGAGATCCACCCGTGGCGCCTCGCCTGACAGAACGAATTGCGGTGGACTCGGCTGGCCGTGCAATCGAGCGAGACCCTGCCGAGGTTGGCCATCGACCTGGGTGAAGCTGCCGGCGATCAACACGCCACCGTCCGGCAGAGCGGCGACACGACTGACTTCATTATTGGGACCGGCCCCAGGAACGAAGGAGGCATCGACCTGCCCGCCCGCAGTGAGTTGCGCGATGTGCGAGCGAGCGTTTCCCTGGACTTTGAGGAAACGCCCGCCCGCCACCACGCCACCTCCTGGCATCACGGCAAAGCTGACGAACGGAGCGGCGGCGATGGTGGGGCCAAATGACGATTCTGTGGGGCCGCTGGTGAAGTTGGTATCCAATGGCCCGCCGGGATGGAGGCGAAGCATGCCGTCGAACAGCGTGTGCCCCGCGCCCTGGATTCCCGCCACGAGAATCTTCCCGGATGGCAGCACAGTAATTTGAGACAACGACCCGTCCACTGCTGCCGGGGGATTCGGAATCGGAGCCAGATTGAAGGTCGGATCCCATTCTCCCGAGGACGCCTTCAAGCGGCCGATGTGCCGTCGTTGATTGGTGAAACCATTGCCTGCTTCGACAAAATAGGTCCCACCACCCACCAGAAGGAACTGCGGATCCGCAGCGCTGGGATAATACGCGATGGTCCCAATGCGAAAGGGTCCGCCGGTATTCGGTTGGTTGCTGACGGTGAATGAAGGATCCGGGGTTCCGTCCGCGTGAAGCCGGACCAGGCTTACCGTGGCATGCTGGCCCCACTTCTCGAAGACACCTCCGACGTAGACCTTGCCATCCGCCGTCGGCAGAACGCAGAACACCGTTTGGACGTCGCCCTGCGCCAGTTCCGTCTTGAAGGTCAAATCCAGCGATCCGTCCGCATTCAAGCGCGCCACACGCTCCCGCTGGTAGCCGTTCACCAGCGAGAAGGGTCCGGCAATATAGATCTTTCCGTCCGGTGCCACCGCCAAGTCCGTGACCCCGCCGAGCGGACCACCGGCGACATCGAAATCCGGGTCCAAGGTGCCGTCATGAAGGAGTCGT
Source organism: Verrucomicrobiales bacterium (assembly GCA_016795425.1). Classification (GTDB taxonomy): domain Bacteria; phylum Verrucomicrobiota; class Verrucomicrobiia; order Limisphaerales; family CAIMTB01; genus CAIMTB01. The sequence goes on from JAEUHG010000172.1 coordinate 9,784, forward strand.
CCGACGTTGTTGGCCGGTTTGCCAGCGAGTTCAGAAAAGATGCCGGCGACGAGAATCTTTCCGTCTTCGAGGGGCACCAACTTCACCACCGTTCCGACCACCATATTGCTGATGCCCCAAGCGGCATCCAAGGTTCCTGGAATGGCGGTCTGGAAAGGGTCCGGTTCCGGCGAAGCCGTGGCCCACCAACCGTCCGGGGATTGCTTGATGCGTTGACTGGTGACGGGATCCAGAACCGAAAGAAATGCCGGGAGGCTTCGTGCGCTTCCCGTGCCCGACTGGGTGAGGCGCAGAGCGTACGGTTGAGCCGTAACATCTCGCGACGCCACCACCAGTTCGGCACTGGCGCCTAACGGCGTGCCCACACCCACGCCTCGTCGCCATTGGTAATCCGGGTTGACCACGCCCTCGGTGACCACCTTGAGGGTCGCCGTACCGCCGTCGAGAAGGGTCTGCGAAGCCGGATGCTCAAGGATCCAGGGCACCCGCTCGTAAACCATCAGTTCCTGACCGTCCCCATCGTCGCCTATGAAATAGAGGCGACCCGCAGCGGTGGTCAGATGGGCCGGAGTTGACAGTCCGCCCGCCAGCGACGTGATGGTGCGATGCTGGTTCAGGGCGGGATCGTATTCCCACAGCTGTGGTTTCAGTCCGAGGCGTGCCCGCACATAATAGAGACGTCCGTGGCATTCGGTGAGTTCTCTCGGCGTCCCCATCGGCTGCCGGTTGCTGTCGATGGGCAAGGTGCCGGCGGCCGTGCCATCCGAACGATACAACTTTCTTCCCTCTGAATCTCTGGCCACGAAATAGAGTCGACCGGCGACCGCCACCAGGTTGGTGGGACGGGTAATGTCGCGTGCCGGTTCTTCCAGAAGAAACGGCGGTTCACTTCCGCCGAAGAGCATCGAGATCCAACCGAAGGCCTCGGCGCCGGGAAACGGCTTGGGTTCGTCTCCGGTCGACAGGTCTTTGACCATCACCGTGCCTGCGGCGGTTCCATCCGTCTTCCAGAGTTCGCGGCCTTGTCGGCTGGTGGCGGCGAAGAAGACGGTGTTCCCGACGACGGTGAACTCGCTGGGCTGACTGTCGTTCTCCGTCTTGTCCAGGTAGGCGTAGCCAAATGCCGAGGCCTCGATCGCCCGCGCCCCGGTATAGATATCCTTGAGATGCACGGTTCCAATGGCTGATCCGTTGCCTTTCCACAATTCCCATCCGACGTCGGGCAATAGCCCCCTTCCCCCGAAGTAAAGCCGGTTTCCCATCACCGCTGGCCGAAAGGCGTCGGTATTTGGGAAGATCGGTGTCAGACCCGGTTCCACCGGCTCGACGGGAACCGTTCCAGCCGGGGTTCCGTCCGTCTTCCACAATTCGAGGTCGAGATTGTTTGAGAAGGTGAAGAAGTGGACGACGCCATCGAGGCGGGTCATGTGGAACGGCATGCCGCCGGAGTTAGGCCCCGGTATGAAACTCCGCAGCAGCGCTCTCTGTCCGGTCGGATCGATTCGGTAGAGTTCTGGATCTTTGGGTAATCCCGTCGAGTCGAAGGTGTCGTAGAGTCCCTGGTTATCCGCATGAAACCCCGCCACGCCACCGGAAACGACGAACCCATCGCCGAGCGCGGCCATTCCCGAGGGAACCGTCGTGCGAAACGCGAACGGAATGGCGCGGGTTCCTTCGACGGTACCATCCGTCACCAACAGACCCGCCTGCTGCCAGGCCCTGGTGTTGGGTGCGAACAACGCACGATTGCCATTCACGACCGCAACGCTCGAACCGGTGTCGGCGGGGTAGGTCATCAGGATTCGGGAGCCGAGTCCATCCGACCGAAACAGGCCCGCCGTATCGTCCGACATCATGGCAGTGAACAGGATTCCATCCTTGAATGGCACCGGCTCGCCAATGCTCCCGGGCATCGACGGCAAGGCGAGTTCCTGGGTTCCCGCCGGTGTTCCGTCGGTGACCACCAGAATTCCGGTTTGAAGGCTCGGCCCCAGGATGGATGCAGTGTTGAGAATCTTCCGGGTTCCGAGATCCACCCACTGCAGCGTGGGATCAGCCGCCAAGGGAATCACCCCCAGATCGACGGTCGATTCCGGTGAACCCTGGGTGCGGTACAGGACAAACTCGCGGCCGCCCTCAGTCTTGTAGAGGGCGAAGTAGGTGTCCGCCCCGTCGCGCAACAACGCCTGCTCCAGGATGGCCATCGGAGGCGTCAACGGCCGAGTCCCGGCGTCCGACCCATCACTCATCCAGAGTGACCGGTTGTTGTCCGGCGTCTCCGTCATGAAATAGAGCGAACCGCCCGCGGATCCGAGCGGCAGTGGGGAACTCGATTCCGCGCCTGGAGCCACGTCTTTCACCAGGCGAGTCCCCGCCTCGGTACCGTCGGTTTGCCAAAGCTCGAAACCGGTGCTGGTTTCGCGAGCCATAAAGAAGAGTCTGCCCGTTCCCACAAGGACGTTGGCGGCCCGCAGTCGCGAAACGCCACCGGTGAATTCGCGAACGAGCTGGGTACCCAGCGGTGTCCCGTCCGTGCGAAACAGTCCATAGCCGGCGGTGGTCCTGGCGCTGAAATACACGGCGCCCTCGAAGGGCGTGAACTCATACGCCAGGGACGACCCGCCGCCGGGAACGATATCCCTGAGGCGCATGGTTCCGATCGACGTGCCGTCGCTGACCCACGGTTCGAGACCACTGGTGGCGTCTTGGGCCATGAAGAACGCCTTGCCGTTAAGCGCGGTGACCGCGGTGGCCAATAGTCCATCCGCCCCGCTCCCGCGCACGTCCTCCACCATCTCCGTTCCCGCGTCGGTACCATCGGAAAACCACAATTCCCGTCCCCATTCGGCCGTTTGCCCCACGAAAAAGAATCTGCCTCCACCGATGGGCGTCAGGCTTTTCACCTCGGAGAATGCGAGATAGTTGGTTTCAAACCCGCTGAGCCCGAAGTCATCGAGGATCGACTCCGAAGTTCCCAGGGTCCATGGCTGGACACGGAAGGTGCCCACGGTGGTTCCATCCGTGCGCCATAGCGCACTGGCGCCGCCCGATCGCGCGACGAAGTACAGCGCACCTCCCATCACGGTGAAATTCCCCAGCTCCAAATCGGCCTCGGAACCGTCGCTGTCAGGGTGTTGATCGGCGTGATATTGATCCGCCTCGAAAAGCATGCCGATACCGGTGGATCTGGGGACCAGGAAGGACGATTGCACCTGTACCGTGCCTGCCGAGGTGCCGTCGCTCGCCCATAACGCGCGCCCCTGCTCGCCATCGTCCGCCGCAAAATAGACCCGACCTTGGAAGACCCCGAGGCTGCTGGCGTTGCCTTTGGCCACGACCAACCCATGATCGGCGCCGGGAAAAATGTCCTTCACGCGTCGAGTGCCCGCGGAGGTGCCGTCCGTGACCCAAAGTTCGATGCCCGCTTCGTGGTCGTAGCCCGGATAGAAGAACTTTCCACCCAGCGCCACACCTTGGGACACCGGGGCGCCGGCGCGCGCTCGACTTGCACCGTGGACCACACGGAGGCGATCGGCGCCTTGATCCGCCGGGAACGAGATCGTGCATTCGCGGCTCGTCGCGACGCCATATCCCGGGCTCGTCACCCGGACCCGGTATTTACCCGCGTCCTCAGGTTTCAGGTTGGTCAACGGCAAGGTTTCCCGGGTTCCCACGACGGTAGTGGACGAGGCTTGTTTCCCCAGGCGAACCACCTTTTGCCACTCGTAACGAAGATCAGGTCCGATGGCCCTTACGCGCAAGGTGACCGAAGCGCCAAAGGATGCCGTCACGTCCGCCGGATGTTCGAGAATGATGGGCGCGGAAATCCCGCGGGAAGCGGGTACCAGCCCCAGGCCGGTCAACCACGCCACCATCCCTATCAACAGCCATTCGATTCGTGACGAGGTTCGAACACCACCGACCGCCGGATTCCTCGATGAAGCGGCGGATGCATGATACGTCGAAAGCAGCATAACGGTCAGAGCCTGGTTTTGATTGGGTCTGTTCGATATGGAACGAACGCGGCGGCGGGTGGTTTGGCCGCGTGAAGCTCGTCCCATCGATGGAAATAGGAGACGAATAGCGTGCATTACACGAATTCATCGGGAACACCGACCCTGGCCAGGCCTTGGCGGGCAAGTCCGGCGGCTCTACGTTCCGACCGCATGCCCACGGGTCCAGGTCCCATCGAAGCCATGCCGGGAGGGTCTGCGACCTTCCTCACCACGCAGTGGAGCATGGTTCTATCGGCCCGCGATGCGGCCTCTCCCGGATCCCGCGAGGCGTTGGAATCGCTCTGTGCGCATTATTGGTTGCCCATTTACGCTTTCCTCCGACGGCAGCATTTCACCCCGGCGGACGCCGAGGACTTGGTGCAGGGCTTTTTTGCCAGCCTGCTGGCGCATCAATCTCTCGAAGCCGTCGCCCCTGAACGCGGTCGATTCCGCTCCTTCCTGCTGGCGGCCCTTCGCAACTATTTGTCCGACCAGCGCGATCGCGAACGCGCTCTGAAGCGAGGGGCCGGGATACCCCCGATCTCCCTCGATGCGGACACGGCTGAATCCCAGTACGCAAGCCAGGTGTCCGACGGCGAAACGCCGGAACGCTGCTTCGAACGCCAATGGGCCTGGTCGGTGCTCCGCCGCGCCGAGGAACAACTCAGCCGGGAATGCCGGGACGCCGGCAAGGCAGACCTCCACGCCGCACTGGGGCCGCAAACAGAAAGCGGTCGAAACGAATCCCACGCTGCGATTGCGGCGCGACTGGGCATGACCGAGAACGCGGTTCGTGTGGCCGCGTTTCGACTACGCCAGCGATTCCAGGAACTGGTGCGCCGCGAGATTCGCGAGACGGTGTCACACCCGTCCGAAGTGGATGCGGAGATCCGGCATCTGCTCGAAGTTCTCGCCAACCGCTCGTAACGTTCACGTACTCTTCCCTATCTTTGAGGTGTGGGGCGCAACTGTCCTTCCTGCGGCACCGCGCTACCTCCCGGTCGACGGGAGGAATTCTGCGTCGTTTGCACCCTGCAAGGCGCCCTCGAGATCGGGCGGCGCAATCCGCAGCCGCCAGCCTTGCTTCGCCAGGTAGGTACCTACGAACTGATCGAGGAGGTCGCCCGTGGTGGCGCGGGTGTGATCTATCGAGCCACGCAACTCGGACTCGGCCGCGACGTCGCGCTCAAACTCCTCATCGCGGGTCCCCTGGCCGATGCCACCACGCGCCAGCGGTTCCGGGCGGAAGCCGAGGCCGCGGCCCAATTGCGGCATCCCCACATTGTCGCCATCCATGAAGTAGGCGATCACGAGGGCCAGCCTTACCTGGCCATGGAGTTCCTGTCGGGTGGAACCCTGGCGGATCGCGTGCGCGACGGTCCGTTATCGAGTCGCGAGGCCGCTGCGATCGGAGTGAAGATCGCCCGCGCGGTCGCCTTCGCCCACGACGCCGGCATTCTCCATCGCGACCTGAAGCCCTCCAACATCCTGCTCGACGCTTTCGGGGAACCTAAACTTACCGATTTCGGCCTGGCGAAAGCCATCGGCTACCGTGCCGAAGCCGGCCTCACCCTGCCCGGTCAAGTGCTCGGATCACCCGGATTCATGTCGCCGGAACAGGTTCGCGGTCGCGCCGAAGACATCGGACGTGCCACGGACATTTATTCACTGGGGGCATTGGTCTACCAACTCGTCACCGCAAGGGCTCCGTTTCAAGGGGAGTCCACCGCCGCGGTGCTGCGTTTGGTAGAGACCGAGGAACCCATCCCGCCGCGCCGACTGAATGCCGGCATCGACCGTGACTTCGAACAGATTCTCCTGAAGTGCCTCGAAAAATCGCCCACCCGTCGCTACGCCTCGGCCCACGACCTGGCCGCAGACCTGGAGCGCTTCCTCAACGGGCAACCGGTCAAGGCGCGACCCCTGGGCGCCGTGGCCCGGGCCTGGCGCTGGAGTCGGCGCCGCCCGGCGTTCGCCATCGCGTTCGTGCTCCTGTCGGCGATCGCCATCCTCTCGTCGTCAACCGCCTGGCGTATCCGTCGCGCTGAACTCACCGCCCGTCAGAACCTTGACCGGGCCTACCAAAACGCCTACGCCGGCGACCTCGCTCTCGCCGACCGCGCCATCGAGGATGGTGACTTAGCCCGCACCCGGGAATTGCTCGAACGTCACATCCCCACCAAATCGGAACTCGACTTGCGAACGTTCGAGTGGCGATTGCTCTGGAACCAGAGTACCGACGAATCCTCCGCCCAACTCACGGGCCACAAGCACGTGGTGTCCGCGGTCGCCTACTTTCCGGACGGCGACCGGCTCGCCAGCGGAAGTTGGGACGGCACGGTCAGGTTTTGGAAGACGCCTGAAGGCACGCTGGAACGTACCCTCACGGATTATCGCGGGCAGATTTGGACGATCGACATTAGCTCCGACGGACGCCGTCTGCTCGTGTCGGGAAACCAGGGATTTGCCATCTGGCAGCACGATCAGGACTGGTGGTTCCGTGGCCGCATTGTGGGAGACTTCAGCTATGGCACGGCTCGCTTCCTGCCCAACCCATCGCAGGTCATCGTCGCCAACCGGCAGGGTGCGACCGTCTGGAACATCACCAACGGAGTCCGCGTCCTCGACCTGCCGGAAGCCGCCAGCCCGGTGGCGATCTCTCCCGATGGGCAACGCCTTGCGACACGCCTCGGCAACCAGCTTTCGATCTTCGACACGGCGACCTGGAACGTTCTCCGACGATTCAAGACCGGCAATTACTCCAGCTTCGGCCTGCGTGACCTGGCGTTTTCGCCGGACGGCAAGCGCGTACTGATTGGTGACTATCGGGGATGGCTCGCATCCGTGGATCTGTCCGGCTCCGAAACCAACGTCTCCGAAATCACGCTGTCGCGCGTTCACCCGCAGCCGCACCACGGATGGGTCGGAGAAATCGTCTTCAGCCCGGACGGCCAATACTTCGCCAGTGTCGGCGCCGACCAGCGCGTGCGCGTCTGGCGTCCATCGAATGGCCGCCTCCGCTTCGACTGGCGCGGGCACCGCCACGAAGTTTGGGCCGCGAGGTTCTCACCCGACGGCCGTTGGCTGGCCACGGCCGGGAAGGACGAGAGCGTCCGACTCTGGGATTTGCACGCGCCCAGCCGCACGCAGGAACGCACGGCACCCGTGCGCAACGTCCTCGGGGTGTGGAATGCCACCGAGGTACTCGTCGATGCGGTGCCCGACTCCACGCGTCGCGATCGGCTTCTGCAAATTTATGACTGGGAGCAGCGAAACATCCTTCGCGAGATCCCACTTCCGTCGCTGACGACAAACGCCTTGATCGGCATCCAACCCGCCACTGGCGACGTGGCCATTCATGGAGTCACCGGAGGGATCGAGGTGTGGAACATCCGTTCGGATGCGCCCCAACGCCGCCTTCATCTCGCGAGCGCCGTCGAAACCTCCCCGTCCACAAGCCCGCCCCGGCTCTCGCGGGACGGCACACGGGTCGGTGTCCACGGCCCAGGCACCGCCGCGACCCTCTGGACCATTCCGGCCGGCACTCGGCCGCTACAACTGGTGGACGCCGGCGAAGTGATGGAAATCGATGAACAGTACGTCTACACGCGCCCCGTACCGAACACGCCCCGCGTCTATGATCGAACGACCGGACGCCGCGTCGTCGAACTCGTTGGCCACAAGGAACCCGTGCCAGCCATTCTGCCCTTGCCCGGCGGCCGAACCGTCGCCACTGGCGGGTGGGATGGAAGCCTGCGATTTTGGTCCCTTCCCGACGGGCGACTTCTGGCGACGACTCGTTCGCAGCGCCAAGGCATCTACGGGCTGGCCCTGACCCCCGATGGAAAAACACTCGCGGCCGGCGGCCAGGACGGCGTGACTCACTTTTGGAATGTCTCGAGTCGACAGCAAACGACCCGCTGGGTGATTCGGCGCATCGTGCACCGACTTTGGTTTGCCCCTGATGGCCAAGCCCTGATTCTCGATCACGGCAACCAGCTCTCGATTCTCAGAGTTCCGAACGACCCAATGAGGTTTAGCCCCTGATCCTTCGCCACCAGGGTCGGCCCATCGGGAGTCAGCACCGGTCAGGCGATCGGCCGTGGTCCATTCGTTGTTCCACGGATGTGCGCAGGTCCGAAGAGACCTTATCGTCCGCACCCACCCATACTTCGTTCAGTTTCCGTGACAGGACTTGTCACAATTCCCAACAACACCCAAGACAGTCCGCTCTTTCATCACTAATTGGGTGTCTGGCCCTTAATCCATGATATATGGAACACGCAATCACCGTCGCACGACGACGTCGAAGTGACACCCCAGATACACGATGGAACGACTTAGTGGGGCATCCTTCAACCGCCGCAATGAACTCGACCGCCGAGGCCTGGGCGCGTCGGCGCATGTTGTTGAGGAGCATGCTGTGGCTACTCCAACCGTTGCCATTTCGGCGGCAGCTTTCGCCGTTGCGATCCTGTTGACCCTTGGCTGGATCTGTTTGCGCGGCGGGTCGACCGACACTTCGGATCGATACTTCCATCCAGGCGGTGTTCTTCGCATTGGTTACGCCATCGAGGCGCCCTACGCCTTTCTGACCCCGGACGGGCGCGTCACCGGCGAGTCTCCTGAAATTGCCCGTGATATAGCGGTGCGCCTGGGAATTGGCCGAGTGGAATGGCGCCTGACCGAATTCTCGATGCTGATCGAAGGACTTGAATCCCGTCGTTTCGACATGATCGCCGCGGGGATGTTTGTGACGGAGGAACGCAAACGCCGGGTCGCCTTTTCCCACACCACCTTCCAGGCACGGTCAGCAATGCTCGTTCTCGAAGGAAATCCGAAACGTCTCTCCTCCTACGAGGCGTCGGCTGCCGACCCCGGAATCCGGATCGCCGTCATCAGCGGTTCGGTTGAGGAAGAGGAGCTGCTTCGGTTTGGCGTAAGAACCGACCAACTGATCCGCGTTCCGGATGCGCTCACCGGGAGGTCCTTGGTGAAGGCAGGCAAGGTCGACGGTTTGGCGTTGTCGGCACCGACGGTTCGCTGGATGGCGCATACCGGCGAACCGCCGCGACTCGAGTGTGTCGAAGTCGTTGGATCGGCCGCGGACCGGTGGATGCTTCGCCCGCCGGGCGCCGGCGCTTTCGCGTTCCGTCGGTCCGAAAAGAAGTTACTGGCCGCCTGGAACCACGAACTGCTTGCCTATCTCGGCGGCGAACGCCACCGGCAGTGGATGTCTCATTTTCACTTTCGCCCTGAAGAACTTCCAGGGTCGACACCACCACTCACGGTGCCAGCGACTCACTAATCCTCCATGTCGCCGCAACCCAGCGTTGGCTCGGACAGACTGCGCGGCACACGGTCCGTGCATTTCTGGACCTGGATCGCGATTCTGGCCTCGGCCTCCGTCTGCATCGCCGTTGTCTGGCTCCACTATCGGCAGCGCGATGTGGTGGGAAGAGCCGAGCGAATGCTCGACGAAGTCCACGAGGCGCGCATCGCGCTTTCCAAAGGATTCCTCAACCAGGTGAATGCCTCCGATGGCGAATCCTCGTTCGAGCGCACCCAGGGGATGGCGTGGCTCCATCAGGCCTTCGACAGCATCCGACGCGACCCTTACTGGGAGCGGCCGGCGGAGTCGGACCCGGATCCGGCGTTCGCGATGACCCGGGAGGAGTTTGACCGCAAAGCGGCTCGGTTGCTGGAACTCCTTGCGCAATGGAACGAGGCTCGCCCTGGGTCCATACCCACCGGACTGGGGGCGGAATTGCGCGTCGCCTACCACCAGATTGATCGACTTCTACAGCGCATCGATTTTGTCAACCACACGGATTTCCACGCATTGAACCAGCGCTTGAACCGCCAGTTCGCGATCGTCGTCGCCTCATCGGCCCTCCTGCTTGCAGGCCTGTGCTCCGGCATATTCGTCCTGATTCGAAATGAAACGCGGGCTGTTCAGGCGCTCCTCGACAGTGAACAGCGATTCCGGCAACTCAGCGAGTCGTTGCCCCAACTCGTCTGGACGTGCCGCGCCGACGGCACCTGCGATTACCTCAGCCGCCAATGGATCGAATTCACCGGCGTGCCCAGCGAAGCCCAACTCGGCTTCGGCTGGTTGCAGCAACTTCACCCGGAGGATCGTGAACCGACCATCGCCCGGTGGAAGGACGCTTCCTCCCGCGGCGAAACCTTCGAGGCTGAATTCCGCGTCCGCCGCCACGACGGCGCCTACCTCTGGTTCGACACCCGCGCCGTGCCTCTTCGAGACCAAGACGGCCGGGTCGCGAAATGGTTTGGATCCAATACGGACATCACCGAACGCCGCCGCGCTCGCGAAGCGCTGCAGGAACGCGAAGAACGCATCGAACACCTCAACCGGGTCTACGCCGTCCTGAGCGACATCAACCAGGCCATCGTCCGTCTCAAGGACCGCGATGCGATGCTTTCCGCCGCCTGCGAGATCGCGGTGGACAAGGGTGGTTTTCTCCTGGCCTGGATCGGTCTCACCGAACCGGACACCGGCGAATTGCGAATCCAGGCCCACGCAGGTGCCGATGGCGACGCACTCGACTTTCTGAGGTCCGCCATCGCCCAAGGCGGATGCGAGTTTGCCCAGTCGGCTCGGCTACACGGCAGGCACAGTGTCTGCAACGATGTCGAAGCCGAGGCCCGCAGCGCATGGTGGCAACCCGAAGCCTTGAGGCGCCATTTCTGCTCGCTGGCCGCGTTTCCACTTCTGGACGACACCCGCGTGGTCGGAATCTTCACCCTTTATTCCAGGGAGACCCACTTCTTCGACGAGGCGGAACTCAAGCTCTTGGACGAACTGGCGATGGATATCTCTTTCGCCATCTCGGTCCACCGCCGTGAAGAGGATCAACGGAAGATCGAGGAGGAACTTCGCAATTCCGAGGAACGGCTGCGTCAGGCCCAAAAGATGGAAGCCATCGGCCAACTCGCCGGCGGCGTCGCCCATGATTTCAACAACATTCTCGGCGCCATCCTGCTGCAAGCCGAATTGGTGTCCAACACCGAGCCCTTGTCCAAGGAAGCCCTGGACGGGCTCAACGACTTGAAGTCCTCCGCCGAGCGCGCCGCCAATCTCACCCGGCAACTGCTCGCCTTCAGCCGGCGGCAGGTCATGCAGGTGCAGGTTCTTGATCTCAACGAAATCGTGGCCAATCTCGCCAAGATGTTCGGTCGCATCGTCGGTGAAGACATTCGCCTCATACTCGCGCTTCACCCCCGCCCCCTGGTCCTCCGAGCCGACGCCGGCATGATCGACCAGGTGCTGCTCAACCTGGTCGTCAACGCGCGCGATGCCATGCCCGCGGGCGGACGTCTGTCGATTGAAACTCACCCGCTCTATCTCGACGACGAGGAGGCCCGGGCCATTCCGGACGCACGGGCCGGGCACTATGTGTGTCTGGTGGTGTGCGACACCGGATGCGGCATCACCTCGGAACATCTCCCGCGCATCTTCGAACCCTTCTTCACCACCAAGGAACCCGGCAAAGGCACCGGCCTTGGTCTCGCCACCGTTTTTGGAATCGTCAAGCAGCACCGAGGCTTTCTGCAGGTCGAGACCCAGACCGATCGTGGCAGCATTTTCCGCGTCTTTCTTCCCGCAAGTCCTGCTTCGGAGACCGCGCGCCTGGAGCCATCGAAACCGTCGGCCCGGGTCGGCGGCCGCGAGACGATTCTAATTGCCGAAGACGAACCCTCACTGCGCCGACTGACCCGTAAGGTTCTCGAACGCCACGGCTACACCGTCCTCGAAGCGACGGACGGCGCCGATGCCCTGAGAGTGTGGGATCAGCACTCCGGCCCGATTCACCTGCTCCTCACTGACATCGTGATGCCAGACGGCGTCAACGGCCACCAATTGGCGACCCAGTTGCTGGCCAGGAACCCGCAACTGCGGGTCCTCTTCACCAGTGGCTACAGCGCCGAAATCGCGGGCCAGGAAATCTCGCTCAAGCCCGGCCAGGACTTTCTCCAGAAGCCCTGCCCGCCCCCGCAACTCCTCGACGCGATCCGGCGCTGTCTGGATTCGTGACCAGAGACGCGCTCGCGTCACGCCGTGGCGCCAGACTCACCGACGCGCCAGCCCATCGTCACTCCCCTCCGCCTTCAACACCTTTCGCTTCAACCACCACACCATGATCTTCGCAGGCCTTTCCCACGACTCATCGAGCATCAGGTCGTGCGGAGCAAATCGAATGGCAGCTCCGGTCGCCTTGGCTGTCCTTTTGGTGCATCGCAGTTCCCAGGCCGAAAAAATCTGATCCTTGCGCCCACCAATGACCAGCGTGGGACATTTCGCCCGCCACTCCCACGGCAGCAGGGGTGAGAACATCTGAAAGTACGCCCATGCCGCCTCGTCTCCCATGGCATCGATGTATCTCCTGAGACGGGCCGCGTCGATGGAGGGTCGAAAGAACGCCCGACGCGCAGTGGCTTCCCGTTTGGACACATACCTCCAGGTGAGTCCCAAATGATTGCCCAGCATGGCCAGCGGCATCCTCCAGAAGAGCCTGGCCACCGAGGGTACGATTCCGAAGGGCGGAGGCGGAGCGAGCAGGATGAGGGCCTTGACGGCCTCGGGATGACGCGCCACATACAGTTGTGCCAGCCGTGCACCCATCGAGTGTCCAACCAGAATCACCCGCGATCCGCTGCGTTGAACCGCTTCGTCGAGATCTTGGAGATAATCGTTGGTCGAACACCAACGCACGGATTCCGTGTCCTTCCTCGCTCCGTGGCCACGAAGGCTGAATGCATGGGCGCGAAAGTGATGGTGCCGAAAGTAGGGTACGAAGTTCTCTTGCCAGCACCATCCACCATGACACGCCCCATGGACAAAGAGCAGAGCAACCGGATACGCCTCCGGATCCTCCGGGCTGGGCAGCCATTCAATCGGCATGAGAGCGTTTTTGACGGTGATGTCCCGTATTTTCCACCCATTTCCGGAAACCGCACTTCGCCTACTGCCCGTCACTCCTTCCCGGCCGCTCTCTCATGAAAATGGCGAACGGCCGTGGCGGTGGTGCGATCTTCAGGAGACAGGGCCGGCCCATTGCACCCGAGGTGCTCATCGGCTTGCTCGTATTGCCAAGTAGGGGTCGATGTCGCGGGTACTACCATCGGCTTGTGCTGGGGCTTCTACTGGCAGCGAGTTTGAATCTTTCGAGCCCGAACGCGGCGTCAGCCGGAGGAGGGCAAACCGCAACGGAAGGTTCGCAGCCGGCTGTGAACCTTCCTTCTTCCGATCGGGTCCTCGGCATGCTCGAAATGGAGTCGGAAGTTCAATTGGTCACCGATGCCATGCGCAGTGTTTTTCGCGAGTTCACCGAGGATGCCGTCGCTGCCGTAGCTCAGGTTCCGCGTCGAATCGACGGTCGCTGGGATCGGCGCGAGGCGGAAGCGGTCCTGAGATGCATCGATGCCACCCTGGTTCGCCATGGTTTTCTGTATCCCGGGACGGGAGCTGTCGATCTTCTCGCGGAGGCCTTGGCGCCGTTCCAGATGACGACTCATGAGCGGCCGTCGTATGAAGCGCAGGCCCACAATCGTCGTCGCCGCGCCATGATCGCCGAGCGATTTCCCGGTCCCTTCTATCCTATCGATTGCGACCTCGCGGGCTTGCTCTACCTCGCGGTGGCGGAACGATCAGGACTACCCTTGAGTCTGGTCCTGATACCCTCCCGTCGCGGCAATCCGGGCCATGCCTTTGTTCGGTGGAGAAACGGGGCGCGCTACCTGAACTGGGAAACGAACGAAGGCCGGGTGCTTACGGACGCCGATTACCTGCAAGAATATGGCATTCAACGCGCTGAGGTCCGCGCAAAGTCCGCGCTTGCCGATCTGGGGAGCGAACAACTGCTCGCCTGCGCGCACCATCGGTTGGCCATTGTCCACGAGCGTCGCGGTGATGTTGAGTCCGCCCTTCGCCATCTCGCGCGGGCGCGCCAGCTCTTCCCACAAAACCTCGATGTCCGACGTCAACTCGCCTGGTTGGCGGCGACGACAGCCACACATCCCGCGTGCCCCCCGTCGGCGGCGGTTGAGAATGCCGCCTACGTGGTAAGGTTGTTGGACGAACCCGACGCACGGGACACCTTGGCCGCAGCCCTGGCCGCGGCCGGTCGATTCACGGAGGCCATCCAGCAGGAGAAGGCCGCCATTCGGTACAGCAGCAACTCCGGCGGCGAACGCATCGGATACCGGGCCCGCCTTCACCTATACGAACAGGGACGCCGGTATTACCTGCCTGGTGCAGGACCAACTCCATGAATCCTCGCATCCTTCCGTGCAGGGGGAGTGCTCCGGCCATCGGAAAGACATGCCGAGTCGATCCGCACCAAAGCGTAGCCCTCGCCGCACCGCGACGAGGGCCACCGCATGAATCACTGGCCGTCATCAGGCGGAATCCTTCGCGCCACGACGGCTCAGGCGCCCGCGATCAATCAACGTTTGGCGCGATAGAACCTGGCCGCACTCGTGGGCGACACCGTCAGCGGACTGCTGCCCGCCACATCGGCCCATCCGCCCGTGACACCATCCGAAGACTGAAGCGTCCCGGTGAAGGTGATGACAATGCCATTTGCAGTCCGTGACAGGGCGAGTTCCGGCGCCGACGGCGGCGTCGTCCACTCGTAATAGGCCGGAATCGATTTCGCATTGGCTCCATCCCCGATGAGGGCGCGCACGCCATCCGCGTCGGTCGTGAACCATTCCAGGTTCGCCGTGCCGGCCGTCTGAAAATACAGCAAGCGGAACGGATAAATGCCGGCCTTCGGCACATAGACCAGGAATGGCGAGTTGGCGACGCCTCGCTCGGGTCCGGCCGGGGCGAGGGCGTCAAAGAACCCGAGGACCACGCTGGAGGGGGCATCCTTCGGATTGGTGCCGGCGCGCACTTGGAAGCCATCGCTCTCGTTGGGGAATCCGGTCCAATCGGTGTTGACCACCATGGTGTACATGCCCGCCGCTGGAAACTCGAGAGCCGTAAGGAACTCCTGGGTGAATTCCTCCAGCAACCCATTGACCCCGGGAATCCCGGCGAAGGTGCTGGCGGTGTACTCGGGATCGTTGAAGAAACCGTTCTGGGCGAGCGGGTCGGTGTCAAAGTTCACAACGCCTGACCAGGTGAAATAGCCGTTGGAATCAACCCCGCCGGCATCCTCGAGGTTGGCGAGGTTGTCGCCCAACTGACCGGCCAGAATCTGCTCGTTGTAGGCAATGGTGCCCGTGCGCTCGCCGCCTTCGATCTGATAGGTCCGGATCTTGAATCCCTTCTTTGCTTTATCCACGGCACTTGCCGGCAGCGCCGCCGCGGAAGGCAGGGTGCCATACTTGGCCACCACAAACGTCTCGGTATTCGAGTAAGCCACTCCCTGGTTATCCTTGATGGTCATGGCCGCAGTGTTGGTGGATCCTGAAGGCAGGGGCGGGTTGGGAACCGTGTAGGCGATCGTCGTCGTGGTCCCGCTCTTGGTCACCGACGTCGGAGCGACGGTCGCACCGTTGAACGTCAGGACGATCGAGTTCGTATTGGCAACGGTGGATCCGGCATCATTGACACTCATGCTGAATCCGAACGGCGAGACGCTGGCTCTTCCGAGCGTCAACGCCGCGCCAGCCGGCGGGATCTTCTGCGAGTCCAACTGTTCCGGCGCCAGGATTCCGCTGGTGATCTTCAGGCGGTCCAACATCCCGGTGTATCGCAACGCCCCATTCCACTCCGCCCCAATACTGAAGAACTTCTGGGTTCGGGCGAAGTGCATGCCACCCGTGTACTCAACCGTGTCGCCAAGAACGCCATCGACATAGAATCGCAGTTCCTTGCCGTTCTCATGAACCACGGCGATATGATGCCACCCGCCGTCATCAGGAATGGCGGCCGCGGACCGGACGTCGGCGATCGCCAGCGTGGTCACGAACACGGTCCGATCATTGTTGACCGAGAAGGACACCGCGCCGCCCGGACCGCCGGTGTAGAAGAACACCATGCGTCCCGCGGGATTGCCATCCACCTTCACCCAGGCCTGGAGGGTGAAATTCGGATTGTTCCGATCAAACTGCATTCGAGTATCGGGGTCTTCCACCGTGAAATATTGGCCGTTCTCGAAACTGATCGCCGTATCGCCGGCTTGACCCGACGGAGAGTCGGTCACGAACGTCGGCGGATTCGCCGTGTTTCCCGGAACACCGGAGAGACCGTTGATCCGGTCATTGACCTTGGTGCCGCTGCCTTCGTCGAATGGAAAATCGACCAGGCCGATGGGCGGCGCCGCTTTGGAATCGAGTTCTTCCGGCGTCAGCATGCCGCTGGTGATCTTAAGACGGTCCACCATGCCGGTGAACCGCAACGCGCCGTTCCATTCCGCGCCGATACTGAAGAATTTCTGCGTCCGGGCGAAATGCATGCCGCCAGTGTACTCGACGGTGTCGCCCAGGGCGCCGTCGACGTAGAACCGCAGTTCCTTGCCATTCTCGTGCACGACCGCGATGTGATGCCATCCGCCGTCGTCCGGAATCGCCGCCTGCGAACGCACATCCGCCACGGCTAACGTCGTCACGAACACCGTGCGATCGTTGTTGACTGAGAAGGAGACCGCACCGCCCGGACCGCCCGTGTAGAAGAACACCATGCGACCCGATGGATTGCCGTCGACCTTCACCCAGGCTTGAAGCGTGAAATTCGGGTTATCGCGATCGAACTGAATGCGAGTGTCCGGATCCTCCACGGTCAGGTACTGGCCATTCTCGAACTTCATCGCCGAATCGCCAGGTCTGCCTGATGGCGAGTCCGCGACAAACGTCGGAGGATTGGCCGTGTTCCCCGGCAGACCCACGAGACTGCTAATGCTATCGACAGTCCGTGTGCCACTGCCTTCGTCGAATCCAAACTGGACAAGGCCGGTGGCGGCCGACGCGGCAAGGCCGTTCATCAGCGTGAGAGCGACCAGAATGCTCAATCGATGTGGCTTGGGAATTGTGATTCTCATCGGAGTGACTGGATCCAAGTGGCGAGGTTGGGACACGTTGGGAATCTGGATGGCGGACTGTCAACGTGCGAAATCGGTTTCGTATCGTTTCCTGAACACGTTTCCGAAGTCCCTCGCATCGACAAACACGGCACTACCTGATTGCCCGGCGGTGTTCGACATCCGGCGGCATGGTAACGCGGGCCGAGCCTCCCACCAGCGCATCGATTTCATATCCAACCACAACCCGCTTCATCGAAGGCTCCCTCCTTCGCTCCTCACCAAAGGCGTTTCCTCCCCTGAACCGCTGGATCCAGTCAGGTAGCCCTCGTCGCGCTGCGATACGGCAATCAGCGCCCTGGGCACCGGGTCCATCTCCGAGTTGTCGGGGCGATTTCCGTTGCAATAGCGGGAGAGGACTCCCGCACTCCACGACGACCAGCGTTGGCCTGGCCCCAGGGTGCGGACTGGCGCGAAGCGTCGTGGACTGCGGCAGTCCCCTGCCGCTTTCCCAGCACGGCGATTCCCGGCCGGAACGATGGTGC
>JAEUHG010000229.1 GCA_016795425.1 Verrucomicrobiales bacterium
AGGCAGTGAATCTGTTCGGGTCGTCCTACGTGCCAAGCCGTGCGTGAGCGAATCATCGTGAAGAGCCCGGTGCGGGAATACCGCTCGCCGGGATCTGTGGGGGGGGCGCCGGGCAACCGGCGTCCCTACCCCGATCGCCCCGGTGCTGAGGGTGCTTGCATTGAGTATTGTTCCGCGAAGGGCAACTGATAGGCTACATTGCATGTCCTGCGGGTCGGACCTTCCGAGCCCGGGGACAGCCCCCTGAACTTTGAGAAATTTGCTATGATTCGCCCAGCCGAGTTGACGTCCGATGTGGTCCAAGCGAACGCCAGTGCTGCCGCCAAAGGCGGGGCGCGCGCGAAGCCGAAATACCCCGGCATCCGAGTGACCTGCAACGGCAACCAGTTGGTTTCCCAATGGGTCGAAACGCGCATCACCGAAGGCGGCGTCTTCTATCCGATCACTCCCTCGACCGAAGGCGGCGAATTGTACCAGCAGTCCTTCGCGCAGGGAGAACTGAACGTCTGGGGCCAGTCGAAAGTGGCGGTGGAAACCGAAGGGGAGCATGCCGCCCAGGGCGGCGCTACCGCGTTTTCGGTCACGGGGCGGCGCACGGTCAATTTCACCTCCGGCCAGGGCATCGTGTACGCGATGGAGCAGTATTACCACGCTCCCGGGAAGTTCTCGACCATGGTGCTGGAGGTAGGCGCCCGCGCACTGACCAAGCACGCGCTCAACGTGCATTGCGGCCACGACGACTTCTATGCAGCGCTCGACACTGGGTGGACGATGCTGATGGCGCGGGACGCCCAGCAGGCTGCCGACCAGGCGATGATCCTGCGCAAGGTCAACGAGCTGTCTCTGAACCCGGGCATGAACATCCAGGACGGCATGCTGACCACGCATTCCGAGCGCATGTATCTCGCGCCGGAAGCGGATTTCCTCCGGGAGTTCCTGGGCGCGGTCGATGACATGATCGATTGCCCCACGCCGGCGCAGCTCGAGTTGTTTGGCGCCCAGCGCCGCCGGGTGCCGCAGATGATGGATCCCCGCAATCCGATCCTGCTTGGGCCGGTGCAGAACCAGGAGCACCACATGAACGGCGTGGTGGCGCGGCGGAACAATTTTAACGAGCCGATCCTCGGGATGTTGGAACAGGCGTATGCGGAGTTCGGCCGGCTCACCGGACGCTATTACGGGCTGCTGACCGAGTACCGCACCGAGGATGCCGACACGGTTTTCGTGTCGCTCGGCTGCGCCTGCGAGAACATCGAGGCCGCCTGCGATTACCTGCGCGAACAGCGCAATGCCCGGGTCGGGTCGATTCACGTCAATGTCATCCGGCCGTTTCCCGAGGCGGCCATCATCCAGGCCTTGCGTGGCAAGAAGCGGATCATTGTGCTCGAGCGCACGGACGAGGGCATGGCCGGCGACAACCCGTTGGCCCGCGACATTCGCACCGCGCTGGGCAAGGCCCACGAGGCCTCGCGCTTTGGTGGCGCGCTTCCCGCCTTGACCCAGGAGGAGACGCCGCGGTTGTTCCGCGGGGCGTACGGCATCGGCTCCCGTGACTTCCGTCCGGAACATGTTCTGGGCGCGTACGAGTTCGCCGTCGGTCAGACACCAAGAAAGGACGGGCGCGGACCGGCGGACGGCGAGACGTATTTCGTCGTGGGTGTCGATCATCCGTACTGTGTGATCAGCAAGGACACCCCGTCCCTGTTGCCCGACGGCGCCATCGCCGTCCGGTTCCACTCCATCGGCGGCTGGGGTATGATCACCACGGGCAAGAACCTGGGTTCGATCATCGGTGATTTCGGCCAGTTCATTTCCGAGCGCGAACCGGTTTATGACGAAGACGGCAGGCTGAAGGACCGCCTCAACGTCATGGCCAACCCGAAGTACGGTTCCGAGAAGAAGGGTGCGCCGACCAACTATTACCTGGTGGTGGCCCCGGAGCGGGTGCGGGTGAACTGCGAGTTGAACCACGTCGATGTGGTGTTGTGCTGCGACCCGAAGGCGTTCACGCACACCAACCCGCTGGAGGGTCTGAAGAAAGGCGGCTCGTTGGTCTGGGAATCCAGCGACACGCCGGAGACCGCCTGGCAGCGCATTCCGGCGCATCACCGGCGATTCGTGCGGGAGAACAACATTCGGGTCTTCATTCTGCCCGGGTTCGACATCGCCCGGGGGGCAACCTCGCGTCCGGATCTGCAATTGCGTATGCAGGGCAATTCGTTCCTGGGTGCCTTTTTTCGGGTGAGTCCGTTTCTCAAGCACTACTTGATCACCGATGAGCAGTTCCATTCGGTGGTGAAGAAGCAGTACGAGAAGAAGTTCGGCCGGTTCGGCGAGGCCGTGGTGGCGTCGAATATGACGGTGATGACCGAAGGCTTTTCGCGGGTGCAGGAGATTCGCTATGGCGACATGGACGAGCCGGATCGTTCCTCCATGCGCAATCCGGCGTTGCGTCCGCTGGGCGACCATCAGTTGCTGCCCACGGCGGGCTGCGGCGCCGCGACAGGGGGCATTCCACGGCCGGCGCAGCAGTTCCGAGCGCCGGTGCAGACCCTGGGCAAGTTCGACAGCGAATTCCGGGCCGGGCTGGGGTATCACCAGCCCGCCGGCGCCTTTGCGTCGGTGGGGGTGATGGGGGCTGGGACCGGCGCCACGCAATCGAAGTATGTGGCGCGTCGGGAGACCCCCGTCTACATCGCCGAGAATTGCACCCAATGCATGGAGTGCATCACGGCGTGCCCGGATACCGCCTTGCCCAATACGGCGCAGGAACTCGGGACGGTGTTGCGCACCGCCGCGATTCATTACGTCAAGGATCCCGGTGATCGCCAGACGCTGGTCGCCAGTCTCAAGGGACTCGAAGAACGCTCGCGAGCCCGCATGAACGACGCGGTGAAGAAGCGCGAAAAAGTGCCGTTCAAGGACATCGTTCGACAGGAAGTCGCCGCCCTTTCCGAAGTCGGCGAGACGGCGCGGGCCGAGTTCCTGGCCATTATCGACCAGCTGCCTCTGGCCTACTCCAACGTTCCGGCGATCTTCCGTTCGTTGGAACAGAAGACGGCCGGGGCGGGCGGCGTGTTCTCCATCTTCGTGAGCGATCTCTGCAAGGGCTGCGGCGAGTGCGTGCAGGTCTGCGGTGATCACGACGCCCTGCGGATGGTGCGCGAAACCGAAGACCTGAACGCGCAGTTGACGACCGCGCAGATCTTTTCCCGGCTGTTGCCCGACACCCCGCAGAAGTTCCTGGGTCTCTACAACGACGCCACACCCGAACAGTCCCGCGAGGCGGCGCTGCGCAATCACCTGATGGTCCGGCGCAATTATGAGGCGCTGGTCTCGGGTGACGGCGCCTGTGCCGGTTGCGGCGAGAAGAGCATCCTGCGGGCGGCGGCCTCGGTGACGGAGGCCTACATGCGCCCGATCTATCATCGGAAGGCGGACCGATTGCGGTCGAAGGCCGACCGACTGGAAGCCGAGGGCCGCGGCAAGCTGGAGGGGTTGCGCGCCAAGGACCCCGCGCAGTACGAACTCTATCGACAACTGTTCGCCCACACGGTGATGGGGTTGGGGGGAGAAAACGACAAGGATACCCTGGGTCGCATCGCCGCCTACGAGGCGAAGCACGGACCCATCACGCCCGAGCAAATCGTGGGCGGGCTCGCAGCGGTCATGCGTCAGGACGCCTTCGATCACCGCGAACTTCAGGCGACCGACGGCCGGCGCGCCAACGGAATGTCGGTGATGATGATGGGCGCCAGCACCGGATGTAACACCGTGTACGGTTCGACACCGCCGTCCAATCCCCATCCGTATCCGTGGATGAACTCATTGTTCCAGGACGGCGCGACGATTTCCTGGCTGATGGCGGAATCGGTGATCCTCAGTCATGCCCGACGATCGGTGGTGCCGGAACGCTTGTCCGACGCCTTGTTGGACGGCGGGGACCGCGTGGTCAGCGAGGCGGATGCTTTCACCCTGACGCACCTCGACGACACCCTGATGACCGAGCAGGAGATTCGGGAGTTGCCCAAGGTCTGGGTGGTGGGCGGGGACGGGGCCATCGGCGACATCGGTTTTCAGAATGTCTCCAAGGTGATTCTGCAGAACCGGCCCAACGTGAAACTGCTCATGTTGGATACCCAGGTGTACTCGAACACCGGCGGACAGAACTCCGATTCCTCGACCATGCTGGGCGGTTACGACATGAACCAGTTCGGCGTGGCGTCGCAGGGCAAATTGATTGAAAAGAAGAACGTCGCCGAAGCGTTCACCAGCGGCCATGGGTCGCCGTATGTGGCCCAGGTTTCCATGGCCAACTCGCCCAAGTTGTACCGGGCCATTCTGGACGGTCTGGAATACCGCGGTACGGCATTCTACCAGTGCTACACCACCTGCCAGCCGGAGCACGGCGTGGGTGACAACATGTCGGCCGATCAGGCCAAGCTGGTTCGCGATGCGCGCGGCATGCCGGAATTCGTCTACAACCCGCGCCGCGGGGAGACCTCGCAGGAGGCATTCGATCTCAAGGGCAATCCCACCATCGACCGCGACTGGTGGCGGACCAAGTACGCGAGCACCGGCGAGGAATTCGATTACACGGTGGCGCACTGGGCGGTGACCGAGGGCCGATTCCGCAAGCACGTCAAAGCCATCAGCGAAGCTGAGGCCGAGAAGTTGGTGCGATTCGAGGATGCCCTGGTGTTCATTACCCAGGACGACGTGATCCATCGCCGGGTGTTCGACCCGAACCATCGCAGTTTCGTCAGCAACTTCGGGACCTACATCAAGACCGAGATCGAAGGGAAGATGAAGTACTTCTCTGTGAGTCGACAGATGGTCCTGTTTGGCGTCGAGCGCCGAAAGGCCTGGCGAATGCTGCAGAGCAAAGCCGGTGTGGTGAACAAGGATTACGTGGCCCAAAAGGCCTTGCTCGCCAGATTGGACAAGGGCGAGGTGACGCTCGCCGATGCCCGGGCTCGCGTTCGGGAGTTGCTGGCGGCAACTGCGACTTCACCCGCGGCGCCGGCGGCCGCCTGAGCGGTCCCGTCGCAACGGGTTGGATTCCGTCCCGCAGGGACGACGGACAATAGCCGGTGGCGAGGCGGCACCGCCGCCGCGACCACCGGCTTTTTCGTCATGACAGGATATTGCCCTGGAGGGTGCGGTGATGATTCCCGGTGCCTTGGGCGTGAGGGCGATCCCAGCGATCTTCAGGGTCCTCACTTTCCCCACCTATCGGAATCGAGATCAAGCTGTCCTACCTGGAAGCTTTCCACCCGGTCCGATCTGGAAAGCCATCCTAACCCAACCCAACCTTTCGATACCGATTCCGATACCGACCCCGACTTCGATCTTCGTTGTTCCGTCCCGCAGCGTCCGTGTTCTGGTGCCACTCAGGGCGCTCGGTGAATGCGCAGTCGCACGAATCGTGAATGCTCGGATATCGGGTGGTTCAAGAGGTAGACCCGGCGGCTGATACCTTCTGCTAGGCGGGTCTCGCCCATCCAGGTGAACTCGCCAATCGTGGAGGCCCAAGGGCCGGCGAGTGAGTCGGCGGCTTCGAGCACGTAGTCGAGATCGTCGGCCAGACTGTTGCGTGGATACTCGACTTCGAGAAACGGCTGGGGATCAGCCTCCACCATGGGGATCCAACGGGTGCGGGCGACCAGCCTGCTGTCGGCGTCGTTGAGCCCGCGGCCCAAGGCGTAATCCAAAAGATCGGCACGTCCGTTTCCGTTAAGATCGGTATCCGGATCGCCGGCGAAACGAGAGGCGTCCGAGCGTCCCGGTGCGCCGCCGGGTGTGGCGCTGGCGCGCCAGTTTTCGGGCCGGTCATGATCCGGGCGAGTCTCGGGCCGTATGAGCACCAAGGCGAAGCCATCGCTGGCGGCGATCCCCGGCCAGGGATAGGTGTTGCGGTAGGCGAATTGCCGCAGCGCCTTGCCGCTTGCATCCACACAACTGACGGACTCCCCGTTGTTGTCGAGTCGCCCTTGGTATTCTCCATCGATGTCATTCCGAGGGCCATGACGTGCTTCGAACGCCTCACGCCGGCTGACGAGCAGGACCCGTGCTCCGGGCGCGAGGGTTCGCCCGGATTCGAACTGATAGAGCACGCCGGCGGTGAAGCGAACGCCGCCCAGATCCACGGTTTGGGATCCGACATTAAGGAGCTCCAGGAACTCATAGTCGTCGCGGTCGCGGGAAACGGCCTGTTCGGAGGCGGATACCGGCTCGGGCGGCCGGTAGCAGAACTGGGAGATCACCAGGTTGTCAGGCGATGCCGGAATGGTGTCGACCGTATAGGAGGCCTCGACCAGCGCACTCCACTCCGAGCCTTGGCGGGCGCGGGTTTTGATCACCGCTGGGCCGGCGAGTTGGATCGGGACTGAGGCAGCGCCTCCACTGTCGCCGGCAATCTGCCCGGTCAACTCAAGGTCGAAACTGATGTCGGAACTCCCCGCGTCACTTTGATGAATCTCGGCGGCGAGCACATTGCCGCCCTGCCGGAGAAGATGGAGGGGGATGTCGATGCGGGTCGCTACGGCATTGTCGCTGGAGGAGGCGGTGGCGTAGGTGCTGTAGGTGGCGTCGGGCGGCAGGTTCTCGGTGATAAAGATTTGTTGTCCGTTGAGATAGACGGCGGCCGCATCGTCGTAGGTGAGGGTGATGCCAAGGGCCAGGTAGCCATTGGTGGAGGCGACATCGAAGCGGTGGCGGAAATAGGTGGTGGCGTTCTTCTGCACGCCCGCGGTGGAGGTGTTGGCATCCACGAACCCAACGATGGTGGCCTCGTCGCCATCGCCATAGCCGAGGGGCGACGGTCCGCTGGACCATGCGCGGTCGTCGAACGCGGCGTCGCGCCACGCGTCGCCTGGATTGGAGCCATTGTCGAGAAAGCGCCATGACGCGCCACTGCGGACCAGGCTGGGATTCGGAGGCGGCGTCGAGTTCGTCTGGAGAACGATGCGGATGGCCCCGGGCCGCACGTCGCCGCCGGGCAAACGGGGGTCGAGACCGTTGGTGGTGTAAAAGACCTCCGGAGCCTCGGCGGCGAACGTGACGAGGGTGGAGGGAGCGAGGGAGCCTCCTGGTGGAGTTAGCGTTGGGGCGGCGGTTGCGGGGTAGAGGCCTTGGCGCCGGAACTGATCGAGTACGATGGCCGTTCGCTGGGGCAGGTAGGTATTGAGAAGCCAATCTCGTTCCCGCCGCCAGTCCGTGAGGTCCTGAGGCGGATTCCAGTGGTCATCCCCCCAGCGGGCGGTTTCGGCGACGACGGCGGGTTCGAGGGCGTTCGCCATGGATCGGTATCGTTCGACGAGCGCGGACGGTGTGAGTACGCCTTGATCAAAGAGGTGTTTGTGGACGCGATCCGCAAAGTCCATTCGGTACTCGACCAGATTCTTGAGGCGGTGATGGGGTTCACCGACCCAGGACGAGGCGACATCGGATCGCGGGGCGACCATCGAAAGGGGCGAGCGGTCGCGATTGTTGCCCATGGTGTTCTCGAAATCCCAAAGGTAGAACTTGAACCCTCCGGCGAGCCCGCCGCGATGGCGTCCGAACCAGAAGTTCTTGTTGGGCCAATCCCAATTCCCGCCCCAGAGGTTGACCACCATGTAATCGATGTAATTGGGGGCGTCGAAGTAGTTGGTGAAGGAGGGATTGGGCGAACCATCGGGATCGAGGCCCTTCAGGCGCTGATAATCGGCCAGGCTGGTCGCGGAGCGGACCCGTGTGATGAACGCGTTCCAGGCCTCGAGACTGCCATTCTTAACCTCGCCGGAATTGATGGCGTCCCAGTCCTCGGGTTGCCCGCCAAGATACGACGCGGAGAAGTCTTCTGCCGGGCGTTCGGTGAGATTGTAGACTCCCCAATAGAGGCCGTTCAGATACAGATGTACGAACTGGCCGCGAACCGAGGGCTGCCCCATGGCGAGGTAAAGGCGTCGCCCAAACTCATCGCGCAAGAACTGTTCCGTGTCGCGTGCGGCGTCCCAAGCATAGCCGTCATTGGCCCCGGCGCGAAGGACCAGGGTATCGAACTCGCGCACCGCCCCGAATTCGTGGAATAGATCCTGCCGCAGGCGGCCTGGTCCATACTCATCCTTGAACAGAAGCCGAAGCGAGTGTTTGTGAGTGACACCGCGGCTGCGAAAGTAACCGCCTTGAATCCGCAGCCCGCAATCGATCTGGAATCCATCGCCGCCTCCGGCCGAAAGCCATTCGAGGGAAACCGGGCGTTCCCACGCGACGCCGTTGCGCTCGGGGTTGGCATAGATGCCTCGGCTGCCACCAAAAAGGTTGTCGTTGTCGGTGGCCACCGAAAGCGCCGGGAGATGGAGCAGTCCGTTGGTCAGGAGCGGACCGAAGTTCGTCGATTGGGTGATGCGGGTGTCCATCCCATAGTCGGCGGCGATTCCAGCCCAGGTGGCCGGGAAGCCGGCGGGCGCGGACGGCTGACCGACCACGTCGTTGACGAAGAGGTAGGTGTGCGTATCGACATTGGAGGGGCGATGATCGGCAAGAAAGGCCGCGGCGCGGAGGACGGTGGAGCGCGCGATGGGAATCGGGTCCCGGTACAGACTTCCGGTGGTTTCGGTGGGCGCCATGCCGTTGGTGGTGTAGCGGATCTGGGCACCGGCAGTGGCGCAGGTGACGGTGAGTGCAAACGGTTGACTGAAGTAACCGCGATCCACACTGAATCGGGTGTCCGCGACTGGGCCGAGATTCCATCCGGTGTCATTCGCCGCGCCCGGGGTCGGGCGATTGAGATAGGCGAGGAAAGCCGCGGCTTCGGTGCGCGCACTTAGCCGGGCATCGATCAGAAAGTCCGGATCCGCCGCCGATGCGTTCAGTCCCTGGATGGCGAGCCAGTTGGTGCCCCGCACCAGGGCGGTGCGGTAGGTCAGGAGTTCCAGAGTCACCGGAGTCAGGGAGCTCGACTTGGTCCGTTTCGAGGTGGCAGCAGCATTCCAGGAGGCCTGGGACGGGGCGTTGAACTCGGTGATGACCTGGCCATTGAGATGCACGACGGCGCCGTCGTTGAACCAGAGCTGGAGCAGCAAGGCGCTAAGATCGTCTGGGGATTCCAGGAAAAAAGGGATCCGGACGAAGGCGGAGCTATTCTTTCCGTGCATGGCGGACGCGAGGTCGGTCCGCAGACGCGGGGCGAACGACAGTGATTCCACGCCGTACACCTCCACCTCGCCGAGCGACAACACGTTGTCTTCGTCGTCATTACCCGAGCCTCCGGACCCCGACAGATCGGGATCCGGTGTGCGCGAGACTCGCACCGTGCGAGCGGAGATCGGTCCGTCGGCAAGGCTGAGCACGTCCAATTCGATGGACTCCGGGTCGCCCAGGGCATTCTCGGGATTCAGCAGGGCCGAACTCCAGGCGACGGAAGTTCCGTTGGCCTCGAGCAAACTCACGGTGATATCGCGGAGGCGCGACAGGCAGCAATTGGCGCGATTATGAAGGATGACCTTGCGGATCTCGAAGGTGGATCCGAGGTCCACCCACCAGGCGGAGGCATTATCCTCCGACGCCGTGTGGGTGAACGACGCGAGGTCACCATCAATGGCAAGGTCCGCACCAAAACCGAATCCCGTGGTGCTTTGCTGCGCGTTCCCGGCCCGGGCCAGATTGGTATGGGAGTCGGTGGTTATGGGAACGGCGTCGAATCCCAAGGCGAGTCCGACTGCGGTCTGCCAGCGGGAGGTCGGGAGGAAGGAGGGTTGGGCCCAGTCGGTGGGAAGGTCGGAAGCCTGGGCGGGGACGAGGAACGCAATGGGCTGGCCCCCGAGGAGTTCCCGAATTCCGGCTTCTTCAGGAATTCCATAGGAGAAATCCGCATCCTGGGGCGGAAAGGCGGGGCGGAACTCGGAGACAGCGGCGGCGGCATCAGGTGGAAACAGCCCGAGGTATTCGCCGGCGGCATCGAGCCGAAAATTAGTGTGCAGCAAGGCGGGGTTATTGGTGCGGTTCTTCCCCGAGGCAAATACCACAAGGTAGGCGCCAGGCGGCAAGGATAGGTCCGGAAACTGCCATTTCGCAGGCTGCGCGGGATCGTCGGTGAGGAACCAACCCTTGAGCGATGCGATGGAAGCGTCGGGATTGTGGATTTCAATCCAGTCGACGAGTTCGCCCTCTTCGTCTCGCAGACCCGTCTCGTTCGCCGCCAGGAACTCCGAAATCACCGGGACAGCCAGCGCTCGAAACGGACCGGAGACCAGGGCCAAGGCCAGCACCGTCATAAAACGAAGGACGGTCATTGCTGGGACTCGTGGGGTTCGGGGTGGTGGGGATCTCACGCTGGCAATCCGGTACCATGAGAACGGCCGGTGGTCTATGGGACAGTCGCCGAATTGCCAGGTGACCGGGTCGCACCTAGTTTGCGGCCCATGGAAGGTCTCGCCCTCGGTCGTACATCGCCGAAAAGGATTGGATTTCTGTCGACCCGGTTCCATGGCACGGACGGCGTCACCCTGGAGGCGCGGAAATGGGCGTGGATCCTTCAGGAGCAGGGACACCATTGCCATTGGTTCGCGGGCCTGCTCGACACCCCTCCGGACACCAGCCAGTTGACGCCCCTGGCATTCTTCAATCACGCGGAGGTTGCGGCCGTACAGAGCCAGATGTTTGGCGTCACTCGCCGGTCGAGGGCGCTGACACGGGAGATCGAATCGCTGAAGGAGCGGCTCAAGGACGAGATCTACCGGTTCATCGAAACCTATCGAATCGAAGTCCTGATTCCGCAGAACATCCTGGCGATTCCCATGCATGTGCCGCTCGGCCTGGCCATGACCGAGGTGATTGCCGAGACCGGACTTCCCACCATCGCCCATCACCACGACTTTGCCTGGGAACGGGAGCGTTTCGCCATGAATGCGGTGACGGACTATTTGCAGGCGGCGTTCCCGCCCACGTTGCATGGCATTGAGCACGTGGTCATCAACTCGATGGCTCAGAAGGAACTGGCGCGACGGTTTGGACTGGGATCGACCGTGATTCCGAACATTCTGGATTTCGAGACCCCGGCGCCGTCGCTGGATGCGTACAACGCCGATGTGCGGTCCGAGATCGGCCTGGCCGACAGTGATATCCTGGTGCTGCAACCGACCCGGGTGGTGGCTCGCAAGGGGATTGAGCACGCGATTGAGTTGGTGCGCAGCCTGCGTGATCCACGGGTGAAGCTCGTCGTATCCCATCCGGCGGGCGACGAAGGATCGGCCTATATGCAGTTGTTGCAGGAGCGCATCGAGGACGCACGGATCGATGTGCGTTTTATCGCCGACCGCGTCGGCGAGCGACGAGGTCGGACGCCCGACGGCCGCAAGGTCTATACGCTTTTCGACGTGTATCCGCATGCCGACCTCGTGACGTACCCGAGTCTCTACGAAGGCTTCGGCAATGCGTTCCTCGAGGCGATCTACTTCCGAAAGCCGGTGGTGGTGAACACCTATGCGGTGTACGCCAGAGACATCGATCCGCTGGGTTTTGAAACCATCGAGATGAGCCAGGTGATCAGCCGGGAGGTCGTGGCCAAGACGCGGGAAGTGCTTGCCAACGCGGCTCTGCGCGAGGCGTGGGTGGAAAAGAACTATCAGCTGGGAATGAAGTATTTCAGCTACGCCGTGGCCAGACGGAAGTTGGCGGCCCGACTTTCCAATTTGTTCGGGGATGCCGTCTAGCTGGGACGGAAGAAGAGTGGTTCGTGGAATCGATCGCCCAGGTGGATCGAGACCGGCTTGGACCGACGTTTCGCGGAAAGCGGCGGCGCCTAGGCCGATGGAAGGCCAGACCGTCGTCGGCGACCATGGACCGCGAGTCTGAGGTCCTGCGGTTTGGAGCCGATCAGCGCCGCCAGAACGCAGGTCCAACCGAAGATATCGCCCCAGCGGTTGTAGAACGTTGGCCGGACCGGGTGGATGGGTACGGACAGAGTTTCGAAGCCCGCCTCGTAGACATCGCGGCCTTCGGACAGGCGCATCGAGTGCAGTCGACCGTGCGCATCAATCCAACAACTGATGCCGTTGTTGCAGGACCGAATCAGCGGGCGCCCATTCTCGATGGCACGAAATGCCGCGTTGGCCGCGTGCTGCCACTGTGCCGAGCTCTCTCCGAACCAGGCGTCATTCGTCAGGTTGATCATGACATCGATCGAAGGGTCGGCGTGTTCACGTGCGCCATGCGGGAAGTTATCCTCGAAGCAGATGAGTACGGAGGTCGTGATGCCAAGTTCACCCAGAGGAAAGGCGACCGGGCCGCTACCCGAATGGAAGCCGTCGCCAATCGGTGACAGATGACGGAGAAAGGGCAGCCACCGGACCAATGGAATGTATTCGCCGAACATTACCAACCGTTGCTTGCGGTAGGAGGCGGCGATCTCTCCCTGCGGATTGAGCAGGAAGGCGGAGTTAAAGGCTCGAAATTCGGTCTCTCCCTCCTCCCTGGGATCCTCGATCACCTCGTCCGCCCCAAAAATCATCCAAGTCTTTGCCTCTCGAATTCGGGAGACGAGTTGGTCGAAATCCTGGCGACTCAATCCGCCTGGCAACGAGGCCTCCGGCCAGATCACGACGTCCGGTCGGGTCGCCAAGGCTTGTTCGGTTAGCCTTAGCAGGGTTTCGAACCGGTTGGTGGTGCCCGAAGGATCGAAGATTAGAGTCTGCGGAATGCTGGGCTGCACCAAGGCCGCCACCAGTTTCCGCGCCGTCTGGGGACGCTCGAGAAGGGAAAGAAAGCCGCCACCGCTCACGACAACCATGGCGAGGGCGGGAACGACCAGCGGACGTCGCCAGGCCATGGGACGATCGGGAAACCGCAGCAGTAGCAACGCGGCGGTCAGGAGTGAAACCGAGAACCACACCATCAGGAAGGTGACCCCGTAGACCCCGGTGTACGCGGCGATTTGGATAAACGGCAGGAGCCGGTATTGGGACGTGCCGAGAAGGTTCCATGGAAACCCGCCGAACAAGCGCGCCTGGACCATCTCCCACGCCACCCAGGCGGCGGCACAAAGCAGGAACCAAAGATTGAGGCGCCACCACGGGACCGCTCCCAGCCGATCCGCCACGACTTTCCAGCGCGCTTCGTCGGAAGGGGGCGACGGCGCAAGAATGCCGAGGCTGGCCGCCATTCGCCAACAGAGCCAGGCCCAGAGCGGAGGGAACAGCGCCAGGAACAAGCTCAACGAGAACCAGGCGGCGTAGGCTCCCGCCGGGAACGGAATGAAGCGCAGCCAGGATAGGCTGATCAGATAGTGTGCAGCGCCCGCGATATAGCCGGCTCGAAAGGATTCCCCGGCGGTGCGCGATGCGGTGACGGCAAGCAACAAGCCGGGAACACCCCAGGCGAGCCCGGCAATTCCCGACAACGGAAAGGAGAGCGCCCAGAGGACACCCACTCCCGCCGCCAAGGCCAACCTAAAACCATAGCTCTGGTTCAGCATCAAGCGCCGTGACGGTACCAATCTGTCCGAGTCGCTCCAGCCTCAACGTTTCGTTTTCACGGGTCCCGTGGCGGCGTCGGTCTCGGCCTGGGCGGTTTCGCTTTTCCGGTGGCGCCCCTCGCGCTTAACTCGCGGCGCACATGCAAACTGTGACACTTGGTCGAACCGGTCTGGTCGCCAGCCGACTTTGCTACGGATGTTGGCGATTGGCCGGCACATGGGATCCCGGTGAAGTCACGCCGGAGCGTCGCGCGAACGGGCGCCGAGCCGTGCGGGCGGCCCTGGAAGCCGGGTACACCTTCTTCGATCACGCCGACATCTATTGTCAGGGAGTCTGCGAAAGCATTTTCGGGGAGGTGCTTCTCGAGTCGCCGGGGTTGCGGGATCGCGTGGTGATCGCGAGCAAATGCGGGATTCGGCGCCCCGGCGATCCCGCGGGTGCCCCGTATCGATATGATTTTTCCGCAAGCTACATCATCGCGTCCTGCGAACAGTCGCTCCGGCGCCTGGGCATCGAGACCTTGGACGTCTACCAATTGCATCGTCCGGATTTCCTGATGGACCCCGAGGAGGTGGCGAAGGCGTTTGATGCGCTGCGGCGCGCGGGCAAGGTGCGCGAGTTCGGTGTCAGCAACTTCTCGGTGTCACAGATCATTGCTTTGCAGAGGGCCTGTTCAATGCCGCTGGTGGCGCAACAAATCGAAATCAGCCTGGCTCACCTGCAACCATTCGAGAATGGAATGCTCGACCATTGCCTGTCGGAAGGAATCGTGCCGATGGCATGGAGCCCGATAGCGGGCGGCAAACTGGGCGATGGCGCCCGACGAGTGCTGCCGTCCCAGCAGGAATACCGGACGGAGGCCATTGTCGAGGTCTTGGATGCGATTGCCGGCGAGCGAGCCACCTCGCGGACCGCCGTGGCACTGGCATGGTTGCTGAGGCATCCGTCGCGGATTGTTCCCATCGTCGGGAGCATTGAGCCCCAACGCATTCAGGACGCGACCCGGTCCCTCGATCTCGAATTGACGCGCGAGGAGTGGTATCGACTTCTCATCGCAGCGCGCCGTGACCCGCTTCCCTGATGAAGACGCCTGATTTTACGCCCGGTTCGCCCGCAGCCGACGGTTGGCGCATGCCGGCCGAATGGGAATCGCACGAGGGCACCTGGTTGACCTGGCCCAGACCGGAAGGCATCAGTTTTCCGGACAAGTACGATCCGGTCCCCGGGGTCTATGCACGGTTCATACGTGAGTTGGGGGCCGTCGAGCGGGTGCACATCAACGTTTGGAACGCGGAAATGGAAGCATGGGTCCGTGGGCTCCTGCGCCAGCACGAATGTCCATTGGAGCCGGTGACGTTCCACCATTTCCCGGCCTATGAACCCTGGTGTCGCGACCATGGTCCGATCTTTCTGACTCGAACGGTGGGCGGGTGCCGGGAACGGGCGGTGGTGGATTGGGCCTACAACGCCTGGGGCAACAAATATCCGCCCTGTGACCTGGATGATGCCGTTCCACAGCATGTCGCACGACTGCGTCGGCTGCCCCTGTTTTCTCCTGGCATTGTGATGGAAGGAGGGGCGTTGGATGTGAACGGGGCGGGAACGTTGCTGACTACGGAAAGTTGCCTGCTCAATCCCAACCGCAATCCTCACCTCAGCCGCGAGCAGATCGAACAGTATCTTTGCGATTATCTGGGGGTGACCCGGATCCTGTGGCTGGGAGATGGCATTGCGGGGGACGACACCGATGGTCATGTCGATGACCTGACTCGGTTCGTCGATGCGCGGACGGTGGTCACCGTGGTCGAGGATGATCCCAAGGACGAGAATCACGAACCCCTGCAAGCCAACCTGGAGCGGCTTCGAACCATGACCGATCAGGACGGGAATCCGCTGAGGATCATCCCATTGCCGATGCCGGGCCGGTTGGAGTATGTGGGGCAACGCCTGCCCGCGAGCTACGCGAACTTTTATATCGCCAACGGCAGGGTCGTGGTTCCCACCTACCGCGACGCCAATGACCGACGGGCCCTCGAGATTCTCCAAGGTGCGTTTCCTCATCGTCGAGTGGTCGGGCTGGATTCAGTGGACTTGGTCTGGGGGTTGGGATCGTTCCACTGCATTTCCCAGCAGGAGCCCGCATGAGGGCGCCGCGGACTGTGCTCGGCCTGATGTCAGGGACCAGCATGGATGCCGTGGATGGTGTCGAGGTGCGATTCCGGGGACGGCGGTTGGAGTTGTTGCGGGTTTGGTCGGTGGCGTATCCGGCAGCCCTTCGAAAACGGCTCATGGGGGCTGCCTCGAATGCCGCGACATGTTGGGAAACGGCGGCGTTGCACCATGACTTGGGGCGATTCTATGCCGACTGCGCGCGGCGGCACTCGTCCCGCAATGGAGTGGAGGCAGTGGGTTTGCATGGGCAGACCGTCTTCCATGGTCCGAGTCAGCGCGGCGCGGCGACGCTCCAACTGGGTGAACCCGCCTACCTTGCCCGAGAACTCGGCGTCCCGGTCGTGAGCAACTTTCGATCGGCGGACATGGCGGTGGGAGGGCAGGGCGCTCCCCTGGCGACACTGTTTCACGTCCGGGTGTTTGCGCGCCGCGGCCGCCGGGTTTGTGTGCAGAACCTCGGTGGCATCGGCAACGTGACCTCCATCGACTGTCGGAGCCGGAAAGAGCCGATGGTACAGGCGTTCGACACCGGACCTGCCAACCTGCTTTTGGATCTGGCGATGCAGCGTCTGACGGCCGGACGCCGGACGATGGATCGGGATGGGCAATGGGCGGCGCGCGGGTGCGTGGCCGACGATCTCGTTCGAGCCTGGTTGCGCCATCCGTTCTTTCGCAGACCCCCGCCCAAGAGTACCGGACGGGAGATGTTCGGTGCGCCGTACTTGAATCGGTTGTGGTCGGACATGGATGACCGCCAACTTGGAGGAGCAGACCGGTTGGCGACTTTGACAGAATTCACCGCGCGGTCGGTGGCGTTGAACTATCGCTGGCATTTGGTGGGAGTACCGGACGAAGTGGTGCTCTGCGGTGGGGGAGCGAAGAACCCTGCGTTGGTTCGGAATCTGGAGGTGGCGTTGCACCGGGAGATACCAGGCATCCGTCTGACGCGGTGTGACGCGCACGGATGGCCAACACAGGCGGTGGAAGGGGCGGCTTTCGCGCTGCTGGCGCGGGAGTGCCTCATGGGAAAGC
This sequence comes from Verrucomicrobiales bacterium, assembly GCA_016795425.1. Taxonomy (GTDB): domain Bacteria; phylum Verrucomicrobiota; class Verrucomicrobiia; order Limisphaerales; family CAIMTB01; genus CAIMTB01. The sequence goes on from JAEUHG010000229.1 coordinate 16,662, forward strand.
CCGGGAACTTGCCCGAGACGACGGGAGCGCGCCAAGCGGTGCGTTGCGGGCAGATCACCCATCCCTGAGGAACCCCTGGAATCTGGCAAGTTGGCAGGATGGGAGTACGGTAGCGACGACATGTCGTTCAAGCCGTTCGCAGCACCATTGACGCCGGAAGAAATCCAGAAGCGGCTACAGGACCTCTTGCGGCAATCGTTTCCTGGAAGCGGTTCGGCACCTGGATTTGCCCCCGCCAACGAACCGGCGGCCGCCTCGAAGGAATCCAGCGACGGCGGCCCCGCCGACGCATCCTCGGCGTCGCGTCCGTTGAATCTGGACGCCTTCAAGTTGAAGCCGCGGGAGGTGAAGCAGCACCTGGATCGCTTTGTCATCAAACAGGACGAGGCCAAGAAGGTGTTGAGCGTGGCCCTCTGTGATCATTACAACGCCGTGCGCCTGGCGTTGTCGGGCAAGGAAACGACCAACTACGCCAAGCAGAACGTGATTCTTTTGGGACCGACCGGGGTGGGAAAAACCTACCTCATCCGGAGCGTCGCAGAGTTGATAGGGGTGCCGTTCGTCAAGGCGGATGCGACCAAGTTTTCAGAGACCGGCTACGTGGGGGGCGATGTCGAGGATTTGGTGCGGGACCTGGTGCGCCGGGCCAATGGCGATGTGGAGCGGGCGCAATTCGGGATCATCTACATCGACGAGATCGACAAGATCGCGTCGGCCGGCAACTTGTCGGGCCGGGACGTGAGTGGACGGGGAGTGCAGACCAATCTCCTCAAGCTCATGGAGGAAACGGAAGTGCCGGTTCGGGCTCCCAACGACATTGCCGGGCAGTTCCAGGCGATGATGGACCTGTCGCGCGGCGGACGAAAGCAGCCGGCGACGATCAATACCCGGCACATTTTGTTCATTGTGAGCGGTGCTTTTGGGGGATTGGAGAAGATCGTGGAAAAGCGCCTGCGCGAGGCCACCATCGGTTTCGCCGCGGGCACACGCGCATCGACCGCGTCGGAAGACATCCTGTCGGCGGCTGAAACCAAGGACTTCGTTGATTTCGGTTTCGAACCGGAGTTCATCGGTCGACTTCCGGTGCGGGTGGTCTGCCATTCGTTATCGGTGGAGGATCTGTTCGAGATCCTGAAGGCTTCGGAAGGGAGCATTGTTCGGCAGATTGAGCACGCGTTTGGCGCCTACGGAATCGAGGTGTTGTTCCAGGAGGACGGATTGCGACGGATTGCCGAGATGGCAGGGGCGGAAAAGACGGGTGCCCGTGGATTAATGACCGTTTGCGAGCGGGTATTCCGGGAACTGAAGTTTGAATTGCCGTCGACCTCGGTGCGGCGATTCGTGGTCAACACAGCCCTGGTGGACCATCCCAAGACGTCGTTGGCCGGCCTGCTCGCCGAAGAAGAGCGGGAACATCGCGCGACGCTGCGCGCCATAGTGCGGGAATTTGCCGATCGCTTCCGGCAATCCCACGGCCTGAGTCTGACCATCACCGACGAGGCCGCAGAATTTCTGGTGGAGGAGGCGCGGCGTCTGGGAAAACCCGTTCGCGACCTGTGCGGCGAACGGTTCAAGGACTTTCAGTTTGGATTGAAGCTCATCGCCCAGAATTCAGGACGGGTGGAATTCGTCATCGACGAAGCGACAGCGCGGTCACCGGATCAAGCGCTCAGCTCCTGGGTGGTTGCGAGCTATCGGGAAGGGAGTGAGGCAATGAAACCCAGCGGGACGCGCTCGGAAGGCGAGCCATCGGGTAATCCAATCCAATGAGCGATGCATAGCCACGACCCGGCAGTGGCTCGAGGATGGACCCATCGGGGCGTTCGGATATCGGTGCCGATGCAAGTCGGCCTCTGGTAGCGCGGATCCGGTTAGGTTGGCAGGGATCAGCCACCGTGCGTCATGCGACCTCGGCGTGGAGAGTTTCTGCCCGGTGGCGAGAAGTTTCCTTACCGGACCGGCGTGAATCTCACGCCCACCCGCGCTGCCACACTCGGTTCATCGCGAAGCGTCGTGGAGTGCGGTCGTCCTCTACCGCCTTCCGTCCCCAAAGCGCCAGAGGCCTGGCGCAGTCCAAGACCTGGCGGACCGCCACACTCGGTTCGTCGCGAAGCGACGTGGAGTGCGGTCGTCCTCTACCGCTTTCCGTCCCCAAAGCGCCAGGGGACTGGCGCAGTCCAAGACCTGGCGGACCGCCACACTCGGTTCGTCGCGAAGCGACGTGGAGTGCGGTCGTCCTCTACCGCTTTCCGTCCCCAAAGCGCCAGGGGACTGGCGCAGTCCAAGACCTGGCGGACCGCCACACTC
>JAEUHG010000034.1 GCA_016795425.1 Verrucomicrobiales bacterium
TTGGGGATTCTCGACGCGACCTCGAAGCGCGGTCTGGTGGACTTGGCCACCATGATCGATCGACGTATCCGTCATGCCAAACCCATCTGACGGGCCAGCGTTCGGTGGCGAAGGGTCGCCGACGTGAACACCGCGATTTCGCCGACACGCGCGTTCGTCAGATGGGGTTGCCGTGACGCATACAGAGACCTTGTCTAGCAGCCCGTCAAAGAAGGGTCTGATTGCGGAATATTGTATGTAGTCCGCGCGGAAAATTGCCACCGAACCACAACATATAGGAAGACCAAGATCGTAAATCCGAAAATCCCGGTAAGAGATCCGGTGATTCCAATAGCGATCAGGGTGCCGATGAGCGTTAAAACGCCAATGAATCCGCCCAAAACCGTCTTTGCCCCTCGAGGCTTCATCATCCCAAACACCTTCATTAACAGCAGTCCCAGATTGTACGCTAGGCAGCGCATCCGGTGCAGCTTGGCCACCTCCTCCAATCCTCTCACCCAGGCCCTTGCTCCACCGCCGGTCTCACACACATGAGCGAACGTTCGCTCACATCGCTCACTCCGCCATCGACTCAACCGCCATCGACTCAACCGCCGTCCGCGCGCACCGGTCACTCGCCGGCGGTTGCCGCGAAACGCCTTTTGATGCGCTTCGGGCTTGTCCGTCCACCGGCGCACCCTCTGCCGCCGCTCCGGAATGTACGTTCGGATCCCTTGGCGCGTGAGTTCCGCGATCATCGCCGTGTCGTGGTACCCCTTGTCGGCCACGCACGCCTGCACCGATGCCTCGTTTCCACTGGCCAGGAGATTCTCATCGGCCGCTTTCAGGGTCTCGGGGCCGCTCTTGGTGTCGCCTTGATCGGCCGGCTTCACCTCCGCCGCCACGATGGCCTCGGTCTCCAACTCCACCGCGTGCTCCGCCTTGTACGCCCAGTGCGTGCGCCCAGCCTTCATCTTGGTGATGCGACTGTCCGGATCACTCGGGCTTTCCCAATCCTCGTTGGACACCTTCTTGCCCTTGCGCTGGCGATCCAGGCGGCGCAGATCGTCGTCGGTCGGCTCCTCGATCCCTTCGGCCGCGGCCAACTTGCGCAGATAATCCTTCCAACCGTCCCCGCCATCCTTTCGGACGATCGACTTCATGGCGGCGTTGGCCTCCAACGTCGTGGCGTCGATCCCCAGGGCCTTGCCACGCACCAGCCCCTTTTCGCGGAGCAAGTTGAGCACAAAGACAAAGATCTGGTTGAAGACGTCTGCCGAGAGTCGCTTGCGGATGACGCTCATCGAGGCGTGCACCGGGGTGCTTTCGGTCAGCGGGATCCCGAGGAAGTTCCGCAGCGCGAGACTGTCGGCGCAGCGCCAGGCAATACCGCGCTGGCTCTCGATACCCTCAAAGTAGCCGATCAGGAGCATGCGGAAGTACACGCCTGGAGGGATACCCGGGCGCCCACCCTGCTTATAAAAGGGGGCGCAAAGTTCATCGGCAAACGCATCGAAGCCGCCGGAACGGAGCACTTCGTTGAGCTTGGCGTAGAACGGATGGCCGGGGCCTTGGACGATATTGGCAGTAGGGACGAACAGGTCGGCTTGCTCGTCGCGTCGTTTTCCGAGGGCCATGGATCTGCCG
>JAEUHG010000074.1 GCA_016795425.1 Verrucomicrobiales bacterium
CACCCGGTGGACGACACTTCCCGCGGATCTGGATGCGTTGACCTTTTCGGTCGAGCCGGCGGTTCTTGGAAGTGGCTACGTGATCCTGGATTCAGGAGGCGGACTTCAGTCGCGGTTGACGGGTGGCAGCACCTTGGTGCCCGTGCCTGTAGATACGTTGCCGGATGACCTTCGCACGCAAGTCACGACCAATGCGGCCGTGCTCCTGGCGTATCGGTTTCACGGCACTCCCTACACCCTGCCGCTTCAAGTGGGTGCGGCCGATCCTGAATCGTCGATGGTGACCCTGGATCGGTTCCAGCTCCTGGGTGACCTTGGTTCGAATCAGGCCGAGTTCACGCTCTCGGCCACGGCGAAGGTGAAGAATCCGAGGGGCGGATCCCTGGAGCTCCTTTCGGGGGGTGTGGCCATGCAGGAATGGACCGCGACGGACGGGTGGCGACTTCGTTTCGAGGACGGGAAATTCTGGGCTGATTTCGAGAAGCCAGGAGAGTACCCGGTACGGCTTCGCTTTGGTGCGGGCGTGGTCGTGAGCAATGGATGGAGTCGCGTGCGGTTTGACATCGCGTCCGCGGCCCTGGCACCGGTTCGATTGCGGGGATTGGCGGAAGGGACCGAGGTGGAGTTTCGCGACGCGGCGCGCCCGGAGCGAACGCAACGCGAGTACGCGAGTCATCTGCCCGCGCACGGACGAGTTCAGTTGGGCTGGCGGCCGGCGGTGCCGGAGACCGAGGGTCGCCTCTTCTACTCGGCGGAAGTAGCGACCTTGGTATCGGTCAGTCCGGGTTTGCTGCGCCAGACTTCGCATCTTCAGGTGAAAGTGATGCAGGGTGAATTGTCGGCAATGACACTGGATCTGGAAGGTGAGGGTGAGATTACTCGGGTTTTGGGTCCGCAGGTGCTGGCGTGGTCTGTGGACCCGGGCACGGCGGGCGGGTCGCGGCGGTTGATGGTCCGGTTCAACCAACCTCAACGGGATCGGACGACCGTTCAAGTGCAGTGGCAGAGGCCGCTGGGAGCGTTTCCGCAAACCTTCTCCATCCTCCGTATTCAACCCGTGGAAGCGGCGCGTTTGAACGGCTGGGTGCGTATTGTCAACGAGGGCGCGGTGCGATTGGAAGTCGTGGAAGCCCTCGGCTTGTCCCAGATCTCACCGGAACAATTCGAACCTGCGGATGTGCCTCGGGACTTGCTGACCACCCAAGCCACCCAGGTGTTTGCCTATCGATTTTCCGGCGCTGGCCACCGGCTTCGGGTGCAGGCCGACAACATTCTGCCCGAGCTCGCGGTGTCGGAGGTACTGGTGTATCGCCTCGGGGAATCGGAGCTTTCGATCGACGCCGAATTCGAGATCGAGGTACGCGAGGCGCCGCTGCGGGATCTGACGGTAAGTCTGCCGAAAGGTTACTCTGTTGCCCGGGTCCAAGCGGCGGGATTAGCGGATTACTTCGTGAGCGAGACGGCAGGTGACGCTTTGGCGAAGGTGCGCTTGGTTTATACCGCGCCGGTGCAGGGGCGGCAGGTGGTTTCCATGAGACTGGAACGGAACCAGTCCTTCACAGGAGATCGCTGGGTGTTGCCGCGGTTGGACGTGGACAAGGCGAAGTCCGTGCGTGGCCACGTGGGAGTGGCCGTCGAGGCTGGCTTTCGCGTGACCCCGGGCGTCACTTCCGGCCTGACCGAGGTGTCGACGGCCTTCTTCCCGAAGAAACTGGCGGGACTCCAGTACGCGTTGCGGATCAGCGAACCGAATTGGGAAGTCACCTTGGGTGTGGAGCGCCTGGCGCAGTCGATACAGGCCGATACCTTCCATCTGTTCTCGGTCGGGGAAGGCATCGCCTACGGCAGCAGTCTGATCAATTACGCGGTATCCGGAGCGCCAGTGGGATTGCTGCGCATCGAGTTATCCGGCGAATACTTCAATGTCGAGTTCACCGGCAAAAACATCCGCGGCTGGCAGAAGACGGAGCGCGGTTACGAGGTGCAACTCCACAGTCCGGTGTCCGGTGGGTACGCGTTGCTGGCGACCTATGAGCGACCCTTCAAGACCAGCGGCGAGACGCTGACATTTACCGGCGCGCGGCCCTTGGACGCCCAATCCGAGCAGGGTTACTCGCTGGCGGTGAGCACCTACCAGTTTCAGGTGCAACCCGTGAATGTTTCGGGGTCGCTGACGGCGTTGGAGTCGGGCGAGGTCCCGGCGGAGTACCGACTGTTCTTCGATGCCCCGATCCTGGCGGCCTATCGGTATCTCTCTCGGCCCTTCAACCTGCAACTGGCGCTGACGCCGTTGGCCCAAGGGGCCATGGTGAGCCAGGTCGTGGACCGGGCGGCACTGTCGACGCGAATCTCCGAGGAAGGGCAGGTGGTCACCGAGGCCCGGTATTTCGTGAAGAACAAGGGGGTGCCTCATCTGCGCCTTCGACTGCCCGAAGGGTCGGAACTATGGTCGGTGGTGGTGGACGGCAAGCCGGTGGTGCCGGTCAAGGATGCCACCTCCAACCTGATCCCGCTTCCGGGGCGCGCCGATCCGGAAGTGGTGATGGAAGTGGTGGTGAAGATGGCCAGCAAGGCCGCCAACGCGGGCCGCCTCACCGTGCACGCACCCATTGTGGCGGCGCCGGTTCTGTTGGCGGAATGGCGCCTCGACCCCGCGGACGGTCGGCGACTCATGTTCCGGGGTGGAACCTTGGCGCCGGCCGGCGAAAACGCAGACCCCACTGGATTTGGTGCCGTGGGGCGGTTGCTCCACGCGGAGCATCGCCGGCAGGCCGGTGGGTTTCTGGCCCTGATGGGCGCCGGAATGATGCTGATGGTTTGGGTCTGGTCCGGAATCCGATCCGGGGGCGGGCGACGGTTTGGTCTCCGCCATGGGTTGGCCGGCGCCATGGGTGCGGCCGCATTGGTTGCGGCGATCGCGGGATTCATGGGATTGAGGCAAATGGTGGAGGGTACGGCGGCCTACGCGGAGCCAGGCCTCCGATTTGTGGCGCCCATTCAACAGGCGGACGCCGAGTGGACCCTGCGATTGGCCAACGTGACGAGGGACGCATCCGGGATGTCCTGGGTGTCGTGGTTGCTCGCTCTCGGCATGGCTGGGACAATTTGGGTGGCCTCATGGCTGACCGAACGGTCGTGGCTGCGGAGAACGGGAGTGGCGTTCGGTTGGACAGTACTGTTCTTCGCCGCACTACAGGCCGAGCAAGGGGGCACGGTTTTCGTCGACCTATGGATGGTCCTACTGGTGTTGCGTCTGGTTCTGCCCGCCTGGATCCGTTGGTGGCAGGGCACACCCATGCCCACAGCCACTGGCGCCACTCCATCGACGTCCGCGGCAATGGCGACATGGCTGGTGGCTGGCTTTCTGATGGGCGCAGTCGGACTGGAAACCGAGGCCAGGGCCCAGGCTTCGACGTCTTGGAAGCCGGCCGACTCCGAGCATTCCCTTCCTGAACTCGTGAGCCATGAGGTGGAGGTTCGGGACGACGCCATCCGGGGTACGGCGACGGTGCGGTGGGTGGCGCGGAAAGGGCAGGTGCTGCCGTTGTTGATCGAGCCAGGGATTCTGACGCGATCCGGGCATCCGACGAACGCCGCGCGATGGGTGACATTACGACGCGACGGTCGTTCCGTTCGGGCGCTGGTGGCGGAATCGGATCAGACCCTCGAATTCGCCCTGGACTATCAGACACGCGTGGCGCAGCGCGGGATGGATCGGGGGCTGGCCTTGCCTGTGACGCCTGGTTTGGTGCATCGCGCCCGCCTGACCTTGATCGGACTCGACGTTGAAGTGTTCTCGCCGCAAGCGATCGGGGTGCGGCGTGAGACCTCGGGTTCCAACACCGTGGCGAACCTGGTCCTGGCGCCGACGCCCGAGCCTTGGGTGAGTTGGCGGCCGCGGACCCGAGACACGCGGGGGGAGAAGCCGGTGTATTTTGCGGAATGGACCCACGGCTTTGTGCCGGGGCCGGGAGTGGTGGAGGGCCTGCACGAACTCCAATGGCGGCCTGCCCAGGGAGAGGTGGAGGAGATGCAATTCACGGTGCCTGCCGGTGTCACGATCACGGACGTGACTGCGGTGGGCCTAGGGCAGTGGCGCTTTGATCCCGACGCCCGCCGCCTGCGGGTGCAATGGACGTCCGCGCAAGCCAAGTCGTTGACGCTGAGAATTCGTTCCCAAGTCACGGCGGGCGCATTACCCGCCGAATTGAGCGTGGAGGTTCCGCAATTGATCGGCGCATCAGGGCAGGTGGGATTGGTCGGCGTTGCCACCGGAGCCGAGGTGCAGTTGGACGAGGCTCGGGCGGAAGGCTACGCCGCCATCAACCTCGAGGATTTCCCGACTGCGGTATTGGAACCATTCCGGGCGCTCACGACCGGTCTGACCGTGCGCCGTGCCTTTCGTTATTCGGACCCCACCGGCCGACTCACCCTCAAAGCATCGGCCGTCGAGCCGGATGTGCGGGTGGAGTCGAGCCAGACCTTGTCCCTGGGCGAGGACAGGACCGTTTTGGCGGTGCAATGGAATGTGGAGATTCTGCGCGCGGGCATCTTTCGCATGAGTTTCATTCTGCCGACGGGGCTGGATGTGGAGTCGGTGAGTGGCCCCGCCTTGAGTCACTGGACCGAACTTAAGTCGGACGGAACTCGCATCGTGACTCTGCACCTGCGTGGAAAGACGACTGGCAGTCAGGATCTGAATCTCACTTTGGCCGGGCCTGGGGTACGGTCGACCAACGGGTGGGTGGTGCCGCGACTGGCACTGCGCGAAGCGACGAAGCACAGAGGCCAGTTGATGGTGGTGCCCGAGCAGGGACTTCGACTGCAAACCGTCGAACGCAACTCCGTCACGCCGTTGGATCCGGCGCAGCTCGGGGTGCGACAGAAGGGCGTGCTGGCGTTTCGTCTGCTCCAGGATCCCTGGTCCGTGACCCTGAATTTGGAGCGCGTGGATGCCTGGGTGCAGGTGACCAGCTTGCAGCATGCGACCTTTGCGGATGCGCAGGTGAAGGTCGTCGGGAATCTTCAGTACGAAATCGAGAACACCGGCGTCAAAGCGCTCATGGTGGCCCTGCCGGCGACCGCCGAGAACGTGCGGTTCACGGGGGAACAAGTGTCGGATTTTGTTGCCGCGACGGCCACCGGTCCCGGTGGGGTTCGAGATTGGGACGTCAAGCTCGGTCGACGCATGCTGGGCCGCTATGTGCTTCAGGTGACCTATACCTTGCCGGTCGTTGCCGGTGCGGACCAGGCGGTGTTGGACGGCATTCAAGCGCGTGGAGTGAACCTGCAGCGTGGATTTGTGACCTTGCAGGCCGGAGGGCGGCTGCAAGTGCGAGCCGAAGCGACGGACGCATTGTCGGCAACGGACTGGCAGGTGATACCGAGGGCGCTTCAGCAGGGGCTCGAGGCGGTAGCGGCGAGTCATGCGTTTCGTATGACCGATCCGGCCTTTCGGCTGCCGGTGCGCTTGGAACGACACGAAGCGACGCGCCTGCTGCCGGCCCGTGTGAAGAGCGTTGGCCTGACGACGGTGGTTTCGGATGAAGGCGTGGCATTGACCCAGGTGCGGTTGCAGATGGTGCCGGGCGACAAGAGACTCTTGCATCTCACCCTGCCTGCCGGGTCCCGGTTCTGGTTTGCCTTTGTGAATCAGGGCAGCGTTTGGCCCTGGCAGAGCACCAATCAGATCCTGCTGCCCATCGACCAGACCGCGCGACGGGGCGAGGACACGACGGTGGAGTTCTATTACTCGGGAAAGGTGGGGAATGGGGGGCGGCGGACCTTGGACCTGGACCTGATGGCGCCGCGGCTGGACCTGCCGTTGGAAGACATCCAGTGGGCGGTGTATCTCGGGGAGCGGTGGGCCTTGTCGGATTGGGGGGGAGCGCTGCAATTGAAGGATCCGGGGATGGAGGTGGTGCCGGTGGCGGTGGATCTCCAGACCTACGTGCAGAAGGAATCGCAATCGCGGCAGGAAAAGACCCGCGAGGCGGAGCAGTTTCTCAACCTGGCCAACTCCCTCCTGGCCCAGGGCGATCCTCAGGAGGCACGCCGCGCGTTTCAGCAAGCCTACGGATTGTCGCAGCATGATCAGGCCTTCAACGAAGATGCGCGCGTGCAACTGAACAACCTTCGGACTCAACAGGCGCTGGTAGGATTGAATTTCCGCGACGCCCGCGTGATGGGCGAAGGGGCGGGCGGAGGCGGCGCGACCGCTGGTGCGCCGGCGCCCCGCGGGTTGCTGGAAAACCGGGCACCCACCTATACGCAGGAGGAAGCCCGCCAGTGGCTTGACCGCAAAGGCGCGGACGAAAACGCCGCCCAGGCGCGGTTGGCGGAGCGGATTATTCAACAGCAGGACGCGGCCCTGGCGAGTCCGGCGGCGATTCGCGCCGCCATTCCTGAACAAGGCCGGAAATTCCTCTTCACGCGGCCATTGGAAGTGAATCCATGGGCGGAACTGAGGTTGAACATCGAGGCGAAGTCCACCGCGGATGTCTCGTGGGGGATGCGGTGGGGATTGGTGTTGGGAGTGTTTCTACTGGCCTTGGTGTTCCTCGCCGTGGGTCGGTGGGGACGCCGATCCGAGGCTTGAAACGAGATTTTTCTGGCTTTCTGACAGTCGGCGTCGATAAGGGACGTACCTGCATGGGCAAGCCAGCCGTTTCTCAAGGAGGACGTCCTCGCCCGAGCCGGTCCGGGGCGAAGACCAGCACACCGGCGTTGAAGCAACCGCGAACCATGAGTGCATCCAATTCGTCGTCGGCCTCCGGGGCCACCAACCGAACCGATGAAGCCAACAACGTCGACAAGATCCGCGACATCTTGTTCGGCAATCAGATGAAGGATTACGACGCGAAGTTTGCGCGTCTGGAGGAGCGGCTCAAGGCGGAGGCCGAAGAATTGCGTGACGACCTCAAGCGCCGGTTGGCATCGCTGGAGGCCTATGTGAAGGGAGAACTGGGCGCCCTGTCCGAACAGCTTCAGACCGAAAAGGACGAACGCCTCCAGTCGGACAAGGGTCTTTCCGTGGAACTCAAGGACCACGTCAAAGCCTGGGAAAAGAAGAACCAGCAGTTCGAGGCCCAGAACGACAAGGCCCATCGGGAGCTCCGCGAGCAGTTGCTCGGGGAAGCCAATCGGTTGGGCGAAGAGATCCGGCAAAAAACCAAGGACCTCGCCGCCTCGCTGGCCCGCGAATCGCAGGATCTGCGCGGAGCCCTCACGCCGAAGCAGCAGCTGGCCGAGATCCTCGCCCAAATGGCCCTCCAGCTGAAGGGCGACGCCCCAGAGAAGCGCGAGCGGTAATCACCCGGGAACCGGGTTCCGTCCATGCTCGAGTCCCGCCCTCAACCGTCGGAGGTCCCCTCCGCGGGCGGCGATCCGCGCCAGGCCGAGGCGATGGACGAGTTGCGACGGTTGCTGCTCGGCCGGCAGCAGGAGCGATGGTCCGACCTGGCCCGGCGCGTCGAAGACCCGTCCTTGCGGGCCGAGGACGTGAGCCGCGTCCTGCCGCAAGCCGTGGCGCGGTGTTCGAAACAGGACGGACGTCTTTCTCAGGCGCTCGCCCCGGCAGTGGAATCCGCTTTGCGCACCTCGATTCGTCGGGATCCGCGCGTCCTGGCCAACGCCATCTTTCCCATTATCGGCCCGGCGATCCGACAGGCCGTCTCGGATTCGCTTCGCCGCCTGGTCGAGACCCTGAATCGCGCCATGGAATTGGGTCTGTCGTGGCGCGGCCTGGCATGGCGGTGGGAAGCCTGGCGGACGGGACGTCCTTTGGGAGAAGTTGTCCTGGCGCATTCCCTGATCTTCCGGGTGGAGCAGGTCTTTCTCATTCATCGGCCCACCGGCCTTTTGTTGGTTGATGTCGCCGCCCCGGGGTTGGTGGCGGAGAATCAGGACGTCATTTCCGCCATGCTCACCGCGGTGCGTGACTTCGTGAAGGATGCCTTCCGGACCACCCCGGGCGATGAGTTGTCGACGGCGCGGGTTGGGGACCTCGATTTATGGGTGGAGAGCGGGCCGCACGCGATCCTGGCGGCGGCGATCCGTGGTCAGGCGCCGGTGGAGTATCGTGAGAAGCTCCGGCGAACCCTGGAGGCGATTCACCGGGATGAAGCCTCCACGCTGGCCGGCTTTTCCGGGGACTCCGCCCCCCTGGCATTCCTGCAATCGAATCTGGAGGAATGCCTGGAAGTGCGGCATCGGACCGGGGCGGAAGGAGGAGGCCGGTCATGGAAACTCCTGGCCGTTAGCTCGGTGGCGATCCTCGTCCTCGTGGCATGGCTGGGCAACACGTGGTGGCAGCACCGCAGGGAGGAGGCTTTCCTGGACCGATTGCGCACCGAACCGGGAATCCTGGTCACCGAGGCACGACGGAGTGGTGGGCGGCTTTGGGTGTCCGGATTGCGCGACCCCATGGCGGCCGATCCAGCGAGCCTGGCTTGGTCGGCTCGCTTGTCGCCCGACGAGGACGTCGTGTTCCGGTGGGAACCTTACCTGGCGCTGACACCGGATCTGACCCTGCGCCGGGCGCGAGCGCGCTTGAATCCGCCGTCCGGTGTGAATCTCGATTTGCAGGGAGGCGCCCTGATCCTGGAAGGAGTGGGATCACCGGAGTGGAATCGGGAGGCGGCGCGGTTGGGAGCATCGGTGCCTGGGGTGGACCGAGTGGATGTCTCGGGTTTGTCGCATGACGGCGCGGCGCAGGTGCAGCGGCTGGTGGAAACCCTTCAACGCCAGACGCTTTACTTTGACACCGCCCAGACGGTGTTGGCCGGGCAGGTGCCGACCGTGAACGCCGTGGTGGAGGCGGCGCGGGCGTTGGAGAGTCTGGTGGGGCGCCTGGGGAAGAAGGCGTCGCTGGTGGTGGTGGGACACGCCGACCGGTCAGGGCGCGAGGAGCTGAACACGCGCCTCAGCCAGCAGCGCGCGGAAGCGGTGCGGTCGAGGCTGGTGGCGGCGGGATTGTCTCCTGAGTTTGTGCAAGGCGTGGGTGTGGGTTCCTCAGCGCCGTCGCGTCCGCAGTCGCCCACCGATGCGGCCAACCGCCGGGTGACATTCGAGGTGCGGTGGGTTCGGTGAAACGGGGAGGCGCCGACGGGTGTCGAACTGACCGAGAGACATGCAACGCTATCAGTGGGAAGGGAATGCGATGATCCAACTCAAGATCTGTCTGCTGGGCTCGTTCGCCGTGGGGAAGACCAGCCTGGTAGCCCGTTTTTCGCGGGGGATATTTTCGGACAAGTATTTGGCGACCTTGGGAGTCAAGATTGACCGCAAACGAATCCAGGTGGACGGGACAGCGGTAACTCTCATTTTATGGGACATGGCGGGGGAGGATGAGTTCGCCAAGGTGCAGATGTCTTATTTGACGGGTGCGGCGGGTTACTTGCTCGTGTTTGACGGGACTCGAAAGCTGACATTCGACCAGGCATTGATCCTGGAGGAGCGGGCGCGCACCACGGTGGGGGCCCTGCCTTTTGTCGTATTGGCGAACAAAGCCGATCTGGAGGATCAATGGGAGGTGAGCGCGGGTGACATCAAAGCATTGACGGCGCGGAAGTGGTTGGTTCAGAAAACGAGCGCTAAGACGGGGGAGGACGTCGATGGCGCGTTCGAAAAATTAGTGAGGGGTATTCTGAGTCGACGTGGGAGTTCCGCGGGGACCCAGGCTCAGGATTCCGCCGAAAGTTGACGCAACGTGGGTAACCGACGCGGATGAATCAGGAGTTGTGCCAGGTATTGGTCCAAAGCGAGGGCATCTTGGTGCTCGTGCGCTTGGAGGGGAATCGGTTTCGCGTGGCGGGGCATCCGCCAGGTTGGGCCGCGGTGTTGGCGCATGGGGGCCTGCACGCGGATCAGGAGGTGGATGCCGCCGAAGTCTTCGTCTTTCTCGAACTCTTTCTTCGCGAAGCTGCCATCGTCTGGGAAGCCAATGACGGGAGTAGCGTCACGTCCGAGCCATGGACGGAGACATTGGCGACGCGTGAGGAGCTGGCATTCACGGCCACCGCGCGAAAGATCGGCGGCAAGGAGATACTGCTGGTGCGGGGCCTTGGCGTGGACTTCGACGAACGCTACAAAGTGCTGCGCAAGGCACGTGAGTTGGCGTTGTCCCACGAGAAGCTACTCAAGGAAACCAGTGAGAAGGAAACCCTGCTCCACTGCCTGGTCCACGACATTGCGGGTCCGTTGACCACGGTCGCCAATTGCTTCCAGTTGCTGGAAGCCGAGCAGGGCCTGAGCGAGGCCGGACGCGGCCTGGTCCGGTTGGGTCGGTCGGCCACCCACCGGCAGCACACCATGCTGCGTGAGATGCTGGACCTCTTTGCCGCCGAGTTGAGCACGCTGGATCAATTCTCCGTTGATGTTGCGACGGCTCCCGAGGTGCTGGATTGCGCCCATGTCGTTCTCCGATCGTTGCGTCACAGTTTCGACATGAAAGGGGTGTCCTTTCAGTTGCTCCTTTCACCGCCCGCCCTTTCGGTGTGGAAAGTGGTGGGGCAACGCGAAAAGTTGGAGCGCATCCTGTACAACCTGCTTGATAACGCCCTGCGCCACGCGCCTCCCGGCACAACGGTGACCTTGCGGTTGGAGGAAGAGGAACGCGCGATCCGTGTTTCGGTGGTGGATCAGGGGCCCGGGGTGGAGGCGGAGATGTCGAACCGACTTTTTGGGCGCTTCCAGCAGGGTGAACGCACCAAGGGCAAGGTAGGCCTGGGGCTTTTCTTCTGCCGCACCATGATCAAGCACTGGAGCGGGGAGATCGGCCACGAACCCGATCCACGCGGCGGCACGTGTTTCTGGTTTCGCCTTTCCAAGCCTGACTTTGCGTCGCCCAGGGAAGAAACCCGGGGTGATGCTGCGGTGCCCGGCGAGGGGCCGGGGGACACTCCGGGGAACCCGTAGAGAAGGACCGGGCGCCCGTCGTCACGGCGCGATCATGCGCGCCAGCAGGTTGCGGGTGATTTGTTGAACACGACGGTCGGGCCCTTGCGGCGCGGTGTAGACTTTGGGGCGCAGGTAACCCGGGGGCTCGCTGAGCCCGTCTCCCCACCATATCGTGGATGCATTGAAGACCAGATTCCGTTTGGGACCTGGATAGAGGGTCGCCGTAAAGGTGCCCCCATTCGGTTCACCGGGCGCAGACTGGGTGGGACCTGTCGCCACAACCTCGAGCCCTGGAATCGGCGCTGGATCACCGTGCCATTCCCATCCCACCAGGCCTGGAATACCGTCGCCGCGTCGCAGGCCTGTTCCCTCGAACAACCAATGATCCGGCCGTGCGCAGATCCAGTCGGCGCCACCCGTCACGGGTCCGGTGCTGTGCGCACCCACCAGTTCGTTGGCATAGGGGCGTTCGTGGGGAAGCGAGGCCATGGAAACAAAGTCGCGGGTGCCTCCGGGGGGGCCATAAACGCCGACGCGCTCAAAGGCACGCGCGCCTCGGCCGCGGGCATCCGCCGACAGTGCGATACGGCCGCAGCAGGTATTGCCCGAGAGAAAGGCGACGTTGAGTCCGCCGCCGATGGCGCGCTGGACGTTGCGGAACATCTCGAGGGTCCAGTATTCGTCGTGTCCGACGGACAGGAACCCACGGGCCCGGAGCAGACCCGGGGCATTCGCGTGGGTGTCGAGATTCGACTGGTAAGTGACGTCGTAGCCTTCCGACTCCAGCCAGTAGGCTGTCGGATACTCCCACAGAAGGAACTCACCGGAACCTTGCGACAGCGGGGCGTCAAAGATCTGGCAGTAACGGCCATAGGGACGGTTGAAGGAGACCTGGACTCCGGGGCCCCAGTACCACTCGTTCTGGCCGTCGTCGTAGAGGGAGAAATGATCGGGCCATCGGTTGTAGGCTTGCCAAGTGGTGTCGCTGCACTGGAAGAGCAGATCAGCGCGGCGATCGTCGCGGACAATAAAGACGACGTAGCTCTGGGTCTGTTCGCGGAGCTCGGTCAGCTTCCCCAGGTAGACGCCACTCAGCCAATCGGCGGGAATCCGGAGGGAATGCGAGACCTCCCATTGGCAGTCCCGGACGCGTTTGGGACCTACCGGAGGATCGGACTGCGGGCGGCCGCGGAGGGGGCCGAAGGCCGCTACCTGGCGGGCCCCCTGTCCGCCATAATAACCAAGGCGATAGAGATCGAGGGTGAAGTCCGCGGCGGGTTGGGTGCTGACGTGGATATCGATGGAGTCGCCGGCGCGGGCGCTGGTTTGGGAGCAGTAACCTTCGATCCAGGGGCAGCGCCAGCGGGTGGCGGGATCGACGCGGGTTTTCGAGAGTTGCCAGTCGCGGGTACCGGGGCGGGCGTTTTCGCGTCGGACTGGGTTATCCGTGCGTGAGGTGGTGTGGCAACCGGTGCCAGGAAAGGCGGATACGGCAGCCGCAGCGGCGAGGCCTTTGAGCAGGTGTCGGCGGTCGATCGGGGGCGTGTGATGAGGCATGAGAGGGCGGCTCCGGCAATCGAAGGAATGGGTCGACCGGCTTGGGGTTGAATCGCAAACCGGGCGCTCTCAGCGTTCCCGGATCGCGTGGGTGGCATTGATCGGAAGGCCTTCCAGTTTCTGAGTTCCGCCGTTGGGCCACAGAATCTCGACGGCGTCGATCGTCTCCGCCTTGCCGAGGCCGAAAGTGACCGGGAGTTCGGATTGGGAAAGGTAGCTGCGGGTGGGCATGACCTGGCGGTTTTGGGTCAGTCCGCCGGCGGTCACTTTGACCCAGGCACCGATGGCATCGCGATTGGATCCCTTGCCCGTGAGGCGGAACCGGACCCAGTGATGGTTCAGGTTTTGGTCGTTGCGGAGCAATCGGGGCGGGCCGGACGCCTGGAACAGGAGGACGTCGAGATCGCCGTCGCCGTCGATGTCAGCAAACGCGGATCCGCGACCGACAATGGGCTGGAACAGGTCGGTGCCGGCCTTGCTGGTATCGATCTCGACGAACCCGCCGTCATGGGCACCGGCATTCCAGAAGAGTTGGGCGGGCTGTCGATAGGATTGGCTCTGCTGAATCTTGCTGATTTCTTCTTCGAGGTGGCCGTTGGCGGTGAGGACGTCGAGCCAGCCGTCGAGGTCGTAGTCGAAGAAGAACAGCCCGAATTTCAGCAATCGACGGCTGGCGGGGCCGATTCCCTCGGCGATGGCTTCATCCGTGAAGATATCGCCGGATTTTGAGGCCACGTACATTGCGGTCATCTCGTTGGCGAAGTTTCCGATGCCGATGGCCATGGAATCATCATTGCGATGGCGCGCGACATCGATGCCCATGGCGCCGCGGGCATTGCCCATGGAGTCGAAGGCGACGCCCATTGAGGCCCCGGACTCGGCAAAGGTGCCGTCGTGGCGGTTGGTGAACACCATGTTCTGCACCGTGTCATTGGCCACCACCAAGTCGATCCAGCCGTCGCCATTCAGGTCGGCCGGCGCGATGCCGAGGGATTTGGCCGCTGGAACCCCCGTCGCTGGGTTCTTGATTTGAACGCCTGCCGTTGAGGAGACATCGCTGAACCGTCCGCCCCCTTCATTGCGGTAAAGGAAGGGGAAGGCGCCCTGGAAATTCATGGGCGGGCCATAGGCGCGGTTGTGGCCGTCCAGTGAGAAGCCCACCTGGAAATCGATCTCCCGCGACCATTTCACGTAATTCACCACGAAGAGGTCGAGGTCGCCGTCCCGATCCACATCGAGAAAGGCGGCGCCGCTGCTCCAGGCATCGGGGCTGCCTTCGACGCCGGCGGCGCGGGTGACATCCTGGAACTTGCCGTTGCCCAGGTTGCGGAAGAGGCGGTTGGCGCCGACGCCGGTGATAAAGACATCAACGCGTCCATCGTTGTCGAAATCCCCACAGGCGACGCCCATGCCATAGGTCGTGACGTCGAGACCGGACCCGGCGGTCACGTCGCGGAAGCGGCCATTGCCCTCGTTCTGGTAGAGGGCGTGGGTAGGCATCGGTGAGGGTGCGTTCTTGCTCCAGGGCCAGGGCGCTCCATTGACAAAGAGAATATCCTGGTCGCCATCGCCGTCGTAATCGAGGAAAGCGCCGCCGCCGCCCATGGTTTCCGGCAGAAGCTTCTCGCCCTCCGCGCCATTGAAGTGGCTGAAGCGGATGCCGGCGACGGTGGTGATGTCGGTAAAGGCGACGGTCGGCGCCTGGGCGAGGGCCGAAGGAGCCGGGGTTGGCGCAGCGAGTTCAGTGACGCGTTGCGGTGGGGGAGGTGCTTTGCGTCCGAGCCAGAGCCACAATCCCCCGACCACCACGATACCCGCGACGGCGACCGCGATGGACCAACGAGTGGCTCGGCCGATGACCGAATCGTCGTAACGTGCGGTATCGTCCGAATGGTTGTCCGGTGAAGGTTGCGAATGGGAAGCCATGGGACGTCTTGTTACGGGAGCGGCGCAGTAAAGAACCGACTCCCCACAGGGTGCAAGTTTTCCGTGGCGCCAGAATCAGAGAACTTCATGGTTGGGGCATGCCAAACCTGATCTTGCGACCTTCCTGGTGGCTTCCGGAGCGTGCGGTGACTCCTGAGGCGGTGGTCTTGAACCGCCGCCGATTTCTGGCGCAGTTGGGATGTGCAGGCGTGGTGGCCCAGGGATGGTCGGCGATGAGTGCGGAGCCTCCGCTCTCGGGTCCGTATGGGAAGGGCTACCCGCACGCACGAAACAAGGCGTTTGATCCCGGTTGGACGTTGACCGAAGCGAAGGCGGCGACGACCTACAACAATTTCTATGAATTCACCCTGGGGAAGGATGTGCATCGGCACGTGGGGCGGTTTGAGACCGCGCCATGGAAGATCGAGTTGACCGGATTGGTGGAGCAGCCCTTGACCCTTGATGCCGCGGAGTTGGTGGATTCGATGGTTTTGGAGGAGAGGGTGTATCGATTCCGTTGTGTGGAGGCCTGGGCGATGATCGTGCCCTGGACCGGATTCCCCTTAAACCGACTGATCGATAAGGCGAAACCGAAGCCGGAAGCCCGGTTTGTCCGGTTCGTCACGGCCTCGAAGCCTGACCAAATGCCCGGAATCCGCGGCAACCCTGAATACCCTTGGCCGTACTTCGAGGGCCTGCGGATGGACGAGGCCATGCATCCTCTAACCTTCGTTGCGGTAGGGGTTTACGGAAAACCGTTACCGAAGCAAATGGGAGCCCCGGTGCGCCTGGTGGTGCCTTGGAAGTACGGGTACAAGAGTCCGAAGAGCCTGGTGAAGCTCGAGTTTATTGCAGAACAGCCGAAAACCTTCTGGGAGACCCTTCAACCGAGGGAATACCCATTTGAGAGCAATGTGGACCCCGAAGTGCCGCACCCGCGGTGGTCGCAAGCCACGGAGCGGATGATCGACACCGGGGACCGGGTAAAGACCAAGAAGTACAACGGCTACGCCGATTCGGTAGCCAAACTCTATCCCCATGCCTGAACCCATCCTGTCCATCGCCGAGATCCGGGACCGCGAGGAGCGCACCTGGGCGGCGGGAGTCACCCAGGAATCCGTGATTCGACGCGCCGGCGCAGCGGTGGCGGCGGTCGCCATGCGGTTGACCCGGCCGGATGCGCCGGTCCTGGTCCTGGCAGGCAAGGGCCACAACGGCTCGGACGCGGTCGTGGCAGAGGAACATCTGGCGGATCGCGACACCGTGCTGCTGCGCATGCATGAGCATGATCCGCGGGTTCTCGACTCGGCGCATCAATGGCTCGAACAATTCAAAGGTCGGCAGGATGCCCTGATCATCGACGGTTTGTTCGGCATCGGGTTGTCGAGACCGGTGGAGGACGATTGGCGGCGATTGGTCGAGACGGTCAACGCCTCGGGACTCCGAGTGCTTTCGGTGGATGTTCCGTCGGGATTGAATGCGGATACTGGAGAACCCATGGGGGTGGCGATCGAAGCCGCGGTCACGCTGACGTTGGGCTCGGTCAAGAAGGGACTCCTTACGGAGCCGGCAACGCGATATGTTGGAAGGCTCGAACTGGCGCATGACATAGGTCTCGTGCCGGGACCCGAGTTGGCGGAGCTCCTTTGGACCTTGGATGGCGATTTCAGTGGGTATCCGCCGCGACGTCCGGAGGCCTCCCACAAAGGGACCTTTGGGCACGTGGCGGTTCTGGCTGGCAGCATGGGCTACCATGGCGCGGCCGTCCTGACCGCGCGCGGGGCGCTGCGGGCGCGTCCGGGCTTGGTGACCGTCTACACTGAGGAACGGGTCTACCCGGCGGTGGCCGCGCAGTTGCAAGCCGCGATGGTGCGGCCGTGGCGTGGGGATCGCCTCCCGGAGAATGTGTTCTCGGCGTTTGTCGTGGGCCCAGGCTTGGCGGCGGAGGGCCTTTCGCCCGCCATTCGGGATGAGGTGTGTCGACTATGGACCTCTGCACCGCAGGCGGTGGTGGCGGACGCGACGGCATTGGACTGGCTGCCTCGGGCAATTGCCGCGGAGGCAGGGTATCGCGTGGTGACTCCGCATCCCGGCGAAGCGGCGCGTCTGCTCGGTGTAACGGTGGGTGAAGTGCAATCCGACCGCGTCGCGGCTGTTCGAAGAATCTCCGCGCTATGGCGTGGGGCGGACGTGTTCACCGTTTTGAAAGGCCGCCACACCGTCGTCGGTGGAGCTTCCGGCATTGTACACATCAATGGGACCGGCAATCCGGGACTGGCTCAAGGTGGCACCGGCGACGTGTTGGCGGGTTACCTCGGTGGATGGTTGGCCCAGCCGACGTTGCATCAGGACGTTGGGCAGGCGATTCGCTTCGGCGTTTGGCGACATGGCGCGGCGGCCGACGCCTTGGAAGCCCGGGGTTTTGCCTGGACGGCTGAGGACCTGGCGGGGGCTTTGCACGGACTCTAACCCGCCTCATCGAGGCTTGGAAACCCGGGGTACCGGGGATTCGACGGCTCGTGCAGAATGGGCTTTCCCTGGCGCCCTGGGTTTTCCACCGTAGGACGCAGCAATGGATTCGAAGAAGTTGGCGCTCCTGTGTCGGGAATTGGCGGACAATAAGAAGGCGGATAACATCGCCATTCTGGACCTCCGCAAATTGCCAGGCGTCACCGATTTCATGGTGATCTGCACGGGAACCAGCGATCCTCATCTTCGGGCCGTCCAAGAAGAAATCGCCGACAAGCTGGCGGTCGATCATGGCCTGAAGCCTCGGGCAGTGGACGGCACTCGCAACAGCGGCTGGATCGTCCTCGACTACGTGGACGTGCTGGTCCACGTGATGAAGGGCGAGACGCGGGCGCACTATGACTTGGAGGGGCTTTGGAACGATGCCCCGCGCGTGCGCGCGACCAAGCGCAAGTCGGCCACGAAACGCGCCAAAAAACCCGCCGTGGAGGCATCCGCTCCGACGGAAGCCGCCGACGCAACCTGAGCGGCCGCGCTCGGCGGGGCCCATTTGGCCGTGGCTTTGCGAGGGCGAGAACGATCGCCCTGCGCCAACCCCGGACCGAGTTGGACAGGGCGGATGCGTCGATCGATTCGCCTCCGCACCCTCGCTCAGCCAGCGCCGCCTCTCACGGCGCGCGCAACCGATAGAACCGCGAATTTGCGTTGGACCCGGCTATCGTGGCGCGCGCGGATGATTCTCCCGTCTTGGTGACCACCGCTCCGGTCGCGGTCTGCCACGACTTGAGATCGTCGCTCTGTTCCACGGCATGCGCTCCTTCCGGCGTCGGGGTGGCGAAGTCGATGACCACGCTGTCGCCCTGCTTACGCACCGAGGTGGCCCGCAGGCTCACCCCCGAGACGATTTCCCATCCGCCGGCGTCGCCGATCAGCAGCCATTGGTCGGTGGCCGAGTCATCTTCGAAGGCGCCCTCGGCGACATAGATGTCGAAGTGGGCTCCTCCGGCGCGCTGGTAGCCGATGAATTCGATCGCGTAGGTTCCCGCTTTCAGTCCCTTCAGAATACCGCGAGTGGCGGTTTCGCCGGGCGTTAGGAAGGTCATGAATTCGGGAAAATCATCGTCGCGAACCCCGGTGCCGTTGACGCTGTCGAACGGAGCGCCGATGAACCGAAGAGCGAAGCCGTCGTCGCTATGGACGCCGAGGGTCCAATCTCCAGCCCGCGGGACCTTGACGTTGGCACGAGCCACCACCACGAAGTCACTGACCGCCAAGCCTTCACTTTCCGCTGGCAAGGGTAGGGGATCCGGGAAGAGACCGGCGGTTCCGGGATTCGAGGAAAGGGCATGGTGCACGGTGGGAACCGAGGCGTCACTGACCTTGCCAGCGAAGCCAGCCAGGGCGGCCTTCTCGGCGATCTCGACGGCGGACGACACGGAATCGGCGCGTCCGCCATTCCAGATCTGACGGAAGCCCCAGTTGCCGGCGGAGCTTGACGGGCCCTTGAGGCCGGCGAGCGGGAACGGCGGCGCAGGAAGGGTGAAGGTGGAGGAATGGGTGATGGGGGTGCCGGCTCCGTCTTGGGCGTCTACCACCAGCAGGTGCGTGGACCCTGCGACAAACGGCGCTGCCGGAACGTGGGTCGCCGTCGTCGTGGTCCCGGCCTTCGATGAGGTAACCGTCGCCACCACGCCGTCGAGGGTCAGTTTCACCGATCCCGGCGTGACCACGCTGGTCGCGGTATCCTCGAGACGTACCACCAGGTTGGAGAAGGTGGCGACCACTTCCTTGACCGTGGCGGTCACCACGTCCGGCTTGTCGGAGACGCTGATGTCGAATCGGTCGGCCGTCACCACGCCATCGCCGGCCAGGCGGATCTTCAGGACGTGTTCGCGATTGGGAAGAATGGGGCTGCTCCAGACGAGGACCTGTTCGGCGCGTTGGGCGGCTTTGTAAATGACCTTGGTCTCCGCACCACCGTCGATGCTGGCCCAACCAGTGCCGTGGTGGCTGGCGACGGTGGCGAAGACATCGACTTTGACGCCTTTGAACCGCACTTCGAAGTAATCGTTGCGATTGTTGCTGGCGTTGTAGTGATCGTTGTGGAGGTAACGGGGATCGCTGTCTGCGCCGGGCGCAAGGGTCCAGGCGCCCACGTACTGGATCTGGCCGAGCTCGGTGCCAATGTCGCGTTCATCATCGATCTTCTCGATGCGATCCGCCACGAGCTCGCGAACGCTCACATTGACGGTGTTCCAGGCCATCTTGCCGGTGCGATCGGTGACCTCGGCGCGCAAGGCGTGGATCCCGGCGGTGGCTCCTTTGTAGACGTAGAGGTAAGGGCTCGCGGTCTTGTTGGTGAGCAGCACCTCCCCGTCATAAAATGCCACTTTCTGTATATTCGCCGCCCCGTCCTTGTCGGTGACCGTGGTGTCGATGGAGATATCCGCACCGAGCGCAATCTCGTCTCCTTCACGCGGACTATTGATGCTGATGGTCGGCACGTTCCCGACAATGTCGCCGCTTTCGAAGCGGACTTCGGCGAGGCCCACGGTGTAGCCCTGGCCCCAGTTGGAGAGGCCTTTGAGACGGACCAACCGCACACTGGTTCCGACCACATCGAAGACCTGGGCCTTCTCCCCGCCCTCCGCGAGCGACACGCGGGCGATGGCATTGAACTTCGCAGTCGCCATGTCGGTGTCCGCGGATACCTGGATCTCCACGTCTTTCATGCCGACATCGGTGGCGTCCTGGACGTTGTAGTTCCAGATATAGACCTTGGTCAGGCTGACGGACTTGCCGAGATCGAAAGTGGCGGATTCACGGATCGATCCGATGCCCGACCACATCTCGCTGCCGGCCCGGACATGAACGGCATCCGGGCTGCCGAGGCCGGGTTCCTCGAAACCCTGGCCGTTGATCAAGGCATCCTGGGAGTCCGTGCCATTGGTCACGGAGACCGCGACGGGCTGCAGGAACTCGGCGCGGAGGGAGGGCGCGGCGGCGAGCAGGAGTGCCGCCAGCCATGGGCAGCGAGCCAGCGTATGAGGGCGAATCGGGAGATGAGTTTTCATGGAATGAAAGGCTTTGTAGCCGCCAGGCCGGGGTGAGAGGAGATAGGAGCAGAGCCTGGAAGGCGCGGCAAGCCAGGGCTTCGCAGTGCCCGCGGTCGTGGTCCTTCGCTCGCGTTTTTGGATGGGATGGAAGGGCGTTGAATCATCATCGTTTTATCACCTGCCAGTGGACAGTCTGCCCCGAATCCATTCTGGTTACCGGTATGACTCCCGCTGCGCGCCATCTGCCGTCAGGGCAGAACCCGATTCTCCATTGGCCAGCGCTGACTTCCGGACTGTCGAGCAATAGAGGCGCGATCCCCAGACCCATTCTCTTGCTCGTGCGCCGTCTCATTCTCTTGATCTTAGGCTTGGGCGTGGCCACGTCGACCGCCGCAGATCCGGGCGTGGAACCCAGCGGTCGTTACTTCCGTGACTGGCTTCTATGCGGACCGTTTCCGGCTACCACGGAAGCCAAACCGGACATCGAAGCCATTCGATTGCCGGGAATGGAATCCGATCATCTTGAGGGCTTGGGAGGCGAGGCGAATGCAAGGCCAAGAGCTGGACAGAAAGTGACGGTGCCAGGTGGAGGGCGAGTCTGGAGCCCATTCAGTTCGTCCACGGACGCGCTCGACCTGGATGCGGCGGTGACGACGTCAGATCGGGTGGTCGCGTACGCCTATCGGGAGATCCTGAGCCCCGCACCGGTCGCCTGTATACTGGCCCTCGGCAGCAACGACGGCGCCCGTGTCTGGTTGAACGGGGAACTTATTTTGGATCAGCCGGGACCGCGGGGATTGAAACTGGACCACCACCTGGTTCCGGTGGCCCTTCGGCAGGGAACCAACGCCCTGATGATCAAAGTCGAGGAACGCGGCAACCGCTGGGCCTTGGCGTGTCGGTTGCTGCCGTTGACGCACCAGGACGGGTCCGAACGGTTGCGCCTGTTCGACGTGCTGTCGAAGGAGGATGGAACCGCGATCGTTCGTCCGCGTCAGTCAGCCGCCCTCACCTCACTCCTGCTGAAGTCGGCGGTGTTTGAGGCTTTCCCGGTTTCCGCCACGAACCAGGTGGTCTGGTCTGCCCCCTGGGTGGCGCGCGAAGGGCCGATTTCGATCGGGGTCGATGCTCGAACCTTTGGGCAGTATGGACTGCGGCTGAAGGCGGAGTTTGCCGACGGTAACCGGCGAGAAACGATTCTTCCATTTACGGCGGGACGGCGGGTGGAGCATGTGCTTTTCGAACAGGGCAAGACGCGCTACCGCCTGGTGGTGGGAGCGCAGGCGTCGGAGAGTGAACGGTGGGCCGCCAGCGAATTGCGCCGGTGGATCCAGGATGTCAGTGGTGTGTCGCTGGCGGATGGCTCCGAAGCCGACGCCACTGATGACCATGTGATTGTGGTGGGTTGGAATTCGAGGTCGGAACGGCTCCTGGGGCCGGGTGCCGGTCCGTTGAAAGACGGGGATGAATCATTCACCTACCGCAGCGTGGGTCCGGCCTTGGTGCTGTGGGGGGGGCGACAGCGAGGCACGCTGTATGCCGTGATGTCGTTCCTGGAACGGGAAATGGGGGTGCGCTTCTACACGCCGCGAGTGACCGTGGCACCCAGGAAGGCGAGGTATGTCTTCACCGGGCTGTTTCACTCCGAGGCGCCTGGAGTGCGGGTCCGCAACGATTTCTATTACGAGGCCTTCGATCCGGTTTGGGCGGCGCGGAATCGAATCAATGGTTCGATGAGCCACCGCGTGCAGCCGGGCGGGGTGGAATCGTACTGGTCGGTGCACACCTTCTTTCCGTTGATGCCGCCGGAGGAGTTTTTCGAGAAGCACCCGGAATATTACAGTCTGCTGGATGGAAAGCGCACCGCCGATCATGCGCAGCTTTGTCTGACTCACCCGGACGTGCTTCGGATCATCACCGAACGAATTCGCCGGCGCATGCGTGAGAGTCCGGAGTACCTGATCTACGACGTCTCGCAAAACGACTGGGCCAATCCCTGCCAATGCCGAGATTGCCAGGCGATTGTCGATCGCGAAGGCAGTCAGTCGGGACCGGTCATCCAGTTCGTCAATCAGGTGGCCGACCAAGTGAAAGCGGAGTTCCCGGACAAATTCATCGGCACTCTCGCCTACCAATACACGCGCAAGCCACCTCGGACCGTGAAGCCGCGCGAGAATGTCGTGGTCCGGTTCTGCAGCATCGAATGCTGCTTCGCGCATGACTTTGAGTCGTGCCCGGAGAATCGGTCGTTTGTGGAGGACATGAACGGCTGGGCAGCCATCGCGCCACACATTTATATCTGGGATTACGTGGTGAACTTCAGTCACTACCTGCTGCCCTACCCGAACTTCCGCGTGCTCAAGCCGAACATCCAGTTCTTCCGCGATCATCAGGCCATCGGCATCATGGAGCAGGCCGCCTACCAAAGCCGGGGCGGTGAATTCGCGGAGCTGCGTTCCTACCTGATCGCCAAGCTGCTCTGGAATCCGGAAGCCGATGTCGAGGCGGTGATCGACGATTTCATGTTCGGTTACTACGGGCGTGCCGGTCAGTTTGTGCGGGCTTACTTCCATTTGTTGCATGGCCGGTTGACGCCGGAGACCCATATCCACCTGGGACTGCAACCGGACGACAAGCTGTTCTCGGACGATTTCGTGCGGGAGGCCGAAGCGTTGTTCGATCGGGCCGACGCCGTGGCGGATACCGAGGAAATCCGGCAACGTGTGGATTTGGCGCGGTTGCCGATTCTCTATCTGAAGTGCAAACGGGTCCCGGCGATCGCGCGCCAGGACGGGAGCTACGCCCGCTTCAACGAGATTGTGCGACGGGAGAATGTCATCAACTACGCGGAGGCAGGTGAGCCGCATCGCAAGGCGTTTCACGCCGAAGTGGAAGCCGCACCGTGAGAAGGAGCGCGGGGCCTCCGGACCCGCAGGGGGGGGCGAGCGGAGCGAAGGGGTGCGCCGCAGGGACGCGTCGCGGTCCGGGAAGGAGCGCGGGGCCTCCGGACCCGCAGGGGGTGACGTGTCCGTTCGGTGCCTAGAAATCCAGGCCGATGCCGAGAATGAGCCGGAAGTCGTCTGGCTTCGGCTGCACCCCGTCCTCGCCGATGCTGGGCTGCGAGATGCGGTCCCAAACGAAGGAGACGTCGAGATCGATGCGTTCGGTGATGTCGAGGGATAGCGTGGTGACGCTGTGGTGGGTGGTCTCGCCCACTTGCTGGCTGGTGTATTGTCCGCGGTACTCGGCGGTCAGTTCGACGCGCCGGGTAATGTCCCACTCGAAGCGGCTGCCGAACCAGAGTGCGGCGGCGGATTTCTGGTCGGGTTCGCCGGGTTGCGTGGAGACGAACCAGGCGTGCTGGAAGGCGGGACCGGTGGTCACGTTCCAGGTGACCTTGGGGCGATCGATTAGGTCGTACCCGACGCCGACGCCGCCCGTGGCGCGATGGTCGAGGTTCTGAAAGGGATCCCGATAGTATTCGCCGGTGGGCAGGACCAGATAGAACCGTTTGGAGAGCCAGAGATCGAACTCGACGTTGGCGCGGTGGTTGTTCGCGCTTTCGATGCCGTTGGCGCGACTGAGGTTGCCTATGTAGTCGACGCTCAAACGGGTGGCCGGGGTGCGTCTCTGCAGATGGGCCTGCGCGTTGTACTCGTACTGCTCTGTGTTGCCGGCCCGGAGCGTCAGGCCGATGGACGCATCGCCCGACCAATGGTCCCGCTCGCGGGAACCGCCGGGGGTCAGGCTTTGCAGTCGATCCCGGGGATGGTCCGATGGGGACGCGCCCCCAATCTGGACGCGATCCGGGGTGACCGACACGGGGCCGGTGATGCGTTCACCGTCGACGAAGAGCACGCTCAGATCACGGGGCGATCTCAACTGCCGGATGTCCTTCCAGTCGAATGTCAGGTCATCGAGTTTCTCGCTGTAGAATTCGATCTCTCGTTCCTGCATCGCCTTGATGCGTCCCTTGAGCCATTCGCCCGTCTTCAGTTGAATCCAATCGAAGGCGTCGGGGGGTGGCACCCAGTTCAGATCGGGCAGGGTGGACGAATTCAATGACGGGAGTGGGTTGGGCTCGTCAGGCGGGAGTGACGAAGGAGGGGCTTCCGGGTCCGCCACATAATTCGTCACCAGGATGATGTTGGTGACGATCACGTAATTCGTCACCACCACCGCGCGCAGGGCGCCCGGAGCGGCGGAAGCCATCGCGCCGATCATGCACAGTCCCAGGACGAACCCTGTCGCCCTGAACCGACCGACCTGGAGCGATCGAGGCGACGCGTTCATGATTTCTGTCCGGTTCCGCGCGGCAATGGCAGGCGCGCGGCGAGAAATCGATAGGCGAGCGCGGCGGCAAGGCACAGCCCGATCAGCAGGGCCCCCCGTTGAAAGGCGTAGTCGACGACCTCTTTTCCGCCCGCCCGCGCCTGTTGCACCGCCGGTTCGAAAGTCGCCGGCAACTGGGAGAGATTGGTCGATCCGAGCGTGTCCTGAACCGACTCGACGAGGGCATGCAGTTGCCGGGCGGCGGCTTCGATACGGGCGGCTGTCTCGCCGTAGTCCTGGATTCGAAAAGGCGCAGCCGGCGGATTCGAATGTGCCGCTGGGTCCGGGTTCGGGGGCGTCGGCGGCTTTGGTTCACCCACACCGAAGCGCTTCATCAGGGCGTCGAAGGTGCCGAGGGTGACGGTGAGCGAGGTGGACATCTGGGAGCCGGCGATGAGGGCCTGACGAACTTCCCCGGCCAACGGCGCCAAGCGGCCTTCCTGGGACTCAAGGGATTTCAGGATCTCGGCGCGTTCCTGGGCCAGTTGTGCGGGGAGTTGCTCGGCGACGCGAACGAATCGGTTCAACGAGGCGGTGAGGTCGCCGGCATTGGAGACGACGCTTTCTACGGCGGGAAGTTTTGTGGCGTGAATCGCGGTAAGCTCCGCCTGCCAACGCAGGAGTCTGGGCATGCGTTGCATCACAAAGAGGGCGCGCTCAGCGAACAAGCGGGTCCGCGCCACCTCGCGCACCGCCGGATCGACCCCGGCGAGCGGGTCGACGCCCAGCAGGCCGAAGACGCTGCCGGAGCGCGCGGACTGCTGCCGACTTCTTTGCGGAAAGAGAGCGGGTAGGTCTTCACCGCGAGCCATCAAGACATCCCGGAGGTTCACCTCGCGCTGCTCCCATTGCCCGAGAGACGTCTCGAGTTCCGTCAATTGGTCGGCTGACAGGGCTTTTCGAGCAAGAGCGGACAGATCGCCCTCAAGCTCGCGGCAACTCGAGACCATGAACTCGACCGAATCGCCGAACGTGGCCGATTGCATCGGGTTTTCGAGGGTCTTGCGCATGACGGTGACCAGTACGGTGAGGTCGACCAGGGCGGCGAGGGAATGGGACCCGGACGCGACCGCATACACTTGGGAGGCGATGGCGACCTTGAATTGCAGCGCCTCATCGTCTTCCAGGGGCTGGTGTCCCAATCGCAATTTGTCGATACCGAGGACCATGCGGGTGGTGAAGTCATCGGCGAACCGGAGGACGTCCTGCTGCAACACCACGGGATCCACGGCGGCGCGAGACTTATCGCCGCCGGTGGCGAGGCGCACCGCTTGGGTGGGCAGTTCCACGGCCGTTTCGGCGATGCGACAGCCGGCGCTGGCGACGCAGAGAACGAGGAGAGCGCCGAAGATGATCGATGGGCGAGATCGCGGGCGGGTCGTCACGGCAGGGGCGGTACCGGTGCTCCGGGTGGCGTGGGATGGGTCCGGCTAAGGAAGCGATTCGAGCAGTGGCGGTCTCCAGGTGCCGGTCAGGGCCTCGCTCCTGGGCCAGTAAAGCCGCATGGCGCACCAGAACGGGCCTTTGGGTGCGGGCAGCCAATTGGATTCCCGGTCCTTTCCGGGCGATTCGCTCTGGAGGTGCAGGGTGATGCCTCCATCCGCGTCCTTCTTCAACGCGGGTATCATCGGAGAATTGATCAGGTAACGATGGATGGGATTCGGGGTGAGCAAACTCGACGGCAGTTCGTACATGGTCACTGACCAGAAGGCGTGAACGGGCGGCAATTGGCCGGGCGCGAAGCGAAGCCGATAGCGGTGCGCCGAGCCGTTCAACGCCGCTCCCGTGGCGTCGGTTCGGTACATCGGATACATGGCTTCCTCCTTTGAATTTCCGAAAATGCCCAGGCCCGCAGCGGCCATCCGATACAGGTAGTTGTTCTTCAAATACGCCCGCGTTCCGAAGACATCGCCACTGGTGACCTTGCCGGCGGCGACTTGGGTGCGGACCAAGGTCTCGTATTCCTTCCAGGCGTCGGCCATGCCGTCACGCAGCGCCTGCTGCAGGTCGGCATTCATGCGGTCCGGCAGGAATTTCTTCCCGGCGCCGACGTTGATTTTGGCGAAGCGCGCCATCAGCTCCTTTTCGGAAGGGTGCCTCGGACAGAATTGGAGGATGAAGTTCAGGACCTTGAAGAAGTCGAGGGACGATTTTTGGGTCTCGGTCGTGAGCGGCGCGATGAAATCGATTGCCGGTGCGGGTCTTGGCGCAGGTTTTCCGAGAAATGCGGAGAGAGGTTCCACCCGGTAACCCTCCTGGATCCGCTTCACGTGCTCGAGGTCGGCCGGTTCGAACAACTGGGTGCGGAACACGGCAAGCGCCAGTTCCGTTTCGCTGCGAACGACCCGCTTCACCCCAGAGGGCGGCTTCCCTTTCCAACGGGGACCGGCGATGAGGAAGCTTCCGCCGTCGTTCCCGGTGGAGCGGCTGCCGAGATAATCGAAGTTGTGGGTGTAGGCGTCGATCAATTGGATCGAGAAATAGCGTTCCTTCTCGATGGCCGGCACGGTGAGGACGACGGGTTCGGCGCGAAGGTCCATCCCCAGCATCGAGTAGGGGGTGTCTGAATTCGGCGTCTGCACCGCTTTGTCTTCGGACGTGAAGACCCGGGGCATGTTCCGGAGCTGGTTCCACGGTGCCTTGAACTCCGGATTCGCGCGATCCACGAAATACGCGTGCTGGATCCGGTAGCCGTCCACCATCGGAAACCCATAGATATAGGCTTCCTTGGCGATGGCGCGAGCCTCGGCCGGAGTGACCGATCCGGCCGCCGCTTCCTTCCCACCGGGCACCAGGATCAAGAGCAGGGCGATCCAAGGTGTCGGTCGGAAGCGTGCCTGTGATGGAGTGTCGAGAGTGATCATCGTGACCTGCGGGCCAAAGGAATTTGAACGAGGATTATCGCGAGAAACCGGACCGCATTGAACGGGAAAGCGGTGCTCCTGGGAAGCGACGTATTTCCTTCACCGCCCTTCATGGATCATGAACCGGGACGGGCAGGGTGGGGCGGCCTCTGCGAAGGAGAGGCCGCAAGCGGGAGGATTGGGAGGTTGCGGCCCCTTTGAAGAGAGCGTCCCGCCGATGGCGGGCGGGGTTTGATGGGATTCGGCCTTCAGCCAACAGGGCGTGGTCAGTATCGGTGGCCGCGGGAATCACGGATGACCCGGGGTGAGAGGCAGGCGTCGGACGATCTTGGTCACCGCGGACGCGACCTTTTTGGCATTGGCCTTGGCGGTGCCGACGGACCCGGTGCCGGTGCCGCGGAACACCAGCATCTTGGTCTTCGTATCCACGAAATCGAGGATTAGGGTCCCGGAAGTGTAGGTGTTGACATCGACGTAACCCACCGGAGCGCCGACCCACATGCCGTAGGCGCCCCCGCGGTACGGCCAGGTTCCCCGGTAACCGTACCTCCAGGTCGTGGTGTATTGCTGAACATCCACTTCCAGGCTGGTGACCAGGTGAGTGACCACTTCGAGGTCCGCGGGTTGTCCTTGGGCGGCCTCGATGATGCCGCGGGCAGCCAGTTGGTCGCGCAGCGTGTCGCGCAGGGCGGCCTGTCCCGACGGCGCCATGGTGACGCCCTGGGGCGCCATTTGCAGCGAATAGGTCCGATAGACCCCGAACGAAGCGGCCTTGTCGTAGTCCGTCTGGACGGTGACGGTGGCGCAGCCGATCGAGAGCAGACCGAGCAGAACGCAGGGTAGAAACGGAAGGAAGGCTTTCATGGAGCGGTTCACCGGATCAGCGGCAGGGCCGCGGCGAGCTGAAGGTCGAGGGCGGCATTGAGTTGGTTCTCGATCTGGAAGAATTGGGCGGCCTTCTTCGCCGGAATCACCTTCGAGAACTTCTTGAACCAGGTGCGTTTGAGTTTCACGCGTTTGGCTTCGAGGTCGAACACCTGACGGGCCAGATTGGTGGCCTCGCGGTCGGACATGTTCTGGTAGGTGCTGACATATTCGCCGAGGATCACGAGGCGCTCGTCGAGCAGGCGGTTGAGCGCGACGTTGTACTCGCTGTGCAAGGGCCAAAACTCCGCCGCTTCGTCGGCGGTGAAGTCAATATTCTGGGCGATGATCAGGGTCTTCTCGGTCTTGAGGTCGGCCCGGGCGAGGGCGATGAAGGCGCGGAGATTGCCGGGGTCGATGTCAGGCGCGGCGACGCGAGGGGCAACTGACTCCTGAGCCTCGATTCGAATCGGGGCGCTGGCGAGCAGGGCAAAGGACGCAATGGCGATGGAAAGAAGGTGTTTCATGGGATGCATTTCCAGGTTGAGACGGGTGAGGCGACGGACCTAGGGATGGACGGTCAACGGTTGGCTGAGATTGAACTCGAGCAGGGTGCCGGGAGGAATGGTCACCGTTTGGCCGCGTTTGAGCAGGCTGGCGGTGGCGCCAATGGCGGCCCCGGTGCCGGCGTCGCCCGCGATGGCGCCAATGGCGGCGCCCATCGCTGCCCCGCCGGCGGCCTTCTTGATCGAGGCCGCACCGGCCTCCGCGTAGTTGCTGGTCGAGATAGGGATGGGGGTTCCCGACGGAGCGATCGAGGACAGGCGGATGTCGAGGACCGACCGACCGAAAGCTCGGCCCGCCTGTTCCGATTGCATCACTTTTCCATAAATCACCGTGCCCGCCTTGATGGCAACGCGGCCGTCGACGACGAGGTTGTATTCGAGTTTGGTGGTGAAGGTTGAGCCGGGCCGACTGCGCGACGAGACGCTATCCATCATACGCACGAGGAGCATGGTTCCGGCGGGGAGGGTCATCGGGGCGGTTGCCGCGGGCGCCGCCGCTGCGGCGGTGGGACTGGGTGTGGGTGTGGGTGCCGCCGCCGGCGCGGGTGGGGGGGTGGGTGCCGCGGTTGCCGCG
Organism: Verrucomicrobiales bacterium; assembly: GCA_016795425.1. Classification (GTDB taxonomy): domain Bacteria; phylum Verrucomicrobiota; class Verrucomicrobiia; order Limisphaerales; family CAIMTB01; genus CAIMTB01. The sequence goes on from JAEUHG010000074.1 coordinate 29,108, forward strand.
GGCGCCGGCGGCGACGTAAAGGTCAAGGCGATGATATCGGACGTTGGGAGGACCTGGACGCCCGCGCTGGTCTCGAAACGGACGGTGGCGGTCGATCCGCCCACGTACTTGCCGTTGATGACGGATCCGTTTTTGAGTTCGAGCACATCCGCGTGGAGAGGGACCGCGGAGGACAGCAAGAGCAAGCTGGATACTTTGAGGATGTGTGGCTTCATAATTTTGAGAACGGGATTTGGTTTGAATGATTCCCCTCGATTCGGAATCGAGCGGGAGGGTTCGGGTCACCGGGTTGTGGTCACTGCGCGCCATCAACCCGGGTGGCGGGCGGATGGGTCCGGTCCTAAGGGGTGTACCAAATGGGCGACGTATACGCTCGTTCCACGATCGTCATGCGGGTTCCCGGCGACGGTCGATTGCCGAAGCGCTTGGCGTCATAGGCCGTCCAGCGGGGAGTTGGGATCTCCATGACGCGGGCGTAGTAGAAGGCGCGTTGCTTGGCATCGAACGAGGGATCCTTCCACACCGTGATCAGTTCGGAGGCGCCGATGGAGTTCTTCCACGTGGCGTTTTCGACATCCACGGTGTTGCCAACCGCCGGGAGTTTGCCCTGGCTGTCGAGCGCCCGTTCACCGCTCCAGGCGACGTTGTACACCTGTTCGTGGAGTTCGCCCTTGGCGTCCATCCAGCCTTTGATGATTTGAATGCGGTCGAGGTTGGCGCCGAACGGATCGCGGAGCGCGGCGACCAGAAAAGTGGGAGCCTTGCCGGCGGGCGCCTCGTGCAGGTCGCCGCCCATGGGCACTCCTTTGGAATATCCGATGACAGCCGGGTTGCGTGACTCCATGTCCTCAGGGCGGAAGTCCCAGCCTCCGAAGAAACGCACCACCAAACGGGAGCCGGTGGTGGCATACGTTTCCTTTCGTTGCATGGCGTCCCACAGGGACTCACGGGTGTTCTCCTGGGCCCAGACGGCGGCGTAGCCGGCCGAGCACACTTCCCAATCCATGACTTTGACCCCCGTCTTGGGGTTGTTCATGAAGGTGGCCGCCAGTCGGTGGGGGCTGGGTTCCTGAGGCGTCGTTTTGCCGAAGAAATTCTCCTCCTCGATGGCGGCCAATCCGGTGTGGGCGTCGGTGCTGCCGATCAGTCCGAACTTGTAGGGGTTGGAGCCGAGTTTTCCTTCCAGCATGAGACCGAGCTTGAGGGCGGACCGGGCGTAATCGCCGGGGAGCATATCCTGGGTCTTGGCAGCACTTCCGTCGAGGTTGCCTTTGTCCCACCGCTCGTAATCGGCAAATTCGTCGTTGGGCGACAGGAAGGGGTGGGTTTCGCCGTCGCCCTTGGTCTGGGTGACTTCATAGAGCCTTTCCCATTTGGCGCGCGCTTCGGCGTAGTTGCGATCGATGGCTTTGCCGAACGCCTCAACGATCGGGAACATTTCTCCGTTGCTCAGGTTGCCGTTGTGCGCGATGGCCAACACGCTGCCGCCCGTTTTCTTCTCGTAGTTGTCCATCCATTTCCAAAGGTCCATCGGATCGGTACTGCCGCTGGGTGGAACACACGTGAAAGGCTCGACCTGAAGGGCCTTGTCGGCGTTGTCTCGGAAGATGACGTTGCGATGAAGGTTGTTGCCTTTGTTGAGGGAGGTCCATTCGTAGCCGATGAAGGCGGTAAACCGGCCGGGTTCGTTGTAAGCCTCCGCAGCATCCACCGTTTCCTTCCAGGCCCCGCGGTAAAACCGGGTCCCTGGGAAATACATGAGCTCCTTCGGAAAAGTCCCCTGAGAGAATTGGCCGATGATCTCGAGTGCCGCCTTCGCGCCGTCGCCGGATTGGATCATGTCATACCATTTGCGGCCCATGGGATGAGCCAGCAACTCGGGTTTGCCCGCGAAAAGATCGGGAAAGAAGCCCATGTTGTCCGAGTGATCGGCGACCACCAGGAAGTCGAGGGGGCGCGACAGTTTCGCTGGCTGGCCGCTCGAGGCCATGACCTGCTCGCCGCGAGCGAACCGATAGGCATCCCGGGGAGTCAACCGGGCGCCGAATGCCCCCGCATCCATGGAGAATCCCGTGTGCAGATGGGTGTCGCCGAAGAACGGGCGAGTCGGGAAGCTTCGATCGGCGTAGGGCGAATACGGGCGCTTCTTGAACGCTGCTTCGGCTTTTTCCTGGTTGAGGGAACCGGCGTCGCCGCTGGTGGCGGGTTCAGCGGCCATTCCTGTCGCGTAAGAGAACAGCAGGGTGGTGAGTGTGGCGAACAGTGGCGGTCGTATCATGGTCGTGGGGACAGGGAGTCTGGGTTCTTGGGGGTTGGGTTCACCAAAGGGTGGTCAGACGAGCGATCAACCAATAGGAAGCGATGGAACCAATGCCGTAGGCGGGTATTCGTTGGAGTCGCGCCGGGATGCGTGTCGCCCATCGCCGGATCAGCGCGATGGCCGAGAGAACGGCTGCGACAAACAACAGTTGGCCGAGTTCGACACCCACGTTGAAGAGCAGGAGAGCCAAAGGGATGTCCTGGTTGGGTAAACCGATTTCACCCAAGGCGCCGGCGAATCCGAATCCATGGAGCAGCCCGAATACAAAGGCCACCAACCACGGTTGGCGTTCCGTGAGGCTGGGGATGCCGTTCCTGCGCTTCGCGACTTCGGTGGCCAGGAAGACGATGCTTAGGGCGATCACCGCCTCCACGGGTGCCGGAGGCAGGCGAACATGGCCCAGGGCGGCGAGGCCCAGGGTGATGCTGTGCGCCACGGTGAACGCGGTGATGGTCTTCAGGATTGACGACAGCCCCCGAACCAACAGCAGCAGGCAGGCGACAAACAGCAAGTGGTCAACCCCCAGCAGGATGTGCTCGACGCCCAGCTTCAGGTAACCGCGTGCGGCCGGACCCGCATCGGCGGCTCGAAAGATGAAAGAAGGCGCCTCCGGTCTGAGCAGGCGCGAAACCACCCGCCCGTCGGCGAGTGCGATCCGCACCAGCACATCCACCATGGTGGCCGGCAAGCCATGCACGCGGATCTCGGAGCCTTCGAGTCCTTGGGGTCCCATACGGATGGACCATCGTCGAAGTTCCGCACCGGGCAGACGGATCGACTGTGGGGGTGCCAGGGGCTGGGCATTCTGGAACGACGGATGAATGGGGAGCACACCGCGGGTCAATTGGGCCAACGTGGGTGCCGGACACCCGCAGTTCATGGTGTGGGGACCGGCGCCCGGTGGCTGGATGCCGGTGGTGGTTTCGTGGGGAATCTCCTCGCCAGCGATGGGTACGCCGCCCCGGGCTGGCACTTTCCAAAGCACATCGAAGTCGCCGGATGCTCGTTCCGTCAACTCGAGGTACGCCGGCCGAACCTCATGGGCCTGAGCTTCCGCCGACGCGAAGAGCACGAGCCCAAGCAGGAGGATGGCGACAAAACGCGTCATGGGGTGACCAGGGCAGTCCGGACTTCGGGGTTGGTGGCATTGAAAATCGCCCTTTCATCCACCTGGATCCGGTACCGCTGCCGGAGCCGCTCGAAGAGTTCCTGGTTGGCGAGTCGGCGACGGTCATCCTTGAAGTCCTGGATCACTTTCTCGCGAACCGTCTGCAGCGGAACCGGCTTGGTCTCCGAACGCTGGGCGACCTTTACCAGGTGGAGTCCGTAGGGGGAGGGCACGGGGCCGAACCACTTCCCGGTCGGCGCGGTGGACAGCGGTCCAAGGAATTCGTTCCCGAAGGTGGCGGCGAGTTCCTCGGTATCCTGTTTCTCGAAGGTGTACCCGTGCAGAAACGGATCGCCAAGGGACTCATCGCTGACGCCGGTCTTGAGGGTCTCCAGGACCTCCAAGGCCTCGGGTTCGGTATTCGTGCCCCGCCGGTCTCGACTGAGGTAGACGTGTCGGAAGGTCACGCGGGAGGGTTGCGCATAGCGGGCGGCATTCATCGCGAAGTATTGGCGCAACGCGTGCTCCTCAGGTTCCGCAACGACCAGGAGGTCGTCCGTCAGAAACTCCATCTTTTGCGCCAGCCGGCGGCGTACGATGCTGTCATCCTGGTCGAGTCCGAGTGCCAGCGCTTCGCGGCAGAGCACTTCCTCGCGAACGTGCGCCGTCACGAGGCCGCGGAGTGTTTCCTCGTCGGGCGCCTGTCCAAACTGCCGCTCGTAACCCAACCGCAGGCGCTCCACGACACTACCGGTGACGGCAATCGTGGTGGGGTTCTCGGACGAAGGGTTGGTGGAGTTGCGCCAGGCGTCGACGGCGAACAGGAGCGCGCCGAGGAGCAGGAAGTGCAGCAGGGGTTCCTGGGTCAGTTTGCGCATGCGGAGATTGAATCGATGGATTCGATCGGAGGTCGACCGGTGGCCGAAGGTGCTAGAAGCGGAAAGTCGCCCCCACTTGCGGCCCATGGCTGAGCATGTCGTAGCGGAATCGATCCCGGCCGCTGCCGGTCTCGTAATCGGTAAGGACCAGGCGATAGCCGAGATGGGTGGAGAAGGAATGGCTGATCTGCCAGGTCAGGAAGGGGAAGGCCTGCCAGGTCAAATCCGAGCCGACCCCAAAACCGCCGACATCGCCGCGAAAATCGAAGGAGAACTTCTTGGCGAACGGGAAATGCAGATTGGCGCCGATGATGGGGTCCCACCAGTCCTGGGTTCCGGTGTGAAAGCGGGGTGTGGGCAGGTAGCCGGGCCCGTGGATTTCGCCGCTGAGATTGTTGTATCGCACGCCGGCGAGCACTTCGAAGTTCTTGCAGAACCGATAGGCGATGGTCGGTTCCACCACCCATTGGTCGAGGTCGGCATTGAACCCGTCCTTGTTGGCTCCCAGTCCCATGTAAATAACGTCGGCATTCAGCGACCAGCGGTCGTAGCCGACCCGCATCGAGCCCATGGCGCCGAATTCGAGGTTGTTCCAGATATCGCCGAAATCGAGGTCGAGATCCGCGTCGATAGGGCCGGCACCGACTTCGCCGGTCATGCCGGCGGCGAGGACATAGAGGGTGCTGGAGAAACTCCATGGCGAATCATCGGCGGCGAACGCGGTCGGGACGGTCAACAGCGCCGCCGCGGCCAGGGTCAGGGTCGTCGAGACGGGTGGGGTTGGCATAGATGGATTGGAATTGGGGATGGGGGGCATGGGTGAAAGAAAGAGATGGTCCTACTCGGTCGGCTTGAGCGCGCCGCGGTAAATCTGGTTCCAGTCGGACTTCATACTGATGACGGTCCATTTATGGGCCGCGGCCTCATCGAGTCCCTTGTCGAGTCGGCCGATGGAGGATTCACGATCATAGGCATACTCGCGCGCGGCGTCGTCGTGACGGACAAACAGGCAGAGGTGCGGAAGGGTGCTGGCTTCGGTCCATTGAAGCATTTCCAGATCCCCGTCCGAGTTTCCGCACGCGAGGATGGGACGGCGCCCGATGTGGTGCTGGATGGCGACGGGTTTGCCGGCCTTGTCATCGATGAAGCTCAGTTCCGGAAGCTTGACCAGGGTGGCGCGTCCGTTCCGCATTTCGAAGCGGGTGCGAATGCTGGAACCGATGACTTGCTCGGGAGGGATACCGTACGTTCCCTCGGACCATGGTCGGATGAATTCAATGCCACCGCCGGAAACGATGTAGGTTTTGAACTCACGGGATCGAAGGTAAGCCAGCAGTTCGAGCATCGGCTGGTAGGTCATGTCGGTCAGCAGCCGGCCGGTGGCGGGATGCCGTGCCGTCGAGATCCACTTCCGGGTGAGGTCGCTGAACTCCTCTGTGGTCATGCCTGCGTGCGTGGCCATGACCATTTCCACCAGCGCGTGTTCGCCTCCCGCCAGGGCGGTCCTGAAGTCCTTGCGAAGGATCGAGGCATAGGGTTCCTGGGTTTGCCACTCCGGGTGCTTCGGGGAAAGTGCCTGGACACGATCGAAAACGAACAACGCCTGAAAATAGACCGGTTGCTCCGCCCACAGTGTACCGTCGTTGTCGAACGTGGCGATGCGCTCGGCGGCCGGAACGAAATCCCGTGTGCCCGGTGTGGTGACCTGCGCGACGAAACGCAGAATGGCGTCCTTGGTTGGACCGGGATTCCAGGAGGGCAACGGGTCGGCGGAGAACGCCGGCAGGTGTGATACCAGCAGCGCGAGGAACGGTGATGCGATGCCGGTGACGCCTGCCCGTCGGAGGAGTTGGATCAGTAAACCCATTGAAAGCGCGTGTGAAAGCTGTCGGTAACACCGTCGAGGTTCGATCGGTCGAGCCAGGTGCGGCCCCAGCCGAAGCCAAGTTTCCAGCGCCGTGTGGCCCACCAGTTCAACCCCAAATACGTCTTGTCGAACTCGCCGCCATCCACTGTGCGATCGTCGAGATCGACATGTGAGAAGCGAGCCACCAATTCCGGAGCGCCCCAGCGCCCCTTGGGCATGACGCGACGCGCGTAACCCACGGTTCGGTCGTAGGGCCGGGTCTCCCCCGTGATCACCCAGCTCGCGGTGAGGTAGTATCCGGAGAACTCTGGATCCCCCTCGTTTGGGGCGTGCGTCCAGGCGTATTGATACTCTGCCAGCAACGAGAACGGGCCCTGGTTCCACAGGGCCTCGAGTCCGAGGTGCCAGGCGTGATCGCCCTCGAGGTTGCCGCTATCGACATAATTGTCGGCGACATTGGATTCGGGACGGCCCTTGTAACGGAGGGTGTTTTCGTCGGCGCCGACGTAACGTCCGGCGATGCCGAGGTGGAGGAAGCGGGTGCCCTCCGCTTCGTCCCAGGCGAGCGCCGTGAACCGTGCCGAGGCGTCGGTACCGCTGCTGTCGAGAGGATCTCCATTGACCCAGGCATCATTGTAGACGCCGACGGAGGCGGTGGCGCGCTGTCCTTCGCCGAAAACGTGCGAGAGGCGCGCGCCGACATTGCGCGAGACGAAGAACGGGCTGAGGACACGTTCCTGGTGGGGAAGGTTGGCGGCGTCGCCCACCATTTCGTAGGCGAAGGTCTCCTTGGTCTTGCCGAAGGTGAGTTGGGTGGCGGGACCGGCAATGGGAAACGTGGCGGAGAGATCGGTGAGACTCCACAGATCCTCCGGTTCGCTTTCGAAGCCTTTGTACTCGGCGGCGACGAGGTAGGAGACACGGTATTCCCTGCCGATCGTGCCGCGGAGCATCAGGCGCGCAGCGCGAGCTTCCCATTGGTCCTTCTGCTTTCCGACCTGCGTGACGCTGGCGTCGTCCTGGAGGAACGCCGAGTAATCCGCGATCGCGACAATGCCCACCTTCAGCGTCAACCAGCGCTCCCGAACGGCGATTTGGTCGGCCAGCGATTGCGGGATGTCGGGCACCAGGTACGGCTCGGTCGGCGGCGGCAAGGGTTGGGCCTCGAATTCGCCCTTGGCGGGGGCGGGATCCGACTCGGCGGACTGCCCCTGGGCCCGGAGGCTTATCAGGGAAACAGTCACCGCGGCTTGCAGCGTTCGGCGGATGTCGGACATGAAGCGGTCTCAGGATGGAACCGACCGGTGATCCCCTCTCCCAGGAGCGGGAGAGAGGACCCGAGGACTGGCGGTGCCGGCCAGGTTGAAACTACTGCTTCGATCCCGAGGTCACCGCTTCCATGACGCGTTCGAGGTTGAAGCTTCCGGGCTTCTGCCGGGGCGGGAATTCGCGGAAGCTTTGCAGCCATTGTCCGATGCCGGCGGCGGCCGGGGCGATCATGAACATGTGGTCGAGGTACCAGCGTTGATAACCGATGGCATGCTCGGCCTCGGCGCGTTCAAACGGGTCCATGCGCAGGTTGGTGATGAGCGGGGCGCGCAGGGTGACGAAGGGCCGCTGCCACACTTCGAGTCCTTCGCCCTCCTGCTTGAGGAAGGTGATCTTCCAGTTGCCGTAGCGCAGGGCGGCGACACTGCCATCGTCGGTCCAGTAGATGAAGTCCTTGCGGGGGAAGGGCGCCTCTCCGCGCAGGGCGGGTCCCAGGTCGTAGCCATCGAGGTGCACTTTGTAGGTGCGATCTCCGATGGTGCGGCCCTTGAGCAGGTCTTCCTTCACCGACTTGTCGCCGGCGGCGGCGAGGAAGGTGGTGAGCATGTCTTCGTGGGCGCAGATGTCATTGATGACGGTGCCGGGTTGAATGACACCGGGCCAGCGGATGAGACAGGGAACCCGGTAGCCGCCTTCCCATTGGGTGTTCTTCTCGCCGCGGAACATCGTGGTGCCACCGTCGGGCCAGGTGAAGGTCTCCGCGCCGTTGTCGGTGGAGTACATCACGATGGTGTTCTCCTCCAGGCCGAGTTCCTTCAGCTTGTCGAGGACTTGTCCCACGTGACCGTCGTGCTCGACCATGCCGTCAGCGTAGACGCCGAGTCCGGTCTTCCCCTCCGATTCCTTCTTGAGATGGGTGAAGATGTGCATGCGGGTGGAGTTCCACCACAGGAAGAAGGGTTTGTCGGCCTTCTTGGCGCGGTCGAGGAAGTCCAGAGCCTTGACGGTGACTTCTTCATCCACCGTTTCCATGCGCTTGCGGGTGAGAGGGCCGGTATCGGTGATGCGGCCGTCGGCGAAGCTGTGAATCACACCGCGCGGACCGAACTGCTTCTTGAAGGCGGGATCCTTGGGGTAGTCGGGATTCTCCGGTTCCTCCTCGGCGTTGAGGTGGTAGAGGTTACCGAAGAACTCGTCGAATCCGTGGGCGGTGGGGAGCATGTCATCGCGATCCCCGAGGTGGTTTTTGCCGAATTGCCCGGTCGCGTAGCCTTGGGCCTTGAGCAAGGTGGCGATGGTGGGGTCCTCCTTCTTCATTCCCTCGGGCGCGCCCGGCAAGCCGACCTTGGTCAGCCCGCTGCGAATGGGTGATTGCCCGGTGATGAAGGCGGCGCGCCCGGCGGTGCAGCTTTGCTGTCCGTACCAATCGGTGAACAGCGCACCTTGTTTGGCCAGGCGGTCGATATTGGGCGTTTTATAGCCCATCATGCCGCGGTTGTAGGCGCTGATGTTGAACTGGCCGATGTCATCGCCCCAGATGACCACAATATTGGGCTTCTTGGCGGCCGCCTGGGAGGAGGGACCGGAACCGAGGAATGCCAGGCCGGCGGCCACCAGCGATAGCAGGTGGCGGATTCGATTCGAGTTCATGGATTTGGGTGTTGCTGTTGAGTCACCGAGGGTGTTGGGAGTCCAGTCGATCGCGGCGGTCGGGGAAAATTGGTCAGCGCCAAAGCGATGGCATCGAGGAGGGTCTCGTCATTCATAGGTTTTCGCAGGTACGCCGCTGGTTGGGCCGCCATGGCGCGTGCGCGCGTCTCCGGCAGGTCGTGTCCGGTGATGACGATCACCGGCGGGGGATCCTGGAGATCATTGAGCCTCGTCTGGACGGCGAAGCCGTCAACGACCGGCATGTGGAGATCAAGCACCACGCAGTCCGGCTGCAGGGCCGGGTAGGCGTTGAGGAACGCATCGCCGGTGGGATACGACTCCACCTCCATTCCGGCGGATCGAAGCAGCCGGCTCAACGCCTTCCGTATGGATGCCTCGTCATCGACGACGGCGATCAATGGCCTCGATCCGGTCATGTTCCCTGCCGGTATAAACGGCGGAGGGTGGGCGCGGCTATTGGACCTTGGTTCAATGCACTGCGGACCGGGGCGCAGGGGAGGCGGGCGGTTCGGAACGGGACGGGAGATCGAGGCCGAGGCCGAGGCGTTCGGCGATGCGGGCGAGTTCGGCGACTGACTGGACCTTCATCTTTTCCATGACACGGGCGCGATGGACCTTGACGGTCTGCTCCACGGTGCCGAGTTCGGCGGCGATTTGCTTGTTGAGGCGGCCGGCCACCACGTGATGGAACACTTCCTGTTCCCGGCAGGTCAGGGAATCGACGCGGGCACGAAGTTCCTCCCTTTCCGCGAGTCCCTGGAGGTCGCGGCGGCTGCGTTCGAGAGCGGAATGGATGGCCCCCAGCAGGTGGGCGTCGCTGACAGGTTTGGTGAGGAAGTCGATGGCGCCGCGCTTCATGGCCTGGACGCTGGTGGGCACGTCGCCATTGCCGGAAAGGAAGATAATGGGAAGCAGGCACCCCTTGTGGTGGAGCGCCGCTTGCAGTTCCAGGCCGTTCAATCCGGGCATGGTGTAGTCGAGGACCAGGCAGCCGGCGCGGCGTGGTTCGACATGGGCAAGGAACGCTTCGGGACAGGAAAAGGCAACGGCTTGAAGACCGGCAGAACGCAATAGCCGCGACAGGCCCTTCAAGACGCCAGGGTCATCATCGACAAGATAGATGGTCTGGGGGGCGGAGGACATGAGATCAGCGTCCAGTGGTTCGGAAACAAGGCATTAATGGCGTCGGGACTGGGTGCGCAGGACGGTGGGAGAATGCGCCAGGCAAGGATCTTTTGGAAGCGTTGGGAAAGACTTTTGCCATGGAGCACCGAGACACGGAGTGGAAGAAGTCGTGCCATTCCTCTCTGTGCCTCGGTGGTGAAAGAAGGGTCATGAGAATGCTGGGGCAGGCTTCGTCGAACGATTCACCACCGCAGGCAGCATCAAATGAAAGACGGCGCCACCTCCGGGGCGATGGGTGGCCCAGAGCCGGCCTTGATGCGCCGCGACGATGGTGCGGCATACCGACAATCCCAGGCCCATGCCGCTCGCTTTGGTGGTGTAAAACGGGGCGAAGACCTGTTCCAGCTTGTCCTCGGGAATCCCCGGGCCGCAATCGGCGACCGAAAGGTGGAGCGCACCTTCCTCCGCCACGGCGGTGCTGACAACGAATCGGCGCTGGGGCCGGGCCAGGGTCGACATCGCTTCGCAGGCATTGAGAATGAGATTCAGCAAGACCTGTTGAAGTTGAACGCGATCGCCCAGCACCGCAGGGGGGGACGGGGTGAGTTGGACGTCGGCGGAGATGCCTTGGTTGAGCAGGTCATTGCGGACGAGGCGAAGCACCTCCTGGACGATGAGATTGGGATCCAGTTCGTGGTGTTGTTCCTCCCCCTTTTTCAGCAGACCGCGGAGGCGACGGATGATCTCACCGGCCCGCTGATCCTCCTCGACGATGTCCGCGAGGATGTCGCGCAGTTCCCTGAGGTCGGGATTGGGCTGGGCCAGGTAGCGTTGGGCGGCCTGGGCATTGCTGAGAATGGAGGTGAGGGGCTGGTTGAGTTCGTGGGCCAGGGAGCCGGAGAGTTCGCCAAGTACGGTGACCCGAGACATGTGGGCCAATTCGTTGCGTTGTCGCGAAAGAACCTCCTCGGTGCGCTTGCGCTCGGCCATCTCCCGCTGCAACCGCTCCATCTCGGCCAATTCGAGTCGCCGACGCGCTCGCGAGCGCCAGGAGACGGCGCCTGCCCCGGCCGCCGCCAGCAAGCCTCCGAACGCCACGCGAAAGGTCCGGGTTTGCCAGTAGTAAGGCAGGACGGTGAAGGCGACGGCGGCGCCGGCCTCGTTCCAGATCCCATCGTTGTTGGCCGCTCGAACATGGAAGGTATAATCACCCGGCGGCAGTTGCTCGAATCGGGCGACCCTTCGACTGCCGATGTCCTCCCATTGTCGGGTGAGGCCTTCCAGGCGAGTCTGGAACCGCAGTTGTTCCGGCGCGCTGAAGCTGGGGGCGGCGTAGCTGATCTCGATACCGTAGCAGCCGGGCGGCAGTTCGAGGCGTTCGGGCAAGGGGGCCGGAAACTGGACTGCCTTGGATGTCGTCCCGGATCCGGGCAGGTCCGCGCGAACCTCGGTGGCACTCCGCCGCGCCGGATGGAACTCGAGCATGAGGATCTGAACGGGGGGAGGAATGGGATTGGGTTGCACCTCGGCGGGGTGAACCAAGGCAATGCCTCGCTGGGTGGCGAACCAAAGGTTGCCCCGGGCATCGCGCAAACAGGATGGCTGGCTCGATGAACCTTCGACACTCGGCAAGCCGTCCTGTCGATCGATGAGAATGACCTCCAACCTCCGGGTGCGCCCGTCCGCAGTGGCGTGCAGGTCCGCGCGTGCCGCGCGCACGATGCCGCGCAGCGAAGGCATCCAAAGGAAGCCCAGTCCATCGTCCAGAATCGCGTGAACCGAAGCCACCGGGTATCCCTGGGAAGGTCCGAGCTTGTCCACCTGCCCGTCGCGCCATCGCCACAGGCCTTCCGAGCGCGTTCCCAGCCAGAGAGTGCCGTCCGGTTCGGGAAGCAGGCACAGCACTCCGGGAATCGGGGTGCCGTCCGCCGCGCGAACTTCCACGAATCGCCCCTGTTCGAACCGAAAGAGTCCTTTGTCGAGGGCCAGCCATAGTCGGTGTTGCGGATCCTCGGCGAACACGATGGTGTCGCTGGACGGCAGCCCTTCGTCGGCCCCAAAGGTCCGAAAGTCCTCGCCATCGAAGCGAAGCGCGCCCTGGTTGCCGGCAAACCACACATGGCCCTGGCTCGTCTCGAAGATCGAGCGCAGGTAGACGTCCCGGCTCCAGGGAATCGGTACCTTTTCGAAGGTGTCGCCGGATCGGCGCCACCAAAGGCCGTCCTTTTCGCCGTACCAAACCCGTCCCTGGCGATCCTCGACGACGGACAATCCGGAAGTATTCGCCGACGGCGTTTGGATAAGGTGGATGCGATGAATCTGGTTGGAAGTGAATCGGAAGAGCCCGAGTTCCGAGTTGGCGACCCATAGACCCCCTTCCTTGGCGGCCGACAGGGCTCGCGAATGGCGGTCGGCGAGCACGGTGCCTTGGGTGACATCCACGGCGCGCCGCGGTCGGAATCGGTTGAGCCCGCCACCGGAAGTGCCGATCCAAAGATTTCCTTCGCGATCCTCGACCACCGTGCGGACGCCCCGGGCCTTGAGGCCGGTGGAGTTGTCCCAGCGCCGCAACGTACCGTCAGGTGACCAACGGAAAAGGCCGCTGTCGAAACTGCAGAACCAGATATTGGAGTGGGCATCTTCCGTCATCGACCACACGCCACCGAGGCTCACCGGCAAGGTGCGGGTCCGCACTTTCTCTCTCCCTCGAAACTCCAGGACTTCGCGACCGAGTTGGACCCAGACGCCGCCATTTTGGGATGCCGCACAACTCACCTCGGGGCGCGTGAGGTTCTTGGGCAGGTCGTGGACCGACGTCCACTGGCCGTGCTCGAGGAATCCGACGAACTGGTTTTGCACGACCCAGGTGCGGCCCTCTTTGTCCACCGCGCCAAAATAACCCCGGTCGTTCTCGCCCGGTGGAGGTGGGAGGCTGCGCACTCCGGTACCGAAGGATTCAAGAACGTGGCCGTCGAACGTCGTGAAGACGACCTCGCCGTCGGGGCGGTCGGCGAACGTGCGCACGAACGTGCCGGCCCAGCCCTCGTTGGTTCCACACGCGCGCCAGCCCGTGGACTCGAGAACGCACATTCCGTTCGCTGTGCTGACCCAGAGTCGTCCCCGCCGATCCGTGTGCAGGTTGATGATGGATGATCCCAGGAGTTCGGGGGTGTTCCTGGAATCGAGCACCTTGAATTCCAGCCCGTCGAAACGGACCAGCCCATTCCAGGTTCCAAACCAAAGGAAACCGTCGTTTCCAAAGGCGATGGCGTTGGCGGAGTTTTCCGGGAGTCCGTCCTCGGCTTCCCAGGTGTCGATGAGGTACTCCGGATCGGCACGAAAGGTCGAACGGGCGGACTGCGCTGCGAACGGAGCGAGGCAGACCCCGAGGATCGACAAGAGCCAAAGAAGCCGAAGGGACCGGGCCTCAAGCATTTCCGCTCTATCGTAGGAACCGGCGCCGATAAGGCGAGCCTCGCTTTTCGGCGACCCTGAACTTGGCGATGGGGCCAGGGATGACGCACCATCGCCGCCACGGAATTCAATCACCCCAGATTTCGCGTCCCATGAACGTCCCTTTGAAGTCGAACTGCAAATACTCCCTCATCGTACCCACCAGCATGGGCATCCGCATCACGCCGCAGAACGGCCAGCCGGTCCATTGCGGCGGCACCTTCACCATGCAGGTCACCAGTGCCGAATCGAACGTCGCCAGCATCGCCTCGTTCCTCGGTCTTCCGGTGAAAGTTCTCACGGCATTCGTGAAGGGCAGCCCGATCGCCCAGTTGATCAAAGACAACTTGCGCAGCCGGCACATGGATTACGAGGGCATCGAAGTGCCGCAAGGCGGTCCCTGGGGGTACCGGCACCAGTTCAACATCGCCGACAGCGGTTTTGGTTCCCGTGGACCCCGGGTATGGAACGATCGTGCCGGCGAAGTGGGGCGGTTGCTGAAGGTCGAGGACTTCGATCTCGACCGGATCTTTGGCAAGGAAGGCGTGCAGATGATCCATCTCTCCGGGTTGGTCGGAGCGCTGTCACCCGAGGCGGGCCGGTTTTGCCTGGAACTTGCGCGGGCCGCGAAGAAGCACGGCACCCGGATTTCCTTCGACTTGAACTATCGCGCGTCGTTTTGGAAAGGGCGCGAGAAGGAGTTGTCGGCGATCTTCGCCGAGATCGCGAGTGTCGCGGACGTGCTGGTGGGCAACGAGGAGGATTTTCAGCTCTGTCTCGGGCTACAGGGACCCGAGAGCGGTGGCAAGGGATTGCGTGGCGAGATCGACGGGTTCAAAGGCATGATCGAGCGCGCCAGGAGGGCGTATCCCAATGCCTCCACCTTCGCGACCACCCTGCGCGAGGTGGTGGACACCAATCGCCATCTCTGGGGCGCCATCATGTCGGTCGGTGACCAGTGGCATGTGGTCGAACCCCGCGAGATCACGGTGCTCGACCGTATCGGTGGCGGAGACGGGTTCGTCGGAGGCGTGCTCTACGCCATTCTCAAGGGCTGGGAATCGGAGAAATGGATTCAGTTCGGGTGGGCGTGCGGCGCCTTGGCAACCACCTTGATGACCGATTACGCGCAGCCTGCTGATGAAGAGCAGGTCTGGAGTATCTGGAAGGGGAATGCTCGCGTGGTGCGGTAGGAGGAGCGCTGATTCTGGATTTAGCTCAGGGTTCCTGGTTGAACTCGAGTTCCTCGCCGGGGAACGCGGGAGGCGAACCCATGCGCTTGAGCATGGCTTGGAACTCGGCTTGGAGGAGCGGGGATTTGGCCATGCCTTGCGCCAGTTCGTTGATGCGCTTCTGCATGGCGATCACTCGGTCGGGATTCTGGGGGCCGACGTTGGTGGTTTCGGAGGGATCCTGGGCCAGGTTGTAGAGTTCCGGGACCGAAGGAAGCGGCGTGCGCCACACCAATTTCCAATCGTCCTGGCGCAACCCGCCGCGGAAGAGTTCGAGGTTGTAGACCATTTCGGTGCGGGGCGACGGACGCCCGGCGCTGAGGGTCGGCCACATGTCGAGGCCGTCGAGCGGCTTGCATTTGGCCAGGGACGCGCCCGCCAGGCCGGCCAGCGTCGGGTACATATCCACGACGTGCATCAGGCCGTCCACGACGGATCCCGACGGGATGTGGCCGGGCCAGTTGGCGAGGGCGACGACGCGGGTACCGCCTTCGTAGAGCGAGCCCTTGCCGTCGCGGTAAGGGCCGTTGTCGCACGGAATCTTGATCTTCGACATGTCGCCTTCACCGGCGAACATGGCATTGCGGGTGCCGCCGTTGTCGCTTTGGAACAGGATGAGGGTCTGCTGGCGCATGCCCTTGCGTTCCAGGGCGTCGACGACCCGGGCGATTTGGTCGTCCATCGCAGTGATGCTGCCGGCGTACGCTCGGCGGCTGGGATCGGCAACGTGCGCGTATTGGTCCAGGTATTCCTTCGGAGCCTGGTAGGGAGTGTGCGGGCTATTGAAGGTCAGATAGAGATAGAGCGGGGTAGCGGGATCGTGTTGTTCGATGAGGCGAACGGCATCCTTGCCGAGCAAGGTGGTGGAGTAACCCTTCTCCTTGACCTTCTTGTTGTCGCGATACCAGTCGACGACGTGATGCTGCTCGTGGGTGAAGTAATCGATTTCACCGATCAACGGTCCGTACTGGTAATCGAACCCGCGTTGCCGCGGCCAAAACTTCTTGTCGGCATGTCCGAGGTGCCATTTGCCAATGATGGCGGTCTTGTAGCCGGCCTCTTTCAGCGCCTGAGGCAGCAACCACTCATCGGTGGGCAATCCGTAGGTGTGACCCGAGGGAATCACCAAGGTCTGGAGTCCGTAGCGGAAGGGGTATCGTCCCGTCATGAGGCAGGCCCGCGTCGGCGTGCACATGGGTTGGGCGTAGAATTTATCCAACCGCGCACCCGTCCTCGCCAGGTTGTCCAGCGCGGGGGTCTTGATGTCGGATCCACGGAAGCCGACGTCCTTCCATCCCTGATCGTCGGAGACGATGTAGACGATATGGGGGCGAAGCGCGGCAGCGAAGGCGGGCGCCGTGATGAATAGCGAGGACGCCAGGACCAGGAGGGTCAGGACCGAGGAATGCAGGGTACGCATGGAGGGGCGGTCGGCACGAGTGCTGCGGCGTGTCGCGGTGCGGCCAAGGGGGACGACCATCGTTGTCATGGTAAGGTCAAGCGGACAGTGGAACTCGAGACGGTGACGCCACCAGAACTCGGGAAGGGAACGGCCGGAGGCCGAGTGAATGCGGGACACGAGGGCGTTTGCTGCCGATCCGGTCCCGTGTTCGCATCCTTCCAGGTCGTGGAAGCCACAGTCATCAATAGCGAATGCTTTCTGAATCGGCACTCCGCTCGCTATTGCACTTTAGTTCAGTGCCTTTTGTCCCGGCGCCACGTATGAGAGAGATCCGACCCGGTCTCAGGGCGCCGGGGAAAGGCGGATTTCGTAGGCTCCGGTGACCGGACTTTCAGTGCTCCCGACGCGGAGGTGAAAAGGCGCGACGCCGTTGAGGGTGACCACGCCCGGATCCGGGCAGGCGAGGCAGGTCTGGAACAGGACTGAGCCGGTGGCATCCACCAGGCTCCAATCGATGTCCGCCATGCCGGCACCTGCGGCGACGCGGGTAAAGCGCACGCGGGCGCCGACCGGGGCGTCCACTCGATAAACATCCTGGCTTCCCGGATGTTCGAGGCGCCCGGCCCCCGGTCCGGGTTGATCCTCGCGAATCGTGGTGGAGGGACCCACCTCAAAGGTCTGAGGGGTGGCGTCCCAGAGCTGAAACGCGTACGGGCCGGTGGCATCGCCGTCGCCATACACTTCGAGTACGTATTCGCCCGGTTCCGACAGCCGATGGAGGCCGGCGTTGCTTCCGCAAGCGTCGCCTCCCAGCGTTTCGTCGAAGAGCACTGCGCCGCCCGGGGCCTGGCATCGCCAGCGGAGCCGGGAGGTGCAGGAGGCTCCAGGCTCCGAGAAGAAGACTTCCGTGGCGGTCTGCGTTTGGAATCGATAGCGATCCCGTGAGCCAGGGGTTTCGATTCGTCCGGCGCCGGGAGTGGGTTGTCCGTCCTCGACGGGGTCGCCGATGGCGATCGCGAGGGGGGCAGGGGTGGGGACATCGTGGATGCCGATTTGCCACGCTTGGGTGGCGCCGGCTTCACCTTCAATGGTCACGATGTAGGAACCCTCCGCGAGGAGTGTCTTTGGTCCGGCGTCAGAGCCGCAGCCGAGTCCTCCTAGGGTTTCGTCGAAAAGCGAGGATCCGTCCGGGGCCTGGCAACGCCATCGCAGGCCACTGTTGCAGGCACCGGTCACTTCATCGAAGTACAAGGTCTGACCTGCCCGGGCCTGGAAGACCAGTTGGTCCTGGATTCCGGGACGATCGATCGCCCCGCTTTGGACCAGGGATCCACCGTTGCGGAGGTCGTGTGAGATCACATGAAACTGCCAGGACCGCGGGGCGGGGAGGGAATTCCCCGCGGGGTCGGCGACGGTCGCATCGAGCACGACACGATAGGTGCCGGCGGCCAGCGGTTGAGCGATGGCGAGCCAGGCGGTGTAGGTGTCCTCGCGATACCCCGCGGTCGCGGGGATGGTCGTCTCGACGGGGTGGCCGGCCCCGGCACTGGCGTGGATACGGAACGAATTCGTCGTGAGCGTGCGGGCGTCGATTCGATCATGGAATTTCACTCCCACCACCAGGCGAGAGAGCGGAACCAACGTGCGTTCCGGGCCGGGAACTTCGAAGGCAATTTCGGGGGGTGTGGTATCCGCGACCAGTTGGAGGGTGCGATCTTCACTCCAACTCGAACCGCCTGCGGAATCGATGGCGCGGGCACGGAGGCGAAGGGATGTCCTTCCCGCGACGCGAAGTGGTGCGAGCATCTCGGCGCGGAAGGGATGAGAACCGGCTTGCGCGGCCAGTTGGCCGTCGAGGTAATATTCGACGGACCGAACCAGCCCCTGGGAACTGGAGGCTCGCGCGGAGACGCCAAAGACTTGCCCTTCCGTGATCGCTGAAGGAATCGGATTGGCGGGATCGCTCAGGGTGATGACGGGCGGTGGACCGCCCACCTGCGCCGAAATGACATTGAGCACTTGAATCCCGAAGAGATCGTCGGCCACGAAGGCGAATCCCTTGGAAAAGGCCACGGCTTGAGCGATGCCCGGAGTGGACAAGGTGTTCAGGAACAGCGGCATCCCACCGGTGGCATCGAAGGCATAGACCTGAAGGTCATGATTGTTGGCGGGTGTCGAATCAGGTCCCGCCACGGCCAACGCGATCCCAGGCGAGATGGGCACCCAGTGTTTCCAGCCATACTGCGCGGTCACCACGTCGGGTAGGGGAATGGGGTGCAACGGATCGGCAAGGTCAAATGGAACGAACCCGCGCCGGTGCCCCGCGTAGAGTCGTCCGTCGGCGAGCGTGAGTCGGCGAGGTCGGAATCCGCCGGGAATCAGGCCCGGCGCTGCAACACGAGTTGCAATGCGCAAGGGCGAGGCGTCCAGCGGCAGAACGAAGAGGTCACTCGTCGAGAGCACGTAGAGGATATGATCGGCGACCAGCAGATCCTGGAGATCGCCGCTGGCGGGTATTCGAATCCGGCCGAACTGAGTGCCGGTGAAAAGGTCGAGGGCCACCACGTCCCGTGAGTCCAAACCCGCGTACACGGTGGAACCTGCGGCGGCCACGGTTCGCACGCCGGAACCGAGTGGGATCTGTTGCCGGACTCGCCAGGGCAGTTCACTCGCCGTATCCACGAGAGCCAATCCGCCCGGTCCATCGGCAATGGCGACGTGCCGGGCCGAAAGGGCGACGCGGCGAGCGTCACCCGCCGTATCGACGCGCGACAACAGAACGGGACGGCTGGGATTGGAGATTTGGAACAGGGCAACGCCTGCCTCTCCATCCGCGATGGCGGCGAGATCGCCGGCGATGGCGATGTCGACGGCGCGGCCGGGTGTATCCACCGCCGCGACGATGCCGGTTTGCACGGCGATTCCATCCAGCGGATTCGCTCCCTGATCCAATTCGACACCGTCCGGCACGCCATCACCGTCGGTGTCCGCCTCGGTTCGGTGGGTGCCAAGGATTTCCTCGGCGAAGTCGGACAGGCCATCGTGGTCGCCATCGGCGGCTCGTGGGTCGGAGTCGACGAGTTGGATGGCAGGGAGCGTGAACTGGCGTTCCGTAGATTCGAAGGGAAACACCGTGGCGGTTTTCCGGGTGCGTGGATCGAGAAAATCGATGTGCAGCAGAGCGGCATCGGCCGGAATAAAGAGTTCATAAACGCCATACGACTCGGTGCGCCCGCGAATAGGGGCGAGGCCGGACGGACGTGTGACAGTGGCGCGGTAGAACAGCGGGTAGGCTGGGGCGTTGCCAGGGCGGTGTCCGAAGGAACGAAACGCGGCGGCGCTGGTCGTTTCGATTCGTTGTGACTCGGCTCGTGAGAAGTCCGTGGTATCGCCACCGGCGACCGTGTCGGCTTCGCTCCAATGCGACCGCACCTGTTTCAGCACATCATCGGGGATGGGGGTGTCGGACTGGGCGTAAGGTGCGAGAAGGTCCGCCGATTGTTCGAAGAGCCAGGCGATTCGGTCGCCCGGGGCAGGCACCGACTGACCGTGGAGGGTGGCATACCTTCCTCCTTCGGTTGTGACCTCGGACCCGTTGTTGATGCTGTGCTGCGAAGGCGGAGTGGCGGCGCACCCGGCGCATTCCTTCGTATAGGCAACCTTCAGTTCGTTGCAGGCGAGTGTGGCCTGATAGTAGAGCGCGGTGTAACTCGCGAAGCAGGCTTTGGTCCGTGGATCGGCTTTGCCGTGGGCCGCTTCGAGTTGCTGGCACTCCTTCCCATACGCATCCAGACTCTCGTGTTTGTTGGCGTCACATCGATCCTTCTCTGCATTGGCGGCGGCGAGGCAGGCATCGAGTCCGCTTTCAGGACACGGCTTCGGCTGTTCGCCGCCGCCATTGCCATCGCCACCCGAACCACCTCCGCCGCCGTTACCGCCGCCACCACCACCACCACCACCTCCTCCTCCGTTGGACGGGGGAGGGTTGCTGGGGCCACCTCCGTTGGGTGTTGCGGGGCCCGAGTCCCTCGGGAACGGTCCGCTGGGGCCGCCCGCCCCGCCGTCGGAGCCGACGTTGCCGGAAGCGCGATTGAGTCCGCCGTCATTGGCGGATCCCACGTACGGCGCCGCCCCGGCTCCGTGCCATCCGGGTTGTCGGATTCCGACTCCGGGATCGGTGCAGAGGGTTTTGCCGTCCGCGGCGACGGTCATGAGTCCCATGCTCTCCCATTGACCGCGCTTGTGATTGAAGGAGACGAGGCTGCGTTTGGCGCCCGGCGGCAAGGGAGCGCCCGCGACCACTTCCGGGATATTGGGCAGGCAAACGGGAGCGGGGACATCGAGATTGCCGGCCCCGTCGGTCTGCACGGTGAAGACCATGGAAAGATCCAGTCCTTCCGGAAGCGGACCGGGCAGGCGTTGCGGCGGCACGGGCGCGATACCGACGCGGCCTCCGCGTTGTCCGTCGTCGCGGAAGAGCGAGTTGGGAGGAACGATGACCCGGACCTCAGCCAGCGCGGGGTTGGTGGCCAGAACCTGGGAGGGGAATTGCACGTAGGTGGGCTCACTGGCGCTGGCCACCTTCAAGGAATCTCCGCGGATGCGCGGAAGGAAGATTTCGCCGGTGCCGCCTGCCAGATTCGTCCGCACTCCGGCAACAGCGTCCCAGGCCTTGCCGACCACGGGGAAATAGATGCCATCCGGATAAGCACTGTTGGCGGCGGTGCGCCCATCGATATGGACGAAGAACCTGCCCGCGGGCACCGGTTCCAGGCGAAAAGATCCGTCGGCGGCAGACACGGCGCGCAAGGTCTCCTCTTGTCCGTCCACGGTGATGGTGACCCCTGCGATGGGCGTGGCTGGCTGGCTGGGATCCCATGCGCCTTCGCTGGTTGCAGCAAAGACGCGACCCACAACCGCAGTGCCGGCGACCGGCGTGAGGTTGAGCGTGTCAAAGCCGAATGCCAGCGTTCCGCCCGGAATTCCGTCGCCGTCAGGGTCCAAAGGCCGACCCAGGTGGTCGTACAGACCGGTTCCGGCGAGGGTGACCACGACACGGCAATTGCCGGGGAGGGGTTCCAGATAAAAGAGCGACGCTGACCGCCGATCGTGGGCCAGTTCGATGCGCGACAGGATCTTCCGGCCTTGAGCCACGGCCACAAAACGGTCGTTGCCGACCTGTGTGCCTTCAGCGAGCGGTTGGGAGAAGCGGAGGATCGTTTCGCGATACACGGAAACCTCCGTCTCACCCGCCCTCGGTGACGTCTCCACAACGTAGGCCAGGGGAAGGGCGAGTCGGTAGAAGTGGGAGGCGGCGTCCGCCGGCAGGAGCGTCGATCGCCAGGAATCCTGGATCTCCGGAAGGCGGATCAACCGCCTCCATCCATTCGAGACGGTAAGATCAGAGGATTCTTCGAGGGCGTAGTCGGCGAATGTTTCGGGCCAGCGGAGACGGAAGGCACCCGAGGGCTCGCGGTGGATGGCTAGGCCCGCGGCGTAGGTGGGGAAACCGAGAAGAACCGCGGCCAGTGCAAGGGCAAGGGTGACCGTAAACCCATGAGTAAGGGAGCCGGCGATGCCGCGCCGCTTCGAACCGGCGAGAACGATGGCCCCGCGTCGAAAAGGAGAGGGCCTACTCATTCCCGTCGTCCCCACGTTTCCGCGCTTCCGCGCGGGAATTCGTGATTCCGCTTTGGTGGCGCATTCGCTCGAAGGGCGGGGCTCTGCCGCTCGTCGCGAAGAAATCTCCGTCCGAGTTTGAGCCAGGTTTGACCGCGGAAGCTCCCTATCCATGCCCGGCAGCCTAGGCAGCGGAGAAACGGTACTGAACTGCGCGATTCGGGCACAGGGGTGTGATTCTGGGGCACAGGGTTCGGAGAACCTTCAGACTCCGTTGACTGCGAATTCGCTCTCCGCACATCGTCCCTGAGCGCATGCCCGACACCCAAGAAATCCTCCGCGTCGCGCGGCATCTCGCGATCGATGACCGCGCAGCCTACCTCGACGACGTCTGCAAAGACGACGCGGTGCGGCGCGCACGCGTGGAATTGATGATCGAGAACGGAGCCGCCCCGCAGTCGGAGTCCGTCGAGCTGCCGAGCTTCGAGGATCCGGGACTGCGGTTGCGTCCGGAGGAATTGGCGGCGCCGGGCGAACATGAAGGCGCGGTGATTGGGCGGTACAAGCTGCTGCAACGGATCGGTGAGGGAGGGATGGGCGTGGTGTATATGGCGGAACAGGACGTGCCGGTCCGACGCCGGGTGGCGCTGAAGATCATCAAGTTGGGAATGGATACGCGCCAGGTCGTGGCCCGCTTCGAAGCCGAGCGGCAGGCACTGGCGATGATGGACCACCCGAACATTGCCAAGATGCTGGATGCAGGGGCCACGGAGTCCGGGCGCCCCTACTTCGTCATGGAGCTGGTGCAGGGCATACCGATCACCGAGTTCTGCGACCGCAACCAACTCCCGCTACGCGAGCGCATCGAACTCTTCCTTCCGGTCTGTCGTGCCATCCAGAGTGCCCATCAGAAGGGCATCATGCACCGTGATATCAAGCCGTCGAATGTGATGGTGACCCTGCATTACGGCGACCCGATGCCGAAGGTGATCGACTTCGGTGTCGCCAAGGCCGTCAGCCAACGGCTAACCGAGAAGACCGTCTTCACGCACTATGGCGCGATGATTGGCACCCCCGCCTACATGAGTCCCGAGCAGGCGGAGATGAGCAGCATGGATGTCGACATGCGCACGGATGTGTATTCGCTGGGGGTGCTGCTGTACGAACTGCTGACCGGAAGCACGCCGTTCCCGCAGGAGCGCCTGCGCAGTCTTGGCTTCGGTCAAATCCAGCGCGTGCTGGCCGAGGAAGAGCCGGAAAAGCCCTCGACCCGGGTCAGCACCATGTGGCGAGAGAAGAAGCCCACTCCCACATGGAATCGAGGACTTCCGGGCAACGACGCGTTCCGCGCCATCACCGGCGATCTCGATTGGATCGTGATGAAGTGCCTGGAGAAGGACCGACGGCGGCGTTACGACACCGTCAACGGTCTGGCCATGGATCTGACTCGTTACCTGGCCAACGAGCCGGTGCTGGCTCGTCCACCCAGTGCGGCGTATCGGTTTCAAAAGGCGTTTCAACGTCACCGGGTCGCTTTCGTGGGGTTGGCGGCGGTCATGATCGCCCTGGCCGTCGGACTCGGATTCGCCACCCGGCAAGCCGTGCGTGCGCGACGGGCGGAGGCGCAAGCTCAGGAACGCCGCGCGGACGCCGAAGCCATCTCCAAGTTTCTGACCGAAGTGTTTCAAAGTCCGGACCCCGAGCGCGCGGGCTACTCGTTCACGGTCGCCGAGGCTTTGGGCCGCGCGGCCGATCGGTTGGATACTGATCTTGCCAATCAAACCGAGCGTCGCGTGATGCTTCAGAAGACGCTCGGCGACACTTACGAAGGCATCGGTTTGCACCGGGAGGCCGTTCCCCTTCGGGAGAAGGTGCTGGCCCATCATCAGCAAACGTATGGTCCCGTGGATGGGCGCACGGTGGAGGCGATGGCCAACCTTGCTCATTCGCTTTCCGAGACGCATCGGTTCGAGGAAGGGCTCGCGCTATGGAAGGATGTGCTGCAGATCCAGGAGCGCACTCTCGGGCCCGAACACTTGGCGACCCTGGCCACTTCCGAAGCGATGGCCGGAGTCATGTCCGGAATGGGGCATGCCGACGAGGCCGGGCATCGATACGAACGGTTGGTCGAGACGCGCCGGCGACTTCAGGGACCGGAACATCAGGACACTCTGCGCACCTTGAGCAGCCTGGCCGTGCATTACGGACGGGCGGGCGATGACGCCAAAGAACTGGCGTTGCACGAGGAGGTGCTGCGCCTGCGCCGACAGACCCTCGGCGCGGAGCATCCCGAAACCCTGGTTTCCATTGCGAACCTGGCGGCGAATTATCATGGACACGGCCGGGTGAATGAGGCGTTTGCCTTGCAGAAGGAACTGATCGAACTGCGTCGCAAGGTGCTGGGCCCAGGCCATGCCCAAACCCTGATGGCCATGCATTACCTCGCGTATTTCGAACAGGATCGCCAACCCGCGGAGGCCGTGCGGCTCCACCGCGAAGTCGCCGTGTTGCGCCGCCAACACCTGGGTCCCGAGAATCCCAACACCATCCTAAGCCTGCATTACCTGGCCTTGGCCTCCCTTAAGGCAGGGCTGCCGGACGAGGCCCTGTCGGTCCGCGAGGAGGTCGTGCGCCTCCGTCGCCGGGCCAACGGCATCGACCATCCCCACACGGTCGATGCCATGGCTCGCCTGGCCTGCAGTTACCTCGGGGCCGACCGAGAATCCGAGGCCTTGGGATTGCTTCGGGAGTGTTCCTCCCATCTGTCGGAGGACACCTGGCTCTCGCTCCGGGTGGTGTCCCTGTTGGCTTGGTACGAGCAGGAGGGACCGTACACCGAGGCGGCGCGGCGCGTCCTCTTCCATGCCTCTTCAGAAACCCAACCGTCCAAACTCGCTGCGGCGGCCGAGGCCACCCTGTTGGGGCGGGTGACCGACCCATCGGTGGCGGAGGACGCCCTGGCCATTGCACGCCGGGCGATGGAACTTGCTTCCAATCCGTCGGACCAGCAGTTCGCGCAGTATGTTCTCGGTCTGGCCATGCAACGCCGCGGACGCTACAGCGAAGCCGCGGAAGCGCTTCAGTCCGTGACCTCCGATGCCGGCGAGAGTTCTCTGGTTTGGAAAACGGCCGCCTTTCATCGCGCCTCGGCGCTGCATCGATTGGGACGGGTCGCCGAAGCCCAGGCTCTGTATGATCGCGCCGCGCGAGGTCTTCCGCAGATGCCGAACAAGGGTGACATCTCGCGTGACGGCTCGGATGCCCGACGTTTGGTCGCTTGGCTGGCCCAGCGTGACGTGATGAGACTCCTTCAACAGCCGGTGGCAACGCCCTGACGCTCATGGCTGCTCTCAATCCCAAAGTCGGCTCCTATCGTATTCTAGGCCGGCTTGGCACGGGCGCCACCAGCCAGGTGTATCGCGCCGTGCACCTCGACGGCGGTGGCGAAGTCGCGCTGAAGATCCTCGCCGCTGACCTCATCCAGGACCGCTCGTGGCTTCGTCGGTTTCAACGCGAGGCGCTCCTGCTTCGGCACTTCCGGCACGCCGGCACGGTGGCGTTGTTGGACTGGGGGGAACACGACGGTCGTTGGTACATGGCGCTGGAGTTGGTGGAAGGACGTCCGTTGCAGGATTGGGTGGGGACGAGACCTTCGGCCGGATTCCTGGCGCGTGTGGGGGCGCAGCTCACCACCACCCTCGCGGCGGCGCATGCCTTCGGTCTGGTGCACCGGGACTTGAAGCCTTCCAACATCATCGTGATGAAGGAAGGCACCGTGAAGCTGCTCGATTTCGGACTGGCACGGCCGTTCCAGGGCGAACATCCCGATCTGCCGACAACCTTGCACGAACTTACCGGGAGCGGGGTCATCATTGGTACTCCGAGGTACATGTCACCGGAACAATCCGTGGGTGGCACCATGACGACGGCCACCGATCTCTTTAGTCTCGGTCTCTGCCTGTGGGAGCTGGCCACGGGCGCACATCCCTTTGGGTCGCCCTTTCCAAAGGAGGTCATCGCGGCGATTCGCGAGACTCCCACTCCGGACCTCGCCCTGCGTCGTCCGGACCTTCCGCCGGGGTTGGTCGAGTGCATGACCCGGATGCTGGACAAGTTGCCGGCGACGCGTCCGACCGCGGCGAAGGCGGCGGTGGTCCTCTCCGCCATCTCGCGGGAATGTTGAGGGAAGGACAATACCCCTATCGGGTCCGTCGTGGCGTTTGACGTTGATTTGGCGGGTGCCGCAGGATCCCGGAGCCCGTGATTGCCGAACTTCAATTCGCCCCTCGTACCTTCGCCGCGCGCGTCGCCGAACTCGGCTTCACCACGCGTCTGCCCAGGGACTGGATCAGCCATGAGTTGCCGGCGGAGCCTGTGGATTTCTCGGATCCCACGTCGTTCCTGCCATTGGCGATCGTCACCGCGCCCCATTCCGCGATCGTCTTCGCCTTCGCCGCCCGACCGGCGCACGGCGATGGAACGTTGCACGATTGGGCCTGGTACCACTTGAACCATAACGGGCTCCAGCCTCGCGCTATCGGCCAGGATCGGGTGGGCGGCGTGCCCGCCATGGTCGGTGAAGCCCTGCAGGCCTCGGAGATGGGTCCTATGGTGGTCCGCTTCGCGTTTCTGGAGGATGGCAACCGGCTGCTGAACCTCAGTTTCACGGCCCCTGAAATCCTTGCTGACGCCGTACGCGACGCATGGTTCCAAATGCTCGCCTCGTTTACTTTGGAGACCCCTCGTGGATCCCGTTTCCAGTCGGAGTCAGGAACTGCGGCGAACCCGATCGCACCGGTCCCAGAGCCCTCGGAGGAATCGAGTGCCGCCGAGCCCGCGACCACCCCGACTGACGAGTCGACAGAAGCGCCCAATGACCTGGAGGCGCTCCCCAACGAGACCGGGATCGATGGGGAGGCCGGGAGTGAACTTGGGAACTTCGCGCTGGCCCACCATGCGGCCACGTTAAGTCAGGTTCCCATGGTCGAAACCGGGGCTGGTTTCGACGTGTCGGGATTGCCGCCAATCGTGGTCGAGACCGATGACGACGGGCGCCGGGCCACGGTGGCCGCGCGGTCGATTCGCGCCAAATTCGATGTGCCGTACGGATGGCACGTTCTCGACGACACGGAGAGGGTTCACATCATAGATCCCGGGCGGCAGGTGTGGATTCGGTTGGAGCTGATCCATCGAGACGGTGGGGACGACGAAACCCTTTTGGACACCTTCGAGGCCGCGGCGCGGAGCGAGGGAGCTGGGATCGAGTGTGAGCGTGGGGATTTGGGGAGGATCAGGATCCTTCGGGTGCGGCCGAGGTCCACCGAGGCCTCGGCGCGCGGTGTTCTGGAGATGCTGTTGCCTCACGACGAGGGCACATGGGTGCTGTGGGCCCATGTGGAGGCGATCGCCTCCCGGCTTCGAAGTGTGGAGCGGATGGTGGAGTTGATCCTCGACAACACCGTCTTCGATCCCTTGCCGCCGAACGAGCCGGCGGCCGAGCCGAGTCCAGCGGCGAGGGATGGGAAGCCCGAGTGGTGGCATCAGGCGCTGGCGCTCGAGGTTGAGGACCAGTTGGTGGCGGCGGAGACGTTGATCCGGGAGCGCTGCCCTCACATTGGCTTCGCTCATGCCACCGCCGAGATGTATCGGCTGCGCATGGGACGACTTTTGGCCGCCGGCGACCGCGCGGCCGCCCGTGAGGCCTTCCTCAAAGCGAGCGCTTTTATCAGGTACTATGCCAGCCTTGCCACCAGCGGAGGCGAAGGATTGGCGTTGTCCGAGGAGCGAGACCAATTTCGCGCCGTTCTGGTGATGGAATTCGGCAGCGATCCGGAGGTGCCTTCATGAAACGCCTGATGACCTACTGCATCGGTCCGGAAACCGTGGTGCTTTGCCTGGCGGTCGCCACCTACTGGATTTGTGCGCGGCACAATTCGGGCCAGGGACGCGATGTGGACCTGTTGGAGAAGCTGGTGATGGCCTTGCCGTTTGTGATCGTGCCGATCGTGTTCGCCACGGTTTTCGTGCCTGGGGCGCGAAATGGATGGTGGCTGGGGCGCGCCGTAGGGGTCACCATGGTGGGAATGCTGGTCTTAGCCGGCCGCCTGATCAGCGGCTTCGGCATGGGCGCCAAGGGACAGGACGTCGCGTTCATGATGGTCATGATTTTCGGGACTATCGGGGTCTCCTTGGCCACCGCAATCACCGGCGCAATGGTGTTGGCCGAAGTCAGGCCGGGATTTGCAGAATGGTTTCGGGCGCGCTGGTTGTTGGGTTCCTTGCTGACGTTTCTGGCCGCGGTTCCCATTGCCGCGACCTTGGGAATCATTGCGACGGTGGGCGTGGTGATTTACGCCGGGGTTTCGGCGGGAATCAAACGCTAGCGATCCGCGTGCCACGCCAGCTCCTTTCCCACAGAAGCAGCGCGGTCTTTTGAAGTCTTTCCCATTCCTTACCTTCCACCCCCCATGCTCCCGCTCTTGCGCTCCAGTCCAGGCCTAGCCATCAGCCTCGCCTTGATCGTGGCCGGCGTTCTGGTCAGCGGGCTCATTGGGATCCTCTTCGCCCGTGGCGGGGCATCCCTTCGACCTGTCTTTTGGTTCCTGGGTTTTTTCATGTTGGTCGCACTGCCCCAGTTCTTCGGCCATCTATGGCTCGCGCGGAGGGCCTGGATCCGTGAGGCCCCCCACCGCGCCGCCATCGAACAAATGGCTTCGGCAACGGTTGGTGAGGAACAGTCGGTGGCGGTGGAACGCCTGTTCGGCGCCGATGTTGATCCTCGCCTGGTCACCGATGTGCGAGCCTCGATGGGGCAGGTCTTTGCGGAGGCGGATCTGGCCCGGTTCGCGGTGTTCTCCTCCGGCGAAAGCGTGTTGATCGCCCGATTCAAGTCCAGTTCGGCGGCGGAAAAGGGATGGGTTCAATATCTGCAACAGACCGGACTCAGCCAGCTGTCGGGAACCGGGGATTCCCAGCGAGGTTATGTCGTGACTCGACCCGCCGGCGACCGGGCCTACGCCTTGCATCTGGGAACGCTGGTCGGTGTATGGACGGGACCGGATGACGTGGCGATTCGAAAGCGGATGGCATCCGGTGGGTTCACTGTGCCCAGCCGAGCGCCGTTGGCTGCGACTGGGATGCCTGAGCCGGCTTCGACAGGCCTGACCGTACCGATCGCCGGCGGGAGCGACCTCCGGCTCGACCCGCGTTGGGTGATTCCGATCCTGGCGGTGTATTTGGGCATCGTCGTGGTCTACTACTTCAAAGGCACCGCCTGGGCGGGGACTCAGCGCGCCCGACCCGGGGTTGAGAAGGTGGGAGCCACGGAACTCGCGAGGCGGCTGGAGTCGATCGGAACCAAAGACAGTCCGCTGCAGATCGAACGCGGTTCGACGCCCGACGAGTGGTTTGCGACCTGGCGCTATGCGGACGCGAAATGGATCGATTTGGCGCGTGCCCGCGGAATGCGTCGCACGTTTCGAATTCGCCTGCGCCTGGACGAGGCCAGCGGGGTGGTGCGGGCGACCGATTACGTGGCGGGCTGGGAGGCGTCGATCGGTCGTGGCGGCGCCCAATTCGAATGGAAGGCGGCTCTGGGACTTGTGTTTGCCCAGTATGAGCACCGACGGGTGTTTGGATTTCAATGGGATGAGACGGGACGCCTCAAACCGGACCCTTCGTATGCCTACACGTTCAATTTGAAAGAAATGAAATCGCCGCTGGTGGAGACTGTCACGGCGTCGGGTTGGGATTGGCGTCCGACGGTGTGGGAAGGTCCGCGGTGGCTGCGATGGCTGACCCAGTAGGGAAACGGCGGCAGCGACGCCGTCGATGGCCACAGGGTGTCGGTGTCGTCTGAGGGACGAATCCGCTGGATTCAACTCCCAGGTCGCAGTCGCCGGATCGTCAATGGCCGAACTCGCGTTGGGCGACGAGTTTCACCCAGGCGAGAGGGCTGAAGGGTTGTTCTGCGAAGAGCCCGGCCCAAATCACCATGAGTGCGGTGACCACAGGCGGGACGACCAGTGCCCACGGCGGTTCCGTGCGCTTGGCGGACCCAGGGGCGGGATGCGGATCGGACGGTGGCTTGAACCACGCGCGCCAGAGAATGGGAATGAAATAGGCGGCGTTCAGAAGGCCGCTGACGGTCAGGATCCAGACGGCCCAGGTATCGCCAGACTCTTCGGCTCCGAGTTTCAGGTAATGTTTGGACACGGCACCGGCAAGAAAAGGCGTACCCATCATGCCGAGGGCACCGATGGTGAACGCCGAAGTGGTGAGCGGCATGCGCCGGCCCACGCCGTTCATCTCGCTGACTTTATGGATCCCGAGAGCCTCGGCGTAGTTCCCCGCGCCGAAGAAGAGGGTGATCTTCATCAGACCCTGATGGACGAGATGGACCAGGCCGCCGATCGAGGCCACCGGGCTGAGGATGGCGACGCCGAGAACGATGTAGGAGACCTGGCTCACGGTGGAGTAGGCCAGGCGTTTTTTGAGTTCGTCCTGGAAGAGCGCTCGAATCGAGCCGTAGACGATCGTGGCGCCGGCGGCCAATGCGAGCGGTTGCAGCACGTTCAGTTCAGAAGCCGTTTCGACGCCGTAGACGTCATAGACAACGCGCACGATGCCGAACGCCCCGGCTTTGACAACCGCGACGGCATGCAGCAGCGCGCTCACAGGTGCGGGGGCCACCATCGCCTTGGGCAACCATCCATGGAGAGGTAGGATGGCAGCCTTCACGCCGAGGCCGAGCATGAATAACACGAAGATCACCTGGAGTTCGACGCGATGACCGGCGGCCAGGGATTGGATGACGCCCCGGGCCTTGAATGCCACCGGCCCGGCAAGACTATGCAGCCAGGCCACGGCCAGAAGCAGCAGGGCGCCACCCGCCAGGGTGTAGCCGAGGTAGATCCGGCCTCCGCCAAGCGCGTCTTTGGTCCCGCGATGAACCACGAGCGGATAGGTTGAAACCGTGAGCAACTCGAAGAAGGTGAGAAAGGTCACCAGGTTGGCCGAAAGCGCGATGCCCGTGGTGGCGGTGACGCAAAGGCTGAAGAAGCCGAAGAACCGGCTGCGGTTGGGCGAGTGCTCCAGGTATCCCACCGCGTACAGCGTGGTCCAGAACCACAACACCGTGGACAAAGTCACGAACAGAACCGAGTTGGAATCGGCGCCGAGGGCGAAGTCGATGCCCGGTAGGAATTCGAGGGTCAGCGAATACGTCTGGCCCCGGTAGGTGCCCCAGAGCAATGCCGCGACAAGGATCAACTTGAGTCCCGCGCCGAGTAGATTGAGCCAGGTGCGTGTCCGGTGATTCTCCTCTTTCAAAAAGAAGATCGCCACTCCGGTCACGAAGGAACTGAACAGAATTCCGAGCAGTACCAGGCCGTGAACGCTCATGGCTCCATCCTTCCCTTGGCGGCTTGTGCCAATGCGGGAGCGCCGACTTCGAGGAGACGGGCGGCTCCATCGGAAGCGAAACCCAGCAGGACCGCCAGCAACGCCAGACCGAGCGGTGTCCATTCCATGATCCGCGGCAGCGCGTGCCGCACCGTGGCTTCGCCGTCCAAGTGGGTGAACGCGTGGGTGAGCACACGGGCGACGTAGGCCGCGGCAAGCAGGCCGCCGATCAACAGGATCGCCACCCACCACCATTGGCCCTGGGTGAGTGCCGCATTCAGCAGCAGCCATTTCCCCGCGAACCCGCCGCTGGGCGGCAATCCCACCAGACTCAAGCCGGCCAGACCGAACGCAAAGGCGGACATTGGCAAACTGCGCGCGAACCCATCGAGGCCCTGGATGCGGTCATGCCCAGTCACGTGCAAAATGTTGCCGGCGGCCAGAAACATCGCCGCCTTCGCGCAGGCATGCGCTCCCAAAAGCATTAGCGCGCCGCTCCAGGCCATGCCACCGCCTCCGGAATTCGAACACAGCGGCAGAAGCAGAAAGAGGTACCCGAGCTGCGCCACGGTCGAGTAGGCCACCAGCAGCTTGAGTCGCTGCTGACGTAGTGCCTGGATCGATCCCCAGAGGATCGCGCCCGCTCCCAGAACCCCAAATCCTTGAGTGACGGCGGGCGTCAGCAGGGTCGGGAAGGCTTCGAACCACAATCGCAGCAGAATGTAGAAGGGACCTTTCACCACCAGCGCCGACAAGAGGGCGCTGACCGGGGCTGGGGCGTTGGCATGCGCGGGCGGCAGCCAGAAATGCATGGGGAATAGCGCCGCCTTGGTGATGAGGCCGCCGGTCATCAAGCCCAAGGCAACCCACAAGGCGGGCCCGGACTCCCTCTGCGCGGCTAAGGATGGGAGATCGACGGTCCCGCACTGTCCAAAGACCAAACCCACACCGAGAAGATAGAATAGGGATGCCGACAAACTGACGGTCAGGTAGCGCAGCGCGGCGGAAAGGGCCGCCGGCCCCCCCGCCAAGGCCACCAACGTGACCGCGGCAAAGCCCAGCAGTTCGAGCGTGACATACAGGTTGAAGATGTCGGCCGACAGAAAGAGGGCGTTCAGGGCGGTCCAAAGGAACAGAAAGATCGGCCAGAAATAGTAGTCGCGATGCGTTGCTTCGTCCTTGGGCTCCTGCGGGCGATTCTGGCCGAGGTTGAGGTTGGAAGCGAAATAGCGCGTCGCGTACAGCGCCACGGCGATGCCGATGCCGGCAGTCACACACAGCATCAGCAACGCCAGGCCATCCACCCGGAGATCGATGCCGAGTGGCGCTCCCCATCCGCCCACCTGATGGATCCGCACTCCGTGATCCCGGAGTTCGCGGAAGAGCCCCGTCACGGCGGCGCCGACCACCACCGCCGTCACGAAAGCCAAACCACGCCCTCGGCGTGGAATGACAACGGCGAGCGCCGCCGTCGTCAGCGGCGCCAGAATCAACAACGCCATGCACCACGCTGCCGTCATGATGCCGACCCTTCCGAGTGTTCCGCCTCGATGCCCGATTTTCGGTCCGAGGATGCAGTATGGCGGTTGGCTTCACTGATCTCGCATCGATCCGTGGTGTCCTGAACGCGATCCGCCAGGGCCAACGCGAGACCGGTTGCACAGACGGACACCACGATCCCGGTCAACACCATCGCGCGCGGAACTGGATCTGGAACGGGCCCGGGAGTCTGGGAGCCGAGCGCGATGAGGAACAGAAAGACGCCGCTTCCCATGACATTGAGAGCCATAATGCGCCGAAGGACATGCGCTTGAACCAGCAGCGAATAGAATCCGATGACAAACACGATTGCGCTGGCAGCCAAATAGACTCGATGGTCGATCTCAGTCATGGCGAGGAAGGCCCCCCTTGGACGGTCGACCGCCGAGGTAGAGCAGGCCCAGTGTGAGACCGATGGAGATTAGCGCCGCCGACTCGATCACCAGGATCCACACGCCGCCCTGGCCGGAAGGAAATTGGAGCAAGCCACCCGAAAGCAGCATCGAGAGGGCGGCGGCGACGACGAAGACGAGGACTCCCAGAACCAGGCCGATTGCGAGCAGGTCCCGGCGGTTCAGAATGTGTCGGCCGCGGCCTCCGAGCACCGCCAGCACCAGGGCGCCACCCAGCAAGGCGCCGCCTTGAAACGCCCCGCCGGGAGCAAAGGCTCCGATCCATAGCAGATAACCGGCGGCCAGCACCAACAGCGGCAGCGCGACTCTCAGGAACGGCGCCAGCATTGTGAAATCGCCGCCAGCCGTCCTGGGCCAGTCGGCGCGGCGCAGCGACCAGACACCCACGATGGCGAGCAGGAGGACTCCGACCTCCAGCAGCGTGTCGTAGCCGCGAAAGTTGAGGAGCACGGCGGTGACGGGATTGGTGACGCCACTTTCGGCGAGGCGTGCCAGCGACTCTGCCGTCAGGCCTTTGGGGGCCGTCGGCAATGACCAGACCGCCCAACTCAACGCCGCGAGCAGGCACACCGAGAACGATCCGGCCATCCAACGCGGCATCATTTGGCGGACTCCATGTGAGTTGTGGACCTCGTGTTTTCCCTTCGCCGCATTCGCAGCAAGGCGGCGAGCAGCAGGGCACCGGTCAGCCCGGATCCCACCGCGGCTTCGGCCAGCGCCACGTCCGGCGCGTTGAGGCGAACCCAGGCCACCGACATCAACAGGCCGAGGGTGATGAACTTGATCACCGCTCGAAAGAGATCGCGGTCATTGAGTGAACGCCAGGCGAGGACGATCATGACCAAGGCCAGAATTCCGTCGAAGATCGGGAGCATCAGGGTGTCCTCCTTGACCATGGCTGGATGCCGCGTCGACGGGCTTCCTTGCCAATCAGGAGGCACACCGTGGCACTGGCGACAACGACCAGGATCCAGATCAGGCCCAATTGGATCACCTCCAACCCGTCATCGGCCTGGAACATGAGCGCCAACACGGTGAGGCCCAGGCCGACATTGTCCGCTTTGGTCAGCGCATGGAGCCGCGAATAGAGATCCGGAAACCGCAACAAGCCAACCGTGCCGGCGACAAAGAAGAACAACGCGGCCAAGAGCAGCAAGGTGGTGATGGCGTCACGGAGAATCATGGCTTCGAATCCTCCGTCGGATCGTCCTCCGGCCATCCGCGCAGCACGAACGCCACGCCCAGGACGGCGGCGAGCAATGCTGAGACGAGGGCGATGTCGAGCACTCGGGGCATCGACAGTCCATGGCCAAGCACCAGAGCCAGCGCGACGCCGGTACTGCCAAAGAGCAGCGCGGCCAGCAGGGTGTCGGCCCGTCCCGGTTGCCGGAAGACATGGGCCAATCCCAGCACCATGGTCAGAAGCAGGGCGATCGCAGCGCCCAGGTAGATCGAGTTCATGATGGGTCGGTTCGCGAGTTCGGAGGCGATAGCCTGAACAACCGGATGACGTGGTCCTCCAGTTCGCGAAGCTCCCCTTCGATTCTCGGGGAAGGATTCAGGGCATGAATCTGGATGTGACCGTCCTCGATCGCGATCACGGCTGTGCCGGGCAGCAGACTCACCGCACCTGCGAACAGCAGCCGGGCGCCGCCCGATGGCAGACGGTGCGAGAATGAAACGACTGCCGGTGCCAACGTCAGCCGGGGTCGAAGCGCCAGCCGGGCAACATCCCAGCCGCCACGGAGGGATTCCCGGAGGAAGAAAACGGCGAAGGCAAGGGTTCCCCGCAGTGATAGTGAAGGTGGCGCCGACGGGATGAGGCGAAGGCTGACCCAGGCCGAGAGGAGCACCGAGGGCGCTCCCACGATCCACGAACGCGCATCGGAACCGTTGAGCACGAACCAGAGCAACGCCATCCAGCCAGCGCGCCGCAAGAGGCGAAATGCGCGATCCACGGATACTGGAGGAACAGCACGGTTCACGTTGGCAGCCACGGGAGTTCAGGGTTTCGGTGCGAGATGCCAGAGATACCCGCCATAGATGGCCAGGAGCACAGCGCCTTCCCATCGGCGCAATTGGAAACCTGTCCAGACGAATACCAGTAACACGAACGAGAGAGCGATCATGACCAAGGTATCGGTGAGCTTCACTCCGACGCCGTCGAGGGGGGATTGCACGAGCCCGCTGACACCGAGGATGGCCAGGATGTTGTAGATGTTGGAGCCAACGACATTGCCGATGGCGATATCGGGCTGCTTGCGCCATGCGGCCATCAGGGACGACGCGAGTTCTGGAAGACTGGTTCCCGCGGCAACAATGGTGAGTCCGATGAGCGCCTCGCTCCACTTCAGCAAACGTGCGAGGTCGACCGCGCCATCCACGAACAGGCGCGATCCCACCACCAGGACCGTTAGTCCGGCGGCAATCCAACCCACGTCTCGCCAGAGCGAACCCGTAGGCTGGGGAACTCCTTCGCTGAACTCCTGCCGCACCGCCTCGCTGGCCTGGCGTCGGGAGAGTCGGATGTTCAGCGCTGAGTAGGCCACGATGGAGGCAAGGAACACCATCGACTCCCAGCGTTGGATCATTCCATCCGCAAAGAATGCCAGGAAAAGCAGAGCCACCCCGATCATCACTGGCATGTCGAAGCGAAGGAGTTGGATTTGAAACCGCATCGGGCATACCAAGGCGGTGAAGCCGAGAATCACGCCAATGTTGAAGATGTTCGAACCGACGACGTTTCCTATGGCGATGGCACCCTGTCCTTCAGCGGCGGCCAAGGTGCTGACAATCAGCTCCGGAGTGCTCGTTCCGTATGCCACGACCGTCAGTCCCACCAACAACGGCGTCACTCCCAGCCGCACCGCGAGAGTGGCGCCCCCGCGTACGAGCCATTCGGCGCCGTAGTAGAGCGCCACCAAGCCAGCGATCAGTTTCAGTGCGATCATCGTCGAACGTGGGTGAGTCCTTCGGATTCAGGCGATCCCGGGCGACGCAGGTCTCGTTCCCCCAGAGATCCTGAAGTGCAACCGCTGGATTCACTGGGGCCCCGGGGGGGCATGAAACCATGGCCCGGCGTTTTGTCGGCCCCGATACCGTTTATGTGGTATTCCCGTGGCCCGCAGCCGTTCAAGCCCGCAAGGTGGTGCGACTCGCGGTGCGCGCAAGTGCGACCAGGAAGGATTTTGGCGAAGACGTTCCGATCGAGAGTTGGTGACCAGCTGGCTGCGCTGCTGCCCGGGAATCGCCACCTGGCGAAAGCAACCGGCGGCTTCGGAAATCTCCTTGCGAAGAGGGGTTCGGGGTCCCGTGGTTCGGGGAAGCGGTCACCGGTTGAAGTCCGCGCGTTGGAGCCATGGATCTCTCCGAGGTCCGCAGGGGCTTCGCCCAGTCAGGCAGCCCTCGTCGCGCTGCGGCGAGGGATCCGCGGCGGTCTGCCGTTCATGGCGACCCGCGGACTCCATCTCCGTAACGCTGGGTTGCCGACTGGTTGTTGGTTCAGATCCTTCCTCCCGTACCGCACACTGCCAGAATCCGAGGGAATCCACCAGCCCGCCTTCGATCTTGCTGGGTGTGGAGTCGAACGGGCGACGGTGTGGGTTCCAGCAAGAATTGATGTGACGGAAAGGGAGAATTCGGCCGCCTGCTGCTCTGCTTACGGACAAAGCACGATTTCGAACGTTGAGGGCAGGGAGGTTGCCAGGCCGACGGCCAATCCGTCAGTTACCCGTCAAGAACGAGGAGGAGGAATGGGGTGGTCGACGGGACTTGAACCCACCTTGGTCACAAAAAATC